>JBBTQX010000001.1:0-13555 GCA_038065455.1 Patescibacteria group bacterium
GTTTTTACCCCCAAAATTGAATACGAATTAGTCGCCGAGCGAAGCGAGGCGAACCAAAACTCTTTGACTTTTCCTTTCTGGTGCGCCGGGAAGGACTCGAACCTTCGGTGCCCGTAGGGCCGGGGATTTACAGTCCCCTGGAATAGCCGCTATCCGACCGGCGCAAATTACCAAAAGTATTCTAATGGATTAACGGTTACGGAGCAAATTAATTCTCCGGCGTCTTATTTTCCTCTTCCGCCGGAGGCAATTTTGTCTCCTTGGGAATCTCCTTTTTAAACCGGTTCAATTTATGGCCGATAACATTGTCTAATTTAAGAATCCACACCCGAAACTGCCTCAATATCCTTTCGGAGAAAGTCTTGAGGATAATATCCAGCTTCTCGACATAATGCATCGCGCGGCTACGGCTTCCCGGGCCGTTTTCCGGCTCGTCGCTTATGCGCGGGAGCGCCTCCGCCATAAGATAAAGGATCACGGCCAGCGAAAGCATTATAAGGGTTTGGATTATGAAATAGGTCATTAAAATTCTACAGCTCGTATCGGCAGAATTTTTCCACTTTGATATTCTCCCCAACCTTGGCCGTCACGCCCTTCACCATATCCCCAATAGTCTTCGATTCATCCCTGATAAAAGGCTGTTTCAAAAGCTCTTCCACGCCGACCGGGTTCATTGCCGCTATTTGCATCACAATATTATGAGCCAATTCTTTGAAAGGCTCCGAACGCACCACAAAATCCGTCTCGGCCCGCACTTCCAAAATCACCCCCACCCGTTCGTTGTGTATATAAGCATGGAGCAGTCCCGCGCCGGTCTTCCTCTCTTTCTTGCTTTCGGCCTTCAAAAGGCCGGCTTCGTGGATGAACTCCACAGCCTTTTCCAGATTACCGCCGGCTTTTTCGAGTGCCCGCTTGCATTCCATCACGCCCGCTCCCGTTGTTTCTCTGAGTTTTACAACTAAATTGTTCATAACATCAAATAATTTTATAATTTTTGAATTTTTAAATAATGAACTAATTTCTTAAACATTAAAAAATTAAGATTTATTTATAAAATTACAAAATTTAAAAATTTGTTATTGTCTTATCGCTTCTCTTATTTTACCAAATATCCATTCAATGCTCGATTTCGTGTGATCGTTGGCGAAAATCGGATAATCCATTCCGGCCGGATCGTCGTTCGTATCCATTACCACCACGATGGGAATTCCTAATTTTTTAGCTTCGGCTATAGCCGTATTGTTCTCCGCCGGGTCCACCACCAAGACCGCGTCCGGCAACCTGTTCAAAAGCGCGAGTCCGTCGAACGAGCGCGACATCTTGGCCGCTTCTTTCACAAAATCCAGCTGTTCTTTTTTCGTGTATTTCGTCAATTCTCCCCTTTCTATTTTGCCCTTCAAATCTTGGTAGTAGGCGGAGCGCTGGCCGATAACTTTGAAATTCGTGAGTGTGCCGCCGAGCCAACGGAAAATCACATAAGGCATTTTGAATTCGTCGGCGAGGGCCTTGATGGATTCTTTTGATGCCGCTTTTGTGCCGACGAAAAGCACCAAGCCGCCCGGCGCCAATTTTTCCCTGAGGAACTGGCCCGCTTTATCGAGCGTACTCAAAACCACCTCTGGATCCAGAAGTTCTATCTCGTTCCGCTGTCCGCCGATAAAAGGCTTCATCCGCGGATGAGTCTTGGTTTTCTTGTGGCCGTAAAAAATGCCGGCCTTCGCCATTTCCGTTATCAAATCGTTGTTTATCGTTTCAGCTACCATAGAGTTAATAGGTTAACAAAAATGAGAAGAATGTCAAACCTTGTCTGAAATTCCAAATCCGAATATCGAAATACGAAACAAATACCAAATCCCAATATCCAATGTTCAAAACACGGGTTTCTGTATTTAAAATTTGGTGCTTTGAATTTGTCCCGACTTTGTCGAGAATACTCGATGAAATCGGTATTTAGGATTTCGGATTTCGTGCTTAGAATTTACCATCCTTTCTCCATCTATCAATCTTCTTATGATCTCCGGATAACAGTATTTTAGGTACAAACCATTTTTTAAAAACGGGAGGGCGGGTATATGTCGGGAAAGAGCCATTCTTTTCTTCCAAAGATTCCGTTTTTCCCAGCACGCCCGGCAAGTGCCGGCTCACGGCCTCCGTAACGATGAGCGCCGGCAGTTCGCCGCCCGAAAGCACAAAATCCCCGATTGAAATTTCCTCGTCCGCAATATATTTGGCCACCCGTTCGTCTACCCCTTCATACCGTCCGCAGATGAATATAAGGTCGGTATATCTGCTCAAGCGCTTCGCTTCTTTCTGGGTAAATTTTTTTCCTCGTGTCGAAAAGAGAATGATGCGTGTTTTTGTTTTTTTGGATTTTGTGCTTTGAATTTGTCCCGACTTTGTCGAGGATACTCGATGAAATCGGTATTTAGGGTTTAAAATCGAGATAATCGCTTTTGCGATTGGCTCGATTTTCAATACCATCCCCGGCCCGCCGCCGAACGGCCTATCATCCACTTTTTTATGTTTACCCAATCCAAAGGGCCGTAAGTCCACCAAATCGAATTTGATAATCTTATTTTTCTCCGCCCGCCCCAAGATGGACGAATGGAGATATTTTTCAATCGTCTCCGGAAAAAGCGTGATGATATGGAAGGTCATGTTTTTAGATTATATCACCAAACAAAACCCCGCCAGTCCATCTGGCGGGGTTATTCTAATTTCTTAGAAACTGCTAGGCTGTTGCGCTTCTCTCGGCCGATGAGTGGAACCTTCCGGCTCCTCTATCTTCAGGTTGACGCGCGCGTTGCCCTTGATGCCCACAATCCTCAATAAGCTCCGGATTGCCTTCGCGGTCGCGCCCTGCCGGCCGACCACTTGGCCCATATCTTGAGCATGAACTTTAAGCGATAAAAGCACGCCCATCTCATCAACCCGCCGATCAATCATAACATCATCCGGATGGTCAACAATTGACTTCACCACGAATTCCAAAAATTCCTTATCGGAGTTCTCTTTCATGATATTTCGTAATCTTTTCTGAAAATCTTTGAATTGCGACCTTTACCGGGTAGTAGAAATTCGATTTGTCTTACGCTTGTTGTTTGCTCCACAAACCAATCGAATTTTCACTACCCGGTTGATTTCACTTTAAAATTTAATGTTCGTATCTTAGCACAATTCGTCTGGTTTGTCAAATATTGTTAGGCAGCGGGGGCGGCCGCAGCAGGTGCGGCTTTCGCTTCCTCCGCTTTCTTCTTGGATTGCTTATGCACCGCAATCTTCTTGCCCGAAACCACCCCCGCTTTTACAAGAAGATTATGGACGGTCGGGGTCGCCTGAGCGCCCACCTTGAGCCAATATTCGGCGCGCTTTTTATCCAGATCGAATTTATCCGTCGCAGGATTCACCCAACCCAAGTCATCGGTAAAACGGCCATTCAGTTTAGTCCGCTTCTCGGTAACCACTATGCGGAAAGATCCCTGATGCTTCTTCCCTATTCTTTTTAATTTGATGGCTAACATATCGTAGTTCTTAGATTAGTGTTTTGAGCTTTTAGTGTCAAGTTTTGAGCCACTATTCAAAGATTATACCCTAATCATTGGGGTCATAATTTTTAATCAATTCTCTAATGTCTAAATTTCTAAAACTCACAAATATAAAAACATCTACTATAATTTCCTTTCGACTGGGATAATTTCAAACATATTACAGTACTTTTCAAAAGTTAACTAAAACGCGATGGGGGCGTATCCAAGTTTCGGAAGCACCCTAAAAACAACCTTCCTTTCTTCACTGGAAGTCTTTTTAAGAACTTCTGACAGAGTCTTTCCGCTCGCAATAACCTTCTTGTAGTCTTGGGATAAAACAACCCATTTATCTACATAATTCTTGGTAATAGCGGAGGTGTCCGGTATTTTTATGGTATTTTTCTCCATATTCTTATTGCTTACCTAAATTATATCATGTTGAAAATTAACTAAATTAAGAACTAGTGAGGCCCGGTACGGCGAAAAAGTGGGTAAGACTTGGCCTAGCGGCCCGGAGCGCACACTTTTTCGCGTGCCGGGGCTCACGAATATCTACCCCTCCAACTTCAACGAAAGCACCTTGGACACCCCGTCCTCCCCCATCGTAACCCCATAAAGCACGTCGGCCGCCTCCATCGTGGCCCGGTTGTGTGTGACTATGACAAATTGCGTCTTCTCGCGGAATTGTTTGATGAGCTCGGCAAAGCGCCGGGCATTCTCTTCATCCAAGGCCGCATCGATTTCGTCCAATATCAAAAAGGGCGGCGGCGAGACGGCAATAAGCGCGAAGAGCGCCGCAAGAGACACCAGGGTCTTTTCCCCGCCCGAGAGCATATCCAAATTCGTAATGCGCTTCCTCGGCAAGCTCACATCCACCTCCACGCCCACATCCAAATCATCGGGCTTTTCTTTCCCTCCGTGTTCCGCATTCAGGACTTCGGCTCCTTCAGGCGTCGGAATTTCTGATTCCTCGGTTAGAACCGGCGCTTTCTTCGCTTCCAGAAACAGCTTGGCTTTTCCGCCGCCGAACATCAGGCGGAAATAATTGTTGAATTCTTCGCTGATAGCATGGAATGCTTTTTTGAAATCTTCGTGGATGCGTTTATCCAAATCCCGAATCATCTCTTTCAAATCCGAAGAGGCTTTTTCCAGATCCGTTAATTGTTTAGTGAGGAAATCGAATCTCTGTTCGCTTTCTTCGGCTTCTTTCATCAAATTCGGGTCTATTTCGCCGATGGCCGCCAGCTCGCCCCGCAGTTTCATCATCTTCTTTTCCGCCTCCGGCCAATCTGAATTGTTTATTATGGAAACGTTTTCCGGCCTGCCCGCATCGCTACGTGAAACGTTGCTGGCGGGTTCGGCCAGTCTTCGCAGATCATGCGCGTTCCGACCTAAAACCACCCATTCCCGCTCCAATTCTTCCAGCTTCAATTGGATTTTTTCCTTTTCCAGAAGATGGGATTGAATTCTCTGTTCCAACGCATGCGCCTTATTCTTTTCCTGGTTTAGATATTCCACCTTTTCGCGGAAAAGCCGGTTTGCCGCCTGTTGGGTATTGGCGATTTTTTCGTCCTCTTCCTGGAAATTTTTTATTATTGCCTCCAATTCCATTATCTCCCTTTCTATTCTCTTTTGATCTTTCAAAAAACCTTCATCTATTCCTTTTTTCGTTTCGTCAAAAACTTTTTTGATTTTGGAAAGCCAACCCTTGATGGATTTTTTTATTTCCTCCAAATCGCTCAATTCAAGCAAACGCTCGCCTTCTTTCGAAAATTCGCCGAGAAGCGATTTTAATTCCATCGTCGAATGCTCTTCCGCCGGCGCGTTCTCTAAAAATTCCATCTTCGCTTCCAGGCGCGCCAATTCTTTTTCCAAAGAATTCCTCTGTGCCAAAAGCCCGTTTATTTTTTCGCGGAGCTGTTTCGATTTTTCGTAATCCCCCTGTTCGCCACCGATATCCTTTAATTCTTTTTCCTTTATTACAATGCGTTTTTCCGCCGCTTCCAATTCATTTTGAAGCTCTCGAATCGGTTTTTCCACTTCTTTCAGGTCTTTTTCCAAGCTATGGAAACGGATATAGAAATAAGCGTCTTCAAGGTTTTTTAATTCCTCTTCCACCTCCGAACGCCTCAAAAAGCGGCTTTTCTGGCGTTTCAGGATGCGCACGTGCGGAGCGAGCTCCTCGAGCATCGCCTTCACTTTTTCCATATTTATTCCGCTCGATTCCAGCCGACGCTCGGCTTGGTTTTTTTTCAGGCGGTATTCCCTTAATCCCAAAACCTCCTCGATCATTAAACGCCGGTCTTCAGGCGAGCTACGCACGAAGATATCACTCTGTCCCTGGCCCACTATCATGAGCCCCCGCGTTCCCATCCGGGCCTTGGCGAGCATCGGCAAAAGATCTTTCAGTTTCACTTCGGCATCATTCAGGGAAAATTCCGAATTTCCGGAACGATCTATCCGCCGGGAAAGCGCCACTTCCATCGCATCCACCGGCAAATTTTTTTTATGATTATTGAAATACAAGCCGACGCGTGCCAAACCCATCGCCGGCTTTTTGGGCGTGCCTGCGAAAATGAGATTATCCAGAGTTTCGCCGCGCAATTGCTTCGCTTCGCGCTCGCCCAAAACCCAGCGTACCGCATCGATCACGTTGGATTTCCCCGATCCGTTCGGCCCCACGATAGCCGTCACCTGCGAGGGAAATTCCAAAACGGTCTTTCCGGCAAAAGATTTGAAACCTTGGAGTTCTAAACGGGTTAAGAAATTATCCATCCCGTTTAGAAACAGGATGCGCCTAACAGGCGCATCCGTCGAAATTCAGATGACCTTCCTATGTTGAAATTTTTCTGTCTTATTTCCATTGAATTCTTAAAAACTACTTGCCGGTTTCTAACGGGATCCATCCCAATTTTTCTTTCACATAGACCAAAGCGTTCTCGGCCGCGCGGTACTCGCCCTCCTGTTTGGAGTTTCCCCGGCCCTTCTCGATCATCTCCTCGCCGAAAAACACCCCGACCAAAAATTCTTTCTGGTGATCCGGCCCGTGTTCTTCAAGCACCCGGTAGCTCGGCGTGAGTTTCATTTTTTCCTGGACGATTTCCTGAAGCGCGCTCTTCGAATCCCGTTCCAACCCCTTTTCCATCACCTCTGGCAGTTTCGTAAGCACGATTTTATGGATGAGTTTTTTGACGGCCTCGTAACCCTTGTCAAGATATATCGCGCCTAAAAGCGATTCGATCGCGTTCGCGAGAATGACGTCCCGCGCCCGGCCGGTATCTTTCGCCTCGCCCCGGGAAAGCATAATGAACTTTTGGAGCGAAATATCTTTCGCAATTTTGGACAGGATGATATGGTTCACGAGCGCTGCTCTCAAACTCGTCATTTTCCCCTCCTGAAACTCGGGGTATTTCGCATAGAGGTATTCCGTCACCACCAATTCCAAAACCGCGTCTCCTAAATACTCCAGCCGTTCGTTATTCGGCACGGGCCAATTGGGATGCTCGTTCACATAGGAACGGTGTGTCAGCGCCTCCTTCAGAATATCCTTGTTTTTGAATTCAATGCCGATTATTTCTTCGAGTTTTTCGGGGTTTGTCACGGTAGCAATTAATGATTTAAAATCATGATAGCCGAAAAAACGCCAAATCTCAATGTACATACCAACAATAGGATTAGAGATACACGCTGAACTGAAGACTAAGACAAAGATGTTCTGCGCCTGCAATAACGACGGCGACGAGCGGCGGCCGAATATCAATGTCTGCCCCATCTGTCTGGGCCATCCGGGCACTCTCCCAACCATCAATAAACGGGCGGTCGAGAATGTCATAAAAGTGGGGCTGGCTTTGAACGGTAGAATCACCGACAAATCCAACTTCGACCGTAAGAGCTACTTCTATCCCGATCTCCCAAAGGGTTACCAAATATCCCAATATGACCACCCGCTCGTGGAGGGCGGGCTTTTAAACGGCGTCCGGTTAACGAGAATTCATCTGGAAGAAGACGCCGGCCGCCTAAATCACGCGGAGGACGGTTCCACGCTTGTGGATTTCAACCGCGCGGGCGTGCCCCTAATGGAACTCGTAACCGAGCCGGATATTAAAAACGCCGATGAAGCGGCGACCTTCGCCCAGGAACTCCAGCTCATCTTGCGCTATCTCGGCGCTTCGGATGCCGATATGGAAAAAGGCCAGATGCGAATCGAGGCGAATATATCCATCGCGCCCAAAGACGCGAAAGAATACGGAACGAAGGTGGAGGTAAAAAACATCAACTCATTCAAGGCGGTTCACGACGCAATCGAATATGAATTGAAGCGCCAGGAAGAAATATTGGCCGAAGGTAAAAAAGTTATCCAAGAAACCCGCGGGTGGAATGACGTGAAAAAAATCACCGAAAGTCAGCGCTCGAAAGAAGAAGCGAATGATTACCGCTACTTCCCCGAACCCGATCTGCCGCCGCTCGACATCAAGACCGCTTTCGATTTGGAAAAGCTCAAAGACGAGATTCCCGAACTGCCGGAAGCGAAACGCCGCCGCTTCGGCGAGGAGTTCGGTTTAGACATGAAACTGGTGGAGATAATCATTACAAAAAAATCCTGGGCTGATTATTTCGAACAATCCGTTTCGGAACTAAAATCGAAAATCGCGGAAGGCGATATCCAGCTTCTCGCCAATTACTTCACGAGCGATTTGAAGAGTTTGGTGAAAAACGCGGAACCGGCTGGTATAAAAATAACGCCGGAGCATTTTGCGCATTTAATATCGCTTATTCAGCAAGATAAAATATCGAGCCGCATCGCGAAAAATCTGCTTTTAAAAATGTTCGAGGCCGGCGAGGACCCTGAAGCACTAATAGAAAGCGGCGGCATGGAACTTGTGAGTGACGAAAGCGAAATAGGAAAAGTGATCGACGATGTGCTCGCCGTAAACGAAAAATCCATAACAGACTTCAAAAAAGGTAAACTGAACGCCCTTCAATTCCTTCTGGGCCAAGTGATGGCCAAAACCAAAGGCAAGGCCGACCCGAATATCGCGAAGAGAATACTGGAGGAAAAACTCAAATAAGCGTATCCAGCGCCTGATTTACCAGCCTATCCGCTTCGCGGTTCTTCTCGCGCGGAATATGGGCAAAAGACACGGACTTGAAGTCCTGTTTCAGGTTCCAAACGTCTATAAAGAGCGGCTTCAGGCTGTCTTCTTTTACTTTATATTCGCCATTCAATTGACTCACGATAAGCTCGGAATCCGCCCGCACCTCAATCTCGGCCTCCGTCGCCTTCTTCCCGCCCAAAAGTGACTTGGCTTTTTTTAGGCCAAAGATCACTGCCTTATACTCGGCGATATTATTCGTAGTATTCCCTATCGCCTCGCCGTAACCCTTTTCGCCGACCACCACTCCTATTGCCGCCGGCCCGGGGTTTCCTCTAGCGCCGCCGTCTGTATATATAATCAATTTTTTCATTCTTTTTTTTGATGGGTTTCCACGGGAATTTTCCCGTCGCCTTAAACCTGAAACCGGACGCCTTTTTATGTCCTCCGCCACCGTATTTTTGCGCTAATTTCGAAACGTCCACCTTACCGTTGGATCTCAAAGAAACATTTATAAAGCTTTTTCTTTGCCGCCAGATAATGCCGATCGGCGGAAGTTTTTTCGAAAGTCTATGACCTATTTCCGATTCCAAAATGGCCGAATTCGCCGCAAGCGTCCTGTAGCCTTCGAAGCGTACGAGCGCGGCCCGCTCCACAGCGGAAGCGGCGATTTTCTGCTCGTAGGCAAAAATATTCTTCGCCTGCTCGAATATTTTTTTTCGTTCTTTCTTGTTCTCGAGCCGGGCGGCAAACTTGCTCCAATCCTTGAAATCAAACTTCAGGAGAAAAATCACCGAACTTAATTCTTTCGCATATGGAAGACGAAAGCGCCATAGGTCGTTATCCTCAAGATATTTGAGGAAAAGCGGGGTTTTCTTTCCAGGATGGAAATATCCCCAGGCAATCGTCGCTCCGGAATTGTCGTTATCAAAGACGTTCTGCGGGAATTTTTCCATGTCTTCCTTCCGGCTCTTGTGATGATCCAATGAAACAATGCTTTTATTTTGTTTCATCAGCCTGCGAAAAACCGGTGCCTTAAAACTCATATCCAGCGTATAGACGATTTTGTTCTTCAATGGCTTTTCCGGCAGAGTTTCGGGGTTTACGGGAATGTATTCCGCCTTGTTCCCGAATTTTTTCCACGCTGCCCAAGCCGCCCCGAAGCCATCGGGACAATTAGCGTGATACAAAATAACGATTGATTTCATATTATTTTAACGCTTCAATCCCCGGTAATTTCTTGCCGTTCAAATACTCCAACATTGCGCCGCCGCCAGTCGAAATAAACAAGTTTCTAGGAATTATGAATTTTGAATTATGAATTAAGGATAGCGACGCGGTGGTTTCGCCGCCGCCAATTATTATCTTGGCTTTTCGGTTGGATAAAACGGCTTTCCAAATTCCAATCGTCCCTTTTTCAAAACCTTTTTTTTCGAATAGCCCCGGCGGGCCGTTCCAGATTATCGTTCCCGCTTTGCTTAGCAAATCGGTATAAGAATTGACCGTAAAAGGACCGATATCCCAGATAAATTTGCCGTTCTTCCTAGCATCGTCGGGCCAGATGAATTTCGGTTGTTTCAGAATGCCAGATTCATTGAATGCATTCGAACCCAAAAGCACGCTGTCCGCCTTCCTCACCAGCTTTTTCAGCTTCAATATTTTTTCTTTGAGCTTCGCTCCACCCAAGACAACCACAAAAGGATGGGTGCTATCGTCAACTATAGCACCTAGATTTTTCATCTCTTTTTCCAAAAGCAAACCGCCATATGACGGCAGATATTTCGTAATGGCGCAAATTGAGGCATCCTTGCGGTGCGAAACGGCGAAGGCATCGTTCACATAGAAATCTCCGAGCGATGCCAGCTGTCTGGCCAATTTATCATCATTTCTTTCCTCTCCCGGCAAAAATCGCATATTCTCCAGAAGCACAACATCCGCCGGCCGACAGAAATCCACCCGATGCGATATTTTTTTGGCGATTATCGGCGCAAAAAGTCGGAGCGACAATTTTCTATCGGAGCTCTTGGGACGACCGCAATGGCTCAAAATAATCACTTTCACTTTGTTTTTCAAAAGCAGCTTAATAGTGGGAATCACCGCCTCCAATTTATAAGAATTTAAAGGATTTCTCGAATCCGTATTTAAATCAATCCGTAAAAGGCAGGTTTTGCCAGCATATTTCTTTGCCACGGAATCGGAAAGAAACTTTATCATCTAAATCATTATAGACGAAATACATCACTAGGAAAATGAAAAATCCCATGCTATTTGCATGGGCTTACTCATTATTGAGTATTATTTCTGAAGTGGCACATTATAAATAAGATAATGTGCAGCTTCGCGGAATGCTTCCTTAATTCTTTTAGATTCTTCTTCAGTTACCGGACCGCGCGTAGATTTTTCAACCATTTTCTGTTGTTTTACCTTGATTTCATTCAAGGTTTTATCAAAACCGCTGTTTAGAATATTCATAACAACCTCCTATAAATTTATTAGGTGAATAAATTGTTTCTTAATTTATTTATTAGAAGCATAATACTAAATTGTCAATAAGTCAATAGAGCAATTCCGGTGTGCCGGAAAAAGTGGATAAAAGCTCCGCTTTTTATCTACATCGCTCGGACAAAACAAAAACATTGTTTTTGCTTTACTCCTCGCTCGTCGATATAAGACTTGGGGTGGGATAATCACCGCGGGGCGGTGATTATCCGGAGACGCACACTTTTTTGGCATGCCGGAGATTGCCACAAGAACAACCCTTGAGTTCCGTATTTTCCCTAGGCGGATGACGATAAGCGAGGATGATTTTAGCGAATGAAGGCCTGCAAATAAGGGGGATATTGGTTGGTTTGGTATAAATCAACTAAAATACAACCAATGGCAAAAAACATTGTCGTTTTGGGCGCCGGGTTCGGCGGACTCCAAGCCGCGCTCACGCTTGATAAATTATTCAACTCCGACGCCCGTTGGGGTCGGAGCCCCGACCGAAAGCGTCGGGGGAAACACGACCTCTGGGAAAAATATTCCGTAGTGCTGGTGGACAAGAATCCCTTCCATACCTTCACTCCCCTTTTGTACGAAATTGCCACGACCTCGCCAGAAACCGCGAGCAATTTAAAGCTTCAGGAGCTGGTGTCGTTTCCTATTAACTCGCTGATTTCCTATCGGCACATTACCTTCATTAACGACGAGTTGGCCGGAGTGGATATGGATAAAAAGCGCGTTAGATTATCCCGTTCGGAAATAGATTTCGAATACCTTATAGTCGCGCTTGGCGCGGAGGTCAATTATTTCAATATTCCGGGATTGGCCGAGAATTCCCTCCAGATGAAGAGCTTCGGCGATGCGATAAAAATCCGCGATAAAATAACGGAGGTTTTCAGAAATTCAAAGCAAAATGTTCGGATAGTAATCGGCGGGGGCGGCGCGACCGGCGTGGAGCTTGCGAGCGAAATAAAAGGCTGGATTCCGGAACTCCGCAAGGAATGCGGAAGTAAGTGCGATACTGAAATAACGATAGTGGAATCCAATCCGAGTGTGCTCTACAGTCTCGACAAGCGAGTTTCGGAAAAAGCTTCGCGAAGGCTCCAAAAAATCGGAGTATCGATCGTTACGAACGCAAAACTTTCTAAGATGGATGAAAAAGGTGTGTATTTTACGAATGGCGATAAACGCGACTGCGATATCGTAATCTGGACCGGCGGCGTAAAAGCAAACGAGCTTACCAATAATATGCCTTTTAAAACAGAGGCGCGCGGCCGAATTGAAGCGGACCAAAACACCAACTTGGGAACAAACCAGGAAAATATCTTTGCCATCGGAGATGCAGCCGTAATCTATCATCCTCACACCAATCAGCCGACACCCTGGACGGCTCGACCGGCAATAATGGAGGGCCGAATTGCGGCCAATAATATTTTTCAAAAAATTCTAGCGGTGGAAGGAATCGCGAAAGAGCCAAAACAATATTGTTATCGGCACCGCCAATATCCCTATATTATCCCCATCGGCGGCAAGTATGCCGTCGCGAAAATCGGCCCGTTCGTAATCTCTGGCATCTTCGGCTGGGCATTTAAAGGCATCACCGAATTGAACTACTTTCTCTCCATAATGCCACCGCTTCAAGCACTCAAAATCTGGCTGAAAGGATTTTTGATATTCATCAAAAACGACCGGCTGGGATAATTATTTCAGGATATAAAAGGAAAAAACGCCACAAATATTGCGGCGTTTTTCTTTTCAATTTAATCCCAACATCACCTGTAACTGGTATGTATTGCCGGAACTTTCCCTCCATGAATTGTTCCATTAATATCAGTCATATAAAAATTCGAGGTTATCTTCGGTATTATGATACCCCCTAATTCATCTTCTTTATGAGACTGTTTAGTAGAAATATTATACTTCTCAGAAGATATTTTTAATTTGTTGCCAGCCAAAATAGTGGTTTTCGGCATAAATCCTCCATTATTAGTATGATTTGGTTTGAAATTGGGTTAATTATGTGAAGAAAACTGAACATTATCCTACCACAATCAACTAAAAAACAAAAGTGCCGGCTTTCTCGCATCGAATTATTAGCAATGAATTCCCGGCGAAATCTACTTTCCCCAAGATAAACTCAAGTATCATCGATATCTAGCGCTTTTACTTCTCTGTTCGGAATGGGAAGAGGTAGGCCACACTAGATCTGATCACCAGGAAATCACTAATAACAATTCGGCACAAATCAGCTTTTTGAGATAGAAATTAAGGTGTTTCACAAAGAAATTGTGAAGCGGTGAACATATTAGTACTCCTCGGCTAAAACCCTTGCGGGCCTTACACCTAGAGCCTATCAACCTGGTAGTCTTCCAGGAGTTCATGGTATCTAATCTTGGGAGAGGCTTCGCGCTTAGATGCTTTCAGCGCTTATCCCGTCCGAACATAGCTACC
>JBBTQX010000002.1:0-119034 GCA_038065455.1 Patescibacteria group bacterium
TGGCGGAGGGGGAGGGATTTGAACCCTCGAAGCCTTTTACAGCTTGCCACCTTTCCAAGATGGTGCACTAGACCGCTATGCGACCCCTCCGTTACGAATCTACATTAACACTTTTCAATCGTTTTTCAAACACTCATATAAAAATAATAATAAAAGTATAATCAGGACTGGGTGGTATACTTAAGTATACCACCCTCGTTGCTTATCGAAGATTTTTATATTTTATTTCTTTTTCTCTCCTGTTTCCTATTCTATTTTCTTCTCTTATTTTTCCATCATCCTTAAATCGCAAGCAGAACCAATCCCCCGACGAGAATGCCAAGCATGGATTAGATACGAATTACCACCCTCCGCTTGACCCGCCGCCGCCGGAAGAGCCGCCGCCGAAGCCGCCGAAACCTCCCCCGCCGGAACCGCCTCGACCACCGAATCCTCCGCCTCCAATCCACCAAGGCGGAATGCCTCCGCCGGATTTATATTTTTGATAATTTTTTGAAACGATATAATCAAATAAAAGACCGATGGGAATCAAGAGAACAATCCAAATAATACCGGTATAAAGAAAACCTTTGATTATTCCAATTATTACCCCGGCTGCGCCGCCAATAACTCCGCCGGCCCACCAGGATTTGGAACGGCCGAGAATACTCGCGAGCCAGATCGGCACGAAAAATACCAGGAAGAACCAATCAAAACGGGAACTGCCGCCGGAATTCGACGGACTAGCGCCGGGAATTTCTTCAGTGCCGGAAATTGCTCCGATTATCCTATCTGCCGCGCCGTTCAATCCACCCGCGTAATCGGCGTTCTTGAAAGCGGGCGTGAGCACGTCGCGGATGAGCCAGAAACTCTGGGCGTCCGTCAGATATCCTTCCAAGCCGTAACCCACTTCAATCCGCATTTTGCGGTCTTCTTTGGAGACCAATATCAAAACGCCATTGTCTTTTTTCTCATCGCCTATCCCCCACTCCTTGAAAAGTTCTGCGGCGAAATTTTCAATCGTATCGCCGCCCAGATTATTTATCGTGGCAATCACAATTGCATTGCCGGTTTGTTTTTGAAAATCGGAAAGTTTGGCATTTAATCCTTCGATTTCGCTCGGACCAAGCATTCCGGCAAAATCATTCACCGCGCCTTTGGGCGCGCCCGGGTTTTGATAGGCCAAAACCGCCATCGGAATAATACCGAAGATGAGAATAAAGACGAGGGTGGTATCTTTAAAGATACCACCCAGAGAAAAACTATTAGAACTGGACTGAAGGCGCATTTTCGGAACCGGCCTGAGCCTCAAAATATTCCCGCGCCGAGAAGCCGAAGATGCCAGCCACGATATTCGAAGGAAATCTCTTCGTCATGGCATTGAAGCTCCGCACGCTGTCATTGAAGCGCTGGCGCTCCACGCTTACGCGATTCTCCGTGCCTTCCAGCTGAACCATCAGGGTCTGCACCGTATCGATTGATTTCAATTGCGGATAATTTTCCATTATGGCGAGCAGGCGCCCGAAAGCGGTTTCTATTTGGCCCGCGGCAGCAGCTTTTTGGTCCACCGTGGCGGCGGCGCCGTACTTGGTACGCGCCTCTGCAATTGCGTCAAAAACCTGCTGTTCCTGCTTCATCGCGCCCTTCACGGAATTGACCAAATTTGGAATCAAGTCCAGCCGGCGCTGGTATTGCGCCTCCACCTGGGCCCATTGGCCGTTAATGGCCTCGCGCCCATTCACGAAATTATTATAAGTGCCGAAGAAATAAATGACGACCAAGAGAACGATTGCTCCGATAATCAACCAAGTTTTATTTTTCATAATGATATTATACCAAATCTTTATAGATAAATCCCAAATCTAGTACTCCCCCATTCCGCCAGGCATTCCGCCGCCCGGCAAATCCTTCTTGGGAATTTCAACGACGCCTGCGCCGATAGTAAGGTAGGTGGCCGCGACCGAAACGGCGTTCCGGAAGGCGGTCTTCGTAACTTTCAGCGGGTCAATGATGCCAGCGGCTTTCAAATCATCCATATCGTTTTTTGAAGCGTTGAAGCCTTTCCAATTTTCGTTCGGAGCGCGCTTCTTGAGCTTCTCGATAATTTTAGCCGGACTCTCGCCGCTGTTCGCCACAATGGCGGTCAAAGGCGCCTCAATGGCTCGGCTTAATATCTGGGCCACCGCTTCGGACACGGGATTCGCCTGGCTGTTTTTCGCCGCCGTCTCGTAAGTATTGAAAAGCGCGATGCCGCCGCCGGGCACGATTCCTTCTTCCATTGCAGCGCGCGTAGCAGCCACCGCGTCCTCTACTCGCTGTTTCAATTCTTTTTGGGCAGACTCGGTCGGCGCGCCCACTTTGATGATTGCAACGCCGCCGGAAAGTTTGCCGAGGCGCTCCTGTAATTTTTCCTTGTCGAAATCGGAATCAATGGTTTTGATTTGCGCCTTGATTTGCTTCACCTGTTCGTCGATAGCATTCTTGTTTCCCTTGCCGCCCACGATTATCGTCTTGTCTTTATTGGAGACTACGCGATGGGCGTGTCCGAGATCGCTCAATTCCACTCCATCCATTTTTTTGCCCAAATCTTCGGAGATGAAATTCGCGCCGGTCACGACGGCGATATCCTGGAGCATTTCTTTTTTTCGGTCGCCGAAGCCCGGCGCCTTTACCACGAGAACGCTGAAGATACCGCGAATCTTGTTCACGACGATGGTCGCGAGCGCTTCGCTATCCACCTCTTCGGCTACGATTAAAAGTTCTTTTTTGCCGCTCTGGATGACTTTTTCGAGAAGCGGGAGCAGATCGCTGATGGCCGAAATCTTCCGATCAGTCACTAGAATATAGGGGTCTTCCAGAACCGCTTCCATCCGCTCCTGATTCGTCACCATATATTGCGAGACGTAGCCGCGGTCGAACTGCATACCCTCCACCATTTCATGGGAATTGCCGACGGTATTGGAGTCCTCGATAGTCACCACGCCTTCCCGGCCGACTTTGGACATTATCTCGGCAATCAATTTGCCGATTTCGCTGTCTTTGGCCGACAAGGTCGCCACCTCTTCTATTTTTTTATTGTCGTTGATTTCTTCTTTCTGGCTCTCGAGCGCTTTCACAATCGCCTCACTGCCTTTTTTGAGCTCTTCGGCGAGCTGGATGACGTTGAAGCCTTTTTCGCGGATGGCCTTCTCGCCTTCTTCTATCATCGCGTGCGCCAAAACAGTTGCAGTCGTGGTACCATCGCCCACATTGTCGTTCGTCTTGTCCGCCGCCTGTTTGATGAATTCGGCGCCGAGATTTTCGTATTTATCCTCAAATTCTATTTCTTTCGCCACCGTCACGCCGTCGAAAGTGACTTGGGGCGCGCCATAGCCTTTTTCGATTACGACTGCCCGGCCACGAGGCCCAAGCGTCATCCTTACCGCTTCGGCAAGCTTGTCGATACCCTTCTTCATAGCTACGCGGGCATTCTCGTTAAATTTTATTTCTTTTGCCATAGTTTTTTTAATCTAAAATCGCAAGGATATCATCCTCATCGCCGACCAGATATTTTTTCTTCTCGACTTCTATTTCATCGGGACCGTACTTCTTGAAAAGCACCCGATCGCCGATTTTGACCGACATTGGGACTCTTTCTCCTTTATCGTTAAGTTTGCCGGGGCCGACAGCCACGATTTTGCCCTGCATCGGTTTTTCCTTTTCCACCGTATCCGGCAGAACTATTCCCGATTTAGTGATTACTTCTTCCGCAAGCGGCTCGATGAATAAATGATTAGATAGTGGTTTGAAATTCATGCTAATTATGTATAAATTTTCGAGTCTGTAGATGATGAAAATTTATCTACAGAATCGAGCACCCCGCCGTCGGCGGGGTAAAGGTTTTCTAGACAAATTTTCGTCGCTTTCGCTTCAGCTTGAAAATTTGTAGAAAGCCCTTTAGCACTTCCGACCTTTGATTGCTAACAGAAGATATATTACCCTACAATTTAATCATGTCAACTGATTGGATTCCAAAAGAGGGTTTGATTCGCCGGGCTTACGAATTCGCCGATAGGGCCCATGGGGACATAAAAAGATTGCGCGGCGAGCCGTATATAGACCATTGCGTCGAGGTCGCCAAATACGTTTCCGATTGGAGCTTGGGCGAAACGGCCATCGCGGCCGCTCTACTCCACGATGTCGTGGAAGACACCGAATATACTTTAGAGGACATCGAAAAAGAATTCGGGCCAGAGATAGCGAGCCTCGTCGATGGCCTCACAAAGATAGAAACGATGGAATATCCGGAAAAAGCCGACTCGGAAAGTTTGAGAAAAATACTCATTTCTTCCGCCAAGGATTTGAGAATTCTTCTCATAAAGCTCGCCGACCGGCTGAGCAATATGGGGACACTGGAATTCCTCCCGCTGGAACGGCAGAAGAAATATGCCTGGGAAACGGCGGAAATTTACGCCCCGCTCGCCTACCGCCTCGGCATGCAGAAACTTTCAGGCGATCTGGAAGATATGGCCTTCCCGTTTATCTATCCCGACGAATACAAGTGGCTGACGGAAGAAGTGAAGGACGACTACTCGGAACGGCAGAAATATGCCCAGAAAGTGGTGCCGATAGTGATGAAAGCTCTCAAAGAACACAAAATCGAGCCGATCAGCATCGATTCCCGCGCCAAGCGCTATTACAGCCTCTACAAAAAACTTCTCCGCTACGATATGGATATGAGCCGGGTCTATGACCTGGTAGCGCTCCGCATCGTGGTCCAGACCGTGGAAGAGTGCTACGCGGCTCTCGGGGTAATCCACCAGCTTTGGCAGCCGATGCCGAACCGATTCAAGGATTACATTGCCCGGCTGAAACCGAACGGATACCGGAGTCTTCACACAACCGTTTTCGCCCTGGACAACAAAATATTGGAAATCCAAATCAGAACCAAAGAAATGCACGAAGAAAACGAGCTTGGCATCGCCGCCCATTGGGCCTATCAGCAGGTAAAAAGTTCGGCGGAAAAAAGCAAAAAATGGCTCGGTGTGAAAGACAAAAGTGAGATGCTCTGGATGGAACAATTGAGCAATTGGCAGAAACACGCCAACGACGAGGATGATTTCCTGGAATCATTGAAGGTGGATTTTTTCAAAGACCGCATCTTCGTGCTGACGCCCCAGAACGACATAATCGATTTGCCGGCGGGCGCGACGCCGGTGGATTTCGCCTACCGCATCCACTCGGATATCGGCGACAACTGCGTGGGCGCGAAGGTGAATGGTAAAATCGCTCCCCTCGATTATGAGCTCCAAACGCGCGATGTGGTGGATATCATTACCCAAAAAAACAGAAAACCTTCCGAAGACTGGCTCCGATTCGTCAAAACCTCGCTCGCCAAAAAACATATCCGCGAAGTACTGAACGAGGACAGCCGGCGCATCCGGAAAAAACTGATTGTTCCCCAATTGGAAACGAAGATAGCCAATGACGACCGACCCGGCTATCTCAAGGAGGTTACCGCTGTCTTCGGCGAGATGAAAATAAATATCACCTTTCTTCAAAGTTTTACGGATAACCGCGGGGCGCTCTCGTCCGTCATCGTGCGTTCCGACGTGCCCTCCCCCGACCGCATCCAGAAGCTTATGGTGCGGCTAAAAAAGATTCCGGGCACCAAAGAGGCGAATCACAAGATTAGCCGCTGATTTTTAACATTAGTCTTTTTTATTCCGCGCCCGGACCGAGCAGTTTTTCCAAAACGCCGTGCCATTCCTCATCGGAATAAAAATCAATCGCCACCCGGCCCTTCCCTCCATGCTTCGTTACTTTAACTGGCACGCCCAATCCTTCTTCCAATCTTTTTTGCCAATAAACCGTTTCCGGGTCGGCCGCTTCCGTTTTCCGGACTTCGCTCTTCGCCGCCCGGACGGTCAAGCCGCGCGACAAAATGTTTTCAAAAATTCTTTTTTGCTCGTCAACGCTTTCTATGCCCAAAAGCGTCCGTGCCTGAGATTCATTCAATTTATTTTGGATTAAAGCCTCTTGAATATATGAAGGGAGATTTAAAAGACGCATCGTATTCGCCACCGTTTCCCGGCTCTTGCCCACCCGCACCCCAATCTCCTTCTGGGTCAAGCCGAATTCATCCTGAAGGCGCGAATAGGCCTTGGCGGATTCGATGGGATTCAAATTATGGCGCTGGAGATTCTCGATGAGCGCCATCTCGAGCTTTGTCCGGTTTGCATCCACTTTCTTCACGATGGCCGGCACGCGTTCCAAACCGGCGAGCTTCGCGGCCCGCAAACGGCGTTCCCCCGCAATCAATTGGTATTCCACATCCGTCCCCGCCTCCGTTTCCTTGAAAACTTTGGAAACGATGAGCGGCTGAATAATGCCGAACTCCCGAATTGATTGGGCAAGATCGCCAAGCTCTTCGTCGTTGAAATCATGGCGCGGCTGGAAAGGATTGGGCTTAATTTTCTCCACCTCTATCTGGAAGATGGATTCGCCATCGGATATTTTTTTAGGTCCATTGTTTCCACCCGCATTCCTCGCCGAAGCAACAGGAGAATAGTTGTTATTATTCATCGGAGAATGTGCCTTCCCATCCGACGTTTCTTTTTGCGGCGGTATTAAAGATGAAAGTCCTCTTCCAATTGGCATAATAGTTTAATTATAGTTTATTTTTTGGAAACTAAAACAGAGGGGTGAAAACCTCCCTTAACGCCGCTTTCCTTCAATTGAAATTCCGAGGATTTGATATAAATAAATTAAAAACAAAGAGCAACTCGAAACATGAAGTACTTGCAACGCGCCGGTCCGTTTCTCCTTCCTCTGTTCTAGGAAACGCACATGTACGCTGGTCGAAACTTTATTAAAATACCCTCCTGCCGATTGCAAAGCTGCAGACTCCGCCGCCGACATTTGAAATACCCTACGTCAGCCCGAACCGTGGAAAATAATAACATCCTACTTCCCGATGTCAAACGAAGGGAAATTCGCCTCCTGGGGATAAAATACCTCCCCTTCCGAAACCGCTTTTCCTTCGATGATTTCCCTGGCCAATCTCTCATAGGCCAAAGCACCGGGACTCTGGGGTGCGTAAAGCATAATGGGCTTTTGAAAACTGGGCGCCTCGGCCAAGCTTACCGAGCGCGGAATCTCGACTTCGAAGACTTTGTAGGGGAAACGTTTGCGCACTTCTCGCGCGATTTCCCGCGAGAGCCTTTCCCGCTTGTCATACATCGTAAGAAGCGCGCTCACGGATTTTATTTCGTGTCCCAGATTATTTTTCACCAAGTCCACGCTCTCCAGAAGCTGACTCAAGCCTTCCAGGCTGTAATATTCGCACTGGACGGGCACGAGCACCTCGTCGGCGGAAGCCAAGCCGTTCACCGTCAAGAGATTCAAGCTCGGTCCCAGGTCAATGAGAATAAATTCATAATTATTTCTAATTTTTTCTATGAAGTTTTTTAGATACCATTCCCGGTCCGGCAGATTCACGAGCTCCACGAGCGCCCCGGCCAAATCCGGCGAGGCCGGAATCATCTGGAGATTCGAGAGATAGGTGTCCTTAATCGCCCGCTCCGGCGCCTGGCCGGCCAGAAGGATATGGTAAATGGTTTCATCCGGCGCCCGCTGAATGCCGAGGCCGACCGTCGCGTTGTATTGCGGGTCGAAATCGATTAGAAGCGTCTTCCGCCCCGTCATCGCCAAATAAGCGGAGAGATTCATCGCCGTGGTCGTCTTTCCAACGCCGCCTTTGGCATTGTAAATGCAAATTACTCTGGCCATTATGTTGATTTTAGTGTAAAAAAATCGTATTATCAAATAAATTGCCTGGGTGGCGGAATTTGGTTTACGCGTAGCACTCAAAATGCTATGGCCTTCACTGGCCGTGTGGGTTCGAGTCCCACCTCAGGCACACATGAGAGGATATTTCAGAACCTCAAAGGTAAATAAATAATAATAAAAAATAATTGGCCTATATAATCGGCCTTTCATTGGGCGATGGCAACCTTTTTTCTTGTATTGTATCTGCCATGCTGATTGCCATATATCCGAGCATATCCCGCATGGTGCCAAATGTCCTTGCACATTACCGATTTCACTTGACAGTAAGGTTATATTCTGCTATATTTAAAACACTCTTAAAATGATTGGGAGTCCGGGCTACGAAGGTTTCGTGGCAAATTTGTATCTTGAAAGGAGGATCCTATGGATCCCAAACGACAGGGCGAGATCGCTCTCAAACTGGTGAAGCAACTCATGCGCAAGCGTGGCATCCAACTCTCGCAGGACAACATGCGCGAGTTCGGAAATGTCGCGAAGGCAATTGAGGTGCCTGTCGAGGAGCTGAAGCAGTTCGCCAAGCCCCTCATGCAGGAATTCCTCGACGAGTGCTTCTCCGCCAAGTAGTAGTCGGGAAACTAGGGTGGAGCTTCTAGTTCCCTAAAAGGGTAATTGCACCTCGCCGTCACAAGCGGACAAGGGCAGAACAAGAACCTAACCCCATTTTCCGGCAATACAACCCCACTATCCTTTAAAATAGTGGGACTTTTTTTATTATCAGTCGGGCTTCAACCATACATCATTCCCGGACCCATTATATTGCACCTTCTTTTTTAAGGATGGAAATCTTCCTGTTCTCGCCCCGATTATACCCGCGCCCAGCTTTCCGTTCGAGCGGATGACGCGGTGGCAAGGAATTTTCGGATTATAGTTGCCATTCAGGATATTCCCGACGGCCCGATAGGCCTTCGGCCGGCCCGCGAGCTTCGCGACGGCCTTATACGTCAGAACCTCGCCTTTCGGAATTTTTCCGACGATTCGAAGAACTTTTTCTTTGAATTCCATATGTCGTCTATTTCAAATATTTTTTCTTTCGACATCGCGCCCCCGGCGAGCGCTATGTTTATCTTGGATATCCCCAAAAATTCGGAAAGCGCGTCCGCAACCGCCTTGTTCGCCTTCCCTTCCTTAGGTGGCGCATTCACGCTCACCTTGTAGTGGGTTTCGTCGAGTTTTTCGACTTTTTCGTTTTTGGCGTTGGCTTTTACCGATACATATATTTTCATAAATTTAATTTTAAGTTTTAAATTTTAATTTAATGTTCAAATTTAAGAAAAATAACTTTTTAAAATCTTAATGTTTCTTTTATCGGGACCGTTATTATCAAACCCGGGCACCTCCAAGAGCCACGCCTTGTCCCAAAGGCGCTTTTCCTTCGCGAGCGCTTTGAATCCCGGAAGGCCGACATAGCCTTCGCCGATATTTTCATGCCGGTCGTTGTGCGAATTCCAGAGGGTTTTGGAGTCATTTGCGTGAATGGCAACGACATTCTCCAAACCGATTTCCTTATCCACCCTGTCCGCGAATGCCTTAATATTTCCCGCGTCATATTTGACGATTCCCGATTCAAAAGCGTGGGCGGTATCCAAACAGATTTTTACGCGCTTCGAGCCGATTTTTTTGAAGATAAACGCGAGCTCTTCGATGGTTTTTCCGATTTTCTCTCCCCCGCCGGCGGTATTTTCCATCACGAGAAAACTTTTGCCCGGAACATTCGCCAAGACTTTTTTCATTCCGGATATCGCCTGATTCAGCGATTTTTCCTTATCCATTCCAGTACTCGAGCCGATATGGAAGATAAGCCCGGCCGCCCCGATAAGTTCGGCGATTTTCAGATGATCCGACAGGTTTCTGATTGATTTCGAAACCAGCTCCGGATTCGGACTGCCGAGATTCACCAGATACGAGGCGTGGAGATAAGCCGGGCCGATGCCGGTTCTTTTTCCCTCCTCTTTGAATTTATTTATTTCATCCTCATTCGGCAGCTTTGTCTGCCAGGTGCGAGGCGAGGCGCCGAAAATCTGAATGCAATCCGCGCCGATTTCTTTGGCGCGCCCGAAGGCCGTCCAAAGCCCGCCGGCGGTAGAAACATGCGCTCCGATTTTAGGCTTAGTCATTATTTAAATATAACATGGGCCCTAAAATAAAAGGATCAGACGAATTAAAAAAGTGGGTAAGACTTGGCCTAGCGGCCCGGAGCGCACACTTTTTTGGTTCGGCTGATCCTTTTAAGATATAGCACTTCCGGGAGGGACTTCCCTGTCTGGTTTCAATAATACCGGCCCGCCGTCATTGGCCGCCAGGAGCATTCCTTGGCTCTCCAGACCCATCATCATTCGCGGCTCCAGATTCGCAACAACGATTATCTCGCGGCCAACCATCTCTTCCGGCAAGTAAACCTTCCCGACACCGGCTAGAATTTGTCGCGGTTCCGGTTCGCCTAAGTCCACTTTTAGCTTCAAAAGCTTTTCGGAACCTTCCACGCGTTCGGCCTCAAGCACTCTCGCGACCTTCATTTCTATCTTTTTAAATTCATCAAAATTTATGTTCATATTATTATATTTTTGTACCTCAGTGCTACAATTGATTGTAGCATCGGACTTTACGAGCTTCTCCAATTGAACGAGACTCAGGGATTCTTTTTCCGTAAAATCCCCCACTCTCGTCCTTTTGAGCGCCGCGAGATACGCGCCGGTTCCCAATTCTTTTCCGATATCGCGGGCCAAAGCCCTTACATAAACTCCTGGACCGGTCACGGCACGCAGTTCTAAATAAGGCCACTCGTATTCCAAAATCTCAATCTCTTTTATCTCAGCTTCTCTTTCCAATAATACCGGCTTCTCGCCTTTTCTGGCAAATTTATAAGCTTCCTTACCACTCACCTTGATAGCGCTGTAAATGGGCGGAATCTGCTTGATTTTGCCGATGAATTTTTTTACCGCTTCTTTGATTTCCGAAAGAGCCGGCTTTCTGTCCGACACGGAGGTTTTCTCCCCCTCCTCGTCGTCCGTGGCGCTCGTCTCGCCCAATTTAATCTTGGCGAGATATTCTTTTTCTTTCTTCACTTCAATGCCCAATTTTTTCGTAGCTTCGCGGCCGACGCCCACGACAAGCACGCCTTCGGCCAAAGGATCGAGCGTTCCGGCATGGCCGACCTTCTCGCCTCCGGTAATCCTCTTTATGCTCTGAACAATATCATTCGAGGTTGGGCCTTTCGGTTTATAGATAGCGAAGATTCCTTTCATTCAGAACTCACTTTGTAGGTCTTCGAGCAATTTCTTCGCCTTGCTAGATATATGTTTGGGCAGTTTCAAATTAAAAGTTATATAAAGATCGCCGCGCGAAGACGAACCGAGCTTCGGCATACCGCGATGAGATACTTTCATTTTTTCCTGAAGCGAAAAACCGCCGGGAATCTTGACCGAAAACACTTCTCCGCTGATATCCGCAATCGGAATGTCTTTTTCGAGCAATGCCTCCGCTATGCCGATATCCTTCGTAAGATATAGATCTTCTTTTTTCCTCGTAAAAGCCGAATGAGACTTAATTCTCACTATCACATAAAGGTCGCCCACTCCGCCCTGGCGCTCGCCCGCTTCGCCGGCACCATGAAGTTTGATAATCTGGCCATCCTCCACGCCCGGAGCAATATTCACGTTCGCTTCCCGATTACCTGAAATTCGCCCTTTTCCTTTGCACTTCGGACACGGCGCTTTGGGTAATTGGCCCGAACCGGAACATTCGGAACAAATTCTCACTTGAGCGAATTGGCCGAAAAAAGTCTTGCGCTCCACGTTTATCTCACCCCGTCCGCCGCACACATTGCAGGTCTCGAAACCCTTGTTTTTATCATGGCCCAAGCCCTGACAATCGCCGCAGACGAGATAGGTTTTGAAATTAATCCGGCGATTGACGCCCCGAAAAGCTTCCTCGAGCATCAAATCCTGAACCGTTTCGATGTCCGAACCTTGGGCATAGGTCTTCCGCCTCTGGCCGGATGCGCCGCCGAACTGCTCAAAAATAGTCTCGAAAATATCGTTCAGGTCGCCGTTGCCGCCGCCGAATCCCCCAAAACCTCCGGAGAATCCGCCGAAATCGGAAGCGGAAAATCCGCCCGCGAAAGGATTGCCGCCGCCCTGGCCGCCTTCAAACACCTGGCCGAAGCGATCATATTGCGCGCGCTTATCCTTATTGGAAAGGATTTGATAAGCCTCGTTCACTTCTTTGAACTTGCCCTCGTTGCCACCCTGCTTATCCGGATGATGCTGATGGGCCAGTTTGCGATAAGCCTTCTTTATATCCTCTTCCGTGGCCGTCTTTCCGACGCCGAGAATTTTGTAGTAATCTTTCGCCATTTAGGATAGGAGTGTAAACTCGCGGCTCCGCGTTTCCAAATTGAAATAAGCGAATCCGAAAACAACGAGTATTTTGAAAATAATAAATGCCAATAGAGCGACAAACCAATATAAAAGAAAGAAAGCACTTTTTACCGTGAAGAAGAAAATAAACGAAACGGCCAACGGTAAAATCCAAGATGAACTGTTGAAAGAATTAAAATATTTCGCAACGATATCATAAGCGAAATCGGCCGTTCCCTGAACGGGATTGAGATCCACAAACTGTTTTTTGAGGACTTCCAATAGCTGATCCGTGGCCTGATCGATGAATTTATTCTGATCCTTCTGAGGCAAGGAACGAAAATCGGTCTCCGGACTTCCGGCGCTCACGCCCGGAATTTCCAATTTAGTCCGGCTTAATTTTTCGGCAGCTAGGCTCCGCAAAAGGTTTCGAACAGTTCCGTTCAAAGAAATACCCGGCACAATGACCCGCGCGACGGGTTCGCTTGCAGTAATGGTTCCCGACACTAGCCGCCGACCCATCGCTTCGGTGAATTTCCCCCATTCGAAATAATTGAGATAGAGAACGACCGAAAGGAATATCAAAAAGCCTGTTACGATTTTCGGCAGAAACACTCTGGTGGTTTCAAAAAAATGGAGCTTAATGCCATTCAAAACGAAGTTCCGGCCGTGCTTCATCGCTTCGACAATGAAAACAAAAGCCACGAATGCTCCAATAAGAAGCGGAACGGACGTCTCCGGATAAACCTTATCCGGAAAAACGGCGAGCGCGGCGGCCACTTCCAAAAATGCGATAAGCGAAAGTTTTCCCAGGCCTTTTATGAAAAAAACCTGGAGAATAACCACTATCAAAAAGAAAGCGAAAGCGAGAACGGTCGGCCAGAAATAAACGTTATCCAAGCCGGAGATAAGGCGCAAAAAACCGGAGAAGGTCGCGAAGCTTCCCACGATTCCCAAAAAACCTAGAAGCAGTATCTTCCAAACACTGCGGTCTACTTCCGCTTCATGGGACTCACTGGTTATTTGAAGGCTGGGTGTCATCTTTTTTATTATAGAGGGCTTCCCCGATCTTTTGAAGCGAGGTGGAAAGTTCATTCGCCGCCGCCGTTATTGCTGCGGCATCGCTTCCTTCTTGAATTTCTTTTATTTTGGCGATTTTTGCATTCACGTCTTCTTTCACGTCTGCCGGGACTTTGTCCCCCGCGTCCTTCAGGCCCTTCTCCGCCGCGTAGACAAGCGACTCCGCCTGGTTCTTCGCATCGATGAGTTCGCGCTTCTTCTGGTCTTCCGTCGCATGTTCGGCCGCTTCTTTCTTGAGCTTTTCAATTTCGTCTTTATTCAAGCTCGTCGAAGCTTCGATTTTCACCGACTGAGCCTTGTTTGTCGCTTTATCTTTCGCGGAAACGGTAAGGATGCCGTTCGCGTCGATATCAAAAGTTACTTCGATCTGGGGAACGCCGCGCGCCGATGGCGGTATGCCATCCAAAATGAATCTGGCCAATGTCTTGTTGTCGGCCATCATCGGACGTTCTCCCTGTCCGATGTGGATTTCAACCGAGGTCTGATTGTCCGCGGCCGTCGAAAAAACTTGAGTCTTCGCGGTTGGCATTGTGGTGTTCTTCTGAATCATCGGAGTGGCGACCGCACCCATTGTCTCAATACTTAAAGTGAGAGGTGTCACATCAAGGAGTAAAACTTCACCTTCGGTTTTACGTCCTTCTTTTTTAGCTAAAAGTATCTCGCCTTGAATTCCAGCCCCAATCGCCACCACTTCATCGGGATTGATACCTTGATGGGGATCCTTGCCGAAGAGCTTCTTCACGGCCTCCTGAATGGCCGGCATTCTGGTCTGTCCACCGACCAAAATAATTTCATTTATATCTGAAAATTTCAGACCAGCGCCCTTCGGAGTCGGCGAAGTGACCGCGTCTTTCACGAGATCAATGGAGTGATTGATCATATCGCCGACCAGAGATTCGAGCTTCGCCCGCGTGAGCTTCATCACTAGATGCTTTGGCCCCGAAGAATCGGAAGTGACGTAGGGCAGATTTATTTCGCTCTCGGCCGCCGTCGAAAGCTCGTGCTTCGCGCGCTCGGCCGCTTCCCGCAAACGCTGGAGTGCCAGAGTGTCCTTCGAAATATCGATGCCTTCCTGTTTTTTATATTCGCCCACGAGATATTCTATGATAACCTTGTCGAAATCGTCTCCGCCCAAATGAGTGTCGCCGCCGGTCGCCTTCACTTCCACCGTCTGTTCTTTAGTCTCCGAATCGTAACTCATTTCAAGCACGGATACGTCGAAAGTGCCGCCGCCGAAATCGTATACGACGATCTTCTGATTCTTTTCTTTCCCGAATCCATAGGCAAAAGCCGCCGCAGTCGGCTCATTGATAATGCGGTCCACTTTCAATCCAGCGATTTCCCCCGCATTCTTGGTCGCCTGCCTTTGGCTGTCGTCGAAGTAAGCCGGCACCGTAATAACCGCCTCATCAACCGTTTCTCCGAGTTTCGCCTCCGCATCTGCTTTTATTTTCTGCAAAACCATCGCGGATATTTCTTCCGGCTTATACCACCGGTCCGCCATTTTTATCTCCACGCCGCCCGTCGCCGATTCCTTTATCTCGTACGAAAGCCACTTGCGGTCGCGCTGGACCTCTAGATCCGAAAACTTCCGCCCGATCAAGCGCTTCACCGAATAAATGGTATTCTGCGGATTCACTACGCCCTGCCGCTTACCCAGAAGACCTGTCAGACGCTCGCCTGATTTGTTGACTGCGACAATCGAGGGAGTGGTGCGCGCTCCTTCGCTGTTCTCCAATATTTTCCCTTCGCCGCCTTCCATCACCGCAACCGCCGAATTCGTCGTCCCCAAATCTATTCCCAAAATTTTTGCCATATTATTGTATTTTTGTTTATTTTTATATTTAACCTTGACCTTTTGACCGGGCAGTAGAAATTCGATCAGTTCTTCTGCCGTGTTGCAATCGAATTTTCACTGCCCGGTTGACAATTTCACCCTGACGGGTTTTATGACTTTATTGTGCAACTTGTATCCTCCCGATACCTCTTCCGCTATCGTTCCCGGCGGCTCCGCGGCATTCACTTCGCCTATCGCTTCCGCCAGATTAGTATCGAAAGGGTCGCCGCGCTGAATTTTGATTCTTTCGAGGCCGTGTTTTTTCAAAATATCCTCGAGCTGACTCCTGATCAGCTCCACTCCTTTCTTCGCCGGATCGCCGTCCTTCAAGACCGAGAGGCTCAATTCGAAGCTATCCAAAGCGGGAATAAGGTCGGCTATGAGCATTTCATTCGAGAACTTGGCAAAGTTTTCCAGACGCCCCGCTTCTTCTTTTTTGTAATTAATCAGGTCGGCTTTCGCCCGCTTCCACCCGTTCAGATACTCCTCTTTTTCCCTTTCCAGTTTCGCAATCGGGTCTTCCGGAATATTATTATTATTTAAATCTTGTTCTTCGGACATACCAGGTTAGTAGAAACTCGATTGCAAATTAACGATTTGCTGAATCGAATCATGATTAATATATTTAATTTGACCTTTCATATTATATTTTTCCATATCCATTGTTAATTTGACGGCAAATCTAATCGAGTTTTCACTACCTGGCATGTTTTTAATTTTCCATTGATTTTTCGAGCGACTTTAAGAATCTTATCGGCTTCGTGTAATCCATCCGTTTCGGACCGATGGTAATCATCAGGAAATCTTCCGGCCCGCGATTGAAATAAGTGGCGAAAACGGAAATATGGGGACTCCGCGTGACCGGGCTCTGGCCCACGAAAACGCGCGGCCAATCTTTTTCCTTCTCCCACCAGGATTTATTTTCCAATATCCTTTCCGGCAATTTCTCGAAATCCCGCACCACCTCCACCAAATCTTTCTTGGCCACGGTATCGAGCTGTTCTAAAAGTTCCTCCAGTCCGCTGCCGAAAAATTCGCCTTCGTGAGGCAGGAATCCCACACCCATAAGACCGAGTTCTTCGGCCACCTCTTCCACGAAAGATTTTCTCCCGCCTCTCATAAAATCCGCGGTCAATTCTTTTAGGACATTCGAATCCTTTTCTTTTTTCGGCTCCTCAGTCAAAAATTGTTCGGCCAAGAAGCGATAGGCTTTGTCGGTCGGAATCCGCCCGCCCGAAGGATGTTTGCGGGAAAAGTAGCCGTCTTCGGCCAACTCGGAAAGCTCCAGTCGAATCATGGCCGGCCGGATGCCAAAATCGTAGTTCTCAAAAAGATGGTCGGAGGTGACCGGCTGGCCCGTTTTCACGAAGTCCCGCACCGCCGCTTCCAATATATCTCTGCTCCTTTCCGTCATAGTGGGAATTATATATTAGCACTCAAATGTGTCAAGCGCCAATTGATTGGGATACCGTGCCCCTATTCCCTTCAGCACCGGGTGTCGCGGTTCTCCCGCGGAACCGCGCACCACTAAGCTCTCGGCGAAAAATCCACCCTTCTGGGTGGAGCCGAGCTTTTTCGCCTCCGAGATTTGCTTCAGGGAACACGGGCACGGTATCCCTTATTTCCAAAAAATTATTTATTTAACAAATATCCTTATTGCAACCTACATTTATCTAAATAAATATCAAATGAATAAGGGGTTATTATCCCAGAAAATGAAATTTTCTGATTAATTTTTAATGCTGCTGCGGTTTTTGCCCAATCTGAATCAAAGAGACAATGTATTATTTAATGTTCTACGGGCAGGTGGCGGTCGAGGTGGCGATAGCGCCAGTATTTGAAATACCCAAAAGGAAGCAGGTGCCGCCTGCCGATTTCAAAATGACGCCGTAAGCCGAATCGGAAAATCCGATATTCCCCGCCGCTTTAATGAGCGCATTGGTAGAAGGCGAAAAATTTACTCCCAAGCCGATCTGGCCATATTGGCCGCCGATTGAAACATTATTATTGAAATAGCCCGTGTACCACGGATTCACGGCTGTACCCAATGTAAGAGAACTAGAGGCGGCGGTGGGATAAACTGCCGAATCGAATTGGGCAGCCGAAACTCGAGCAATGGCTGTCTGAAGCGAACGAGTAAGTTGAGCGGAAGGAGTAGGCGAATTGTAAGTCATTGTGACGCCCAATTGAATGATGGCGAGCCCACCGGGATTTTCGTATTTGGTAGCCGTAAAACTATTGACGGTCACGTTGGAATTGGTAATGGCGACGGGCGTGCTTGATGGAATCACCGAACCCTCGCTCAAGTAAACCGCGGTACCGCTCGCGTAAATAAGGGTCGGGTCGAGCGTCGAGGAAGTCATCCTTAACTTGATAGTCGAGGTTGCGACGCCGCCTTCCATATCAATCAGGCTCGAATCGCGAACTAATTGCTGGACAGTGCCCGCGACGAAAGAAACTTGGTTGTTAACCTCATTCACGGAGTTTTGGCGAGTTTGGATCCTCGTAACCGAGAGCAAAATCGCCGTCAAAAACACCGCGCTCCCCGCGAAGATGGCGACATAAATAAGAAGTTCAATAAGTGAATAGCCTTTTTCTTCCTTGAAATTCATAGTTCTTTTCTCTTTATAGTATAATAACACAAATGAAAGATAAGTTTTACGGTTTTATTCCATCTATTCTTCTTGTAATCATCGTTCTGGGAAGCGGACTATTAATGTTTGATGTTTCCCGGCAAGAATCGGCGACAATGGATGAATTGGCCCATATTCCGGCCGGCTATTCCTATGTAAAATATCTGGATTATCGCCTGAATCCAGAGCATCCCCCGCTCTTGAAGGTACTCGCCGCCCTTCCGCTCCTCGGCATGGACCTCAAATTTCCGACGGACAGTCCCAAATGGGAAAAAGAAGTAAATTACCAATGGGATATAGGTTCTCTTTTCCTTTTCAATTCGGGCAATAATCCGGACGACATCGTAAAAAACGCCCGAATTTTTCCGATAATCATCACACTTCTTACCGTTATTCTTATTTACCTTTGGTCCCGAGAACTTTTGGGCAAATGGTGGGCGCTTCTGCCCGCCTTCCTTTTCGCCGTCTCCCCCTCCGTATTGGCCCACGGACACTATGTGACGACGGACATCGCTGCCGCTTTCGGCTTTCTCCTCGCTACTTATCTTTTCGTTAAATTCCTGAACCGGCGAAGCGGTCTGAATATTATTTTGGCCGGCATCGGACTCGGCATCGCTTTGCTTCTGAAATTCTCCACAGTCCTTTTGATCCCTCTTTTCATCGCGCTCGCGTTCTTCTACTGGCTCGGCGAAAAAATCCGGGGATTCGAAACGAGTTTCTGGCGACACGCGAAAAATCTGATATTAATTTTTATTGTCGCGCTCGCCGCCATCTATGCCGCTTACTTCGTCTTTACTTTGAACTATCCGATCGAGAAACAGGTAAGCGATACGAAAAGTATCTTGGAAAATTTCCAGCCTCAAGCACTCGCCCAATTCAACGTGAAATTATCGGAAAGCCGGCTCATGCGCCCGCTCGGAGAATATTTCCTCGGTGTGATGATGGTGATCCAACGCTCGGCCGGCGGAAACACTTCTTATTTTTTGGGCGAGGTTTCGAAAATCGGCTGGCATTATTACTTCCCTGTCGTCTTCCTCCTTAAAGAATCTATTCCCGCCCTTATTCTGCTCTTCCTCTCGATGTTCTTCGGGCTGAAAAACATTATTGTAAAATTCAAAGGCGGGAAAATATTCCAAAAATTCGCCGAATATCTCGGTACCAATTTTGCCGAGTTCAGTCTATTCCTCCTTATTCTCCTATATTGGGCTTACAGCATAAATAGCACGCTGAATATCGGCTTCCGCCATCTTCTGCCATTGATAGCCCCGATGTATATTCTCGCCGCGAGCGGTCTAAAAAATTGGCTGAGTGCTGGGTCAAATAACGGCCCGAAACGCGCTATTCTTGCGATTGTACTCGTCTGGTGCGCGGCCGAAACTTTTGCAGCCTACCCCTATTTCCTCTCCTATTTCAACGAAATCGGCGGCGGAACGATGAACGGCTACAAATATGTTGTGGATTCCAATTATGACTGGGGGCAAGACTTGAAACGCCTTGCAAAATTCGTGAAGAATCCGCCGGGCGGCGGAAGTATTGAGAAAATCGCCGTGGATTATTTCGGCGCCGGCGACCCGGCATATTATCTCGGCAAAGACACGGTGGAGGGTTGGTATTCCTCGAAAGGCGACCCGCGGGAAGAGAATATCGAATGGCTCGCGGTGTCGGCGGAATTTCTTCAGAACTCCGTCCAGCCGACCGACAGTACCATTACCCGGAAACCCGGCGAGGATTACGGCTGGCTGAAAGAATTGCGCCCGGCTCCCGCCGGACTCGGCAACACTCCCCAGCCGGATTACCGTGTCGGCACCTCCATCTTCATATATCACTTGTAGTAAATCCGATTTGGAACCCTTAAGTCAATGTATCCCGCCGCACCGACATTAATCTCTTTCTTCAGGTTTTTAAGAACGGAATCTAGGTTCTCAGGTGAGAAATTCAAACTGAAATAGAAATTCGATCCTTTGGCCGTGCGCGCTGTCCATTCGCGGAGCGATAAATCCCCTATTTCGGCCGAGACGACTTTCAATCCGTTCCGATTCAGGACTTCAATGGATTGCTTCAAATTAGCAAACCATTCGGGCCTCGAAAAAAGTCCTTGGCCGGGAAAGAAAAATCTTTTGTTGATGTCACTTATCTTCAGTATCAAAAAGCCGGAAACCGAGGGTACCTTGCTGAAAATCACGCCGTTCTCGTCGAGACCGAAACAGGAAAGATTATTCTCGTCGCAAACCACCCCCCAAAGCTGTCTTTCCCCGGCTGAGATTTTCACGGAATGCTTCCAGAAATCGGTCTCGACTTTCAAATCTTTCACAGCCGGAATGCGGTAGAGCGAATCGGGATATTTGCCGAACTCCCAAAAGAGAATATTTTCGGGACCCACCATCGCCCGGAATTTTCCCTCAAGCATCCGAGTTTTGAGGGAATCGAATATTTCTTCCCGCGAAATGCCCGGAAGATTCGGCACGTCGAAATTCTGCACCTTAAGCCAAGGCGAACGGAGAATAAAATAAAACAAGCCAATCAATACGATAAAAAAAAGAAAGAAACCGCCCAAAACAAAATAAAACCGAAAATGGTGCTTTTTTTTTGTTATCAGGTTTTCCATTTTATTATTACTGATACACGCGCACTGGGAACGAATAAATATTCGTGGAAACGCTGTTACCTACGCTCACATTCACCTTATAATCGCCTTCGTTCTTCCAGATATGGCTTACAATAATAGTCTTGCCGGTTTCCGTCGCACCCTGGTCTTTCAGGCCATCGCCCCAATCAATTTTATAAACCTGGCCGCTGTTTACGGAAAATGACAGGGGTTCATTCATCTTTATCACTATCGTCGCCGGAGGCGGCGGAACATTGAAAGCGGAGCTGGTCGGCGCGGGAATAATTCCTGAAAGCGGGCTCGCCGGAATTTGCGTTTGGACGAACGCCGGAACGGAAGAGGCCACACCGGACAAATTCAAACCAGCCGATTGGATTTCTTCTCCTACGCTCGCGATGAAATTCCCCACTTGGTTTTTTACGAACGCCGTGGCGGTTTGTTTCGTCGAACTCGCGACGGATTTGGCATAATCGCCGATTTTTTGGCCCGCCTCTTCCCTGATCGCCTTTCCACTATCGGCCTTCCACCAATTGTCATAAGCGTAAAAACCCCCGTAAACCGCTCCGCCCAAAATCGCAACCCAAAGAATGAATTTCAAAAAAGTCTTCATTAGATTAATTCTACTAAATTGGTAGGAGTTAGAATAGCAGAACCTTCCTTCTAAAACACGCTATCAAATTCCCCGGCGTGGAATTTGCGCTCGCTCTCGGCCTCACTCTTCCGCTTCGCGGAAACCTTGCCCGTTCGGCCTGCGAGACGGTTTAAGGAGCAGGAAAATAGGACTGTTTGAATCCCGAAGCGAAGCGGAGGTTAAGTTCCGCATTTTCCGTCGGCGGATGATGAGGAATGAGCCTTGAAATTATCCGAGCGGAGAGCTGTTGATGAGTGGAGAAGAAATTACCCTACCCAATCTCCTTCTTTCCGACGTAATCCTGAAGCGCTTTCGGAACCCTCACCTTCCCCTCTTTCGTCTGATAATTTTCCAAAATAGAAATAATGGTCCGGCCGATGGCGAAGGCCGTGCCGTTCAAGGCATGCGTGAACTCCTTCTTCCCTTCGGCTGTTTTATATTTGACGTTTATGCCCCGCGTCTGGAAATCGGCGGTATTGGAACATGAATGCGTTTCGCGATACTCGTTCTGGCCCGGAAGCCAAGTTTCAATATCAAATTGGCGCGCACCTACCCAATCCATATCACCGGTGCAAATCTCCACCACCCTATATGGCAATTCCAGCTTCTGCATCAACTTCTCTTGGAGCGAAACCAAAAATTGATGCTCTTTTTCGGAATCTTCCGGTTTTGAGAAAGAGAACATTTCTACCTTATCAAACTGATGGACCCGTAATATCCCTTTTGTGTCTTTGCCATATGAACCGGCCTCGCGCCGAAAACAGGTCGAAAAACCGACATAGCGGCGCGGCAAATCTTTTCCTTCGAAAACTTCGTTCATTTGGAGCGGGCCCAAAGTATGTTCGGCGCTTCCCACTAAATATAAATCATCCTTGGGCAAATAATATTTATCTTCTTTTTGTTCGCCCACAAGTTTTCCCATGCCGGCAAATACGTCCGATTTTATCATCACGGGCGGCACCACGGGAATGAATCCCTCTTCCAATAATATTTTGAACGCGAGTTGAACCAGACCGAATTCCATGAGCGCCGCTTCATTCATCAAATATCCGAAACGACTGCCGGAAACCTCGGCGGCCTTTTTCACGTCGATAAGACCGAGCTTTTCTCCCAAAGAAAGATAATCTTTGGACTTGAATCCGTCCTCGGCGGAGAATTTTGGTTTCTCGCCCCATTCCCGGATCACTTTATTCCCGTTTTCGTCTTTCCCGATCAAAACGTCTTCGAAGGGGATATTCGGAATCTTATTCAAAATTTCATCGCGTTTGGTCTCGAGAGTTCCGCGCTCCGCTTCAATGTCGCCGATGCGCTGTTTCAAAAGCTGGGCGCGGCTTATCAAATCCTCTTTCCGTTCCTTCGCCAATTCCTTCGAGAGTTCGTTCTGCTCCGCCTTGAGCTCGTCCAATGCTTTTACCTTCGTTCGCCACTCCTCATCCACCCGCAGGAATTTATCCACCAATTTCGGATCGGCTTTTTTCTTCTCTATCCCCCTTTTTACTTTGTCGGGATTCTCCCGAATGAGATTTATATCGAGCATTTTATTTTTTATCTTCGCGCATCAAGGGAAAAACGACTGTTTCCCGAATCGGCTTATCCATTAATACCGAAAAGACCCGCTCGGACATTCCGAAACCGGCCGCGGGCGGCATGCCATATTCCATCGCTTCCAAGAAATCTTCGTCCAAATACTGGGCTTCTTTATCACCCTTCGCCCGCAAGGCCATCTGGGCCTCAAAACGCTCCCGCTGGTCCAAGGGGTCGTTCAGCTCCGAAAATCCTTTGCCGAGTTCCGTACCATAAGCCATTATCTGCAGGCGCTCAACACGCCGTGAATCCTCGGCGGAACGCTTAGCCAAAGGCTCTATTTCCACCGGCGGATTTACGAGGAATCCGGGCTCCACAAGCTTCGGTCGAACAGTCTTTTTGTAGATAAGATCGATGAGCCGGCCCCTTTGTGCCGAAGGCTCGTATTTCAAACCCAGTTCATCCGCCTTCTTTTTGAGTCCGCTATCGGAAACCTTGTTCAAATCCAATCCGGCGTATTTTTTGAAAAGCTCGTAATAATCGTAGGTCTTCCAGGGCTTGCCCCAGTCGGCTTCGTATCCCTGGCTCTTAATTTTGAGAGTTCCGAAAGTTTTTTTGATGACCGTTTGAAACATTTTCGGAAGGAATTTCATCAAATCCCGATAATTGGCATAAGCCCAATAAAACTCCATATGCGTGTAATCCTGAAGATGTTCGGCATCGATGCCTTCGTTCCGGAAGATACGCCCGATTTCGAAGACTTTTTCGTAGCCGCCCACGAGCAATTTTTTGAGCGGAAGTTCCAGGGAAATGCGCAGATAAAAATCCCGATCCAGGGCATTGTGATGGGTTTTGAATGGTTCGGCTTCCGCTCCGCCCGGCAATCCCTCCAGAACCGGCGTCTCCACTTCGAGAAAATTTTCCTGTTTCAAAAAATCCCGCACCGCGCCCCAGAAAACGCTCTTTTTTACGAACATTTCCTTCACTTCGGGATTCAGAATCGTATCGAGATACCGCTTCCGCAGGCGGGTTTCCGTATCCTCGAGACCATACCAGCTCTGGGGCAACGGCCGCAAGCTTTTGGCGATAATCCGGGCCTGTTTCGCCAGGATGGATCTTTCTCCCCGCTTCGTTTTAAAAAGCGTTCCCTTCGCTTCCGCGAAATCTCCGATATCGAGCGTTTCCTTTAATATATCAAAATTATCCGTCTCTCCCTTCTTGAGGATGAGCTGAATCTGCCCGCTCTCGTCTTTCAAATCGGCGAAGATTATCCCGCCCTGGCCCCTCACGGCTCCCACCCGTCCGGCGAGCCATAAAACTTTCTTCGATTTCGCCAACTTCGGAAAAGCGGAAACCGCCTCCTTTACGGACGCAGTCCTTTTTACTTCGGCGGGATATGGATCGGCGTATTTTTTGTAACGCTCGAGCTTTGCCTTCCGTTCCCGGATTAAATCTTCCAGCATTTATCTGGTTGGTTAGTCAACGCTTAAAACGATATATTCAACCGGCCCCTTGGGGGTTTGAATCTGTATTTTTTCGCCGGATTTCTTGCCCAAAAGTTCGTGTCCCAAAGGAGACTCGTTGGAGATGAGTCCGCCCGCCGGATCGGCTTCATTCGATCCGACCATGGTGTAATTGACGGCCGAGCCGTTCTTATTGAGCGAGATTTTGGAACCAAGCCTGACCACGCCCGTGCTCGAAAGCCCGGTGGCGGACTGCTTCTCGAAAATAGCGGAATTTTTAATGAGATCGTCCAATTCGGCGATCTTTTTCTCCAAAATGCTCTGGTCTTCCCTAGCCGACTGGTATTCGGCATTCTCCGAAAGATCACCCAAATCCTTGGCGTGCTTCAAGCGCTCCATCACGGATTGACGGCCCTCTTTCTTCAGTTTATCCAGTTCGTCCACGAGCTCGTTATAACGCTCTTTGGTCAGATATTTTTTAGCCATTGATTCGGTTATTATAGTACCACAAGAAAACGTCCCTAGCCACCGGCACGACGTTCAAACTGCCTTCCCGCGCATTTTCCACGAGTATTAAAATGGCGATTTTGGGGTCGTCATAAGGAGCGAAGCCGACGAAAAACGCGTTGGTCTTCGTGTTGTTCGAAACCTGGGCCGAGCCGGTTTTGGCGGCGACCGGAATCGGCAAGTCATGCAGAAGATAGGAAGTGCCGTAATCCCGAATCACGCCTTCGCGCATCCCCTTCCTCACTTCCGCGAGCGCCGGACCGATCTCGGCCGAAAGGTCGCGGAGAATCGCCGCCTCGTTCTTCAAAATCGTCTCGCCTTTGATATTTTTTATTTCATTCATCACGCGCGGCTTGTTCAGCTTGCCGCCATTTGCAACTGCATTTATGTAATTCAGAAGTTCGATGGGCGTCACCGAAAAATCGCCCTGGCCAATCGAGACGTTGAAAGTATCTCCCAAGCGCCATGGCTCGCCTTTTACTCTTTCTTTCCATGCTGGATCCGGCAAGAAACCAGCATCCTCCCCCGTTAAATCTATATTCGTCTTTTCGTCGAGACCGAAATTATGCCACCACTTTTTCAATCTTTCTATTCCCAAGCCTTTCTGGTCTCCGAAACCGCCGCCCACGGAATAGAAATAGACATTCGAGGAACGAGCCAGAGCCGAATATAAATCCACCCAACCCTGCGGCCGCCAATCCAAAAATCGGCTCGGATGCTCCGGGTTGTAGGGATTCGGAACATCGAGATAGCCCGGCGAATAAATTTGATGTTTCGGATCCAAGATGCCTTCCGTAAGCGCCGCGGTTCCCACCAGGGGCTTAATGGTCGAACCGGGATTGTAAATACCGGAAATCGCCCGATTAAAGAGCGGCTGATTGGCAGAGGTAAGATACTTTCCTATTTTATTCGAATCGAACGAAGGAATATTCACAAGAGAAAGAACTTCGCCGTTCCGCGGGTCCATCGCTATCGCAAGGCCGGTATCCCGGCCCAAATCGCGAAGCGCTTGGCTCAAGCGGTCGTAGATATATGTCTGGAGATCCCGATCAATAAAAGATGTAAGATTGTTGCCTGGAATCGGCTCCTGAACCGTTCTTTCTTTTTCGGTTCCGCCCACTGCGTTCGTGAGCGCAACCTTCTCACCGCTCGTTCCCCGAAGATATCCGTCGTAAAAAGCCTCGAGACCATTCCGCCCGACCTGGTCGTCGATATGCAACTCCGAATCTTTCTTCATATCACTCTTGTTTGCCAAACCAGTATAGCCGACTACGTGGGAAAATTTGAAAAGCGGCGTTTGAACGCGCCGGAACGACGGGTCTATCTCCAAGCCCGGAAGATTCGCGGCGGAGAGGGATACTAATTCATCGTGATCAAGATCGGGTTTCAAAAGAAATCGGTCGGTCAAATTCCAGTCCCGTTCCTCGAGAGCTCCAAGCACCTCGTTCTCATATAAACCCAAAGTATTCAAAACATCTCCAATTGCCATTCGCCTTTCCGCAGAAGTTTTCGGAAGAGATTTCGGAACGAGATAGGCATCGAAAGCGGGCTCGTTTTCGACCATAGCCTTTCCGAAACGGTCGTAGATAATCCCCCGCGGAGCGGGCTCCGTTTTTATATCGCTCATATTCGCCGTAGCGCGCCGGGAATAGGGTTCATGATTCAAGACCGCCAAGTTCACAAATTGGGCGAAGACGGCAAGAAAAACCAGCGCGACCAAGATGATGAAATTCCTGAAAACCCGGTCCGTGAGAGGAATTTCCAAAAGGTCTTCCTCGACCGTTCGGTCGGTCAGAATGTCTTCCAGATTAAGCTCGGGATTCATCCCGTTAGAAACAGGATGCGCTTAACAAGCACATCCGTCTAGATTCAAACGACTTTATTATTGCAATGTTCCCCTGTATTGTTTCCATGATATTTCTGAATTTGCCCGTTTCTAACGGGATTCATGAAGATAACCGTATTTTCCAAAAAAATTCAAACAAAGCCAAAAAATCGAACCCAAAACCAGATTATAAACGACTTCGCCAAAAACAAAACCGCCGGCAAAAACACTGCCGGCCGTAAATTTGAGCGCTCCGTAAAATATTACTGTTCCCAAGCCGACGGCCAAAAGAAAATCTTGGAAGGACCGGCCCGTGAAGAAGTTTCGCAGGAAGAAGATTGCAAGAATTATCAAAAGGAGTATGGCCCAAGGCAACATCCAAAAATCGGACAAAATCAAAGTTACCGCAAAAGCAAAAAACAGCAGAATATATAAAAAACCCGGCTTTATCCGTTTCTTGAAATAAGGTTCGAGAAGCAAGCCAGAGAAAAATATGAGCGCCAGATTGGGATTGATTCCGCCTAAACTCAAAATTCGGGTCATTCCCAAAAAAATCAAAAGTCCCAGGAAAAGGAGTACAAAAACGAAACGGAACAAATCTCCCATCGGCCTTACGGAAAATCCGTGATTACCAGGACCTTTTTGAGATTTTCGAAGCTAATGGGCGGCTCCAGCTTCACTCGCGACCAAATGCCATTCTCCCCGTCGCTTCGGCCTATGACTTTTCCGATATTCAGATTAAGGGGAGAATCTTTGGCGAGATTGAAAACCGCGTCGTTCATCTTCACGACCGCGTCTTTGGGCACCAAATCCAGATAAGGCGCGGGGCCGCCCACGAGAAGCGCTTTTATTCTATCCGGCCCGAAAGCCGCCGCACTCCGCCAATTCGGGTCGAAAATCGTTGCCGCTTCGCTCTGGGTTTTTTTCACTTCTTTTATCCTCCCGATTAGGATTCCTTCGGCAGCCAAGACCGGCATGCCGATTTTCAAGCCGTCATCGGCGCCGGCATTTATCACGATTGAGCCGTAATTATTGAAGGGGTAATCTGAAAAAACTCCGGCAATTTTGTAGCGGTATTCGCCGCTCAAAGGCGTTTCCTCTTTCGCGCCCGCGGAAATCTGGGCCAAAAGACCGTTCTGAATTTTCAGATTCTGCCAATTCTCATAGTTGAATTCGGGATCGGCGGCGCCAAAAACGACAACGCGGATATTCCGGAAAAAACCGACGAGGGGCTGTCTGAAAAGAAAAATGGCTCCGACGAGCCCGGCAAAAACCATTCCCAATACCAGGATGCGGAACGACTTCATAGATTGATTATCTTTGAGTTCGAAAAATTATCCAAAAGATTCCGATAAGCGCCGATGTTTTCGCTCATAAGCCCCGTGCCGCGCGAAACGCAGAGAATGGGTTCGTCCGCCAGATGCACTTCGACGCCGATTTCTTTTTTTATGACTTGGTCTATGCCCCGAAGCAGGCTTCCGCCTCCGCAAAGATAAATGCCGTTCTTGAAAACGTCTCCAGTCAGTTCCGGCGGCGTCTCGTCAATCAGCTCCTTCAGCGACTCCACCATCATCTTTACCGGCTTCGCCAGCCAATAGCGCACTTGGGTGTCTTTAATAGCCGCTTCCCGTGGCAGGCCACTCGCCGCGTCCCGTCCGCGAATCATAATTTCCAAATGCTCGGTTTGGGGTATCGCCGCTCCAACCGCTATTTTTATTTCTTCGGCCGTCGGTTCGCCGATATGTAATTTCATTTCTTCCTTCACCCCTTTCAATATTTCTTGATTCAAATAATCTCCGGCCACTTTGAGCCTGCGCGAAATAACGATGCCGTTCATCGAGATGATGGCGATGCCCGTCGTACCCGCCCCAATGTCCACGATAAGATGGGCCGTCGGTTGATTAATATCCAATTGATTCCCCAGGGCCGCGGCGACCGGCTGTTCCACCAAGTGCACCCGACTTACCCCGACTTCCTTCAAGAGGTCTTCCACCGACTTTCTTTCCACCTCCGTCAGGTTGGTCGGCACGCTTACGATGGTCTCGGTGAACCAGGACCAGGGCAATTTCTTGTTTTTCAAAATGTGCTGAATCATTTCTTTGGCCATGTCGAAATCGCCGATGACGCCGTTCACCATCGGCCGCAAAGCCGTCACGTGGGTCGGCGTACGCGAGAGCATCCGCTTGGCTTCGGTGCCCACGGCCACCACCCGATTCGTGCGGTTGTTGAATGCCACAATCGACGGTTCGCTCAGAATTATTCCCGTGCCTTTCAAATAGACGCGGGTCGCGTCCGTTCCCAAATCTATGCCGATGATTTTTTTGAAGATCATAAATTAGCTTTTTATTTCTCTGATAAAATCTTGAACTTTTACCAATTTTGTTTCTTTACTGTTTCTTTTCTTTACTTCAATTTTATCCTGAACCATTGTCTTCTCGCTCACGACGACTCTCCACGGCAAGCCGATAAGGTCGGCATCGAAGAATTTTTCGCCGGCCGAAAGTCCGGCCCGATCGTCGAAAAGCGGCTCTACACCCTCTTTCACGAGCTGATTATAAACTAGGGCGCCGAACTTTTGAAGCTCGGTGGTACTTTCGCCGATTTGGAGAAGATGGGCCGGAAACGGGGCGGCTTCTTCGGGCCATAATATCCCCTTTTCGTCGTGATGAACCTCGACAATCGCGCCCATCAACCTATCCACGCCGATGCCATAACAGCCCATCACGACGGGCAAAACTTCACCCTTCTTATTCTTGAAGGTCAGCCCGACGGGCTCCGAAAACTTGGTGCCCAGTTTGAAAATATTCCCCACCTCGATGCCTTTCACTTTTTCGAGCACGCCCGCTCCGCATTTTGGACAGCTTTCTTCCGCTTTCAACTCCGCGATTTCCTTGTTACGCGCGAAACCGCAAAGCCGGCAAAGCAGTATCTCATCCTCGCCCGCCTCGCTTTCCACCATGAATTCATGGGAAATATTCTTCGTAAAATCTCCGCCGGAAGCCTCCGTCACGTATGCCTTCAATCCGAGCCGGCTGAAAACCTTCAAGTAGGCTTTTCTGGCCTCATCGTAATATTCTTCGAGCGAAGTTTCGTTCTCGTGGAAGCTATAAAGGTCTTTCATTATGAATTGCCGCCCGCGGATGAGGCCGGATTTGGCGCGAGGCTCGTCGCGGAATTTCATCTGGATTTGGTAGACGGAAAGAGGCAAATCGGCGTAGGAACTAATGATGGGCTTCGCGAGCGGAGTCACGATTTCCTCATGCGTGGGACCGAGGCCGAATTCGTGGCCGGCGCGGTCTTTGAACTGGTACATTACCTTGGACATTCCCTCCCACCGGCCCGTCACGTCCCACGCCGATCGCGGATGGAGCGCGGGCATCAGTATCTCGCTCGCCCCGAGCGCGTTCATTTCTTCGCGGATGACATTCTGGATTTTTTCGATTACCCGCCAGCCGAGCGGAAGAAATGAATAGGCGCCGGCCATCAATTTTTGGACAAAATTCGCCCGAATCAGGAATTGGGCGTTCGCGGACGTTTCATCCTTGGGAAAATCTTTTTGGGTCTTGAAAAATAGATGCGATTGTCTCACACAAAAATCTTACCAAGGAAAATGAACTACTTCAACAGCGAGCCTTCAATGACGATTTCCAAAAGCTTCGGGAAGGAGATATTCAAAACTTTGGCGGCCTTTGGAAGCAGGCTGTTTTCGGTCATTCCCGGAATAGTATTGGTCTCGAGCATATAAAGCTTTCCTTTCGGGTCCAGGATAAAATCGCTTCGGGAAAAGCTCCGACAGCCCAATATCTTGTGGGCGAGAAGCGCCGTCCGCTTCACCATCTGCGTATGCGAATCCGGCAGATTAGCCGGTGTCATTTCCAAAGTCGCCGGATCGTATTTCGTCTTGTAATCGAAAAATTGGGCGCCGGCCGACACGATTTCGGTCGGCGGCAGGGCAAAAGCGGAACGGGGCATACCCGAATCCACGACGCCGCAAGTCAGCTCCCGGCCGGGAATGAATTCCTGAATAATGATTTCTTTGGATTCCTTGAAAGAAAGCTCCAGCGCTTGTTTCAAATCCTTCGCGTCTTTCTCGATTCTCACGCCCAGGCTAGAACCGCTCGCATTGGGCTTTATCACCCAAGGCTTTCCAAAAAGCGAAATGATTTTTTTCGCGACGCCATCCCGATCCTTGAACCATTCGTGTTTCGATAAGTGGATGGTAGGCGGAACCGAAATTCCGGCGTCCCGGAAAAGGCGGAGCGAGAGCCATTTATTCATCCCGAGCGCGCTTGCCATCGCGTCCGAACCCGTATAGGGCATTCCCACGGAGTCCAGAATGGTCTGCACCGTGCCGTCCTCGCCGTAAGGGCCGTGCATCGCGATAAAAGCCAAATCGAAAAGCTTATTCAGTTCTTCGGGTTCCACGGGCCACTCCCCGCTCCGGCTTATCGTGAATTCTTTGGCTTCATATTTTTCCGGGTCGAGATTCAAAACAATATTCTTGCCGGTCGCGAGAGACACATCGTGTTCCGGCGAAGGCCCTCCGGTTAATACGGCAATTTTCTTTTTATTGTGTTTAGTCATGCCAGATAATTTAAAAAAACCTTACAACATCCTTTACGGTAATAAAAACCATAAGAAGGATCAATGCCGCGAAACCGGCGCCGTTCACCCATATCTGAAACTGCTTGGAGATGGGCCGGCGGATAATCTTCTCGATTATGAGAAAGAGGAAGCGCCCGCCGTCCAAAGCCGGAAAAGGCAGAAGATTCAAAACGGCCAGATTAACCGAGATGAGCGCCAAAAGCTGGATAAGATAAATGAAACCCAAAGAGGTGGCTTGGGCCGCGATAAAGACGATTCCCACTGGCCCCGCGACATTCTCTATGGCCCGGGGCGCGGTGAAGAGCTGACCGAAAAACATAACCAGTCCCTCAATGACCATTTTGGATGTCTCCCAAACTCCGGTAAAGCCCGAAACAAAAGCGCTTGAAATCGGCTGGGCGACAAAACCCGTCTCCGTGATATTCACGCCGAGCGGACCCTGGCCTTCCGGCGGATTCAGCCGAGGCGCGATCTCGATATTCATTTTTTTGCTTCCCCGCTCGATTCCGAGAATAATATTGGGAGCGCCTTTTACGGCTCCGGTAAAGTCCTGAGAAGATATCGGGTCGGCGAAATTCATATCCCCCGCTTTCAAATTCGATACGACATCGCCTGCCAAAAGCCTCGCGGCCGAGGCCGGCGAACCCGGCGCCACTTCCAATATCATCAGATGTTGCGGCGCTCCAACCGCGAAAACAACGCTCAAGAGAAGCCAGCCAAGCAGAAGATTCATAAAAATCCCCGCTAGGATTACCGGGATCTTTTTTCGGGCCGGTTCGTCATTAAAACCACCCTTCTCCGAACCATCCTCATTTTGAAGCCGCACGAAACCGCCGAAAGGCAGGAGATTCACGCTATAATCGGTTTCCCCAAATCTTTTTTTGAACAATCTCGGCGGAAAACCGATGCCGAATTCCTCCACCTTCATTCCCAGAAGCTTCGCGGTGATGAAATGGCCGAACTCGTGGATGAGAATAAGCGCCGCCAGGCCCAATATCACGACAACAAAGGTCATTCGTTTATTTCTCTGATTTTATTTTCCAGGACTTTTTCCATATTTCCGTTCAACTCGTCCACTTCCTTCTGGATTTGTTCTTTCGTTTTAAACTTCCCATCCTCATCCAATTCCTTTCCGTCAAAAGCAGTTTGAACTTTTCTGTTGGTTTCATCTCGCAAATGGCGCATTTGGATTTTATGTTCTTCCATCACTTTCTTGATGTGCTTTACGAGTTCATCTCGCCGTTCCTGACTCAATTCAGGCAAAAATATCCGGATAATCTGGCCGTCGATATTAGCCGAGAGATTCAAAGTGGAAAGCTCGATTGCCTTGGCGACCGAAGGCACGGCGGCCTTGTCCCAAACCTGGATGACGATTTCCCGCGGCGGCTGAACGCTGATTGTTCCCAATTGCTTTATGGACGTCATTTGGTCGTAATAATTGGTCTTCAAATCTTCGACAATCGCCGCGTTCGGCCGCGTCGTGCGGACGGCGGCTAGAGCTTTTTTCAAGCTATCCAGAATCATTTGTCCCTTCGCCTCCAATTCGTTTAAAATTATTTCCATTTTATTTGTTTATTCTTTCTTCAATAGCCTTTTTCTGGAGATTCATATTCAAATTATACCTTTTTACCGACATTTCTCTATCCAGAAGCCAAACCAGTATTTCCGCGTTCTTCTTCAGATTCGCCCGGCGCAATTCCAATATCCTGTTTTCTAGTATTTTTTCGAGATTTTCTTCTTCCTTATCCGGCAAATCATCCAGAATTTCGAAAGCCAAACCCGGCCGGCCGAAAGACTGCCGGGTGATTTGTTCGGCTTTCTCTCCCCCGACTCCCCGCTCGTCTTTCAATATCCGGACGATTTCCGATTTCGGGAAGCGCGGAAAATAAATCTTAGTCAGGCGTGAAAGAAGCGGCGGCAAAAGAACATTCTCGTCGTGGGAAACGAATACAAGCAGTCCGTGGGTCGGCGGCTCTTCCACAACCTTCAAAAGCGCTCCCTGGGCCTCCGGCGTCAAATCCTCGGCATTATCTATGATCGCGAGCCGATAGTGCGATTTAAGAGGTTTCTGCCAAAGAAATCTTTTTGCCTCCAGAACCTTATCTATTCCCAAACTGTTTTTTTCCTCGTCCTTCACGACGAAGAGCGCGTCCAAAAGCGTCTCGGGCGTTATTTCGAATTTGCCCGTCTCGAGCGCATAAGCCAGAAGCTTCGCGAAAGAATATTTGCCGATTCCCCGGTCGCCGTAGAAAAGATACGGTTGGCCGAGCTTATCTTCCTTTATGAGTTTTTCGAAAGACTTTATTTTTTCGTCGTATCCGAAAAGCATACGGTTAACGTTTATTCAAAAGAGTTCTCTTATAAACGTCCAAGTGATTCAAAATTATGGCCGTCCCCTTCGCCACGCAAAGAATCGGGTCTTCGGCCGTGTAGGCCGACACGCCGAGCGAGCGCTTGATGAATTCTTCAAGGTCGCGTACCTGCGAACTCCCGCCCGAAAGAATGATGCCTTTTTCCATTATATCGGCGGCGAGCTCCGGCGGCGTCACATTGAAAACAGACTGCACCGCGCCCATTATTTCCACCAAATGCGGATTGATAGCTTCGGCGATTTCGTTGGAATTGATAATGAGGTCTTTAGGCAAACCGGAGGCCAAGTCGCGCCCGCGGATTTTCATTTCTGTTTTTGTTCGATTTGGCAGCGCCGTGCCTATCGTTATTTTTATCGTCTCCGCCGTCGTTTCGCCGATCGCGAGACCATATTTTTTCTTGATGTATTCGGAGATAGATTGGTCGAAGCGATTGCCGGCGACGCGCAAACTTGCCCAAGTCACGATGCCGCCAAGGGAAATTACGGCCACCTCGGTCGTTCCTCCGCCGATATTCACCACCATATTACCTTCGGCCGAATGGATGGGAATGCCAGCACCCAAGGCCGCCAAAATCGGCTCTTTGACCAGATAAACCTCCTTCGCGCCTGATTCCTTAGCCGCGTTCATCACGGCCCGGTATTCGGTGGAGGTAATGCCGGCCGGCACCGAAATGACCACCTCCGGCCGAAAAATGTTGAAAGCGCCTATGCTTTTCGATATAAAATAGCGAAGCATCGCTTGGGTGATATAATAATCGGCGATGACGCCGTCCTTCAAAGGCTTATAGGTGACGATATTATCGGGCGTGCGCCCCACCATTTCTTTCGCCTCCGCCCCCACGGCCAAGACTCCGTTGTCGGGCTTCCGCAAAGCGACGACCGTCGGTTCGTTGATGACGATGCCCCGGTTCGGCAAAAAGACCAAAGTATTGGTCGTCCCCAAATCGATTCCTATTTTTCGGATAAACATGATTAAAAAATTAATTTGAAACTCTTTTGATGTCGGCTCCGAGGAAGCTCAAGCGCTCCACGATCTTTTCGTACCCCCGGTCTATTTCATGCACGCCCAATATTTCCGATTCCCCTTCCGCAATCAAAGCCGCGAGCACATGGGCGATGCCCGCCCGCAAGTCCGGCACCGTGAGCGTCGCGCTATGAAGTTTCGTCGGCCCCTTCACGATTGCGCTATGCGGACAATTCTTTTCTTTGAAACGGCAAGGAACTTCGCTCAAACATTCATTTACCACTCTAATGTCCGCGCCCATTAAATTCAAGTCTTCAATATAGCCGAAGCGAGCTTCATAGACGGTTTCGTGGATGATTGATTCGCCCTGCGCCTGCGTGAGCATAGTCAGAAACGGCTGTTGCCAGTCCGTCATAAAACCCGGATGGGTGTCGGTTTCCAACTTGATGCCGGTCAATGGCCGCGCCCGGAAGAAAAGAATGCCCTCACTCGTCACTTCATACTCTCCGCCGATTCGCCTTAAATTATTCAAAAATGTGATGAGGTCGCCCTGGTCGGCTCCCTTCACCAATATCTTCCCGTTCGTCGCGACCGCAAGGCACGCGAAAGAAACGGCCTCATTCCTGTCCGGCAATACCTTATGCCGCGCGCCATACAGTTTTGGAACGCCGTAAATCGTGACGGTGCGGTTTGTGCCAATCTCGATGATTGCCCCCATTTTCTGGAGCATCTTTATCAAGTCCGTGATTTCCGGCTCGACGGCAGAATTGATAATGGTTGTCTTCCCCTCGGCCAAAACCGAAGCGAATATTATCTGCTCCGTCGCACCGACGCTGGGATATTTTAAGGCAATAGTCGCTCCCTTGAGCCTTCCCGTGATTCTCGCCTTATATGAATCGGGGCTAGCTTCTATCTCTGCTCCAAGCGCCTTCAGGGATTCCAAATGCATATCCACGGGCCGCGGGCCGATCTTATCTCCGCCCACGATCGGCACCTCCGCCTCCCCCGCCCGATTCAGAAGCGGCCCCAAAGCCAGAATCGATACTCGATTTTTTTGATTCAGGGAAATCGCCTTGGTGTTTTTTATCTCCGGCGTCCTTATGACCAGATTGGAATCGATGGATTTTATTTCGCTTCCCAGCGCCACGCAAAGCTCTTTTACGATTTCCGCATCCCCGATTCGGGGGAAATTCTCGAACACGCACTCCTCATCGGTTAAAAGCGAGACGATGAGCATTTTCGTCGCCGCGTTCTTCGCCCCGGCCAGTTTTATTTCGCCCGTGAGCGGCCGCCCACCCCGGATTATGAATTTATCCACGCATCCATTATACCCGGTATTACAATGTTTAGAAAAGTTGCTGGTTCATTTTTTTTTGATTAGGTTTGTAATACCGGGTATATTATTAAAGGTATGTATCCCGTTAGAGACATTTCTATGTATTACAATTACGTTTTAAGAAGCAAAAAAGATGGGAAATGGTATACTGGCTACACGAATGATCTACGGAAGCGCTTTAGCCAGCACAATAGCGATAAATTCCCTCAATGGACCAAAAATCGGGGTCCTTTTGAAATCATATACTATGAAGCCTGCAAAGATCTGCAAGATGCAAGGTCGAGGGAATATTATCTAAAAACAGGAATGGGTAAACGTTATATCAAAAATAGGCTAAAGCGCTTCCTGTCTCTAACGGGATGAACCTCAAAACCCGGCGAACTCTCTTTTACTTCTTCATTCTCATATTCGTCCTTGCGGGCGCTTATCTCCTCGCAACCGCCCAGGGGCTGGTCCTGGATTTCAAAAATCTGAAGATTACCGGCACTGGCGGGCTCTTTTTGAAGTACGTTCCGCCCGACGCGACTGTGGAATTGAACGGCAAAAAAACCGATGTTTCGCCCGGCCTCGTTTCGAGCGGAATTTTCATCTCTAAATTAATTCCCGACGAATACCGGGTAAAGATTTCAAAACCGGGCTTCTCTGCCTGGGAAAAGACACTCGCGGTTAAGAACGGCGCGGTGGCTTCGGCGAGCCAAATCAGGCTCTGGCCCGAAGTCTGGGATTTGAATGTCATTACGACGAGCTCCGTCCGGGATTTCCGGCTCACGGGTGCGGGTCTAGTACTCCAAGGAAAAAACGGAACTCTTCGGCTGGACGGATTTTCTTTGGGAAACAGGAGTGTCGCTTTGAGCGGGCCGGACTCGTCCCTCATCGTTACGACCGATGAAAAAGAAAATTTTGTAACCAATCTCGAAGATTTGTCACCCGCGCTCGATATCGTCCGGCTCTTTAATTCGCTGAAACAAAGCCAGTTGAATCTTCCCGGCACGATCATTCCTAAAAATTACTTCCTTCATCCCTTTAACGCCAAAATTCTCATCACGACCGGAAACGCGCTTTACTCGCTCGATATCAAAAGATTGAGACTTGAAAAACTGACCGATATGGCAGGAATTAAGAAGGCGGAATTAAGGGGAAACGAAATGTTTCTTTTCGATATGAAAGACAATATAACGACATTCAATCTTTTTCTCCAAACTGCCAGAATTTATGAATCGACCTCCACCGAAGCCATCGGAATAGGAGCGAGCCTGGCCGGCTTGCCGGCCCCCGACGGGAAAAAGATTTTTTTGCTTTCAAAAAACGACACGCTTTCTTTGAAAGTTTTGGAAAATTATTATGCCGACGGCGAAGTGAGAAAGGGCGATATGTGGCCCGTTTTTTCCGACCGGGGCAAAATAACGGATTTCAAATGGTTGAATGGCAATTCTAATTATGCGCTGGTACTTGCCGAAAAAAACTTGTTCATCGTTGAAACCGACCGGCGCACCCCGCAGAATATCCGACTCATATCCCAAGGAGTGGAAAAATTCGCGACGGAGGGAAACGATCTCTATATCCTCAAAACCGACGGCACGCTTCTGAGGGCGAGTTTGAAGTAGAAGACGAATTTTAAAAAATATCAGAGACTCTAGTCAGTGCAAGCCGATTCATGACTTCATCGTCATAGTTATCCATATGGACACAGATGCAAAGTAAGACGATAACGGCGCCTTTTACTGCGAACCACATTCGGGGATACTGATTGGGTCTTAAATTATCATTAGGAACAACGAGTTCTACTTTCCATAAGGTCCAGATATCATTCTGCGTTACCCTGTGTAATTTTGCCGGGGCTATTATTTGCTTCGGATTCTCCGGATTGAATTGAAATTCGCACAACCTCTTGAATGAATCTAAACCGTCTTTAAGATGACGAAATCGCCGCTCAAGGGCGGCGATTTCTTTTTCTATGCCGTCATGATACAGAAATTCAATCATAGGTCGCTGAAATCCGTACCGCGATAGAACGCGAGTTCATATGAAATATCCTCTCCCGGCTTCGTCCCAACATATGGGGCCTCAGCATGGGAAAGTTCGCCAAGCTGTTTTCCATTCAATTGGCCGTATTTTATGGCAACGCGATCAAGCATTCTTCTTTCTTCGATATCTAATATTAATTCATCCGGTTCCGCCAAAGAACTGTAAACCTCAATTGGATTATATCCATTTCCCAATTCGACGGCTTTGGCAAGAAGTATTTTTTTCTCGGACATTTCCGATATAATTTTCTCAAAAGAGACTGGTACTGGCCCCATAGGAAGGGCTTTATATGTATCCCCAGTTATAGGTTTCTGATTCTTTTCGAAGAAATCAAAATCAGCAAAATAAAGGAGTTTTGCTAGTTTTTTCTTCCCTTGGATTTCACCTCCTAATTTCTTACAGAGATATAGTATAACTTGCTGATATTTCTTCTTTTGGAGGGTCATTTTACTTAACAGTATTATACCACAATAAAACTCAAAACAACAAGAAAATGGCTATCTGAATAGTAAAATGAAGACTTAACTTAAATGTTTCAATGCTCCTTCTCAATGCAACAGTGGAAAAAAAATCCCCGAAGGGATTTTTTTAACGCTTGCGCCACTGTTGCGGCCGTCTCGCTTTCCGCAGGCCGTATTTCTTGCGCTCCACCTTCCGGGGGTCGCGTTTCATAAAGCCGAGGGATTTCAATTTGGAACGCCAGGTGGGATTCAAAGCGACGAGGGCGCGAGACAAGCCGAGCCGGATGGCTTCTGCCTGGGAACTCAAGCCACCTCCTCCAACCAATGCCGTCGCGTGGTATTCCTTGAGCGAAAGCTCGCCGAAGGGAGCGAGGACGGTCTTCTGCAATTTCGCGGTCGGAAAATATTCGGAAAAGGGCAAATCATTCACGATAATCTCCGGAGTCTTGCTCGCCGCTTTGCGGCCGGAAAAAAGCCGGACGCGGGCGACCGCGGTCTTCCGGCGGCCGATAGCCTCGATATATTTATCCTTTTCCTTTTCAATTTTCTTCGCCGGATGGGCGGTTGTTTTCGAAGGCATTTTATTTTTCGATAATGAGATTTTTAAGCCGTTTCGCATTCAGGCGGTTTTTGGGCAACATCAGGCGCACGGCGTGCCGGAGAACCCAGGCCGGATTCTTTTTGAAAACATCGGCGAATTTCCGCTCCTTGAGATGTCCCAGGGGGCCGGTGTGCTTATAATAAATCTTCTGATTGGTCTTCTTGCCGGAAACGGCGATTTGCGAAGCGTTCGTGACCAGTACCCGGTCGGTATTCATAAGCCGCGGATTATAATTCGGGCTCTTCTTACCTTGGAGCAAAAAAGCTATCTCCGAGGAGAGCCGGCCTAATTTTTTGTTTTTCGCGTCGATTTGATGGTCCATATTATTTTACGAATTCGATGACGGCCATTTTGGAGCCGTCGTGCTTCCTCGGAGTAACCGTTTTTACCACCCGGGTGTATCCCCCTTTCCGCTCTTTATAGCGCGGGGCGATTTCGTGGTAAACCTTGTAGGCTGCCGCTTTCGGCAATTTCTCCAAAAGCAGTTTCATTCCGGCCAGATTTTGCTGTTTGCCGTAGGTGATATAGCGCTCCACGATGCCCTTCAATTCCTTGGCGCGCGCCTCGGTCGTCGTAATCTTTTCGTGGCTCACAAGGTTATTGGCCAGAATCCTCAAAAAAGACCTGCGAGGGCCTTTTTTCAAACCGAATTTTCTCCCCTTGTGCATGTGCCGCATTTATTTTTCTTTCTTTTTCTTTTCGGGTTTGCCGGAAATCAATTCCGCCGGAACTACTTCGATGGCCAGAACTTTGTCGAAATGGTCTTTCAAAATATTGCTCGCCTTGTGGAGCGCCTCCGAAGGGCTAATGGAGCCGTCGGTCTCTATTTCCAATTTCAAGCGGTTATAATCGGTGCGGTCGCCCACGCGCATATCTTCCGAGTGGAAGGATACCCGGACAACCGGGGAAAAGATGGCATCAAGCACGATCGTGCCGACCGAAAGCCTCTCCATCCGGCGGGATTCGCTCATCACGTAGCCCAAGCCCTTTTCGACGGTGATTTCCATATCCAAATCGGCGGACTTTTTCGAAAGAGTCGCGAGATGCAAATCCTTGTTGATTACCCGCACGAGCGTGGAAGATTCGATATCCTCCGCCTTCACTTCCTTCTCGCCTTTCACGTGAAGTTTTAAAGTCTGCGGCTCATCGGCGGTAAAATGAAAGCGGACTTTCTTCAGGTTCAACGTGAACTCCACGATATCCTCCACCATGCCGGGCAAAGTCGAAAATTCATGGTCTATATTCTTAATCTTAATCTGAGTAATAGCCGAACCCGGAAGCGAGGAAAGGAGCGCGCGCCGAAAAGCATTCCCCAAAGTGACGCCATAACCGGTAAAAAGACCTTCAATGTAAAAAACACCGATATTGTCCTTTTCGGAAATTTTCTTGACCTCGACCGCTTCGCTGATATGTGTATATTTCATTTTTTTGTTTTATAAAATTTAACGCGAATAGAATTGGCCGACCACGTTTATATCGAAAGGTAGTTGCACTCCGGTAACGGGCGGTTTTGCCACGCACTCGCCTTTCAATTCCTCCGCTTTGAGCTTAAGCCACTCAGGCGGGGTGTATTGCTTCAACCGGAGTTGAATATCATCGAAAATCTTCGCCGAGCGGGATTCGGGCCGCACAGCAATAATGTCTTTAACCCTAACATAATAGGAAGGAATTGTCACTTTTCGGCCATTCACGTGGATATGGCCGTGGGAGACGAGCTGGCGGGCGATTCTCGGAGACTTCGCGAATCCCAAAAGAAAAACCACGTGGTCGAGGCGGCTTTCGAGCTTGGTCATAATGCCGTCTTTGTCGGAATTCCGGAACATTCTCATCATCTGATGATTATTCAGCCCGTAAAGAATTTGGATTTTCTGTTTTTCCTGGAGCTGCTTTCCGAATTCGGAAACGGAGTGGCGCGCCTGGCCGTGCTGGCCCGGGCGGTAAGGATGGCGTACCATCGCGCACTTCGGCGAATTACAGCGGTCTCCCTTGAGGAAGAGTTTGATGCCCAGCGATCTTTCTTTTTTCTCTTTGATTCTTTTCATCCCGTTTAGAGACAGGATACGCTTAAGAAGCATATCCGTGAAGCATTAGCCGATTCGACTTTATTGGATTCTATTGATTGTTTGATAATCATGTTATTCATAAGTTTGATGTCTCTAACGGGATTCATATTTTTACCAGGCAGTGAAAATGCGATTGCAAATCGTGATTGAATCGACGATTCTCGCTATTTCCAATGACCTTTTATTTATATTCATATGTTTTGATATTATGATGGTTTTCGATTTGAATTCAATCTAATCGCATTTCTACTGCCTGGTTAAACCCTTCTGGTCTTGGCCGGACGCGGTCCGTTGTGCGGAATCGGCGTCACATCCTTGATGGACAGTATATTCAAGCCCTTGCCGGCGAAAGAACGGATGGCGGAATCGCGGCCGCTACCCACGCCGCGCACGAAAATCTCCACGGTATTCGGGCCGGTCTTTTCCAATTTCTGGGCAATGGCTTCGGCGACTTTGGAAGACGCGAAAGGAGTCGCCTTCTTGGGTCCGGAAAATCCCAAAGAGCCAGCGGACATCCATGTAATCACGGCACCCTTATCGTCGGTTACGGTAATAATGGTGTTATTATAGGTGGCTTGAATATAGATACGGCCGTTTTCCCAGTGCTGTTTGGATGTGGACGAAGATTGCTTAGCCGGCGCCTTTTCGGCCGTCCCCGCTTCCTTCACCGCTTCGTCTTTGGTTTTTATGACTTTTTTCTTTCCCATTTGCCGATTATATATGAATTTTCGAGTCTACAGACGATGAAAATTCATCCATAGAATCGAGCACCCCGCCATCATCCCCGACTTGGAGCAGGATATTTTCTTTCATTATGATTTTCGTTATTTTATTGTTTTTCATATTTTTAGTGTAATGATGGCGGGGTAAGTGTTCCCTTATTTCAAATCGACTTTCCGCTTGCCACTACCGGCCGTCTTCCTGACGTTGCCGCGCACCGTCCGGGAATTCGTTTTCGTCCGCTGGCCGCGCACCGGAAGCTTTCGCAAATGACGCACGCCGCGATAGGCTTTAATATCTTTCAAGCGAGCGATGTTCTGTTTTATCACTTGCCGCAACTCTCCCTCAATCTTGTAGTTCTTCTCTATCATTGATTGGATGCGGTTCACCTCGTCCGGCGCCAAATCCTTCGCTCGTTTTTGGAGGTCGATTTTCGCGCCGACCAAAACCTTGGCGGCCAAGGTCGGGCCAATGCCGTAGATGTAGCCCAAGGCCACGTAGATTTTTTTGTTATCGGGTATGTTTACTCCGGCGATTCTCATAATTATCCTTGTCTTTGTTTATGCCTCGGGTTCTTGGCACATATGACGTAAACCCGCCCTTTTCGACGGACGGTCTTGCAAACGCTGCAGATTTTTTTTACCGATGCTCTGACTTTCATCCCGTTAGAGACAGGATACGCTTAAAAAGCGCATCCGTGATATGTCGCTTGGTTTGATTATTCCGACCTGTTGGTTATTCATATTGATACATTATTCAAAATTTGTTTGTCTCTAACGGGATTCATAAAACTTTACAATCTTCGCACGATTCGTCCCCGTTTGTCCAGGATGTTCGCCATCTCCACCATAACCCTGTCTCCGGGGATAACCCGGATGCGGTTGATTTTAAGCTTGCCGGCGGGATGCGCTAAAATGTCTTTTTCTTCCCCGTTTTCAAGTTTGACCTTCACGCGGAAAAGCAAACCCGGCAGTGCCTCCACCGCTATTCCCTCAATCCTGACTAAAGGCGTATTTTCCATTAACAAACAGAGTGAATTTTAGACAAATACAGATTTTTTGTCAATTTTTTAATCTATAAATCGTCTTTAATATCAGTTGTGGATAACTATTGACGCTTATTCATGTAAGTCGTTATAATGATAATACAGAATAACTTCTGTCCTGCCCGTGGATATGGGTTAACTTTCCGCAAGACCTGATTCTCTTGAGTCAGGTTTTTGCTTTTTAACCGCAATATACTTTTTTATGTCTTGAGCATTGATTTTATTATCAACTAGCTCTCCTAACGACGCATCAATATGCCCTCCTTTTATTAAAATTATCTTTTTCTTTTGTTTCTTTAAGAAACGGATAAGAGCGGCGAAATCGGCATCGGACGATAATAGACAGAACGTATCATATGAATTGATGAGTCTTACGGAATCAACTGAAACCTCCACGTCAAAATTGCACTTCGGAATCAATATAAAATTCCCTCCCTTATCAACATTTATCTTCCGCATTGTCTCGCTTTTTTCTTCGGAATCCAGATAATGCTTGATTTGCTGTATTGGTTTAGTGAAAACCCTAGACTTACCGAAAATATGTTCCGCGGCCCGTTTGAATCTTAAAGACCCTGGATTAACAGGGTCGTGTCCATAATAAAAACGATCATCGCTGGAAAACGCGCTCAAGAAATCTTTTAATTTTTGCAGACCAATCGTTAACAACTCATTATCTGCCATTTTCACTCCGCTCTCATCAAAATCATCTTCATCAAACCAATGATTGACGTTCGCAAAATCAATGAATGAGATAATGTTCGGATACCTGTCCGGTAAGATATCAAGATTTTTTCTTATTTGATCTTTTTTAAGTTCTTCCAAATCCATTTTAATTTTCTCCTTCAACTGTTTTTATTTCTTCCTCCGTTAAGCCGTAGAGCTTATATACCTCCTCATCAATTTTCTTGTCGGTTCTTCCTATTTCGGATTTCAGTCGTTCCCATTCGTTGGAATTTTCCTCGACGTCGTGAAATTCTTTATTAAGAAGGATTATCTTATCAACATAAGAAATTATTAATTTCTGCGATGCCTCGTCTGCAATATAAATTGGTAGATCTAATAGTGGCTCCTTATCTATTTGTAGTTGATCACCCTGTAATTTCCCCTTATTTCTTAACCAGAAATGCATGATGTTTGAATTGAGTAATCCAAGAACATATTTGAGATTCACTTTATCCAATTTTAAAATTATAAAAGCTCTTGTAACATAACAAGGAAAATCAACATATGAAAAGGATGGTTTTATGGTTTTCCTTATTGAAAAAATACAGTGGCCCTCAAAAAATCTTTCTTCGCGTGCCCTATGAAGACCATAGGGAGCATACACAGAAGTTAAAATTTTAGAAAATTTATCTAGGTGTTTTTTGAGATTAGGAAACTGTTCAATATGTTCCCGGAAATAACTGTCCGCATAAATTATACGGAGGCTTGTGTTTTTAATAGATAAGTATCTATTTATTTCTTTTGTTGTATAGTACGGTCTTAAATATTGATCTTCAGGTTTTGTTGGTGAAAGTTCTTTAATTTCGTCCTCAGATAAAATAAATATGCCATCGCCTTTCTTTATTGTTTTATCTGACAAACCCTGTAGGTGCTTTTCAGTGATAAAATCTTGCAAAACATCAATGCCATTACCGACATCTTTTTCGTTAATGTGGTAATTCTGTTTTGATTTTATCTTTTCTAGGAGAATGTCTTTATTGCTCTCGGTAAAAATTAAAAAGTGGCCCAGTAATTTTTCTGGTTTAATCTCAATTTCGGTTTTTTCACCAAAAATTCTGGAAATAAGTTCGTTTTCCGCTATATTCCTATCGGGAATCCTTAAATAACTTACCTTGTATTTTTCATCTGGTTTTCCTTTTTTAAAGGTAAAAATCATTGTTTGAATCCCAGCTTGTTCAAAAACCTTATAGTCACCAAAATCTAGGAAGGATTTTAGTTCGCCATCTTTTAAAATTTTATCTCTAAAAATATCTGCGCCGGCATTGCTTACCCAATTATTCGGAGCGATAAAACTCAAAATTCCCCCGTCTTTAAGTAAATCTATTGAAATGCACGCAAACATTGTCCAAATATCCATTTTACCCTGATAATATGGGCTATCGTGCAGACCATTAAAAGCTTCTTTATTCACAAACTCCTTGATATACGGCGGGTTTCCGATAATCACATCAAACCCGCCTTGTTTGAAAACCTCCGGAAATTCCTCTTCCCAGTTAAACGGCTTCTTATTGCGAAAATTTGCACCAAAATGCTTTTTAAGTTCCGAGTCGGTGCCCGAAATGAGCGAGTTTCCATTCTTTATATTTTTATCGAGCGATGGCAGCTTCTGCCTTTCATTTAAAGCGCCTACAAGAAGATTTAATCTGGCGATTTCAACCGCTTGCTCGTCCAGATCAACCCCATAGATATTCTCTAAAAGTATTTGGATTTTTGTGAAAACATTCCCTGGTGCGCCCATTTTCTTGTATTTTTCATTGATAAGTTCCAACGCCTGAACAAGAAACGAACCGGAACCACAGGCCGGGTCCAGTACCTTTATCTTCTTCAAATCCTCTATAGTGTTGCACTTTTCCAAAACCGGCCCCAAGGCGTTTTTCACGATATACTCAACGATAAAATGGGGCGTGTAATAAATCCCCTGCTCCTTGCGCTTCTTAGCATCCTTATGAACTTCTACGCCCTTCTTTGATTGAGAAAGTTTATAGCCGAGATAGTTTTCATAAACTGTTCCTAGAACATCAGCGGGCATCGCCTTGAAATCATATTCATAATAGCCCGGTTTGCCGTAGAGAATCTGAATAACTTTCTCCGTGGCGTCGCCATATTCCTCCCATTCTTCAAACGGGTGTTCGGAAAAAAGATTGGAATTGTAGGTTTTATCCAATTCCCTGAATTTATCCACCATGTGCTTGTAAAGCGGCACCTCGTTTTGGTCTTTGCGATTTTTCCATTCACGAAGCAATGGGATAAGCGTTGGCGGTTCAATTCCTCTATCCTCGGCAACACGTAAAAAGATAAGTCTGTCCAAAAGCTTTTGAACGCCTTCATCTAAAAATTGGGGGGCAATTTTAGAATTCCAAGCCTTCAACGATTTAGTAAGAATCTCCCGACATTCGTTCAGGTCGTTGAATAACAGCGAAGTTACCGGAATTTTCTGGAATTTCTTTCCGAATTTTTCTGCCTCTGTATCGATAAGATTTTTCTCGAATGATTCTCTTGATAAGAGCGAAAGTTGGTCAAAACATTCAATATATCTATCGTAGGAAATTTCAAAGAGAAGTTTGGCGGCCAATGTCGCTTTCGCATCCTGCGTGTTGAAAACTTTTATACTCTCAAAGTCGGTAAGCACTGCCCAAGTTACGCCCTTATTCCAAGAATATCTTATTGCTTGTTTGGCATATTCTTCGCGATGCAAATCCACCTTAAGTGATTTGGCCTCTAAATAGAATTTCGCCCGGCCATTTAAATAAAATCCGTAATCAACTCTATCCGAGGATGATAAATTTTCTTCCGCTGAAACCTCATTTTTGTTATGGACATCCCACCCAAGCGCTTCAAAAATCGGCAGAATAAAATCTTTTTTTGTTTCCTCTTCCGTATAACTCTTTATCTTGCCGGCCGATTTAGCAATTTCATACTTATCAATAAGCAACCTTATCTTCTCTTTCGGGTCATTCATCTTATTTTATTCCGCCAGAATCTTTACCTTGTTCAAATAATTGGGAACGGATTTTACCCAGAAAGGCCAGAAAGAAATGTTGGCTTTTTGGAGGCCCGGCAGAGCGAAAATTTGTGTTTTGAGCGTTTCGCCGTCGAGGCCGAGAATCTGATTTTTGAAACTTTCCAAATTTATCTTCGGTTCGTAGGTAAGGACGCCGTTCACCGAAAAAGTCATCTTGCCGGCGGCGAAATCCGCGGTACTCGTCGAATAGTCCATCGAGAAATTCCTGACCGTAATCTCCTCGGTCGATGTACTCAAAAAATCCACCAGAGCATCTCGGAGCATTCCCTCGTTGAAACCCAGTTGGCGCAACTCCCCTGCCACGAGGACGCTGAAATTGCCGTCCTGGTCGACTTGGCTCGAAACATTCTCGCTCGTCACTTTGAATTCCGAACCGTTATCCATTATTTTCAAATTCTGCGAATCCAAAATCATCGTTTTGCTTTTAAGCGTATTCAAAAGCGCTTCTTCTATTTTCGCCTTCGCGCCGCTCACATCGCTTTCGGAAGGAACGATCTGATTGCCTTCCGCTCCGCCCGTCATCGAGGATATTGATTCGGCATAGAATCCTTTATAGAGCGCCGGCGTCGCCTTGAAGCCCGGTATCTTCCATCCTCCACTCGGGGGCAAGTTGTAATCCGAACCCGCCTTATCCGCCACGACTTTCACCTCGACGGATGACGGCGTTCCATTCGCGGTTTTCATTCCCGGTACCACGGCCCTATTCACCAATCTGAAAATTTTTCCTTCCGGAGATTCAAAACGGGTAGTCGCTACGAGCGTCTGGGACTTGGTGCTATAGACGTTATAAACGGTAAGCGTTCCGCCAGCCTTGGTACTCAAGGTGGAGCTGCCGGTTGCGGGAAAATTCATACTTAGATTCCCGGGCGCCACCGAAAGCTGGCCGGGCAGACTCGCCGCGTTGCCGCTCACGGAAGGAGTATTCACCTCTTTATCCGCCGTTACCCGAATGGAAAACGGAACAGTAGTTTTTTGTATGAAAATGTTGATTATTGCTCTGGGCAGAATGTCCGCCACCGCGAAATATCCCGCCGCCAAAACGACGGCCGTGCTGACGAGCATTATCGCCCAGAATTTTTTTCCGCGCTTCGCTTTCTTTTCGACATTCCTTTCAATCCTTTCGAAATTCTTTTCGATTCTTTCTTCCACTATCGGAGCCGGAATGTATTTCACCAATTCCTCTTCCGACGCGACGGGCTCCGTAATCGGAATTTTGGTTTCTTCGATTGCCGGGGCTTTTTTCTTTCTCGCGACTCTCGGCTTTTTCACCCCGGACTTCCTCGCCGGTTTTCGTCCCTCGATTTTTTCCTTCCCTCCGCGTTCCGCGTTCGGGACTTCGCTTTGCCTGACCAATTCTATTTCGGCCGCACCGACATCATCCAATCCCGGCAAAATATCCACCACAGATCTTTCCCTGGTTTTGAAAACCGGATTTATGGCCGGAATAGTCGCCAAGGACGCCAATTCCAGAATACGCTCGTCCACCGATTCTATCGCCAATTCCTTGCCGGCCGTTTCACACTCGCGCTCCAGTATTTGGAAATTATGGACCGAGGAACCCAGAACGGAGTTTTTGGGAATATTGAGAATGATTTTTTCCGCCTCGACGGCAGTCAGCTGGCCGACTACTTTGTTCAAGTCGTCGTCTTTGTCCAAAAATATCTTTTTTTCCGATGCCATTGGCTTTTATTTTAACCTAGAAATTGGGAATCAGCCACTTCACCCGACGCTTTAAAAGCCGGTTTAGATACTCGAATTTCGGAAGATCATATTCGAAAACCAAAAGAGCTAGGGCATTCTGTTCGATGAGCGGTTCGAAGCCCAAAGCGGCATTTTTTTTCTTTATAATATACTCTTTACGCTCCAATTCCTCATCGACCCGGATAGCCGCCCCGGGGAAATTCTTGATCCGGCCGGAAAAATAGATTTTAGGCCGGCTGATTTTTGTTTTTTTCTTGAGCGGCTCCAAAAGACCGGCGAGCTCCCGAACGCTTTCGTTCACTCTTCCTTCCAGCCATTTTTTTACCTTGACCGAAACATTGTTTTCGAAATAAAGGCGGATTATCGCTCTGGCCGAGGCTTCGTCTATGCCCAGTTCGGCGGCTACTCCGCCGGTAAAAGTCCCCGTCCCCCAGCCATAACCGACTTCAAAGGCTTTTTCGTTTCCGTGGACTTTGAAAACCGAGGTGGCGGTCTCGCCGATCTGAACCGAAAAGCTCCCGGATTCGGGAAGGAAGTCCCCCAAAACGCTCGCGCTTTCGAAGACGAATATCTTGCCCCAGTCTTTGAAGCGTTCCAGAGAAGGCAAAGTTTCGCGCGGAACGAATGTGCCTCGGATTTTCAAATTCAATTCTTTTCCTTCAAAGCCGACCGGGTTATACATTTTGTGAGTTCCAATGGAAACATCGCGTACCTGGACATAAGCCATAATCAAATCCGAGTCGCTCGTCTTCATTTTTTTGGCCGCCATCGCCCGATAGCGATTCAGAAAATCCCAAAATCCTTTGTGGACCAGTTGGTCCATTTCGCTTTCGGTTATCGCTTCATTGGGTTTCGGGCGCTTCAAAACCACGGTATTTTCCGCGGTCGTGGCTCTTTCGCTTCCGAGTGAAAAAATTATGTAGTCCGTCTTCTTGGTAGGCCGCCTCACGCCATCCAAATCCTTCACCGCGTACCCTTCGCAAATCGTGATTTCTTTCTTCTTCAGATTCCGATAGGCTCGCGTAACCTCATACGCGCCGTTCCATTCCTCCACCAGAAGGAAATATTCCCGGCTGCCGTTCCAAAAATTCTGAACGAAATTCCACGTTTTCCAGACCATTACTAATTAGTATAGCTCAATTCTTTTCCTACTCCACTGTGGCGCGGATGCGCCGGATGCCGGCCGCCACCGCCTCTTCTTTGATGATTTTGAACTTCCCTACCTCCCCCGTGCGCGCCACATGCGGCCCGCCGCAGAATTCGATGGAAAATGATTTTTCAAATTGGGGACTTTCCGCTGTCGCACCCTTCGGGCCGACCGAATAGATTGATACAATATCGGGATACTTCTGGCCGAATTCGTGCTCGGCGCCGAGCTTCTCCGCCTCTTCGCGGGCGATTTCGCTGTGCACGACCGGCAAGTCTTCCGCAATCTTTTCGTTCACTATCCGCTCCGTTTCTTTTTTCTGCTCGTCCGTCATTTTCGCATTATGTATAAAATCCATCCGCAGACGCTCGCTTGTGATGTTGCTTCCCCGCTGTTTCACCTCCGGCCCCAGCACGATTTGGAGCGCTTTGAGAAGAAGATGGTGGGCTGTATGCAAACGTATAGTTTTTTCCGAATGGTCGGCAAGGCCGCCCTTGAACTGCCCAGCCGAAGACGTCCGAGATAATTCTTGATGGGCTGATTTTCTGCGTTCGAAATCTGCCTTATCGATTGAAACTCCCTTCTCTTTCGCCAACTCCTCAATCATCTCAATCGGCAAGCCGTGCGTCTGGTACAGGTCGAAAACGATTTCTCCGGTCAACTCCGCTTTTTCGAATTCCCGTGCTCCTTTTTTCAACGCTTCGGAAAAAGCTTCTTTTTCCTTATTAAACTCATCAAGCACTAGCTCCCGGTTTAATTCCGGATAGAACCCCTCGTAATTTTCGAATACTTCGCCGAATAGATGTTCGGCTAACTCTTCGTTTTTGGAAAGATGGAGATGAACCATTACCCGCCTCATCAAGCGCCGGAGGACATATCCGGCTTCTTTATTGGACGGCTTCACGCCATCGGAAATCAAAAATGCGATGCCGCGGATATGGTCGCTTAAAATACGGCGCGTCCGAACTTCCATTTCTTCCGGCAAAAGGGCTATTATCGGCGCAAATAAATCTGTTTCGAATATAGTCGCCTTCTTCTGCGACACCATAGTAAGTCTCTCCAAACCCATGCCCGTATCCACGCCCGGCGTTTCGAGCGGGGTAAGTTTTTGATTTTTCGCGTAGAACTGATTGAAAACGATATTCCAAACCTCGACGGCTTTCCCAGCAGCGTTTTTCACGTAAATTTCCGTTGTCGGACCGCACGGGCCTTCGTTCCCCGTCGGACCCCAGAAAACGTCCACGCCCTCGCGGATTATTTTTTTCTCCGGCATCCCGATATCTTTCCAGATATCGTAGGATTCTTGGTCGAACGGCACGCCGTTTTTCCGCCAATCTCCTGCCGGCACCTTGACCGGATCAAAAATCGTCACATAATCGATATCCAATCCCATTTCTTTCACGATGAAATCGTGGCCGAATCGAATGGCTTCTTTTTTGAAATATCCGCCGAAGGAAAAATTGCCGAGCATTTCGAAGAATGTCAGATGACTTTCATCCCCCACTTCGTCTATATCCGAAGTGCGGAAGCATTTTTGAACCGAGGCGGTATTCTTCGAATTGAAATCCTTCATCGGGTCGGAATCGTTCGTGTAGTAGGGCTTGAACTGCTGCATGCCCGCAGTCGTAAGGAGCACCGACGGATCGTCGGGAATCAAAGATGAGGACGGCACGACCGCGTGCCCGTTCTTCTCAAAAAACTCCAGGAATTTTCTGCGTATCTCCGAAGAGGTCATCTATACAATCTAGAGAATTACCTCAAACTCATCAAGACGGCGCCGGCCGTGAGAAGCGCCGCGCCAAGGCCGGATTTCCAAGTCAGGTTTTCCCCTAAAAAGAGAATAGCGAGAACGAGCACAAAAACCACGCTTAGCCTATCCAAAGCCGCGACACCAGAGGCCGGGCCGTTCTTCAGGGCGAAGAAGTAGAAGAGCCACGAAAGCGCCCCGGCAACGCCGGAAAGAGCGATAAAAACCAGGGCTTTGTTATCTATGGATCTAAACGATTCCCAACTTCCGAGGCCAAAAGAAACGGCCAAAAGGAAAACTGCCATTATAACGGCGCGGACGGTCGTAGCAAGCGTCGAGTCGATGTTCGATATCCCGATTTTGCCGAAGACGGCGACGAGCGCCGCCGAAACAGCCGATAACAAAGCGAAAAATATCCAACTAGGCATTGATTTTATTATACCTCAAAGAAAATGTGAGGCCGAGAGCGAAAAGAATAATTGAATCGAAAGCCGAGAAGAGGCAATAAAAACAAAGCGAATGGATTATGAAAAGCTGGACATATAAGAACCAAAGCGAGGCAATAAATCCGAAAATCGTCAAAAGCCCGGCCAAGAAGAACAATTTTTCGTCTCTCTTTATAAACGAAATAAGAGAAAGAATGAATATGCCGAGATAATAAACCACGCCGAGGAGCGACACCGGCACCGAGCCTAGTGTGGCATAGGAGCTTTGGAGCACCAAATCGCAGGTATTTATAAGCAGACAAACTACCGACACATCCTGATAATGCGTTATCGTAAGATATGTAGCATCAATCAATCCAAGAAAGCTCAATACCAAAAAAATTATCGCTATTTTTTTCATTTTAAATTAGTCTATGGGTGGTATAATTGACTATACCACCTGGTTTTTTACTCTGGATACTTTGCCATCCAAGCCGAAATAATTTCCGGCGTCCATTATGAAGAATAAAATAAGTAGCGCGGCGTAGATAACATGGTCGTCCACGATAAATCCGTTCGCCACGACCGGAAAAGCGTTGCCGGCAAAATAATACAAAACCATTAAAAGCGCCCCGGGGATGGCGCTCCACCGCACGAAGAGCCCCAATATAAGGGAAATGCCCAAAAGCAAAAGTGCCCATTCGTTTATGAAATTCACAACCCCGATGACACTCGGCCCGGCAAACCAGGCATATAATCCGGAAAATGTCTTGGCATTAGCCAGGAATCCCGCCGCGCTCCAACTCGCGTCCAATATCTTCACGAGTCCGGCATAAAAGAAAATCCAGCCCAGCGCTATTCTCCCGACAGCCAGCCAAACCTTCGTATTTTTATTTAAAATATTTTCCATACTTCGATTATACCACCTCGGCGTTATAGCAGCTTTCACAATATACGATTTCCTTGCGGTCGGGGGAATATGAGGTTTCGAATTCATTCGGGCACTTCCCTTCTCTATGCTGGTGCTTCACGGTGTTTTGATAAATTCCGTTCTCCGATTTTTGACTGGAGCATTGGCATTGGCGATGCCAAAGCGAAAATGGATTGCGTAATCCAAAACGCGCCCCGGCTCGACAATGAAAACAATTATGCGGTATTGGAATACGCATTTTTCTGTAGAACATTAATTCCGACGGCACAATCCGATAATTTCTTGCGCATAATGAACAACGCAGAGTTTCATTTAAGATAGTATCCGACACATCGGAAATGCTCTCCGGCAACTTATCCAGGGAAATAGTTTCTTTGCCGGTAGTAACTTGAAAATGTTCTTGCCAACAGATTTTTTCTTCTTCCGCCTGTTTTTGAGTTATCGGAAAAAAATCCTGCGCTACCGTTTCATTGTAGGCAAAGTACGATAGTTCAGTCGGAAAGAATTCTCCATGTTTGTATGTTCTTCCTTTCGAATCGATGTATGGTATTTCATCCATTTGTTTCTTTATTTTTGAAATCAATTCTTCATATTCTTCTTTGGAATATTGCTTATTCAAAACGCAATATTGGGCTTTCTTCAGGCCGCAACAGCCAAAAATGTCTTTTGACGAGTGGCATCCATCGACATAGGAAACTTCCGTATTTTTCCAGGAAAATATCGAGAAGCGGCTTCTATACGAGTGGTCGGGAGTAATTCCTTCATAGCATTGATCAAGCTCGCCTCCTACACTTAGGTCATAGCTCGCTTTAGGGGTATCGGAATTTTCAACCCATCGGCAATCTTCCGGACGCTGAACATTGAAACAGTCTCTGGAATTCTTGCCGTTTATGAGGGCATCACCCGTGCAATTAACACAATTTCTTAAACTTGAGAATTTCCTGGGGTAGAGAGGAAAAATAGATAAAAGCTCTTTCATTGCTCTTTCTGCGCCTGCGTGGGTATCAAGCCGATATTCGGCGAGAATGCGATTGTATTCCTCTTTTGTATATTCTTTATTCTTGAAACAATAACGCTTATGCCTGATGCCGACAGATAGGAAACAATCGGAACAATCCCTGCAATCCCAGCAAAAATTGCAATCGGAAAGCGCGACGGAATAATAAACATTCCGACATCGATAACATTTCTCCGTATAAACAGTTTCATAAATCGCTTCGCATTCTCCCATTGAATTAAGGCTATCCACAATTTCTTTTCCATCGAGGAGATAAACGCTATAAAGACATTCTTCAAGTTTCCAGGCAATAAAAACCATATAGCAGTTCTTGCTACGCGCGAAATCCTGGGTATATTCGCAATTCAAGCTTCCGATTCCGTTGTCATTCACCATCGCGAGCGCTGGCACGCGTCTTTGCAGTTCCGCGAATTGTTCGAAGAATGATTTGGAAAAATCATATTCTTGCGCATAAGACTTCGGATCCCATCCGTCGGACCACCAGCATTTCTGACAATACACGCTTTTCATTGGTCCATCCGGAGAATAGAGGGAAATTATGTTTTTATTGCATAAGTCGCATTTTCTGGAGTAAAGCGATAAATCATTCCGCCAGGAAAGCCGGCGCTGTTTTCGGCATTCCGGGCACCAAGTCGGCGGCGGAACCTTCATTTTCTCATAAAACAAGAAATCGTCCGGTTCGATTGTGAACGGGTTTTTGCAGTTCTGACAGTTTTTGGTTTCTATTTTATTACTCATTTTATTTCCTAGGTGGTGTCTTTAAAGACACCACCTAGTTTTTGTCTTATTTTATATCAACCGTATAGTCTTTCTAGCTCCTTGTATTTGGAATTGCGGCTCTCGACGGGCGCGCCGATCTTCACGCCATAGGCGCCGCCGGCCTTGGCGAAGTGGATTATGAAAGCGTCCTCCACTTCCCCCGAACGGTGGGAAACGATGGTTTTCACGCCGTTCAAGCGGGCAATCTTCATGGCTTCGCAGGTTTCGGTCACAGTGCCGATTTGATTCGGCTTCACTATCAATCCGCTGATTAGCCCTTCGCGGACTGCCTTCTCAATCGCGATGGGATTGGTTGTCGTGAGGTCATCCCCCACCACAAGCGCTCCCGCGGAACGGGAAGTTAATTTCTTGAAGCCTTCTTCGTCGGTTTCGGCGAACGGGTCTTCGATAGACATAAGAAGCGGGAAGGATTTCAGATAGAATTCGTAAACCTCCGCCATCTCATTGGTCGAAAGATTCCGTCCGTCGAATCGGTAGCGGCCGTTCTCAAAAAATCCGCTCGCGGCGGCATCAATAGCCAGAGAAAAATCGGGCGCCAACTTCCCCTCTTCTATCGCTTTTCCGAGAACTCTCAAAGGCCCGGCATTATCGGGAAAATCCAGAGAATATCCCCCTTCGTCCCCCAGCACCAATTTTCTTAGGCCGAATTCTTCTTTGATTTTCCCTCCCAATTTTTCATAGAAATCTTTCAATTCCGCGATGCTCCTCCCGAAGGAATCGTGGGTTTTCGCCACAACCATATATTCCTGGATATCCAGATTGTTCTTCGCGTGCGTCCCGCCATTTATGAGATTAGAAAATATTAGCGGATTTTCCCCAAAAATCTCTCCGCCGAAGAATTCCTCGTTCAAAACTTCCCACAATTCCTTGTTCTTCGACTTGGCAACCAGACGCGCGAAAGAAACCGAGATGCCTAATATCAGGTTCCCGCCCAATATTTCTTTCCGCGGCGTGCCGTCCAAAGTGATGAGGAACGCATCCAGTTCGCCGATAGATTCGAAGTTCCGCCTTAAAATCTCCGGCTTTATCTTTTTTCCTGCGACTCGTATCGCCTCCGCGGGCTCCAGAACATCCGCCTCGTTCTTTCCCCGGCTCTTACCGGAGGGAATCTGCGCCGAAGCGGTATCGCCATATTCTCCCGTCAAAAACACCTCGATGGTCGGCTTCCCCCTGAAATCCGTTATTTCCTTTACTTCAATGTCTTTTATCCTCATGCGATGAAATTCTTCGGGTCTGCGCTGTTATTAATAAAACCCGAGATGTTCTGGAGTGTTACGGTCAATATCCTCATTAAAGCTTCGACGGTATTGAAAGCGTTGTGCGGAGTGATTAAAACGTTCGGCATTTTTATGAGCGCGTGATTTTCGAGAATTATTTTCATCGCTTCTCCGCTCGGCTCCGGCCCTTTTTCATATTTCGTTCCGCTCTCTTCTTCGAGTACATCCAATCCCGCGCCAGCCAGTATTCCATCTTGGAGCGCTTTCACGAGCGCATTCGTCTCCACGATCGGCCCGCGGGCGGTATTCACCAAATACGCTCCTCTTTTTATCAAACTAATGTTATTTATATTAATGAGATGGCGGGTTTCCGGAGTCAAAGGACAATGGATAGTGAGTACATCGGACTGCTTGAGCAATTCCTCGAGCGGAAGATATATGAAACCCAGTTCCTTTGCAGCCGCCGCATTTTCTATTACATCATAGGCGATGATTTTCATCCCGAAGCCGTTCGCGATTCTCGCCGATTCCAACCCGATCCGGCCCGTACCGATAATGCCGATTGTCCGGCCCTTGAGATCGATACCTCGAAGACCTTCAAGCGAAAAAGAGCCGCTTTCCTTGATGCGGTCTACCGCCAGATAGATTTTCCGGGTTAAATTCAGAAGGAGTCCGAAGGCCAGTTCCGCCACCGTGTTGTTGCCATAGCCCGGCACGTAACCCACTTTTATTCCTTTCGCTTTGCACGCCTCAAGGTCGATATGGTCGAAGCCGGTGGAATTTGTCGTCACCATCTTCAAATTTGGGAAATGTTCCAACACCTTCGCCGTTATCTTCGAATTGACGAAAATGGCGAGAATGTCGAAATCGTTCCGTTCCGGCAGTTCTTCCTCCGTAATCGCCTTATTCGAGAAATACAATTCGTGGCCGGGCAGGCTCTCTCGCGCCGTTTTTTCCTCCCACCCCTCCGCCTCGAAAAATCCTATTTTCATATGGCTTCATTATAACGGAATGGGCCGATTTATAAAAACAAAAAAACCGCGGTATATAATACCGCGGCTTATAATGACTGTAATCCGGAAAAGGCAAATTCGTCGAAATCTTCGATTGGTTCCGAGATCAAATCATCCTTGGAGATATCGCAACCGAGTTTTTCACTTGAAATTATCCCTTTTCCCGATTTGAATATCGTTCCGATAATTTCTCTGCCTTTGATTTCCTCTATTTTTACCACAAATATCGAGGTTCCTTCTATCTTCGCATGGGAACCGTAGAATTTGCCGATCTCGAACTTTTTCGAGTCACCGTTTTTCATAGGGTTCTTTTCCTTTCTTTTTTGATTGGTGATATAAAACTACTGAATAAAAAATAACACCGGAACGAGTCCGGTGTCAAACCCAGGCGTGTTTTAGAGACGAAATTAACTTTCCTTCGTTACTAGATAAATACCGAAGATTATTGCGATTACCGGCCAGATGAACATTCCCATATGAAAGAATGGGAAGAATTGCTGAATCATGAAAAAGATGCCGGCAACGACAATAATCGCCCCGATAATGACGCGGAAGCCGCCGTGCTTCTTGTCTTTCTTGATTTCTTCCGCCACCACCTTTGCTTCTTTTTTGACCTTCTTGGCAAAATCTTTCACCTCTTCTTTCGGGCTCGTTTCCGCTCCCGCTTCAAGCGGAGTTATAACGGAGAGTACCAAATATACGAAAAGACCCACGCCGCCGGGCATTGTAAGGAGAACGAAGATGATCCTCACGACCGTCGAATCGATATTGAAATATTTTCCCAATCCGCCGCACAAGCCGAATATCATCCTATCGCTCCGCGAACGATAAAGTTTTTTATGTTCCATAATCTAAAATATAATCTATTTCCGGCTTAATTTCAAAATCGTCTTGATGACGGAATCCGGATTCAAAGAAATGCTCTTTATCCCCTCCTTTACCAAGAATTCCGCGAAATCGGGATAATCGGAGGGCGCCTGGCCGCAAATGCCAATGTATTTTTTCTTCGCGTTGCACTTGTGGATTATTTCCGCGATGAGTTTTTTGACCGAAGGGTTATTCTCGTTCGCGATATGGGTCACGATACCAGAGTCCCTATCCAAACCGAGCGTGAGCTGAGTCAGATCGTTGGAACCGATGGACATCCCGTCGAAAATTTCCAAAAATTCGTCCGCCAAGAGTATATTGGAAGGAATTTCGCACATCACATAAATCTTGAGATTTTTGTCTTTTTTCCTGTTCAAGCCGTACTTCGCCATTATCTCCACTACTTTTCTTCCCTCTTCGGGCGTCCGGCAGAAAGGTATCATCGCTACTACATTTTGAAGCCCCATCGTCTCACGCACTTTCTTCAGAGCTTTCACTTCCAAACTGAAAGCATCCTTGAACTTCGGGTCATAGTAGCGAGAAGCGCCGCGCCAGCCAAGCATCGGGTTTTCTTCGTTCGGCTCGTAACGCTCGCCGCCCAAAAGCTTGGAATATTCGTTTGTTTTGAAATCCGAAAAGCGGATAATCACTTCGTTCGGCCAGAAGGCCGCGCCGATTTTCGCGATGCCCTCCGCGAGCTCGTCCACGTAGAAGTCTGTCTTCCGGCGGTAACCGAGCGTGATGGCGTCTATTTTCTCTACCAATTTTTTGGTTGCGGGATTCTTCTTCGCTTCGGAAACCAATTTCGGATAGTCGATGAGCGCGTTCGGATGGATTTTGATATGCGAAGCGATAATGAATTCGAGCCGTCCCAAGCCGACGCCCTGCGCCGGCAAGAAATGATTCTTGAAAGCCTCATCCGGCGAAGCGACATTCACCATCACTTTCACTTTAGACTTCGGAAGCTTGTCCAAATGACGCTCCGTGACGCCAAAAGGCAGAATGCCCGCATATACCTTCCCCTCCTCGCCCGAGGCGCAATCCACCGTCACCTTCTGGCCGGTCTTCAAAACTTTCGTCGCCTTGCCCGCGCCTACGATGCACGGAATGCCAAGCTCGCGCGAAACGATTGCGGCGTGGGATGTCCGGCCGCCCTTGTCCGTAACGATGGCCGAGGCGATTTTCATAATCGGCTCCCAATCCGGATCGGTAATCTCGGTCACCAGCACCTCCCCTTTTTTGAAATCTTTTATTTTCTTAGCATCTTTGATGACGCGCACCGGACCCGCACCGATTTTCGCCCCGACAGCGATGCCATTTATAAGAACTTTAGATTGTTTCTGAAGATGGTATTCCTTATATATTTTCTTGTCCGTCAGAGCCTGAACGGTTTCCGGTCTGGCCTGGACAATGAAAAGCTTCTTCGTCCGTCCGTCCTTCGCCCACTCTATATCCATCGGCTGATAGTGTTTATGGAGTTTCGAAAAATACTTCTCTATCTCCAAAGACCATTTCGCGAGCGTAAGCACCTCGTCCTCCGAAATGCAGAACTTCGCCTGCTGGGACTCCGTTACCGAAACTCTCTTCGTTCCCTCTTTTCCGTATATGAGCTTCACATTCTTCTTCCCCAAATTCTGCTCGATAATGGCGCGATGGCCGGTTTCAAGCGTCGGTTTGAAAACCATGAATTCGTCCGGCGTCACCTGACCTTGAACGATCATCTCTCCTAAGCCCCAGGAGCCGGTGATAATAATGGCGTTATCGAAGCCGCTCTCGGTATCAATCGTGAAAGCCACGCCCGAGGAGGCCAGGTCGGAGTGCACCATCTTCTGCACGCCGACCGAAAGCGCAATATCCGTATTGGCGAAACCCTTATCCACGCGGTATGAAATAGCGCGGTCGGTAAAAAGCGAAGCGATGCATTTTTTAGCCGAAAGAAGAACCGCTTCCACTCCCACTACATTCAGATAAGTTTCCTGCTGGCCGGCGAAAGATGCGCCCGGCAAATCCTCTGCAGTCGCGGACGAACGCACAGCCGTGTCGGTATTTTTGCCGTACATCTTCTCCAGTTTCCGATAGGCTTCGCGGATAGCCCTCGTGAGCTCTTTCGGTAATTCGGCTTCAATTATTATTTTGCGAATTTCTTTTCCGCTTTTCTGCAGTTCCCGAATATCCTTTGTATTCGTCCTCTTCATTATCTCCCGGATTTTCTTGTCCAAACCGGTCTTTTTCAAAAAGAAGCGGTAGGCAAAGGCGGTGAGCGCGAAACCGTTCGGGATATTTACGCCGAGCGGAACGAGGTGCGAATACATCTCCCCCAGTGCGGCGTTCTTCCCGCCCACGAGTGGGACATCCTTGATACCAAGTTCCTTGAACCACAAAACGAACGATTTTTTCTTAGATTGAGCCATATTTCGTATTTCAGACTACCTCGCTATTATAACACTACCGATATTTACCCTTTAATTGCGATAATTAAATCCGACACATTGGAACCGGTGTCGCCGGTCAGGAGATAGTCCCCAACTTCTTTGAAAAACGCGTAGGAATCGTTGTTCTTCAAAAATTCCTCCGGCTTCAGACCGAGTTTCGCGGCCTTTTCACTGGTTATTTTATCACAAAGCGCGCCCGCGAAATCGGTGTTGTCCCGCCCATCCGAGGCAAAAGAAAGTATCAGTTCGCCGTCGCCTACCTCTCCCAAAGCACCCATCGCCACCTCCTGGTTCCGACCGCCTTCACCCGCGCCTTTCACACAAACAGTCGTCTCTCCGCCATAAAGAACGGCGGTTTTTCGGTTCTCCTTATGGAGATTGGCGGCAATTTCCTTTCCCTTATCCCTCGCTTCTCCCTCCAGGATATTGGTATGGATATCGGCATCGAAACCCAACTCCTTCGCCTTTTCGGACATAGCCGAAAGAGCGGTGATGTTGTCCATAAAAACGATATTCGCCATCTTCTCGAAGAATTTGTTTCCTTTGGGCGTTTCGAGCGGCTCTATTTTCAAGCCGATTGATTTTTCAATGCCGTATTTTTCCAAAACGAGGCGCGCATCCTCCACTGTCGTCGTATCTTTCACCGTCGGCCCGGAAGCGACGAATTCGATGCTTCCCCGCACATCCGAAAAAATGAGCGCGACCGAGGTGGCCGGATAGGCGTAGGCCGCGAGATGCCCGCCGCGCGCGAGCGATAAGTGCTTCCGAACCGTATTGGTTTCCTCAATATTGGCGCCCGCGCGAAAAAGCGCCTGCAGAATATCCTTTTCATCCTGACAGACCAACTCTTTGGGCTGGCATAAAAGCGTCGAGCCGCCGCCGGATATCACAAACAAAACAAAATCCTTTTCGGCCAAAGAAGAAAGTAGTTTGATTATCTCCGCCGTCGCATCGATATTCCTAGGCTCGGGAAAAGGATGGGCGCCGGCGAATGTCTTTATTTTATTTAAGCTTCCTTCGTGCACATCGAGTACGATGCCGCCGTTCAATTTTTCGCCCAAAATCTCCTCAAGCGCTCGGCCGGCCTCAAGCGCGCACTTCCCCACCCCCACCACGAAAATGCGTTCAAAATGCGAAAGGTCAAATTCCCTGCCTTTTACGGAAAGAGTGTTTTCCCCGAGAATAATTTCTTTTTTTATATATTTTTCCGTATCAATCGCATCGAGTCCCGCCTCCGCTATTTCCAAAGCGGCTTTCCGCAAATCCGTCTCCGCCAATTCCTTGAAATTCCGGATCTTCATTTATCTAACATTTTAGCACTAAAGAACCCTTCGTTTCAGCAGAACGGCATTCACCGAAACAATTACGGTGCTTAATGACATTAAAACAGCCGAAACAGCCGGTTGAAGCAGAATTCCGTAGGAAACGAGAACGCCCGCCGCGAGCGGCATCGCGATAATGTTGTATCCGGTCGCCCACCACAAATTCTGAATCATTTTTGCGTATGTCAGGCGCGAAAGCTTTATTATCTTCGGAATATCCCTCGGATCGTTCCTGACCAATATGATTCCGGCCGATTCCACCGCTACATTCGTTCCGGCGCCGATGGCGATTCCCAAATCCGCCTGGGTCAAAGCCGGCGCATCGTTTATGCCATCGCCCACCATCGCGACTTTAAGGCCCTTGGATTGGAGTAATTTAACCTTCTCCGATTTTTCTCCCGGCAGAACCCGAGCGAAATATTCGTCGATTTCCAGTTCGTCCGCCACCCACTTCGCCACTTCTTCGGAATCGCCGGTAACCATCGCTGTTTTTATGCCCATCGCTTTCAATCCGGCAATCGCTTCGCGCGATTCGTTTCGAATGATATCTCCCAAAACGATGAATCCAATTATATTTTCATCCGCTATAGCATAAATAATCGTCTTCCCCTGCCCAGCAGATAACCCGATTTCTTTTGGAGTTTGGAATTTGGAATTTGGAATTTCCGAAAGTATCGCCTCTCCTCCGGCAAGAATCCTTTTCCCTTGCACCGAGGCGCTTACGCCTTTTCCCGAAATTCTTTTGAAATCCTCAATCGGCAGAAGCGGAATATTTTTATCTTTCGCATACCGGACAATAGCCTTGGAAACGAAGTGCTCCGAATGGCTGTCTACCGAAGCGGCCAACTGAATCACATCGCTCTCTTTCTGATTCGGCGCGGCAACGACTTTTTCCACACCGTATTCGCCGGTCGTGAGCGTTCCCGTTTTATCGAAAAGGATTATGTCGATATTCCGGGCGGACTCCAACGCCATTCGCTGTTTCACCAAAAATCCGTTTTTGGCGGCAAGCGTCGTCGAGATGGAAGCGATGAGCGGCACCGCAAGACCCAAAGCGTGCGGACAAGCGATGACCAGAACCGCCACCAATCTCTCGATTGCGAATGAAGCTCCGCTCCCGCCCGAAAGCCACGCGGCGAAAGTTATAACGCCGACGGTTATAGCGATAAGCGTGAGATAGAAAGCGGCCCTATCCGAAAGAACCTGGAGGCGGGATTTCGAAGATTGGGCCTCCTGCACCAATTTCATCACGCCGGCCAGAAAAGTGTGTTCGCCGATTTTGGTCACTTGAATCTTCAATGAACCGTCGGCATTCAAGGTGCCGGCAATAACTTCGCTCCCCTCGCTCTTCAAAATCGGCTTTGACTCTCCGGTCACGGCGGATTCATTGACCTCCGATTTGCCTTCCACCACTTTTCCGTCGGCGGGAATCTTCGCTCCGGGCCGCACAAAAACCACGTCCCCGACCTTCAATTCGGCCAGAGGGATGGATATGCTATTGCCGCCGCGCAACACTTCTGCCATATCGGGCAAGAGCTTCGACAATTCTTTCAAGGCTCCCTGAGCGCTCTGGACCGACTTCATCTCGATATAATGGCCCAAGAGCATTATCGTTATCAGAGTCGCAAGCTCCCAAAACAGCGTGTGTTCGCTTCCGGAAATAACCGACCCAACACTGAAAAAATAAGCGGCAGAAACCGCGATAGCGATAAGCGTCATCATTCCGGGCAAGCGCGCCCGAAGCTCGTGCCAAGCACCCATTAGAAAAACCCAGCCGCTGTAGAAAAACACTATTGAGCCCAAAATCAGCGCTAGATACCGGGAACCGACGAATGCCGGGAATTGCCAACTGAAAAGTGCTTCCGGCAAATCCGAATAAGCCAATATCGGAATCGTAAGAATCAGGCTTATCCAAAATTTACCGAGAAAACTCGATGTTTTGTGTCCGGCATGTCCCGATGGCTTTGCCATCGAGGATCCTCGATTGTTATACAATCGGGACTTGTTGAATTCTTTTTTCTTTTTCTCCGGCACCAGATTCATTCCGCATTCCGGGCAATGGCCCGGCTTGTCGCTCTTCACTTCCGGATGCATCGGACAGATGTAGGTTTTTTGCTGTTCTCCTTGATTTTCGTGATTCATATTTTTTATTTTTATACTCCGCAAGACGAGCCTTTATTCTCGGTCGGCTTTAATTTCGCGACTATCGCCTGATATCCCGAAGCGCTTGAATAGTTGGCCGAAAGAATCTCTTTGGCGGATATTCCGTCAGCTGACGAACCAATACTCTTTCCTTGTTGGGCCAAATATGCCTCAATGTTCGCATACATATCCGGAAACCAGGAAGTGTTGGCTTTTAGCGCCTCGTCATACATTTCCGCTTCATCCGCGCCTTGGCTTGCCATCAATTCAAGAAGCCCCAGCATCGCCATTCCGTGATTGCAATCCGGAAAATAAACCGAGTTGCCGCAACAAGGACGAAAGATGTTTTTGGACACTCTTTCGACAAGCGCCTGCTGTTCCGGAGTCAATTCGATGAAATTATGCATCGAATAGTGATTCATCGCATTGCCGACGGAAATAGTCCAGCCGCCGGTCGAAGCGAATTTGTCCGCGCCGCCGTAGCTTGAATCCATCATCGGCCCTTTTTCCAAAATCGGATTTTTATTGGATAAGCCGAGCGCCCAAAGAAGATTGAGGGTCGTGCTGGCCGATTCGAATTTTTTTTCGTCTATCACGCCCGCCTGAACCATTTTTATTTTAAGGCTCCCCAAATCGAGACTTCTATTTCCGGTCCGATTGGAATCGGCCGGAACACCCGCCCGATAAACTAGAGCCAAAGCGACAATCAAAACGGAAAACAAAACGCTGATCAGAATCAAATAATTCCCATTTTTATTTATCATAGTGATTTTTAAGAGCGGTTAATTCTGAGGCAAGGGGCACACCGTCTTGTCGGATAATTCCTGAAAAGACATTTCTCCCGCTATCCGACTGCCATCCTGGAATATCCAGGTCGGATATCCATTAATGCCCTTTGCGGTGCATTTTGCCGTTTCCTGAGTACATTCTACATACGGCACATATTGGAACGCGCTCCCGAAAAGTTTCTTCTGATTCTGGCAATGAGGGCACCAATAGGCGCCGTACATCACGACATCTTTGGATGCCAAACATTTGGCGAATGTATCTATCGCCGCATTGGCTTTGGTCGGGCCGTTCGTTAAAACCATCGTGAGAATCACGGCTACCAATACCAGAACTAAAACTCCCACCGAAATTAATGTGTTTTTTGTATTCATAATTCCAATTAAATCATTCTTTACAGCAATCGACCAGTTTATTCACGATATCCTCGTGAGTCCAAGGCCCGTCGCCCTCCGGATTTTTTTTCAAATCTTCCATATTTATCAACTTCAAACGCAAGCCCCAGAAGAGCGAGTATAATTTGTAGGATTTGTCGAACATCTCCTTCGCCTCCTTCCGCTGGCCCGCGCCCTCCAGTTTCGTACCCACTTCCATCAGCCGCATTGAGGTCGCAAGCAGATGTTTCGAGATACACCAAGTTTCTCCTTCATGCTTATCAATCAACTTCCCTAAAAGTTCTTTTCGCATCTCCCGCGTTTCCCGAAGCAAATCGAAATAATCGTCCTTCTTCGTCTTCTCGGCCGTGAAGAAAAAATGCTCCTCCAGACTTATGAGATTCATCACGGCAATCGACAAATCCTCATCGAGCGACAAATCGAAATTGCCGCTTTTTTTCAGCTCCGCCACTTTCTTCATCAGTTCTTCGAAATTTAATTTCTTGTCCATATGTCTATATTAAAAAGGTTAATATGCCTAAAATAATGACAATGACCGCGCCCCACAAATGAAACTTCCTTATATTATTTTTGCGCCATTCCTGAATTTTGTCCAAGACCGCCCGATTACTCGCTCCGAGGAGTATCAAAACCAGTGGCAGAACGAAAATCAGATTGTAGAAGACGAGATAACCGAGGCCGCTCCAATATGTGCTGGTGTCGTGCAGAAGCCCCAAAATCAAAAGATAAGGGCCGCCGGTGCAGGGAAATTCGCAGATTCCCACGAGCGCTCCCAGAATAAACGCCGTCGGAACGGAAGCTTTTTCCATCAAACCGGCGATTGTTCTGTGGCTCAAAGTCGGAATCGCAAGCCTAATCGGAAAAGACGGGAAAAACTCGTTGATAATTCCGATGAAACCCAGAAGAATCAGAAGCGTCGCACCGACCTTCGCCATAAAGTGTGGCACGCTGAAGACGTGAAGCGCCTGAAGAATTCCTAAACCAATCAGAAGATAGGCCAAAAATATCCCGAAGATATAGACTCCGCCGATTTTAAGGATACTCGAACGCATTTTTCCCAGACTGAAGAGGAAAGCAATCGTGAGAAGCAGGACGGAAAAAGCGCAGGGATTAATACTGTCCACTGCCGCCGCGACGACGACGAGCGGCGCAAGGAATTTTCCTCCTCCGCTCCACTGCCACAGAAACGGGGCGATACCGGGAGAAAGCTTCAGAAAAACCACGAGTGCCCCGAAAGCCGCGATTGCCAAAATTATTCCCAAAAATTTCTTGTTCATAATTTTAAGGCCTTACAACCGCTTTTATTTCGAACTCTTTTGCATTACCACCGGATTCGAGCCGGACCAGCCGGTCAACCGGGCCCACGCCCGCCGGACCGTGCGCCGCCGGATCGAAAACCGCTCTCACTACCGCTTTTTCGCCCGCTTTCAGTTCGCGGCCCAATCCGGGCACAAAGCCGTGCCCCGGCATTCCGAACGGGCCGGACTCTTCGCCACCCAAGATGAAATATGCGTTCGTGCACATGCAAGAAGTGAAAAGTTTTTCGAATACGATTGTCGAGGACGAATTATTCGTTATTTCGAAATCGTGAGAAACTTTTCCGGCCGCCATGCTGATTTCGCCGAAATCGAAATTCGTTTCGGGCGCGCTAATATCGACAATCGAGCTCAATGACGCGGCCTTATCCGATACCTTTTCTTTCTGGGAATTGGGATACGAAACGGCGATAAGAGTTATAACCGCCAAAATTCCCACTCCCAACCAAATGCTTATTTTCTTGTTCATAGATTTGATTTAATGCGACAAAAAATCCCTTTTGGGGATTGGAGGCGCGAAATCCGATTACTCGACAGTAATTCGAATCAAGCGCCTATCGCGAAAGCGGGAGAACGTTCCAAGCCGGCGAACCACGAAATCATTTTCGGTCCGGAATCAGCGACCTTGTCCTCATAATTTTTTCTGAAATAAGCTTGGCTTAGTATTTTATTCTTTCCGATCTCCGAAAAAATCAAAGCCAGGGAAAAGGCCAAAAGAAGAGCGGAGAGAAGAAACAACGGCGAAACATCCAAAAAGCCCGACTGGCCCAAATTCTGGATATTCTTGAAATGGAAAGCCGCGAAAGCGAAGACGCCGTCTTTCACGGGACAGGGCGTGCCCTGGGTGGCATCGGCGAAACAATTATTTCCCATCGCGCCGTGCATCTCGTTCAAGCCGACAAAGCCGAAAACACTGATTGAAAGCAGCGCTATTAAAACTATATTGGCGAAAACGGTTTTCATTCGGTTAAATCATATCAATTTCTCCCATAAAAGCAAACCCTGCTCCTAGATTAATCCCGGCGTTTGCCAAAATGGGTATTGTCTAGTTCCGAGGTTTAAGAAAAAATTAATTCTCTGTCGCGTCGGAAAATTTGACACCCCTGGTAAGGATTATTTGATCCGGAATCTAGCGTGAGCAGGATCACTGTTAATTATACCCCTATCCAAATGTCCGCAAATCAGCCTCTGTGCACAAAAGTTTGACAGAAACGATGAATAATGACGGCCAGCCGGAATACTAAGGTTTCTCCTTGATTATTCGAGGATCCCGTTCAAATCCACATCGTAAAGCATCCGTTCGCCGATATATTGGTAATTGATTATTTCTTCAGGTTTGAACCAAATGGCAATTTCTCTTTCGGATTCTTTAGGGTCATCGGTACAATGAATGAGATTCCTGACACATCTATCATCTTCATTCGATAAATCATAAGAATCAATCGTCAAGTCACCTCGTATAGTTCCAACATCCGATGTCAGCGGCTCCGTACCGCCGACTATCTTCTTCACTATTCCTACGGCTTTATTTCCTTCCCATATCATCGGAACTATCGGCCCGCATGTGATAAACGAAACATTACCTCTGACTATATCCATACCATATTCGCGAGCTGTTTTTTCTATCGGTTTGCCGGCTTCCGTTCTTTGTTTTATGCGCAACTCGCCTTTAGCCTGGAGCCAAATTTCATCTTTTTTATAATGCTCGTTCCCTTGTTCTTTTGTGCCTAATGAAAATTTGGCGGCTATGAGCTTCAAACCAGTGCGTTCAATTCTATGAATCAGTTCACCCACCAATCCTCTCTGAATGCCGTCCGGTTTGATAATTACAAGCGTTCGTTCTTTTTTCATATTATTTCTTTTTATCTATTTTAATGCGGAGTTCTTTTAGTTGTTCCTCCGAAACGTCCGACGGACCGTCCATCATCAAATCTCTGCCGTCGCCGGTCTTCGGGAATGCGATGACTTCCCGGATATTCGGCTCGTTTTCCAATATCATCGCAAAGCGGTCCAATCCCCAGGCAATGCCGCCGTGCGGCGGCGCGCCGAAACCCAATGCCTCGAGCATATGCCCGAAATTGCTTTTTATCCTCGCCGATTCGAATCCCATTATTTCGAAAACTTTCTCGAGCGCCTCGGGCGTATGATTCCGAATGCTTCCCCCGCCAATCTCCCAGCCATTCAGCACGATATCATACTGCGTAGTCAAAATTTCCGGAATATTTTTCTTATCCATCAAATCCTTCATAAATTCCGGCTTCGGCGCGGAGAAAGGATTATGAGTAAAGGTCCAGTCGCCGTTATCGGTCTTCTCAAAAAACGGAAAGTCTATCACCCAGCAAAAAGCCAGCAAATTCAAATTATTTTTATCATCCCGCAAATCCGGCCGGTCCGTACCATACTTCTCCTTCGCCTCCTTGTAGGATAGGCACGGAAAAGGAATTTCCTGGATTTTCTTCTCGGGATAAAGCTTCCCTATGAGCTCAATCAGAAGCTTTTCATTCAATTCCATCACATCCTCGCGCTCCACGAAGCTCATCTCCAAGTCCAATTGGGTGAACTCCGGCTGGCGGTCGCCACGCGTATCCTCGTCGCGGAAACAGCGGGCAATCTGGAAATACCGCTCAAGGCCTGCCACCATCAAAAGCTGCTTGTATTGCTGGGGCGACTGGGGCAAAGCGTAAAATTTGCCTTCATAAAGCCGAGACGGCACCAAATAGTCCCGCGCGCCTTCCGGCGTAGATTTGGTCAAAATCGGCGTCTCCACTTCTATAAATTCTTCCCCATCCAAATAGTCGCGAATGAATTTTATTATCCTGTGGCGATGGCGGATATTTTTCTGGAGACGGGAACGACGCAAATCCAGATAGCGGTATTTCATCCGCACCTCCTCATTTATGTCAAGACCGTCGCTCGTAACATCGAAGGGCGGAGTCTTCGCCTCCGAAATTATCTCCAGGCTTTCCGCCGGCACCTCATGGTAGCCGCTCGGAATCTTCGGGTTTTCCATGCCCGCGGGGCGCTTTCCCACCTTGCCTTTTATTTTTACCACCCACTCCGAACGCAAAGTTTCCGCCTTCGCGTGAAGCTCTTTGTCTTTCGGAATAAAAACTACTTGGGCAATACCACTCCGATCTCTCAAATCGATGAAGATAAGTTTGCCGTGGTCGCGCCGGACATCCACCCAACCTGTGAGTTCCACCTCCTGGCCTTCTTTCGAAGCGATGTCTTTGGCTAAAGTCCTCATCATTACGGAATTATTTTATCACAAAAAACCTTAATATGTCATCCGTGGCCTCGAATTTCACCAAGCCGTCCCGATCGGTGCGAAATATCTTCGCGCCGACATCCGCTAACCGATTCAAAGCTTCTTTTGTCGGATGGCCGTAGGAATTCTTCCCTACTTCTATAACCGCGACTTTCGGCCTGATCGAATCCAAGAAATTCGCCGAAGACGAGAATTTCGAGCCGTGATGCCCGACTTTCAAAATATCCACCTTGTCCGCCATATCCGCCATTATTTTATTTTCCGTTTCCTCACCCATATCGCCGGTGAAAAGTGCGCGAGTGTTTTTGCTTTCTAGCTCGAGTACCAGTGCGGTCTCATTCAAACTGTCTCCGGAAGCAATGGTGTTCTTCGGAGGCCAAAGCACTTTCATTCTACTTGCACCGTACCGGATGACATCCCCCGCCGCAAGCGTTATAAGCGGGATATTCTTGTCTTTTATCGTTTTTATAAGCTCTTTCGCCGCCGAAGTGTCTTTCGGCACGCCGTTCCAAACAAACGCGCCGATGCGATAGCGTTTCAATACTTCCATTAGACCGCCGAAATGGTCCAATTCGGCATGACTCAAAGCGACGATGTCTATATAATGATCGCGCGAAGGCAATATCTTGTCCAAATTCTCGAGCACCAACGAGTCCGGCGGCCCGCCGTCAATGAGAATCTTCGCCCCGCCCGGAAATTTGACGAGTTCGCTGTCCCCTTGGCCCACCGACAGGAAATAAAGAGATAATCTGTCTTTTTCCGAAGCGTCGGCTCCGATTTGCCGGAAAACAAGAATATCCAGAATAAAAAACAAAGTCAGCCAGAAAACGACTTTCCCGAAATTATTCCCGATGAATTTACGAATGAATTCCTTCATTTTTCCATCTTCGTGCCCTTATCCCCAGGGTGGTGTCTTTAAAGACACCACCCTGTTTTTCGACGTTTTCAAAATGAAAGTTGCGATTGCCAGATAATAAGCAACAATAAAAATCCAACCCAAAGACACGCTTAGAGATAGATTGAAGTTGCCGAAGAATTCTATCAGTCCCGTCTCGACTTTCAATAGCGGCCAAACGAACCAGCCGGCGATGAGCGCGAGATAATGCGAGATGCCGGAGAGAACGGCGACGGCGAAGCCGAGCATCATCGTATACGGAATAAGCTCCAGAACCAGAACATTCGAGATGAGCGAAATAGGCGAAAAATTCCCGAAGTTCTGGATTAATATCGGAAGAACCATAAGCTGAGCGGAGCCGGTCATCAGGAGATTCTCCCGCCAGGAAAAAGTTTCTTTTTTCCCGCCGACCGGCAAATTGAAAAGCTCTTCGAGCGCCGGCTTCAAATATACGATGCCGATGAGCGCGAGGAATGAAAGTTCAAAACCGGCATCGAATACCAACACCTTGGGATTTATAAGCACCATCAAGAGTCCCGCTAAAGTTATGGCATTCCGCGGATTGAAGATGCGGCCGCTCTCGGTCGCAACGACGACGAGCGCGCCCATAATCGCCGCTCGCACGACCGATGCCTCCGCTCCGGTCATAAGCACGAAGGCGACAAGGAAAATGAAGGCGACAATAAAAGCAGTCCTTCTTTTCAAGAATGAAGTGAGTAAAGCCATTGCCGCCACGATGACGATCGAGACGTTGTAGCCCGAAAGCGCGACCAGGTGCGTCGTGCCGCTTATCTGCATCGCCACTTTGAACTCGGGAGAAAAATCGCTCCGCTCACCCAAGGTCAGGCCGGAAAGAAAAGCCGCTTCCTCGACCGGCAATATCTCTCCGAAATTATCCACAGTGGAATTCTTGAGATTGAATAAAAAAGATTTGAAGGGCGCGCCCTTATCTTCCGCGATTAGCTTAACTTCGGGATATGAAACAATTCCGCTTATTCCCTCCTTCGCCAGATATTGGGCATAGCCTGCCTGCGCAGGCAGGCCTCCCAATTCCGGTTTTTTGACCGCGCCATTTACCGAAATCAAGTCGCCATAATGGAATTCGGGATAGCGCGGAGCATTTACGAGAATTTTCACCTTGGCGCCGGAAAATTCCGTTTGGACGTAAAGATTTTGATAACTCCCCCTTGGGGCGGGATTATTCACCACCAATCCCTGGAAATTGAGCTTTTCTCCGGTCGGAATATACTTTTCAGTAAAATTCCTATCGTCGGCGGCCGAATAAAGCGCACCGATGGCTATAAAGGCCGAAAGTCCCGCAATCCAAAAAAACCGCCGGCTCTTCTTCCAAAATCCCAGCGAAACAAAAACAGCCGCGCCAGCGGCCGTCAAAACCAATATCCAGAAATTCAAATGGAGGCTCTCTAACCCTACTCCAAAAAGAAAGAAAATCGAACCGAAAAAGAAAATATTATACGGCTCCATTATAAAATTATACCACCGCCTAGCATACGTCGACCGCGCAGACCAGCCAAAAATCCCGCTTCGTAAAAGACGGCCGACTGGCCGGGAGCGACGAATTTGACCGGTTTTGAAAAAATCAATTTATATTTCCCGCCCTCTTCTTTTATAAGCGTTGCCGGAATGAGCGGCTGGCGATACCGAACTCTGGCAAAAACTGATAACTTATGACCTATAACTTGAAACTTACTAACGAGTTTTGGGTTTATAAAATGCGTGTCTGCTAACTCTATCTCTTTTTTGAAAAGCGCCGGATTGTCGCTTCCCAGCGCGACTACAAGTGTGTTCGTATTGATGTTTTTATCCGCAACGTAAAGCGGTTTTTGGAATTTGGTATTTGGGATTTGGATTTTGGCGCCCAAATGTCTTTGCCCAATCGTATAGAACTGGGCGCCCATGTGCTCCCCCATCTTCCGGCCTTCCGTATCGACGATCGGCCCTTTTTTCGGCTTGATATAATCTTTCAAAAATTCATCGAGTTCCACCTCGCCCAAAAAGCATATCCCTTGAGAATCTTTCTTTTCCGCCGTCGGCAATCCCGCTTCTTTCGCTATTCTCCGCACTTCGGGCTTCACATAATCCCCGATCGGAAAAAGGCAGTGTTTCAATTGTTCCTGTGTGAGCGTCCACAGGAAATAAGATTGGTCTTTGTTTTTATCTCTAGCCTCAAGGAGAGAAAATGCATTTTCTCTCTCCGCGAGCCGTACATAATGACCGGTCGCGATATAATCCGCGCCCATCTCGAGCGCCTTCTTGAAAAATAAGCCGAATTTAATTTCCTTATTGCACATCACATCCGGATTGGGTGTGAGCCCGCTCCGATAGCCCACTACCATATACTCCACCACTTCCTTCTTATATTCCTTTTCAAAATCAAAAACGTAGAATGGAACGCCTAAATGTGCGGCCGCCCGCCGAGCATCTTCCGCATCACGTTCGGCACAGCCGTCCACGTTGAATGAGCGGATAAAAACGCCAGTGATATTATATCCCTGTTTCTGTAGCAAATAAGTGGCTACGGAAGAATCCACTCCGCCCGATAAGCCAACAAAGACCCTTCGCTTCTGCTCAGGGCAGACCTTTTTACTCATACTTTCTCCACGCGCTCCACGTACTCGCCTGTTGTCGTATTCACTCTCAAAATATCGCCTTCATTGATGAAGAGAGGAGCATCCACCTTCGCGCCCGTTTCGAGCGTCACCACTTTCGTACCGCCTTGGGCCGTATTGCCCTTCACGGCCGGCGGAGCTTCGGTCACTTTCAAATCCATTTTTATCGGCAATTCCACATTGATAACCTTCTCGCCGAATTTATAGGCCGTTACTTCCAGATTGGTTTTGAGAAATTGGGCGGCCTTGCCGATAACGTCGACGCTCAAGGTAAAGCGGTTTTTGGGATTACCTTTTTCGTTGAACCAAAATTCGCCGCGGCTCTGATAAATGAATATCACCGTCGTCGTGTCTATCTCGGCTTCCTCATATTCCTCGTTTTGGTGGGCGGAATAGTCCACCACCTTGCCGTTCACTAGATTCTCGATTTTGAGCTGGACGACTGGCTTCCTCTGTTGCATCCGGACGAAGGCGTATTCTATCACCTTCCACGGCTCGCCATCCTTGATGAAAACCGTGCCTATCTTCAACTCGTTATAGGATAATCTGGACATACCAGGTAGTGAAAATGCGATTTAAAATCGCGATAATTTGATTAATTTTTATAATAGATGACCTTTTATGTATCTTTTTACAATGCTGGGCAATAAATACGACTTAAACTTGTTTCCAGTCGCATTTCTACTACCTGGCATAATTGCTGACTATTCTATTCAAAATCCGGAAGATTTGCAAATTCCTTTAGAAATCAGCCAATAACATATTTAAGTGAAGCGCGGCATGATAAAAAAGTGGGTAAAAGCTCCGCTTTTTATCGACATCACTCGGACAAAACAAAAACATTGTTTTTGCTTTGCTCCTCGCTCGTCGATATAAGACTTGGCCTAGCGGCCCGGAGCGCACACTTTTTTGGCGTGCCGAACCTAGCTTAGCGCTACTCTATCTTCGTGAGTGCGCTTTTCAAAGCATCTTTGAGACTCTCCACGCTCATTTCCTCTTTCGGATCTTTAGTTCTTTTTTCCTCATGAGGCTTGGATAATTCCGAAAGAGACACTCCGGGCCTTCCCGTTTCTTCCATAAAAGGTTTTTCTTCAAAGGCGGCCGAGTGTTGCGGCCGAGCAATTTCTGGCTTCACGAACGCAGGTTTGGGCTTGGGTTTGAAGACCTCGAAAGCTTTCTTTATCGGCTGGAAGTTTTCTCTCTTCGGAGCGGCTGGCGCCTGCGTCTTCTGCTGTTCGAATTCGATGCCTAAAACGGCTAAATCGGAGTATTGCTGATTCTGCACCTGGGGCGAAGGAGCGAATTCTCGGTCGGACGGAATCGGTTTCAATTCCCCCGCTTTTATCTTCGCGAGGCAATCCTGGCAGTAGACCGGCCGGCCCGGCTGAGGTTCAAAAGGAACGGTCGTTGTTTTCCCGCACGATGAGCAGACCACCTGGTATTTGCCAGAAGCGCTGATTGGCCCACTCGCGGTCATACCCGGTCCACCCATGCCACTCCATTCGTTGATTTCTTTCTCCACCATCCAGGACGGCCGGGCATAGCGCTTTTTGGAATTTTCTATGATGGTATTCACGAGCTCGGAAGATGAGTTCACTTTGAAACCCGGCAGGGTTTTGGCCGAAAATGGCCGGCTCGTCACGCCGTCCACCATCAGTTTCAGGTAGATGGTATAGTTCGGAAGATTGACGAAATCCGCCGGGACGAATTCCGGATCGAACTCACTTTCCAAAAATTCGGCATCCGCCGCGCCCACCCGGAAACAAATCATCGTGCCGACGTTGCCGAAAACCGCGTCGCGCACCTTGGTGGAAACATCGGTCACCAATTGGCCGATATATTGATGGGCCAGGATAAGGTCCAATCGATATTTTCTGGATTCGGAAAGAATACTGGCGAAGGAATCGGTCGCGAAGTTCTGGAATTCGTCCACATAAAGGTAGAAATCCACGCGCTCGTCTTCGGGCACACGCACGCGCTCCATCGAAGCAAGCTGGATTTTTGTGATGAGCATCGCGCCCAAAAGCGCCGAGTTGTCTTCTCCGATCCGGCCCTTCGATACATTCACGATGAATATCTTTCCGGAATTCATTATGTCAAAGATATCGATCGTACTCTTGGATTGGCCGACGATATTCCGCACGACGGAAGTCGAAAGGAATTGGCCGACTTTGTTTTGAATCGGGGCGATGGCTTCGTTGCGGAACTGGTCTTTCCATTCCTCGTATTCGTTCAACCAAAAAGCCTTCACGACCGGGTCTTTGATGTTCCCAACGATTTTCTGGCGGTACTCTTTGTCCACAAGAAGCCGGGTGATGCCCAAAAGAGTGGAGCCGGGCGTGTCCAAGAGCGCGAGAATCGCGTTATTCAAAATATATTCCATACGCGCCGACCAAACGCCGGACCAAATCTTCGTGAAGATGCTCATCAGGCCCGAAGCGGCCAAATGCTTGTATCTCGGGTCGGGCAGTTCCAAAACATTGAAGCCGATATGGGACTCCGTGTCGGCCGGGTTGAAATAAATAACGTCGTCCATCCGCTCCTTCGGAATCTTTTCCAATATTCCTTCCGCCAATTCGCCGTGCGGGTCGATGACGCACAAACCCTCGCCGTTCGCGATATCCTGCGTAATGAGATTGTTCAGGAGGACGGACTTGCCCGTGCCGGTCTTGCCCACCACATACATATGCTGGCGGCGGTCCTTCCGCTTGATGCCAAAAAGCCGGTCGGCGTTCCGGAAATTCGTTCTCGCGAAATATGCGACGTCTTTATCTATTTCAGCCATCTTACTTATCTATTATACATCAAATTACACGATTTCTTTCTGATAGCACTCCTCGCAAGCGATACGTTCATACCCCCATTCAGGCAGAATATAAGTCGTGATTTCTTTCTTGCAGTGTTCGCAAATTATTTCTTTTCAATCCATATATTTATATTATCTCCTTAAGATAACACGCCTTACATCGGAATTTTCTGTATTTCAAAGATTAATAGGCCCTTGACCACCAAAGCGGAAAGTTCCCGGGAAACCTTGCGAGCGGTGGCGAACAAAATTACCTTTTTGCCTGCGCTTATCAATTTTTGAATTGGGTCGGCAAAATCGCTATCTCCGCTTCATAGTACGAACGTTTCCGCGCTGTTTCTTTCACAATCAATGAGCATGTCAACGCCAATTTCCACGTCAAAATTGCATTTCATGTCCTGAATGAAATAATCCTTTTTCTTATTCATATCCTTCTCCAGGGTCGCCGTTTGGGACTCATAACCTATTGAACGGATATTTGATGATGAAATTAATATTCTTTGCATGAACATTTACGATTACTTGGATTATGCGAGATTTTCTTCAAAAAATAACCCGCTCGCGGGTTATTTTATTTTTCCGTCTTAACCGTTATCTCCGTCGCCGTCCTTCGAAGTTTCTTCGAATTCCAGTTCGGGTTCGGAAACTTTTTCATTTGTTTTTTTACCCTTTAAAATCATTCGGGAACAGTGAGCAATCCACATCCCTTTTATGATTCGATAAATCATAAAAATGGCTGCTATCGCGATTACGATGACCCACCATCGAAGGCTCATCATTTTCTGGAATTATACCATAGCTGATGCGTGTTCGTCAACCGATTATTCCCGACATCCATTCCTTATAGACCCGGTTTATCCGCTTTACGTCTATCGCGGCCACAATCGGGGTGGAATACGAGTGGTTCTCGTGAATCATATCCTCTATATCCTGAATCTTGGATTCATTCGTCTTGATGATAAGAGCGTACTCGTTTTCGCACTTCATCGCGCCCTCCCAGATATAGCAGGATTCAATCGGCCACATATTGACGCAGGCGGCCACTTTCCTTTCCACTATCAATTTGGAGAGTTTGCGCGCTTCTTCGATATCTCGGCAGGTGGAGTAAATAAAAACCATATATTTAATTATACTCCTTTTTTCTATATCAAAGGCTCCGGCGTGTCGTCCTTCTTGGCGGCCGCTCCGCCTCCGGAATTTCCCGTAATGGCCGCCTTTTCCTGGGCACTCCGGAAGATGCCTGCCTCCTCCTCGGCGAGAAGTTTCTTGGCCGCGTCGGCCAGAATGGTGTATTTCGCCCGCGAAGCTTTAATAATTTTTTCTTTGAATGAGCTGTGGGGCGGCGGAAGAATCTTGAGCGTTTCGGCGGAGAAGGGGTCATAGGTCTCGCCATCAATCGTCATTTTTATGTAAAATTCTTGCATCCCGAGATTGATCATATCCTTGGATTTGAATATCGGGGTCATTTCGGATTCCAATCGCGCGGCATCTTCGCCGCCCACTCGAAAAACGATAATACTCCCCGTATTACCCAAAACCGCCGCCTGAATCTGCGGAATCAATTGTTGCATATATTGATGCGCCACCGTAAGACAAAGACCGTACTTCCGTGCTTCGGAAAGTAGATTCTCGAAAGTTTCCGTCACGAGGCTATGGAACTCATCTATATAAAGATAGAAATCGTGCCGCTTGGATTCGGCCAGGGACGCCCGAGCCATGCCGGCCTGTTTTATTTTTGTAACGAACATCGAGCCGAAGAAACTGGAATTCTCCTCGCCCAGCTTTCCTTTTGAGAGATTGATGAGAATTATTTTCTTCTGATTCATCAGTTCTTCCAAGTTTATTTTATTCTCCTTCTGGCCGAAGATGTTCCGGAGGAGCGGATTAGAAAGAAACTGGCCGAGCTTGTTCACCAAAGGAATAATGGCATCGGTATCGAACTTCTCCGACCAGTCGGCGAACTCAATCGCCCAAAAGCGCTTGACCATATCGTCTTCGATGTACTCCACCACTTTCTGGCGGTAATTGCGGTCGTTCAAAAGCGAGATCATTCCACGCATGGTGGCGTAGGGATAGTCCAGCAGCGCAAGACAGGTGAAGCGGAAAACGTGCTCCAGCCGTGGCGTCCAATTCGCGCCGAATTGTTTTTCCATCACCTCAATAAGGCCTTGGGTGAGCTGATGTTTGAAAGATGGATCGATATTGGCGAGTGGATTGAATGAAACCGGGTATTCCGCGTCCGATGGGTCGATGATGCAGACGTCGTCGACGCGGTTTTCCGGAATGGCATCAAGAATTGCGTCAATCACGTCGCCGTGCGGGTCCATCAGGCACAATCCATAACCGTAGGCGATATCCTGACGGATTAGAAGCTCCAAAAGTTTGGACTTACCCACGCCGCTCTTGCCGACTATGTAGATATGGCGCCGGCGATCCACCCGCTTAATGCCGAAAACGAAGCGCTTTTCCTCGAGGGCCGCGATGTAGTTCGTACGCCCGATATAGGAAATTTCACTCGCGTCGGCCCTGCCGTAGACCGGGAGTTCCGGCGGCGGCGGGGCATACTTGATTATTTGAAGCTTTCCGGCTTTTGGCATTTACCAGGCAGTAGAAATTCGACTATTTGTGGTTTTTATCATAAAAGTATTCTTTGAGCATGCGCTTTAGCAATCTGGCACCTTGGCTCGTCTTCAGATATTGCTCTCTTCTTGTTGCGTCCCTTGAATTCAAGTATGCCTCATAGTGTATCAATATCCAAGGTGCTTTTTTCTGGTTGAATAGCTCTTTTTGCGATTATGTTCTTTGAATCTTCTCTTTAAATCATTGGTATAGCCTATATACAACGAATTGTCTTTTAGACTCCGGAGAATGTAGATATAGAACATAATCGCGGTCGAATTTTCACTGCCTGGTGAAGTTTATTTTAAAGCGCCGATTTCTTTCAGGAACGATTCGAATATATTCAGTATTTCTTTCGCTTCGCTTTCTTTTATTTCAAAGCCGGCCGTGTGCACCAAATCGTTTCGGATGCGATGGGCCCGCCAAAGATTTTCCAAGGTTTTCAGTTCCTTCGGGTTGAGCTTCTGGAGCTTGTCGGCGATATGCTCCCCTTCCAAACCCAGATCGTCGAGCGCTTCGCCCACCAGATTGTCAGCCGCCATTATCGCGAGCGTAAAAGAATGAGGCGGAGCGGAATGGGCCTTTTCCAATATCTTTTCCCAAACCTTCGCGTATCTTTCCGTATCGAATTCGCTTTGGGCGGCTTCCGTTCCTTCTTCTTTTTTCTTTCTCAGCGAACTGATTAAATCGGGGCGGTATTTGAGCGCCTTACGAAGTACAATAAAAAAACCAACCAGAAAAACGACGTCCAAAATAATGAATATGGTGCGAGCGGTGTAATAAAATCCCTCCAATTTTCCGAAAAAATCAGCCATTTATTTGTATCTTTCCAATTCTTCTTCTTCCCCGAAAATTGGTAATCCCGAAGGCGGACCAGCCCGCTTGCTCTCAAGATGTTTCAAATGGGGTTCGGTAAGCACAGTTGAAGTCGGAATATGGAAAAGCGTAGCGAGGCACTTCGTATTCATAATGAAACGCTTGGAAGTAGTATTCCAATTAAAAAGATAGGAGGTGAGCATTCTGCCGATGAGCGTTTCGACCGGTACTTCGCGCTTCCGGTAATTTAAAAGCATCCTGGCTTTTCGGAACTCAAGCCGGGTACCGGGGAAAACGTAGGGTTTTTTCCAAATCATTGTTCTGGTGGCCACTCCATTATTTTGGCCGAAAGAATTCATATCCAAGTTGGAATATTGATTGAAAGCGCCCACGATACCTTTGCGGGGAAAATTATCGGAAAAGGTTTTTTTATTCGAGAAGTATACAAAACGTATCAAGGTGTTGAAGGCGGGCTTCGAAAGATTTTCTTCCACGGCCTTCAAAACATCGGCTTGGCCGGGCGAACGCATCATAGCCATTTCATACTCTTCGTTTCCGCCCGTAGGCAATGCGCGACCCTTCACCTTCCTCGTTTGCGGCTCTCTTAATTTTTTTAAATCGTCCTCCCATTTATCGTCCCAATTCTCCGAGCCGGCCGGAGCGATAAGGAACTGAATGCCGACGATTTCCGTCTTCTTCAATTTTCCCAGAATTTCCAAAAAAGATGAAATAGGGTCAAAACTTTTTTCCTCGGCTTCGTTCTCAAAATCGGTGTAGGTTTTTATCGGATACATATCGTCTTTTTTGAGTGTCATTTCGGTGCCCCACATATCCAAGTCTTTTTCGTAAACCTCATAAACCTTGTCGGGCAACTGGTCGACATAATCCGGCACCTCGACGATATCCAAGCCGGGATAATAAGAGAAGAAAGCCGCCTCTATCAAGTTTCTCAACTTGGCGTAACACCGAATATAGAGATGGATCTCGCCGCCGAAGCTGACCATTTCAAGCGAATACCATCGGGGCACTTCGCCGTCCCAATATTTTTCGCGAATATCATCCGGCGCATTCCTTAAGGAATGGAATGCCGCTAAAACCTGCTCCATTGCCTGAGAACTCTTTTCGATGAGGCGAGGTATCCTAAGCTCGAGAAAAACCCATTTAATATCAGTCTTAAATATCTCCTGGCGCCAATGAAGCCAGGTCTCGAGAAAAAGTCGGAAAATTACGATGAAAAACCATAGCCACCAAGTCCGTTTCAAAAAATCAATTACGACCGTGCCGAGAACGGAGGGAGCAACAAGGGGTACGACGAGCGCCCCGGCCGCGCCGGAAATGAAGAGTATCCACCAGGTCTCTTCTTTGCTGAACGCCTCTTCGAGAAAAGAGCCGAGCTCCTTCAAAAAATTACCTAACATTGATTTCTTTTTATTTTACCTTATTAGAGAAATAACAAAAACCCCGCCAATCCATAGACTGGCGGGGTTTCCGAACATTGGCTTAGGCCTCGCGAACCTGGTATTTACCGCTATCCAATCGCTTGAAATACCGGCGATTTTGGAGATTAAGAAGAATGGTATTCTCCTTGAGAAGGCGCTGTTCGTTCACGAGACGCACCACCGTCGCGGATTCCAAAGAACCGTGTTTTTTCAGGAGCCGAGCGATGACCTCCCGCACCGTACCGGGTTCGTAGCCTTTTTCCTTCAGGGCATAAACGCCGCGCCCGACGAGAACGAAGCGATTGTCCTTGATGAGCTCGTTGTGCACTGTTTGAACGTGCGCCGGTTTCTTATCCAAACCGAACTTGTTGATATTCTTCGCGATATCCCCGAAATGAAGAGGCCGTTCGTGTTTCTTCAAAACCAGATAAACTTTGTCGCGGATCGTCTTAGGCTCGATCTCGGGCCATTCTTTCAAACCGAAATCGCCGAAGATGTTCGTGCCAAAATGTTTCGGGATGGAAAGAAGATGGGCGGAAACCAAATCTTTCATATGATTCAAATAAAGTTTCTTGTTTAAAATTTCTTCCTTCTTGCCGGACTTCAGGAAATTTGTGACCGTCTTTATGAAATCATGGAATTTTTCTTTGGATTTTTCATCGGAGAACCAGAAGGCTTGCGCGTTGTCGTCGTTCTTCGAATAAGAGGGTACACCCGCCACGAGAAGAATGAAGCGCAGTTTCTGGTCGGCGTGCTTCACATCCGCTCCAATCTCAAGGCCGTGAATAAGGTCGTTCATAAAATTGTCGTCGCGCTTCACGCCGCCCACACCCGCCAGGTGCTTCCTGGCATAATCCAAAATGACCGCCGCTTCTTCTTTTACCTTCTTCGAAAGTTTTTTAATCGCCTGCTCCTCTATCTGGCGCACCCGCTCGCGGGTGATTTTGAGTTCATCGCCGATGAATTGGAGTGTCGAGCGCTCGCCGGTCTTCAAACCGAAACGGCCGACAATCACCCGGCGCTGTTTGGGGCTGAAATCGGCGAGAAGATTATCTATTAATTGGTCGAGATTTTGTTTCATATTTTAATGATGATAACGATAGCATAATGGTTTTACGGTGTCAACCAGGTAGTGAAAATTCGGCCGCTTCGCACAGTCTGCCTTTGGCAGAAGCCGAATTTCTACTACCTGGTCAATCCCCCATCAGACTATTTTTTCTGCCAAAGATACAACAGCGGGCTGGCCACGAATATGGAGGAATAGGTCCCGAAAACCGTTCCCACGAGAATAGTGAGAATGAAGAAGAATATGGAAGCCGGGCCGAAAATAAGCAGGGTCACGAGCACAATAACGAGTGTGAGCGTGGTGTTTATGGAACGGGCCATGGTTTCGTTCACGCTGAAATTAATGATTTCGCCCAAGTCGAATCTTTTGCCTCGATTCAAAGTCAGGTTCTCCCGAATGCGGTCGAAGACCACGATGGTGTCATGGACGGAAAAACCCATCACGACAAGCAGTGCCACGATGAAATTCGTGTCTATTTCAATTCCTTTCCAGTGTCCCAAAATGGCCAAAAGGCCGGCCGGGATACTCACGTCGTGCAGGAGTGTCAAAAGAGTTACGATACCATACTTCCAAGATTTGACCGGTTCCGAAACCTTTCGGAAAGCCCAAGCAATGAAAAGCGATATACCGAACATTACGAGCGCCACGGCCCAAATGGATTTATTTTTGAGTTCCGAACCGATAGCCGGACCGATCGAGGAGTAACTTTTTTCGGATACCTCGCCGAATTCTTTTGCGAGCTCTTCCTTATAGTTCCGCCTCTGCTCTTCGCTCAAGCTCGGCAGGCGAACAAGGAAAGTTCCGTCATCGGAACTCTTCACGCTCACTGTACTTCCCTCTCCCGCCGTTTTTTGCAAAGCCTCCTTGATCGCCGTTTCGGTCACATCGCTCTTTCCAAAACTCATCTGCCATTCCGTGCCGCCTTTAAGGTCAATGCCGGGCCGGAGGCCGAAGATTATAATGAGCGCCCAAGCCGCGACAACCATAAGTCCAGAGAATCCTAAAAAGTAATTTTTATTCGCTATCAGATTCATCCCGTTAGAGATAGGATACGCTTAACAAGCGTATCCGTGATATTTTTGTTTGTTCGACTGATTTTGATTGTTTTGATTTTATGGAAGTCATATTATTTATACTTTGAAAATCTCTAACGGGATTCATTATCTTCAACAGATTTATTATCTTGACCAATAAATATCCGAAGCATTGTGCGCGTGATGGTAATAGCCGAGAACATACTGATCAAAACTCCGATTAAAAGTGTAAGAGCAAAACCGCGCACGAAACTCGAAGTGAAATAATAAAGGACGGTCGCTGTAATAATGGTCGAGATATTGGAATCCCGGATGGAGGTCCAAGCCCGTCGGAAACCCTCTTCAATGGCGGAATAGTGGGATAATCCCTTTTTAAGTTCTTCCTTCGTCCTTTCGAAAACGAGAATATTCGCGTCCACCGCCATACCAATAGACAGAATGAAGCCAGCGATACCCGAAAGAGTCATCGTTATGGGAACGATTTTGAAGATTGCGAGCGTCAAAGCCACGTACATTAAAAGCGCGAAAGCGGCGAATACTCCCAAACCGCGGTAATAAATAATCATAAAAAGGAGGATCGCGAGCGTTCCGACAATGCCCGCGAAAACGGCCTTATCGAAGGCTTCCTTTCCGAAATCGGGGCTTACTGTCCGCTGATTCACGAGTGTAATCGGCGCGGGCAAAGCTCCCGCGTTGAATCTTTCCGCGAGCTGGCGAGCCGTATCGACGGTAAAATTTCCGCTGATTTGAGCCTTGCCGCCCGTGATTTTCTGCTGGACCGTCGGCATCTCAATCAATTGATTATCCAAAAATATAGCGAGCGGCTTTCCTACATTCTTTCCGGTCAGATCGGCGAAAATTTCCGCTCCTGCGCTCGAAAAAGTGAGGTCTACTTGGGGCTGGCGCGTCACGGAATCAAAACTTATCTGCGCGCTCACAACATAACGGCCATTCAATTCCGTTGGAATAAATTGAACAGTGGAACTCGCCTCAAGCGAACCCGTTGCGGGAGCGATTACTTCGCGAAAATCCAAAAAAGGCGTAGCACCAATCTCTTTAATAGCCTCATCGATATCCTTTATTCCGGCCAACTCCACCGCCAGCCTGGTCGATTCTCCTGCTTTCTCGACGAAAACTCGCGGTTCGCTCACTCCGAATAAATTGACGCGCTTTTCGATGACATCCCTGAGACCACTGACCACCGAATCCCGATCGGCGAAACCGACTTTCGAGAGATCCACTTCATACGTCAAAAGACTGCCGCCGGCCAAATCCAGGCCGAAGTTCCAGGGCCGGAAGGAGCTTATTTTCTGCCACAAGGGTTCGTAGGAAAAAACAGCGGCGAAGGCGGCTACCGCCACGAGAAGAATCAATACTGCTACCAGTCGCTTCTTGGAAATCATTTCCCCAAAGTATATAGCAAGCTCGTTTTCAAATCAAATAAAAAACCGAGTTATTGAAACTCGGTTTCGATAAATTAATCACCCTCCAAAATTCCTCTTTCTTTTATAAGAGGGGAACTTATGGAAAGACGCTATGTGCGGTATATTTCCCATTTGTTCCTCCAATATATCCAGCATATCGAAGGAATCGAGATGTTGAAAGAAAGAAAATGTTTTTTCCGCTTCTCCAACGGCAAGTGGTAATCCTTCATCCATCACCATTAATAGTTCGGTTTTGTTTTTTTTCGAAGCCAGTTCCCTATCGATTTTTTCTTCCACTTCGGAAAAAAAATTATCCTGATCGGGAATATCGTCATCGGAAACATACCTGTGAGGATCGTGGCAAAAAACGAATTCATCGTCGTCAAAGTCAGGAATATTGAATTCCGAATTTGACGGAACAAGATTGCGAAGAGCCAGGCATTTCCGACCGGAGTTTTCGTTCGGCGGCCGCTTCAAGTTGATTTTTTCTTTTGCCAGCGAGAGCGTTTCTTTCGTCGGGAAGAAAACTTCTTTCGATACTACCAACATGGATTTTTCCATGACATTTCCTCCTATTATTAGGGTTGGTTGATAAGGGTGGATTATTGATTTTTTGTGGTACTCATTCAATTATACCCCCGAATTTTCAATAATATCAATTGGGTGTACTGGCTTTTATTTGAAAATATTGACGAATTTCACCGGGTTCACCAGGTAGTAGAAATGCGATCAGTTCGCTTTGCGAACTAAACTTGAATCATCGCATTTTCACTACCTGGTCAAACCGAATATGTTAATAAATTTTATTGGATCAACCGAGACGGTGTTTATCTTTATCGATAGATGAAGATGCGGACCGGTCGCGTAACCCGTCTCCCCCACCGTGCCGATAATTTGGCCGGACTTCACGGATTGCCCAACCTTCGCCTTAATGGCGTCCAGGTGCATATATAAAGAGAAGATGCCCGCGCCGTGATCCACTATTATAGTGTTACCGTAAATCGGATCGTTCTCGGCCTTCCGCACAATGCCGTCGTTTATCGCCGCAACCGCGCTTCCTTTGGGCGAACCAAAATCAATGCCTAAATGCCTTATCATCTGTTCTCCGCTTTTCCGCAATTCACCGTAGGGCGCCACGATTTTTCTGTTGTTATAAAGCGCCAATCCGAATGACTTGGAAAAAAATATATTATCGGTTTTTATCGTCACAATAGAGTCGAGTTTGGATTGCTCGACCGCCAAATTTTTTGAAAGTTCATCCGAAGTCAGGCCTAATTTATCGGGCACACCGAGGTCCACAAGCGGGAACTTCCGCGCCCGAATGTAGAGCTTGGCGTCGAAAACCGAACCATCGGCAAACTTCACCGAGAAAGAGTGGTAGCCAGCCGTCTCGTTCGCCTTAATCGGACCGACAATTTGTTTTGAATTTTTATAGGAGATAACGGAAAGAGTCCGATTATCGAAGGAGGCACTCAAAGGAACCGCGTTCTTATCCGAAACGACGGCGACCAAGGTATCCCCTTGAAAAAGCAAAGAATTCAAAAAACTCACATTAGCTGTCGCGGCCCGGGACGACCCGGCGAATATCAGAAAACCCAGAAGAAAAACGAAGGGAATGAATCTTTTGATTGAAATTGACATAAAAACTTAATTAGCCTTTATGAATAAAACGTGGAAAGGCGGGAAGTGTTTCTTAGAGATTTGCCGAGAATTCCTTTTTAAACTCCGAAAATCTCCCTTCCTTTATCGAGGTTCTGATTTTCTCCAGAAGATCGTTGAAAAAGAAAATGTTGTGTATCGTGGCGAGGCGCCCCGCGTTCAAGTCCTTCGCCTTGAACAACTCGCGCAATTTTCCCCTCGTGAGCTTCATTTCCGAACAAACCGGGCAAGAACAGCCGCTTTGAATTTTCATATGACTCCCCTGCCAAACGCCTTTCTTGATATCAAACCGGCCGAACTTGGTCCATAAGGAGCCGTGCCGCGCCTCGCGCGTCGGTATCACGCAATCGAAGGTATCCATTCCCAATTCCACCGCGTCAAAAACGTCTTCTATCCGGCCAATGCCCAAAAGATGGCGCGGCTTTTCTTCCGGCAGATGCGCCGCGCTCCAACGGATAACGGAGAGCATTTGTTCGCGGGGCGCGCCCATCGATTCGCCGTAAGAGCCGCCGATTGCAAAGCCCTCGAACGGCTGGGCGCCGATGAATTTCGCGCTCGTCTCCCGCAAATCGCGGAAAGCGCCGCCCTGCACCACGCCATACATCGCTTGGTCTTTCCGTGTTCGAGCCGCGAGCGACCGCAAGGCCCACTTGTGCGTCCGTTCAAGTGATTTTTTCGTATACGCGTAGTCGTGACGCGGCGAGGTCGGCTCATCGAAAGCGACGATAATATCCGCTCCCAACTTTTCCTGTATTTTTACGGAGGTTTCCGCATCCAAATACGATTCACCATAATTGTCATTGAAACGGGCCCCATCTTCCGTTACCCTAACAAGGTTTTTTTCAGATTTGAGAGAAATATCGTCCTTTCTCGAATCTATCCCACCGAACTTTCCCATACCGTGCTCGCGCCCGAAACCCAGGCTGAAAACCTGAAAACCCCCGCTATCGGTCATAATCGGACCGGGCCACATATAATCGTGTAGATCTGGAAGATTATTTAATTTATCTAGCCCCGCCCCGTGTACTGGATGGGAGGGTAAGACTTGGCCTAGCGGCCCGGAGCGCCCGACCAGACGGTATGCGGGGCGGGGCTCATGCTCAAATGTTCGCCAGAGATGATAAGTGTTCGAAATAATTAGCTGAGTCAAAGTCCTCGGAATATCTTCGGAATTCAAGCATCGCACCGCTCCGTGCGTCCCCACCACTACATAAGAAGGGGTCTCAATGATACCGTGCGGGGTTTTTAAAACGCCCGCGCGGGCGTTTGTTTTCGAATCTTTTTTCAGAATGTCGAATTCAAGCATTTTCTATTTCACTGCGCGCCCCGAAATAGTCGCAATAATCGCAATCTTTCCCGCTCTCGGGCAACTCGTCCGACTCCAGGCATTTTTTTATCTCTTCGAGCGTTCCCGAAACCCAATCGTCGTTCCCTTCGTAAGGAATTATTTTGATATCGAATTCAAGCTTCGCGTCGAAGGCTTCTTTGTCCGCATTGCCGTTGCAGTAGACGAAATAAGCGGTATTTGAGACCGGAAAATCGTTCCGGCGGAAAAGCCATTGGTAAACTTCCACCTGGCGCTTATAGCCGATCTGCCATTCCGCATCGAGATTCACCTCGCTGGATTTTGAGGTAGCCTTATAGTCCACGATATGCAATTCGTTTTTATTATTCAGCCAAACGTCGTCCACGCCGCCCCGGACAATCAGATTGGTCGGGCTATGGAAGAATTTTATTCCCTGCGTCCGGGAATTCCGCCACTCCTCCAGCTTGTCGTTGGGATACGGCACCGCATCGATTTTATATTTTTTCATCAGCGGATGAGCGGAGCCAGCGGCCCGATGAGCATCGAATTCTTTCTTAAGAAGGGCGTCGACCGCCGTATTCAAACTGAAGGGGTATCCGGGCGGACGACCGGTGCCGAGCCGCTTATCAATATAAAAACAACGGGGACATTGGAGAAACAAATCTATTCCGCTTCGACTTATCACGAACGGGTCGGCGGAATTTGGAACGAACAAATTCCTTATCTTATGCGGATTATAATATTCGGACATTAATCTTGAATCTTCTGTATTCTTTTCGAAAAGAAAAATATATAAGCTATCTCGAGAATTCCCACGGTATTGATAATAAGCAACGCGATAAACCAATTTCTATCGGAACGTCTAGCGGCCTTCCAGAGCGCCACTCCTTTCCAAGGCAGGGTCCAAATTAACAGAAGGATAAGAATCCATTGATCTTGGCTTTGAAGAATATTGAACATTTTTTATGTTTAGATTAACGGCCTTTATATTTTTGCGAAACCAATATAAACGAGTACGAAACCGATAATTACGAAGATTAAAAATTCGGCATGTTTCATATTGGTATATATTATATCTTATTCGTACCTTAACGCTTCAATCGGGCTTTTTTTAGAGGCCTGCCGGGCGGGATAAATGCCAAAAACTAGGCCCACGAATGCGGCTACTCCCAAACCAAGTGCTGCCGCGCCCACCGGAAAAGTAAAAGCCCAATTTACCGCCAAAACATTGCTTAAAACAATGGATATGAGAAACGATAACGAAGCGCCAAGAGCAATACCAATTGCGCCGCCCACGGCGGTGAGAATAACCGACTCAAGGAGGAATTGAACGAGAATATCTTTTTCGGTTGCTCCCAGTGCTTTTCGAAGGCCAATTTCCCGCGTTCGTTCGGTCACTGATACGAGCATAATATTCATAATACCGATGCCGCCAACCAGAAGAGAGATTGCGGCCACTGCCGCAAGAAAAAGTGTCAGCACATTCGTGATGGTTGAGACCATTTGAACCGCCTCTGCCTGAGTTTCGATGAAGAAATCATCCTTGTCGGGGTTGTCTATATTATGCGAATTCCGGAGTGTGACTTTCACATCCTCGACCGTCTGGGCTACGGCGGATTCCGTATCGGTCTCCACCACAATGCGATTAAAATGTTTGATACCAAAAACATACTGCTGGCCGGTGGTATAAGGAATGAAAGCCACTTCATCGAAATTAATAAACGACGACTGGCCTTTTTTAGGCAGGATACCGATAACCCGAAAATTTCGGCCCTTGATTTTTATTTTCTGATTTAAAATGTCATCGTTTCCAACCAATTCTTCTTTTACCTTGGAACCGATAATAACGACGTCGGCATAACTTTTCACTTCATCATCCGAAAAAATCCGGCCCTTCTCAGGATAAATATTGTAAATTTCCGAAAAGAGTCCGGTCACGCCGAAAATGGTCGGCCGATAAGTCTCGCTCCCAAAGGCAGCCGTTTCCGCACCAAATACGACGGGCATAATACCGTTGAGGTGCGGTACATTGGCTTTTTTGTTCAAAGCGTCGATATCCTTCGACTTCAGCGAATCAGCGAATGTGGAAATAAAATCCGTCGGCCCTTTGGGCTGTCGGCCGGGTACGATAGCGATAACTTTAGATCCAATTCCTTGAACCTGGCCCAAAATCAAATCCTGTGCTCCTTGACCCAGCGACATTACGAGAATGATGGAAGTGATACCTATCACGATTCCCAAAATTGTAAGCACCGATCGGGATTTGTGGGTCGCGAGTCCGTTCAAAGCGGTTTTCATCGAATACTTGATATGCATTTATTTTGAAAATTCGTCGCTTCGGCGCCGATGGCCGACTTTTTCGTCTTTATCTATCTTACCGTCCAGAATATGGATAATTCTTTCGGCGTGTTCGGCAGTATATGTTTCGTGGGTGATGAGAATAATGGTATGGCCGTGTTTTTCGTTCAGGTGCTGGATGGTTTCCATCACAGCCAAGCCGGATTTGGAATCCAGGTTTCCGGTCGGCTCGTCGGCGAAGATGATTTGCGGGTCGAGCACGAGCGCCCGCGCGATAGCCACTCGCTGTTTTTCGCCACCCGAAAGCTTGGCCGATTCGTGATTCACCCGATGGGAAAGGCCGACGGCTTCAATTGCCTTCATTGTTTTCTCGTTCCAAAGTGATTCTTCGATATCCGAATACAAAAGGGGCAGTTTCACATTTTCAAGGACGGATGCTCTGGACAGCAAATTGAAAGTTTGAAAAACGAAGCCCATTTGTCGGTTGCGCACCCGAGCCAGCTCTACCGGCGAATAATCGTCGATGGTTTTTCCGTCGAAACGGTAAGTGCCGCCGCTTTGGCGATCGAGAAATCCGAGAATATGGAGAAGCGTCGATTTACCGGAGCCGGATGGCCCCATAATCGCCACAAACTCTCCTTTGTTTATTTTAAATGTAACGCCCCGCACGGCTTGTGTGACCGCGCCGCCATCCTCGTCGTAAGTTTTCTCCAGACCTTCCGCCTCGATTAAAGCCATGAAAATTTAAAGATTATTTGTGATTACCGATTCATTTTCCTCCAGGCCTTTCAGTATTTCCACATTCCCATCCACTCCTCGAAGTCCCGTTTCAATGACGCGTTTTTCGGAAACGCCGTTCCCTTTATCCACAAGCACAAATTTTTCGCCGTTCTGATTAGTGACCGCTCTTTGCGGAATCGTGAGTGCATTCTCGCGCTTATCGGTAAAGACGGTGATATTGGCCGTCATGCCGGACTTCACCCGATCATCATTCTTCAAAAACTGGAATTTTGTTTTGTAAGTGGCTACACCCTCGACCACGGTCTCGGCCGGCTCAATTGAAGAAACTTTAATGTTGAAAATAATATCGTTACCGTACGTATCCAATGTAACAGTGCCCTCTTCGCCGACTTTGATTTTGGCGATGTCGGCTTCCGGCACGTTGGCTTCCACTTCGAAATTGCTGGCGGAAATAATCGAAACCATGAGCGCGCCCGGCGAAGCAATTTCGCCGACCTTAGCGTTTTGGAACGTCACGACGCCCGAGATCGGCGAGTAAATTACGGTTTTCGATATCTGCGCTTTTATATTCGCCAGTCCGGCTTCATATGATTTCACGTTTGCTTCGAGCGAAGCGACGGCGGCTTTCTGGGCCGATATGGATTGTTCCTGGTCCGTGATATCCGCAAGAACGGCGTTCACATTCGTCCGGGCAGTATTGATATTCGTTTTATAGGAGTCGATTAAAGATTGGGTTAAAGACGAATCGGCCGCATTCACGACTGCCTCCATTGCCTTCGAAAGCAGGGAGCGAACAGTCGTCAGATAATTTTTGGACTTCACGAGATAATTCTGAAATTCGATTTTGGAATCCATTCCGGCCATGACGGCGAGATCCGACGACCAGCCGGCGAGATCGCTCGTCGCCGAAAGGCGCAGCTGCCTCAAATTGTTGTCTATCGCGATATCTTTGGTCTGGAAAGTCAGGCTCGGATTCTGCAAATCGTCGTTCGTAAAAAGCGCGTCCAGCTGTTTTCTTACGGCATCGTCGGCTTTGGCATAAGCGTTATTCAAAATATCCGGAATACTTCCGTAATAATTTGAAAGGATAATCTCGGCCTTGGCCAAATCCGAATTTTGCGCGGCGAGATCCGCTTCGGCTTTGGAAAGTTGGGCCTCGAATTCGACCGCGTCCAGAGCAATCACCGATTCGCCGATATAAACGCGATCGCCAACTTGGGCATTGACCGCCGCAATGCGGCCGCTCTTTTCAAAAGCCAGGTCAACATTCTTTGCCGGCTTCACCTTGCCCGTAACCGAAACCTCTTCGGAAACGCTCCCCCGAACGACTCTCGCGGTTTCAAAGGGCGATTTGCTCTTACCCGAAAAGACAAGGAAAACCGCGATTACGATTACAATGCCCAAAACCGCCAATACCCAGGGTTTTTTGAAATAATTCATATTGCGCTCTTTATTGTATCGCGCGGGCGATCGCTTTCACAACTGCTTTATCAAAAGCGTCCGGCAGGATTCTTTCGCGATTCGGGTGCTTGATTATAGCAGCGAGATTTTTGGCGGCTTTGACGAGCATCTCGTCCGTAATATCCCTCACTTTGTGATCCAGCGCTCCCCGGAAAATTCCCGGAAAAGCCAGCACGTTGTTTATCTGGTTCGGAAAATCCGAGCGCCCGGTCGCGATTATCCAAGCACCGGCTTTCTTTGCCTCGTCCGGCATTATCTCCGGTACCGGATTGGCCATGGCAAAAATAATTGGCTTCGGGTTCATTTCTCTTATCATTCGGGGCGTGAGGAGTCCAGCTTTGCTCACCCCGATGAATATGTCGGTGCCCTTCAGGCTTTCTTCTAATCCACCCTTCATCTTCTTTTTATTCGTCGATTTCGCGAGTTTCTTCTTGTATTCATCCAAGCCGGGCCGGCCTTCATATATAGTGCCCTTGGAATCAACGAGGACGATATTTTTGAAGCCGAATTTCAAAAGCAGCTGCGCAATGGCGTTTCCGGCCGCGCCCGCGCCATTCAAAACCAGTTTCGCTTTTTCTTTCGTGAGGCCGCGCACCTTTAAAGCGTTTATGAGCGCCGCGAGGACGACTGTCGCCGTGCCGTGCTGGTCGTCGTGCATCACGGGGATTTTCAATTCTTTTTTGAGGCGCGCTTCTATCTCGAAACAGCGCGGCGCGGAAATATCTTCCAGATTTATTCCGCCGAAGACCGGCGCGATTCTTTTTACCGTTTCCACTATCTCATCCGGGTCTTGGGTGTCTAAGCAAATCGGAAAAGCATCCACGTTCGCGAATGCTTTGAAAAGAATAGCTTTCCCTTCCATTACGGGAATGGCCGCCTCCGCTCCAAGATTGCCCAAACCCAAAATGGCCGAGCCATCCGAAACGATTGCCACTGTATTGCTTTTGAGCGTGTATATTTCCGCGAGCTTTTTATCTTTCCCGATGACTCGGCTCACCGCGCCCACGCCCGGCGTGTATGCAAGCGTAAGATCCGCCCTATTTTTGAGCGGCACTTTACTCGCAATCTCAAGCTTCCCCGAATATTTTTTATGGAGAACGAGCGAAGCGGCATAGACATCCCGCTTTTTCATTTGATGGAGTTAAATTTTTAGAAGTTGGGCAAGCTTCGCCTTGTCGAAACCGATAATAATTTTGTCGTCCACCTCGATAACCGGCACGCCCATCTGGCCGGATATATCAATCATCCTTTTCTGGGCTGGAATATCCACGGAAACGTCTTTTTCTTCGAACGCGACATTGTTGGCCTGGAAATAGGCCTTGGCCATTTTGCAAAACACACAACTCGGAGTGCTGTAGATTATTACTTTTGGCATATCCCTTAATTATGGGGGAACATTATTCCCAGTCAACTTGACTAATATTCCACCGATTCATCGTCATCTATCCCGTCCGTTTCGTCGTTATAGTTGGTCTTTTTTTTGGCGTTCCCCATCGAAAGGTCTTTGTGCTGGACGCTCAAGAGCACGCTCGGGTCGTCCAGAAAACGCGAAAGCCGATTGAAGGACATTGGACCCATATTTCCCGCTAAATGGAATAGGAGAAATAGTTTATTCCGGGCGCGGGTAATGGCAACATAGAAAAGCCGGCGCTCTTCCTCGATTTCATCTTTCGACTTCAAAGCCATTTTAGAAGGCAGAATTCCTTCTATTATTCCGAGAAGATACACCGCATCCCATTCCAAGCCTTTCGCCGAGTGAATGGTGGAAAGAGTAAGGGGCTTTTCCTCGTCTTTTTCCGAGTCTTTTCCTTTCTGGTTTTCTTCCGGTATCTCTATCGCCAAATCCGCCAGCAAATCGTTCAAGTCCGTATAATTATCTGCGATCGGTCGGATGGCTTCCAAATCGTTCAGCCGATTCGGCCACTCGTCGAACTTGTCTTTCAGAAACGGCAGATAGTAATCGGCAACAAGACCGAACTTCTCGGAGACCGTTTTATCTTGGAAAGCTTCCGCAAGAGTTTCCTTCAAATCCAGGAGATAGGGCGAATACTTGTATCCGGCGGAATATTCATCGAGAGCGGCGAGCGCCGAATCCCAATCCTCCGCTCGATGTATTGTTGAAGAAATATTCTCCGCCGTCTTTCCCCCGATGCCCGGCAAAAGCGTAAGAACCCGGCTCCAGCTCAATTCGTCTTTGAAGTTCGCGAGTATTTTCAAATGCGCGAGCACATCTTTCACGTGCGCCGTTTCGTAGAATTTCAATCCGCCGAAAAATTTGAATGGAATCCGCGCGCGGGCAAGCTCCGCCTGAAGCGGGATGGAAATATAAGATGAGCGGAAAAGCACCGCCTGATGCGCGAAAGGCATACCGTCCAGTACCGCTTCCTGAATAGTCTCCTTTATCCATTCCGCTTCGTCTTCCGCATCGCCGAAATACATTATCGTCGGTTTCTCCCCCGTACTTTCCCGGGCAGCCGTCAGAACTTTCTTAAACTTGTTCTCCATGTTGTCGAGAACCGAATTCGACAAATCCAATATTGCCTGCGTGCTCCGATAATTGCTCTCCAGCTTCACGAGCTTGCACTCCTTGAACTGGTCGGGAAAATTCATAATGTTTTCGTGATAGGCGCCGCGGAAGCCGTAGATGCTCTGCGCGTCATCCCCCACCACCATCACATTCTTGTGCTTGGAAGCCAAAAGATAAGTGATATCGCCCTGCATTTTGTTCGTGTCCTGGTATTCGTCCACCATTATGTATTCATATTTTTGGGAGAGGATATTCCTGATTTGCTCGTCTTTCAGGACTTCGCGGGCATAGAACAGGAGATCGTCATAATCCAGATAGCCGTTTTCCTTCTTGTATTCGGCATAATTCTTCTTGACCCGCTCAATATCTCCGACGAATTGGCTCAAGTGCTCGTATTCCTTTTCCAGTATCCCCTCTATCGAAAGATTTTTGTTCAAGGCGCCGCTAATGATATTTCGGAGCGTGCCCTTTTGGGGAAATTTCTTATCCCCGCCCGAAAATCCCAATCTCGTCGCAATCTTCCCCACTGCTTCCTGCGCGTCGTCTTCATCCATAATTATGAGATTCTTCGGCAAGCCAATCTGCGCGCCATATTGCTTCAATAATTTATAAGCGAACGAATGGAATGTGCCGCCCTCCACCTTGCAAGCGCGGGGGTCGTGTTCGGCTGCGCGGTTAAGCATCTCGGCGGATGCCCGGCGCGTGAAGGTCAAAAGCAAAATAGATTCGGGCTTTATGCCGTGTTCTATCAAATTCAAAACGCGGTATTCGATAACCCGCGTTTTTCCCGAGCCCGGCCCCGCAATCACCAAGACCGGCCCCTTAATTGTCTCCACCGCCTCCCGCTGGCTGGAGTTTAGAAGTTTATCGGACATACGATTGGTTTTTTAATTCAGAAGCCAGATGGACCAGTTCAGATAGGTCGCGAAGGTTACCCAAACGATGTACGGTGCCAAAAGCCAGGCGGCCGGACGGGAGATTTTGGAAAACGAGATAATCGTCGCGAGAACCGCAACCCAAAGCGAAATCAACTCGATAAGAGCCGGTCCGGGGCTTTGCAAGCCAAAGAAGACGATGGACCAGGCCGCATTCAAAGCCAATTGGATGCCGAAAACTCCAAGCGCCAATCTCACCTCCTTATTCTCCCAACCATTCGTCCATACGATATATGCCGCAATGCCCATCAAGAGATAAAGCGCCGTCCAGACGGGACCGAAAAGCCAACCCGGCGGATTTATTACCGGCTTTATAAGCTCGGTATACCACGAAGGGATCGCCCACGCCGTGAAAAACGAGCCGATTACTCCGACCAGCTCCGAAATTACGATTGCGATGATTAGCTTGGGGAAGTTGATTGACCTCATTTTTTTATTATAGCAGATTTTCCTGCTCTATCTTGTCTTTATGCTCCGCAGGATTCGCCTTTTGCTTTACCCGGCGCTCGGCGAGGAATTCATCATACTTCCCAGGCAGAAGCTTCAATTTATGAAAATCTATCTCGAGCGCTCTTAAGACATTCGTGGCGCGGAGTGCGGCGGCGGGGTGATAAAGAGGAATCACGAGCCGCTCGCCCCACCAGAAGACCCGACCGTGGTCGTTAGAAATCTTTGCGAGCGGAAGAATGTAGTTCATCGAATATCGCCCCAACGGCGCGATAATCTTCGGATTCAATGTTTCTATCTCCTCCGTAAGGTACGGGCGATAGGCCTCCAACTCCTCCGGAAACGGGTCGCGATTCTCCGGCGGGCGGCGCTTCACGATATTGGAAATATAAATATCTTCCCGTTTCCAGCCGATGCTATCGATTAGCTTATCCAAAAGTTTTCCGGCGCGTCCCACGAACGGCCGGCCCAACTTGTCTTCCGACGCTCCCGGCGCCTCGCCGATAAACATCACCTCGCTTTGGGCGCTCCCCTCCCCGAAAACAAAATTAGCTTCCTGAAGCGGCAGGGATTCGTCCCCCGCCATTCTGGCTTTCAACTCTTCAAGTTTTTTTGATTTATTTTCTTGTGGCATATTAAATACTCGGTGGTGTCTTTAAAGACACCACCTTATTTTTGACTAACAATTTAGGATGTTTTTCAAATATTCCAAAATGTCGTCCTTCTCGATTTCTTCCTGCGTCCTTTCTCTCATATTCTTCACCTGCACCGTTTCTTTTTTGCGCTCATCGGAGCCCAGGATAATCACGAAGGGGTAATTTCCTTTCGCGGCATAGGCCAGCTGGCCCCGCAAAGTCTTTTCCTGGCCGAGATAGAACTCGGTCGAAATGCCCCCTTGGCGCAAATCGGTCGCAAGCGACTCGCAAATCATTTCGGATTCATCGTCGAAATTCAGGAGAAGAACGCTCGCATTCGCGCTGAAATTGGGAAAAAGCTTGAGCTTCTCCAAAGCTACGAAGAGCCGATCCACGCCGATGGAGCCCCCGGTCGCCGGAATCGAGGCCGTTCCGAAGCGGGAAACCAAATCATCATACCGCCCGCCCGAGGCAACCGAACCCAAATCAGGATATTCGTTTACGACGGTTTCAAAAACCATGCCGGTGTAGTAGCCCAAGCCGCGCGCGACCGAAAGGTCTATTTTCCAATTTCCGTCCGGCACGCCCAATGCTTCGATATTCGCCCTCAATCTCGCCAATTCATCCACACCATCCCTTGAAGCGCCGGCTTTCCCAAAAATCTCAATAAGGCTTCCTAATATCTCGCCGTTCGTTCCTTTGATATTCAAAAATTCTTTGATGCGCGCGACGGATTCTTTTTTCAGCTTCGGCCCGGAAACCAATTCGGCCTCCACGCTCTTCCAGCCGGATTTATCCAGCTTGTCCATTATTCTCAGCACATCTCCCGTTTTCGCTTTCGGAAAATTCGCGGATTCGGGAAGCGCGTTTAAAATTTTCCGGTTATTCACGCGGATGATGAATTTTTTGAGTCCAAGCGCGGAGAACGCTTCATAGACGAGCGAGATGAATTCGGCATCGGCCGCGATAGACGATGCCCCGACGATATCGGCATCAAACTGCAGGAATTCGCGGTAGCGGCCGGCCTGGGCGCGCTCCCCCCGCCAAACGCTCCCAACTTGATATCTTTTGAAAGGTTTTGAAATCTCGCTCGAATAGCCGGCCACGACGCGCGCCAAAGGCACCGTGAGATCGAAGCGTAGGGCGGTTTTTTCATCCTGGCCTGCGAGACTAAGCTTAAAAATCTGTTTTTTGAAATTCGCGTCGCCGCCGGTCAAAATTTCCTCTCGCTCCACGCCAGGCGTATCGAGCGGCGCAAAACCGAATCGTTTGAAAACGGCTTTAATGGTTTCTATCATCCATTCCCGGGCAGTCGCGTCTTGGGGCAGATAATCCCGGAAACCGGAGGCTAATTTCGGCTCGATTGATTTAGCCATACATTCAGTATATCAAAATTGCTCCGCGAATTTTTGAAAAGCTTTCATTAAAGCCTTTGTGACCGGACCCGGTCGGCCCATTCCCGCCTTTTTCCCATTCACCTTCACAATCGGCACGATATCCTTGTTCGTCGCCGTGAGGAATAATTCATCCGCTCCCCGAAATTCCTTTTCGGAAATATCGCGCTCCTCCGTTTTGAAGCCGTTTTTCTTCGCGAGCCAAAGCGTCAGATTTCTCGTCATGCCGATAAGGATACCTCGCCGAGGCGTCACGACCTTTCGGTTCTTCACGATAAAAATGTTGCTGGTCGAGGCTTCAAGCGCTTTTCCATTCTTGACGAAAATGATCTCCAGCGCGCCTTTTTTATCCTTCATTTTCTGGTGTTCGATTGCCTCCACATAATTGGTGATTTTCGCCTCCGGCAAATCCCGCTGGTATTCGAGAGTCACCGCGCCGGCTCCCTCGGAATATATTTTTTCGGGAAGAGAACGAAATTTCTCAATGAGGATGAAAAAAGTTTCCCGGCCCGGTTCGTAACGGAAGGCATTGGAGCTGATGCCGCCCGTGAGCACCGTCCGAATGTTGGCCTTCGGGAATTTGTTGAGCGCGAGGAGTTTTTTCACGGTTTCCGCGTATTTTTTTCTCGAGACGGGTATTTTCAAATTAAGCGTTTTCGCGGAATTCTGAAGCCGCCTCCAGTGTTCGTTGATCAGGAATGCCTTCCCGTTCTGCGTGCACATCACGTCGAAAACGCCGTAGCCCCGAAGCAAGCCGAGGTCATAGGGATCGATCTTTATTTTATCGAGCGTCGTAATTCTGCCGTTCCAATAGCACCGGGTTTTCATATAAATAAGAAGAAGATTAGAGCGAGAATGATGCGATAAATACCGAAGGCGGTGAAGGTGTGGCGCTGGACGTAGCTTATGAAGAATCTGATCGCGACCATCGCGACGGCGAACGAGACCATGAATCCCACGACGAGGACGCCGAAGTCCGCCGAAGAGAATGTTCCGGCATTTTTTATGAGGTCATATCCCGTTGCGGCAACCATCGTCGGCACGGCGAGCAGAAAAGAGAATTCAACGATGGTCCGCCGGCTCACGCCTACCAAAAGTCCGCCCATAATGGTGGCCGCGGCCCGGGAAACGCCGGGAATTATCGAAACGCTTTGAGCTAAGCCGATAAAGAAAGACTGTTGATAAGTCAGCGCGTCTAAATCCTGTGCCGCGTCTTCCCTCTCGCGGTGCCACCACTCAAAGGCGATAAGAATAATACCCCCGATAAGGAGCGACCAAAGCACGATGGTTTCGCTCTCCAGAAAAACAGACTTCACCGTTTTGTAGAGTGCAAAGCCGATAATGCCGGTGGGAATAAAAGCGAAGGCAATTTTTTTCATGACGGCAAAGTCCGTGAAAAGCCTCTTCCAATAAAGCGCGACGACCGCGAGAATGGCCCCAAGTTGAATTGTAATCTGGAAACTCTTCACGAAATCATCCGGAGCGATGCCTAAAAGGCGCGAGGCGAGGATCAAATGGCCGGTGGAAGAAATCGGCAGGAATTCCGTGAATCCCTCGACGACACCTAAAATAGCGGCGTTAAAAAAATCAAACATGCGGATTAATTATATCAGAAATAGTTATCCGTTAATGGTTTCTTTAATGAAATTCCACTCCTGGAACTTGCGGAAACGCGCCGCCTACGCCCGGCGGCATATCCACAATGGCGCGGATTTTTGACGGGTCAGGTTTACCCATTTCATCCAGTACAATATCCAACGTAATATCCGGTCCGCCCATGCCAGGATATTTAATTTCCGGAATCGGAAGTTGCTGTGTCATACTTCCAACGCTAATGGTAAAAGTGCCGATTGCGCCCGCAAGCGACGAGTTGATCAATTTTATATTGAACCCGCCCACGCTTCCTGTCATTCTCGCCTTAATATTATTGAACGCTTCTTCGTAATGGGCCGCATCAATAGACTGACCACCTATAGGATCGGTCATAGCCGCAAGATCCGCTCTGATATCCACTTGAATATCACCGATGGATACCGATCCGCCTTTATACGTGCCGGCCGGCATATCAAATCGGCCGAGCTTCACCCGATTTTCTCCGGGATGCAACGCGAGCGTCTGCGGACCGCCCCAAACAATCACGTCGCCTTTATCCGGCGTTCCAAAAACAATTTTATTCATTGTAGGTCGTACTTCTACCACAGTAATCCCCTGCGCCAAGTTATCATCCACCATATAGAAATCAATTTGCCCAACCATAAATGCCGCGTACGGAATGAGAATACAGCCAATAAAGACGGCGACGGTGAGCGCTTTTTTCCGCGAGATGAGAAAAGTGATAACGGCGGCCGTTAAACCTATAATTGCGAAGTATTTCAGATTACCTGTGCCGAGCACGCCAATCTTCAGTATATACTCCGTAAGAAGCGCTCCCCCGAACATGAATGCCGCCACTGTGCCGAACACTAAACCGATATAAGTGATTTTTTTCATAACATAATTATATCACTATCTTGTGCCCCTATCAGGGAGTTGAATATCGCTTTTTACTTTCTATATCTCTGAAACCAGAAGCATTTTATGAGAAAACCGTCTCGCAAGCCGAACGGGCACGGTTCGAGCGAAGCGAGAGAGTGAGGCCGAGAGCGAGCGCAAATTCCACGCCGGGGAATTTGATAGCGTGTTTTCGAATGAAATGCTTCTGGTTGAAACCTTCTGTGCCCCCATCAGGATTCGAACCTGAGACCATCTCCTTAAAAGGGAGTTGCTCTACCAACTGAGCTATAGGGGCATTCCGGCAAAAATTCCTAGTTGCGTTTTTTCTCGCTTTGAATCATCCGCCAATGATAAATAAAAAGGGGTGCGCCGATAATAATCATCGCGAGTGCCTGGGAGGCGCTCCGCTCGCGCTCGCTCTGCCGCTGTTTTTTCTCCGCTTCCATCTGCTCGGCTTTGTATTTCGCCTCTTCTTCCGGTGTCATTGCACTTTCCTGGCCATTAGGAGCCATTACCTTCGTCGGATATGGATAGGACGGATAATTTATCGGCTGGTCGGCATTTTTGAAGACAAAAGCCTTCAATCCCAAATCGACAAGATTCACGAGCCCGATGACAACGATAACCAACCCCACCAAAGAGAAGAGGTATAAATAAATCGTGCGGATTAATTCCTTGCGTTCCATGTAAGTTATACTATAATAAATTCGCTATTTGATAGCAAACAAGATTCCTCGGTAGCTCAATGGTAGAGCGGCGCCCTGTCGGTTAGGCAGCTTATCGTCGAAAGGCGGTTTGAAAAATTTCGGGATAACGGTGAAGGCTAAATCTTAAAAGGATATGCGAACACCGTGGGAACCCCTCGCTTTGAGGGGGCACCGTAGAGACTAGATACCGAAACATCCTTGATGGATGGTGATATAGTCCACCCCTTTAGGAAACTATAGGATACGTGTAAGGCGATGGTTGTAGGTTCGAGTCCTACCCGAGGAGCACAGATGGTCTTAATATACCGCTATGATTTCCCAAGGAATCAATGGCTTCTTTGGTTTTTCTGTCTTTGCAGTAAAGCTGTTCCAACTGCAAAAGTTCCTTGAAAACGAGGGAGGGATAAGAGTTTAATATAACTCCGTCTACGACCTCGAATTTATCCCAAAAGAAGGCGAGATAATGGCGTTTCAGCGTCGGTGAGGCTGTTCTATAGGTTCGATAGATATCCCGGGTAAAACGAAGGATTTCATGAGTAATATCGACTCGTGCTTCCTGAGTACTCTCCAATTCAAACAGGCGCTCTTCAATGCTTGAAATTTCCGCTTTTGTTTCATCTCTTAATCTTTCAAAATCACTATCCGAAAGCGTGCCGGAGAGTAGTTTTTCCTCTATTTTCCTTCTCTTGTTTTCAAGAGCGGTTTTTTGAGTAATAAGCCCCTGCCTCCTGCCGTCATATTGCTTTCTCCGATCATAAAATATCCCCCTGACTTTCGTAATCACCTTTTCAATAAATGTCTCGTTAAATTGTAAATCCTTAAATTTATCGGCTATCTGATTTTCCAATTCGTTGACCTCAACATATTTTCCACAACCGAGACGATTTGAGCAATGGTAATACGCTATGCCTTTGTGGTTATGCCATTCGGCGGTAAAACGCTTTTTATGCTCTGGGCAATAGACGAAACCACTTAATAACCAAAAGTGCTTTCTTCTTCTTGAAGCATGATAACTATGCCCCGCTATCACGAGTTGTACTTGGTCAAAGGTTGCTTGGTCTATAAGAGGCTCATGCTGTCCTTTTTCTACGATTATCTCACCCCATCTTACTTCACCGATATAGATGCGATTTTTTAGCAATAAATAAAACTGACTTGGTGAAAACCTCTTCCCCTGTTTGTTTCGCAAGCCCTTGGCATTTATTAAATCGCAGAGGTCGTAGCCATTGTAAGTGCCAGTTGAATAGAGTTTAAACGCCTCGGTAATGAAAGGAGCCATTTCATCTGGAACGATAATCTTCCTCGCTAATCTACTACTGGAAGTGTCGGGATTATCGATGTTCTTGTAGCCCACGGGAGCACTGCTTGGGAAATACCCCGCCTTGGCTTTCTCATAAAGGGTTTTCTTAACTTTCTCGGATGTTTGAAGTCTTTGCATCTCATTGAAGGTCGCCATCATCGTATCCATCGTTCTACCACCAGCGGAATCGTCCATAGCTGGCTGATATACGTATCGAAGTTCAACTTTGTTTTTTCTAAGCAAATCTCTAAAGAAAAGGTGATCCATTGTGTTTCTCGCAATTCTGTCGCTACTAATGGCGTATACGGCGTTTATTTTCTGAGCGGCGGTTAGACTCATGATTTCTTGAATCCCCGGTCTTTTAAGAGTGCCTGCGCTTATACCCTCATCCCGAAATATTTCTAACAGTTTATATCCATCCTGTTCTATCTTATTTTTACAAGCAGATTCCTGAACATCTAAAGATAGGCCCTGGTTCGCTTGCTCGTCCGTTGACACTCGGCAATACCCTACTGCAATTTTCTTATTTTCTTTTTCCATTTTTTTAAGATTTTTAACGACTGTTTATTTTATTTTTGGTACTAACTGATATAAAATCAACCTCTAGTTATACCCACCGACCACCAGTTTTTTAGTTTTTTAATACATATATGTAGTTATAAAACTAAAGAACTAAACACTGCCGTCATCGTCGGATGAATTCGGCAGGGAATAAAACTTTTTATTTCTTTCTCCAGTTCTTACTAAAATTTCCTTAGATTCTTGAAGTTCCTTTAATGCCATACCTATGGCTTGTTTTCCGATTGGTAGAACGGATGTGATTTTTGGGTCAAGTTCGGCTAGGAAGTGTTCACCTCCTTTAAGGATGTCCAGAATTACGGGTTTCGCCTTATCTTTGTTTATCTCTTTCCCCGGCAATTCGCCGCCGTATTCCAAAGACATGGAACCATCCTCAGAATGATTTATGAGGATTTTAAATGGCCTAATCGGTTCGTCGACCCTGAGCTTACTTTGAGTAACAGCAATGTAATCGTCGAGTTTCTCGAGAGAAAGATGACAGTCTACGGCCGCCTGTATATCAGAAGAACCACGAATGCTCTGTGAGGGGTCCCTCTGCCCCATAAATTCCTTACGGTGGTGATGAGTGATAAGCACAGCAACACCCAACTTGCTAAATTCTCTAATCTTATCGAAAACACGAGACATTTCTCCCGCATCATTTTCCTTACTCGAGTGGATTCTAATGAAAGAGTCGAATATTATCAGCTTGATTGAATATTCTTCAGCCATCGACATTAGGGTATTCAACCATTTATCATCATCTACTTTCACGCCATTTTGGGATAAATAATAGATCGGCACTGTGGAAGGCACTCCTAAAATATTCAACCGTTTCTTCAAGTAGCGGAGATGATCCTCCTCATCCACGATAAGCACTGCCGCTTGAGTTGTCGCAAATTCTCCAAGAAAAGGGGTACCCATACTAACGCATCGTGCAATTTCGATGGTTACCCACGTTTTGAAGTTTTGAGGATTGCCCGAGAGAATGGTCACAGCCTCGACGGGTATTAACTTTTTAACAATCCAATCCTGCTCACCGAAATCGTGTTCTAGAATCTCACTTACAGACCAGAGATGAAAATTCACTTTCGGACGGATTTGAATTTGCTGCCGTCCATTGTCTGCAATTGCCGCTTTTAAATTAGGCTCTTCGCGTGTCAGACCTAGATTTTTAGCGTATTCAGTAAAATCCCCAGACCAACCGCACTGCCTGTTATTACAGGAGCAAAATCCACTAGTCTTATTTATATAAAGTTCTGTCAAAAATAGTCCACCGGGGAGCTCTTTCTCACAGAAAGGGCAAACAACCGCTATTGTATCCCGGCTAACATTTTTATACTCCATGTGGTTTTCAGTTAAAATTTGGGTTATTTCAATCATTTTTTTTATGGTGTTTCTTTGTCCGCCGACCTTTGTTTTCAATCGAGGAATCAATTTGTTGGACAAATAACTCAGCTAGAGCCTCGGCGGCTTTTTCGATGGTAGCTTTTCCATCCGTAGATTTTTTGATTGTTTTTGGGTAAGACATAAAAAACTCCAGTTTCTTGGAGTTCAATGTATACAAAAATCTGATTAACAGATGTAGACCTTATTTTTTGACTTTCAGGAATGGATGCCGTTTTTTGAAACGATATTTTCTCTTTTCGAGCCTATCTATTTCATCCGGTAAATATTGTGATTTTTGCAATTCATTGGCTAATTCCTTGTATTTCTTACCGCTAAAAGTTTTCAGCGTATCATCCAGATTTCTTATCCGGCGACGGTTGTTCTTGGACTTGCCGAGTATATCTAGAAAAACGGCGTAATCTTTTGCCGATTCCTTGAGTGGTCTGCCATCCTTAATTTTGAGTTCTCGTCTAACCTCTTGCTTTAAGATAAATTTCTCCCCGGTAGATAAACCCGCCGATGGAATTTTTCTCCAATTCTTCCGTTGAACCAATGATTTTAAAAACTCGAGATTGTATATCGAGTAGTCATGTGGCGGTACATTATTTAATATCTGCCATTGGACGTCGTTATAAAAATAGTCTTCTAGATTGTACTTTTTCAACAAGTGTTCCACACAATGTTTCAGCTTCACATTCATCTTTGACGATTTTAATGAAAAATATATATTCTCCTCTGGCTCATCACCAATCTTCCTCGTGACAAAATTTCTGCTCAATGATCTAGGAATGCTAAGTATCTTTCGTACTTTAATAACATCGTCTTTAAACTGCTTAGATGTATAGGCCGTGATGCCTTTTTCTTGAGATAGGGCTTTTCTTGAGGCGAGGCGTCTTTTTATGGGCATCACATATAGCAGAATCGAAACAGCTTTCGTTCTATCTCTTTTCTTCAATTGGCTTAAGAATTCTAAAAATTCTTCGGACTCAAGTACATCTTTTACTTTATTTTCCATGGTTGATTTTCAGCTTAAACCAACACTATAATTAGGGCAACAACTTAATATAAGATGCCTAAACCGTTCAGCAATAAACGGCAGGGTTAAACAAATACCGTCAAAGGCAAAAAGCTCCTAGTCAGAGCACCTTTGACGGTCATATCTCGAAAGGGATATGGGTTTCGCAAGAAATCGCTGGCTGGGAGCTTTGTGTTTCCTAGACAGCATAAAAAGCTTTTATGTCTTGGGCTACAGATATTAGTAGAAGAGCTATGGAAATTGTAATGGAATACGAAATTAAAAAGGGAAGAAAACCTGAAGATTTTTCACACAAAAAAGTTGGCTATGATATTCATTCCAATAATACAAAAGAAGAACGATTTATCGAGGTTAAGGGAGTAAGTGAGAGTTGGAATACATACACCTGGCAGAGCTTACACCACACACAGATTGATTGCCTTAAAAAATATCCAAATAAATTTTGGCTATATATTATCCGTTTTTGTATCGATAAGGAAAATAGGAATTTGTTTGAGCTCCAACGTACATTACCAGAAGCTTACATGATCCCAGGTGGAGATTTGTTAGATACAACAAAGTTCAGGATAGAAGAAGAGTCTTACAGTTTAAAATCAGCACTTGGAACGACGCTAAAGGTCAGATTACAAGAAGAAAAGTATAAAAATGGATAATAAAAATAAAGATCAGTGGGATATTCCAGCTTTCTTAAAACCAAAAGATAAGAACGAGGTCAAAAAAGAGAGAATTTCAATTAAAGAGTTTTTTGGATTACTAACGGCATTTATTAAAGAATTATTGGAAACGATAATTCCTGGAATAGTTGCGTTAGTTCTTTTAGCTTATTTCTTAAAAATGCTTGTGCATTGGCTTATATATTAATTAGGTACTGTTAGTCAATAAAACAATGTTTAAACCACGACTAGTGTCAACAATTTCATTAATCGTTATCTGTATTCTTATCCTCTCTTTCTTACCATTCAAAATCGCTAAATTTAATAACCTTCCTAAACAAGTAACCTACTATGGTATGGCCGCATATAATGGGTATGGTTTTCTATATTATGACATAGAGAAAGACGATCTAGAAAAGATTAACGACCAATATACTCTTGATTCGTTTTGGGCAAAACCATCTTCCACTTTTTTTGGGAAATCTATTACCGATGATGAAATAATGTTTTATAAATTCCGTCGCTTCATTGAAGATAATCCAAATGTAGTTTTTAGAATAACCGGAACAAAAAATGAGGATGACTGCGGATATTATAGAAACTACGAAAATGAAGATAGGTGTATGAGTTCTATCTTGGTAAATAAAATAGAAATTTATAAAACATCAGCAATTGACACCAATCTTGTTTATTACTACCCATTGAATCTTTTGGATGTTTATCATACAAATCTTCCCATAAAATAAGTTTCTATAAACCAAGTTTTTCCAAGATCATCCTAAAGAAACCAAAAAATTGGTTTCTTCATCAGACTAAAAATAAACCCCTTTAAGTCAGTGTTTCTCTAGTATCTAAAAATTTAGAGAGGCAAATCAATTGAAGAAATCTTCAAGTTGTTTTATGTAGTAAAATCAACAGTATAGAAGCACATTTAAAATACCAAGTAATCCCTTTAAAACAGCTTTAAACGGTCGGAATTTACCAATCGGGTATATTTCCACTAACTCACGATAGAACCAGCTTAGCGACTAAGAATTACAGCAAGAACGAGCGACTGCAAACCATTCTAAACTATGTGTGTTGGCGAGTGTTATATCTAGAATAAAAACCATTAATTAACGATTTTTTATTATGAATTGGTTATTTACCAAAGACTCTTACAATCTCATCAAAATTCTTTAACCTATTTTTATCCCATTCCTCTTGTTTTATATACAGAGTTTTATATATTATTCTACTTTGTCTACTATCGACATCTTCACACCATTTCTGTAATCGTTCAAATTTCAACTTATCGTCTTCTTCTTCTCTTCCTTTGGTCTCAATTATATATACTGTCTTATCATCTTTTTTAACAAAGAAATCGGGATAGTAGGTGGCGATAAAACCTTCGGAATTTTTATACTCAATTCGAAGTGCGCTCGCTTCTTTATTTTGGAAATTCTTTGCGAAAGAAATTATATCATCACAGTTTTCAATAAAACTTGCGAATTCTAACTCAAAATTACTATCACCAACAATTTTATTGAAAACTGACTTTTTAGGAGTAAAAAATGATTTATCGTTAACCACAAACGGCCTCGCCTCACTGACCTTTATATAATTTTTAATCTCGGTGTCACCCCTATCCTGAACTGTAAGTTCATTAATGGCCTTTTTGAATGAATCTTTGATGAGTTTTATATACTCTACTTCCGATAAATTCCTTAAGGTATTTAGATCTGATAAATCCGCCGGCTGGTCAAACATATAACTCTGAATAAACTCTTTTACCTTGCCGAATAAAATATCGTAACAACCAAACAATCTCAAATCTCTCATTACTGCTTGAGCAAAAAAGCCAATAACACTTTGATAATCCGGCTCAATATCCCCAGTCAATATGGTCGTATGATGTGTTTTTTCATCAACTACATCTTTGAACACAATCTCTCTTTTTTCCTCTTCAGAAAAAGTTTTTATCTTAACTCTCTTATTCCCAAATATAGAAACGTCTAATTCGGCGAGATTTTTATATTCTCTTTGAATCCTTGGAGACATTACCGGGATCTCGATATCTAGCTTTTCAATATCTTTCTTGGGATTTTCCTTATCTACCTCAATAACCATTGGTGCAAGCGGTTTTGCACCAACTCCCATGGCTTTCTTTTCGAGAATCACACCCTCGCCATTTATTGATTCCACGAAATCCATAAATGCCGGAGTGCCAACCACACTCACATATTCCTCGACATCGTCTCGGCCAAAAAACATTCTTCGGAGGCCGCGTCCGAGCGTCTGTTCAGGTAGAATTTTCGAGTCTGCCGCATATGGTCTCAATCCAACGATTGTTGTGACATTTTTAACATCCCAACCCTCCTTAAGCATCATCACTGAAATAATCACCTTAAACGGGCTTTCCCAACCATCTATGTCGTTTGCCTGCTTTCTAAGTAAATCTAGCTCCTCTTTGCTTTTACCAGTAACGCTTTCGGATATTTCGCCACTTTTATTCGTATGAATAGTTAAAACGGCCCCTTTCAAATCTGCGAAGCTTGTCTCAATATATTCCGCAACCTCATCACAATTCTTTGTATCATCAGTCATAATAAAGAGAATTGATTTCTTTCCCATTGGTTTCAATGTCTCATACGTTTTTCGCCATTCTTCAATACCGAGATTTATATAATCTCTGTATTTTTCGCTAAATAGAGCACTTTGATTCTCTTTTAGCTTCCCCCTACTTGCCGCATCTGGCACGACTGGATTTTTTACAACTCTTTGGTGTATGGCCTCAACCAGCGGATAGTCGGAGATTGTCTGCACAAAAATAGAGCCGTCGTTTTTCTTTGGTGTAGCTGTTACGTCTAACTGCAAAGCCAAGCCCGATCCTTTTTGTTTCAACCGGTTGTCTATATCCTGAATAGACTTAACCCATGCGGATTTATCATCATGCAAGTGGTGTGCCTCATCGTTTATAACAATCAGTTCATCTATATCTCTTACAATCATTCCTAAATCTACCGTAGAATCGTTTGTTTTTGTAACGGGCTTATCACCTAAGAAATATGTCGAAGTATCTTCATCTCCCGGATTTGCTTCTTTTATATCACCTTCAAAAACTCTATGAATGTTAGTTAAAAATATATTCCCGGTATCGGAAACACCCCTCAAATCGTCTTGTAGGTGAAGCGTGATTTGAAAATCATCTTGCCAATTTTGACCTTGATATCCATTTTCCGGCAAAACAGGATCACTAAAGAATATTTTTAAGCCCGCAAAATCACTTTTTATTCTTTCAAAAACAATAACGTTCGGGGTTATTAAAAGGAAATTCTTTGCTAATTTTGAATCTTGTTCATATTTCTTATGAAAGTACGCCCATGCCACCACAAGACTCATCACCTTTGTTTTACCTGCACCAGTAGCCATTTTGATAACAAAACGCAACCAATCCTCTGAAAACATTTGCGGGCTTAATACACCCGTGGAGTTGTATCGTATGAGATCATATTTATCTTTTACTCTCGCGACCTCACAAAGCCAAATAACAGTTTCTAGTGCTTCTCTTTGTGCAAAGTAATATCTGAAATAAGATGAGACACCATATTGGTCATATAAAATATGTTCTTCTTTAAACCACCAGTTCAGAAGTGCCTTTGAGGTATTGCTCGCACCTTCATAATTCTTGTCCCGCCATTCTTTTACCCTCTTGCGTAGATCAGCAACAAGAGGCGGTAAGAGTTTGTCATATCCCTTTTCGCGTAAATCTTCATCAGCCGGAAACCACCGGATGCCCGGATCTAATATTACATATGGGTCTTTTGGAAAATCTTTATGAAGAGCCATATTTTTTAGTTTAGAATTACTTCCACCCCAGAGACTAGCTCCTTTATCTTATTTTGAGTATCTTTGTGTAAATCTGTGAGTTTGAATTTTCCCTTATCTACTTTTAACATAAACTTCAAAGCAAAAACCGCCTTTGGCTTTCCTTTGATATAATCGGAATTCTTTTTGAACGCCAAAGATATGTCCTCCAACACATGAGTCTTAAAATCATCAACTGTGAAAATATCTTCTATGCCTGAACAATCTTTAACCTTCAACATTCTCTTTTTGGCTTCATCATCGCTATTTAAAAATAAATCTCGCTTCAGTTCGTTGTAGATACCACGACCTGAACTATCATCATCTACCAACACTCCAAAGTGAAGACCCCATCCGAGAAATAGATTCGCTAGTTGTGGAACATTACTAGTCCCTGTCGCTGGTAAAAAATGCACTTCTTTCTTCGAACCAGAAAGTCTCCAGAATGACGAAAGGTAGTAAAATGCACTAATCTCCTCCAACAAAATATTGTTTTCTTTTTTAATTACCTGTTGACTTGAGAAATCAGCCCCCATTAATGTATAGATGGGTGACAGAGTATCTGTAGATACTGCTCCAAGCTTGTGTGTCCCGAATACCAACGTCTCACTCCTATCATTCTCCGCGTCTGCTCTCTGCACAGCGAGTAAACGATAGATTGTTTTAAGTGTGATTAAGTAAGGAGAATGAGTCGTGTAAATCATTTGAATTTTCTCTTTTATGTCTTCAAAAACTTTTATCACATCTTCTTGCGCCCTTGCATGAAGACTTCCACCTGGTTCATCAATCAGAATAACTTGACTCTGTTTCCCATCATCAAGTGAACTTGCTTTCAGTTGTAAAAAGAAAGATGTAAACCACCGAACCCCCTTGCTCCGTTGTTTTGGATACAACTTCTCTTCTCCATCTTTAATCCAAAAAACTAAATATGGTTTACCGGCTTTTCCAGCTACACTATTGTCATGGTGTTTAAGTTCAAACTCGATAGAAATTTTATTAGTTTTTCCAATCTTCTGCCTCCAGAATTCCTGGAAGTTCGCTGTAACAGTCTTATTAGTCTTATCCAGCTTATTTTCCAAAATCCGCCTATCACTACCTTGCAACATACTTAATTCTATTCCTGCTATTGCAAGAAGATTCTGCGCACCCTTGTAGCCCTCTGCTTTTGTGTTTTTGTTTTGTAAATCTTCTAAATCAATCGTGTCAGGTAACAAACTTGCGAAATCCTCAAAAAACTCCCAATCCGGAGAGTTATCAAAAATAATTTCTATAAATTCTTTTTCTTCAATCTCTTTTTCTTCTTCGACTTCAGGCTGTGTTCCTGGAGTTGTTTGAGGTGCGGAAGTATCTTTATTCTCGGCTTTGCTCTCAGTGGATGTGAATAAATCGGAGAGTCCTCTTTCTTCTAAAACCAAATCTCCCTCTGATTCTACATCAGTCCAAACGCGAGTTATATTTATCCTCTTTTTCTCACCAACGAGTTTTGCTATTCCTTTCGGGAAAATCTTATTAGGAAACATCTCTTTTACTTCTTCCCATGTTACATTAAAAGACAGAGAAACTTCTGGCATACTTCCATCACTCCTTAATACGTCCGCCGTAATATCTGCTGTTGGAAAGCTATACAATGCCTCTAAGATGGAAGTTTTACCTGCTTCATTCTGACCAATAAGACCTGTGATCCCATCGGGTGAGAAATTCTGCCAATCAGTATCTTTGATTGACCTATAGTTTTTTATTCTGAAAGCTTGTAGTTTCATATTTTTACTTCTATCACTTTCGTTGTATCATTTCCAAAAATATCCACGACTTTCACAGCAACTTTATAAATTCCTTTTGACACCTCTTTACTAGCAGAAGTAAACTCCAGGTTTCTATTCTTCTTGGTGCGGAAACTCTGCCATTCGTTATCAAAAATATAGTCGCCGGTCCAAACCTCTTTTTCTTTGCCATCTTCTATAACCTTGATGATTTCTTTTCTGCTGGCAAAATCAAAGTCCACTGCCCAATAATCTATCCAGTCACTCCATTTCTTAGTTAAAACTTCTTTTGAAATAAGCTCGGTCGCTTTGTCTTTTGATATTTTCACCACCTGTCCATTTTCTACTATAATTTTGACTCCACCAGGCCTAAGAGCTTCCTCAATTTCACCTGAATCATCTTGATTATAAAAAACCGAAAAATCGGTAAGCTCAATAGAAAGTTCTTTGTTATTTACCTTACCCTTAATAATTGGCTTCGCTTCAATAAACGCCACATCGTAAAATTTTACCTGTCCTTTTTCTACTGCTTTTTTATCAAATACTTCTCTTGGTATTATTCTAAAAGCGATATCAACGCCCTGATCTTTGTACTCGCCAAAATCGAGACCCATTTCATAATCAAAACCAAGTACATCAACTTTGGTTATACTTTTTTCTTTGCATTCGGCAACAATGTCTTGCACCAGTTTTTGAGATACAGGAGTATTAATGGGTCCCACCGCGACAAGACGATCTCTTTTCTTCCCAACAATATTTATAAAAGATTGCACTGGTTCTGCCTTATACGCAGAAAGGATGAGTTTTACAAATTCTTTCTCCTTTATCTCTGCTTGTTTAGTTTTTTCTTCTGCTCGTAAGTCATTGTTTACCACAAGGAAACTTTCTCTTTCGTATCTTCCCACATTCAATATTTCAAAAGCACGGAAATCTTTTCCTGCCTTTTTAAGTTCTCTTTGTACGCCGATCAGGCGTTTGCGTGAAGTATGTATACCGAATTTCCCCAAATCAGAACCTATCCATTTCCTTCCAAGTTTTTCAGCAACGGCAAGCGCCGTCCCTGAACCGCAGAAGAAATCGGCCATAATATCACCCTCTCTTGTTGAGGCATTAATTATTCTTTCAATTAAAGACTCGGGTTTTTGTGTAGGATACCCCTCTGCTTCTTGAGCCTGAGAATTTATCGGATAAATATCTGTCCATATATCTTCAACTGGTGTTCCTTGTGATTCATCCAGATAACGTTTAACTCTTGGTTTCCCAGATTCAGTAAATATAATCACACCATTTTTCATTCCTTCATTAATTCGTTCTTGTGACCAAATCCAATGTTTTCCTGGTGGGGGTACAAGTAATTTATCGCCAAAATATTTAGCTTCGCCCTGTCCCTTTTGTGTAAAATCAGCCAATTGATATTTTTTACCAGTGGATTCTTCAACATTATTGTAGTGAGTATCTAATCTAGCTTCATCATGCGCAGTATATAATTTGCTAAAAAAATAGCTCTCTGACTTTGCATAGACAAAAATAGAATCGTGGACATTTCCAAAAGATTTCGCTTGTCCTTTTGATGATCTAACTTTTTGCCATATAACCTCATTTATGTAGTTGCCTTTCCCAAAAATTTCATCCAAGACCAAGCGCATATAACTATTTACTCTCCAATCACAGTGTACATAAATATTTCCATCTTCAGCGAGTAAATCATGCATTAATTTTAACCGCTCATAAATCATGGCGATAAAACTATCCGCACCCTTTCCCCATGTGTCACGATAGGCGATTTCTTCTATAACTGACGGCTTTTTAGTAAAACTCTCTTCGTCATCACCGTCACCAATTTTTATATCCATGGAAAAATCAGCACCAACATCGAATGGCGGGTCAATATAAACCAACTTCAAGCCGCCTTGCGCTTCTATTTCTTTACGAAGCGGCCCATTTTTGAGGGATGAGAGAATAAGTTTGTTATCTCCCCAAATAAGCTTGTTCGTCCAACCGGTTATTTGTCTGCCAGAGGTATCAAAAAGAGAATTCTGATTACCGAACTTTGCATCGCTTCTCGGTTCATCAATCTGTTCTATTACTTGAAAAGGCAAAACAACATTAGTAACCTCATTTGTTTTTCCGTTCCAAAGAAGCTCGACCTCTTGGGTCTCGCCAAACAATAGAAAACGATATTTATCCGGCAACGGCTTTCCGGCCTCTAAATATTTAATGACATCTCGTTTTTCGTTATCTGTAAGTTTCATGAATTTATCTTCTAGATCTTCAATGGCGGGGTTAAATACTTCTCAACCAAAGTCTCAAATTCTGTGTATACCGCAGTATCAATTTTCCAACTTTTCTCTTCTGAAAGCGGATGGCAAATTAATCCGCCGTTTTCATCAATATATGGCACACTGGAAACTTGGAAAAATGGCTTTTTTGAACTATTCACAAAAATAATCTTTGCATTCCAGAAATGTTTTATTTTCCCTAGTAATACTTTATCTTTTTCATCAAACATTTTCCCGTCCCAACGAAACTTTACCTCAACAAAAAATGGCTCTCCTTTTTCATCTATCACGATAAAATCTGGTATAGTGCGAATCTGCTCGCCAACTTCGTTATGAGCGTCAAAAATCCTTTTAATCTGGACTAGATTTTGCATTATCGCCTCATACCCAAATCGATAAACCGTATTACCCGATTTCTTAAGTAACTCCTCAACCAGGGTCTCGGCCATTCGGCCCTTAAGCATCCCCTCAGAATCCATCTTTTTAGTTATTTCTTCTTGCATTTGGTTTAATCCTACCACCATCAAAAGACAGATACAAAATTATCTATAAACCAAGTTTTCCTTAGATAATCCCAAAAAAACCTAAAATTAGACTTTTTCATACAATCAAAAAGAGACCACTTAGACCAGTGTTTTACTAATATCTTAAGATTTAGAGAGACAAATCAATTGAAGAAATCTTCAAATTTATTTACTAATGTTTTTATTAGATATAATCAGTTAGAATGACATTATGACTCCATCAGAGAAAGTATTTAGTGTTTTGAGAGAAATAAAAAAAGAGTCCTCAATAAGCCCCGATCCTAACTTCATTGAATTTAAGTTTAACTATGTTTTGGTTGGATATGGAATTGTATACGGAGACGACGAAAAAAAGATATTACGCAAATTAGAGCAAGAAAAAATTATAGAGATTTTAGCCCCCAGAGAATCTAAGGGTGTGGTCTCGAGCATAGAATTATTAGACGCAACCGATTCGGCGATTGTTAGATTTGGACCAAAGTTTAGGATTTCTTATTTTAAATACTTTCTACTTGCAAAGTTATCGGGGATAACCCGTGATAAATCCGACAAACTGCCTTCTAATAAAAAGTTGTTTTCTAATAAATGGTTTATTGGTTTCTTGGTGGTTATGGTGGTTGTGATATTAATAATAAAATTTGATTTTAATTTACAAAGTGTAAATTTGGGTATATTCGAACTGACACCACCCTTAAATAATAAGATGGGGTCGGTAACTCAAAGCATAAAGCAGGATGCAAAAACTACAGCAGACTCAATAATAATATCTGGCTGGGAAGATGCGGGAGATTATATTGGTTATCTTAGTCAGATAACAGGTTTCTACCAAAGACACAAAGAAATATATTCGCAAGAATATATAACATATAATCGACAACTAGAAGAATGGCAAAACAGAATAAAAGATATAAAAGATGGAAGAAATCTTGTTTATGCATCTGACCTAGATGGACTAAAAGGGTTAATCATTGCTGGTAGAAATAATCTAAATAACATTGTTTCAAAATAGTAAAATAGAAATTTTATGGAAAACACAAAATCATTAACCTCCGAAGAATTTGTAAAACTCTACACCAGTCAAGATTCTGATGAAAAAATAACACCAATTAAAGATGCTGTTGGTTTTAGTTTGGTGCGTAACTATCCAAAAGACTCAGATTACTTCAAGGATGGTAAGAAAATGTTTATTAAGATATTTCTTGCTGGAGACTCTGTCTGTGGTGGTGTAGATATGGTATATCCAAATGACAAAGAGGGTAATTATACTATTGTTTCCGATGAAAAGTATAAAAAGAATGTAACTGGTTTTTTGTTCAGAAAAGAGGAAGATTTAGTTTTTGATTTTAATGAGAAAGAGATTGTGTATACACCTAAAAAACTTAGGTTCTCTGTTGATAAATTTATTAAGATACTAGTAAATAACCACCTATCAGACAGAATGTTCTGGAGAAGAATGGGGAATTATTTCACAAATATAATCCTAATGTTTCTGTTTTGGCTTTCAGATCAACATTACGAGAAAATCCAAGTCATGTTGGATATATATAGTTCAAAGCAAGATAATAATCCTGATAAGATAGATACGAAAAACATTGAACCATTTTTTAAATACTTCCTAATAAGAAAGAATGCTCTTCTTCTTTTTCTAGTGTTACTTTTCCCTACATCTCTAATAATATCCTATATATCTGTTTTTTCAGACTATTCTCTATCCGACCCTTCTCTTATCTTATTTTTCTTTCTATCACTATCTTCCTTAGAGAAAATCTCTATTTGGTTGGATAAAAAAATAAAAGCGCTTTTTAAAAAAGAGGATAATTTCATATATAAACTACATGATTATCAATATAACACTCATTTTAAACTTAAATTTAAATAAAGACGAAAAAATGAACGGATTTTCTCCCTTAAGAAGTTTGATCCTTTAAAATATCCCAAAACTTCCTTTTAACTTGAGGTTTTGCTTCCTCGAATAATTCCCCTAGACTGCCGCCGATAACTCCTGCAATAAGTATGCCAAAAGGGTACCACTTCATCGGCACTAAACTCATTCCTAAACCAATCGTAAACATCGTGAGAATCCATATGGCAATCTCGTAATCCTTGAGCCACTTCTTTATATTAATCTTGGTATACGCCCTAGAATAATCAAGAGAACCTAAATTTTCTTCGGATGGAATTGAAAGTGTTTTCATACAGTTAATAGTATAACAATAAAAACGTTACTAACAGATAGCTTACTCCATCAACTCAATGCTCTTATAACCAAGAATCTCTGATACAATGAATCCATGTATTTCCTATCTAAAAGGGCGGGTATAATAACCTCTTGATTGGGGAGCAAGCGAGCGAAATATAAAAGCGCCTTCGGGCGCTTTTATATTTCCGAGCGCGCTCCTCGGGGTATAGCGAGTTTGCGAGCTATACCGAGGAGCTGACGAGTGAAACACAAGCGCGCCTTTCGGCGCGTTTGCGTTTCCGAGACAGCGACTCGGGGTATCTGAAGGATACCGAGGAGCAGAGACGGACTTCGAGCGTAAAGACGCTCGATTTCCTTTTTATCCATTGGCTTTTTAGCGGTTCGAACCTAAGGTCGTGAGAATCATCTTTATCTAAACAACTAAACAAATGGGCTCGTAACCGATTACCACAAAAAGTAGTAACGATTACGAGCCCTTGAGCCGCGGAATACCATTCAGGTCGCCCCTTGGAGCGAAATTATTCAGTTGTTGATTTTATTATAACACTTCTTTAAGTTTGTTTACATTGCTCTGCCAGATGTAAGCAAACTAGCCTACTTTGTTGCCAAGTCGTAATACAGGTATTCTTATTGCAACTTACTGGTCTAACTAGTAATAAGACACGAACTTGATTTATTCGTTATAATCCGCTATAGTTGATATATCGGATTAAATATATGGCAAATAACATCAAATTAGACCAGCGGCTAGAGCATTTGCCAGCTGAAATCTGGTCAAAAATAACAAGAATTGAAGAGTTAAAGGGGCAATGGATTGCCGGAGCGCAACTCTCGCCTCAAGTATTAGGTCGTCTCAAACGATCTGTTTTGATTACTTCAACTGGAGCATCAACTCGTATTGAGGGGGCGAAGCTTTCCGATGAAGATGTGGAGAGACTCATGCGAGGTATTGATATCCAAAAATTTACTAATCGCGATAAACAGGAAGTCAAAGGGTATTACGAATTGCTTGAGAATGTGTTTAATTCTTGGAAAAGTTTGAAATTCAATGAAAGCACTATCAAACACTTCCACAAAGAGCTTTTGAAGCATGTAGAAAAAGACGAGCTTCATCGAGGCGAGTATAAAAAGATTGAGAATAAGGTTGAAATGATAAATGCCGCCGGCGAATCCATTGGCGTGCTTTTTGATACCACGCCAGCATACCTTACGCCCAAAGAAATGCAGGAGTTGGTTGAGTGGACCGGAAGAACTCTGGCCGAGAAAAAACATCACCCGCTTCTTATCGTGGGCAACTTTCTTGTTGAATTTTTGCAGGTTCATCCGTTTCAAGACGGCAATGGTCGCCTTAGTCGTGTGCTCACCAATCTTCTTTTATTGAAAGAAGGATACTTGTATATGCCCTATGTTTCGCATGAGAAGTTAGTTGAAGATAACAAGCCGGAATACTACCTTGCGCTTCGTCAGAGCCAAAAAACATTTAAGACAGACCACGAAACCATCATCTCGTGGTTGGATTTCTTTTTGACTATTTTCTTGAAACAATCGGAGATGGCTATCGATCTTCTGTCCAAAGAAAACATTGAACGATTGCTTACGCAAAAACAGCTCGCTGTTTGGAATTATCTCCAAAAAGTTGATAGTGCCACACCGCGCGAGATTTCCGAACAGACGAAAGTCGCTTATCCGACTGTCAGGCAGGCAATCGATAAATTGATGCGACTCAAAAAGATTGAGCGCATCGGGCAAGGCCGTTCAACGAGCTACAGAAAACTATAAACCTATGCAAAAGGAAATCGCCAACAAAATCAAAGAAGAGACTTACTACAAATGCACTCATTGCGGAGATGAGATTTTTTGGAATACCCATAAAAAATTTACTTATTGCAAGTGCAAGAAAATGTGGGTTGATGGTTGTGAGGATTATGTCCGGGTTATTGGCGACAAAGGGAATTACGAGGAAATTTTGAAATAATTATGAAAATAAAAGATTTGCCAAAAGTTGATAGGCCACGAGAGAAACTGGAGAAATACGGTCCAGAGCGACTTTCGGATTCGGAACTTTTGGCAATTCTCTTGCGAACCGGAAGCGAAGGAATCAATGTCGTGGAATTATCCAGCAAGATTTTAAGAAAATTCAGCGGAGCCGGTTTAGCCAAAGCGTCGGTTAAAGAGCTGAAAAACACATTCGGTCTCGGTAGTGCAAAAGCATCCGAAATCATTGCTTGCTACGAACTCGGCCGCCGACACCTACAAAACAAGCAATCAGCACTGCTCCTATCTCCAAAAGACGTTTGGGATGAACTTAAGGATATTCGTGATCATAAAAAAGAACATTTTGTTATTTTCTTTCTTGACTCGCGAAATCAAGAAATTAAACGCGAGATAATTTCAGTTGGTTCGCTTAACTCCAATCTTGTCCACCCTCGGGAAGTATTTGAGCCGGCAGTCAGGCATTTAGCCGCGCAAATAATTATTGCTCATAATCATCCAGCCGGAGATCCATCGCCATCACAGGAAGACTCAGATATAACCAAGCAACTGGTAGACGCCGGCAAACTTCTCGGGATCGATATAAATGATCATGTGATTGTTAGCAAGGCGAATTATTTCAGCTTCAAAGAGCATAAATTGATTTAAATATTATGGCTACTCAAGACACAACCGGAAAAAAGTTTATGCGCGAGACCGACGCACGGATTCTCATTGACCGCAGACTTCGCGAGGCCGAGTGGGATATTGAAAATAAAAATCAGGTTTCTACGGAAGAGACTTCGCAGAACGGCCGTGCTGATTATATTCTCAAAGATTCAAGGGGTCGCGCCATAGCCGTTATTGAGGCAAAGCGTTTTTCTGTTGATCCGGCTTCCGCCAAGCAACAGGCTCTTTCATACGCGGAATCCATTAATGCTGGTTTCATTTTCTTATCCAACGGAGAGGAAATTTATTTTTGGGATTATAAATACCGGCCGGAACAAAAAGTCGCCACTTTTTTCTCGCAACGCGATCTTGAAAAAATCCAAACCCTCCGGCTTGAGCAAAAACCATTGTCAGTTATTCCCATTCCGGAAAAGTATTACAAGGGCAGTGAGTGGCGTTCGCCCCGACCATACCAGAAAGAAGCGATGCAGATTATGGATAAGGCCATTGAGGGAGGCAAACGCAAAATGCTTTTGGTTATGGCAACAGGTACTGGCAAGACCGATACAATAGCTCTCTATCTTAAACGGTTATTTGAAGCCGGACTTGCCAATCGCGCTCTCTTTCTGGTGGATCGCATTGATCTGGGAGTTCAAACAAAGGAAGTCTTTGACGAAATCCTTAAAGACTACCCATCCAAACTGCTCTATGGCGGCAAACAGCGCGACGAATCGTCAATTATTATTTCAACTCTCCCGACTCTCTACTCCCAACTTTCGCTATTCACCAGCGGTTATTTTGATGT
>JBBTQX010000003.1:0-88665 GCA_038065455.1 Patescibacteria group bacterium
CAGTAGAACTAGCTACTTCCAATCGATACGCAGGTCCCGTTGTCCCGATGCCGACTCTTGCGTTTGTGGCGTCAATATACATGATATCCGTCGCGCCATTTTTGAAAGAGTAGTAGCCTTGCGTGGAATTGGAACCGAACACGCCGGTTGAAATATATCCGGCGCCCATCGAGCCAGTAATGGAGCCGGTGCCTAAAATATTGTAGCCGGCAGTGTTCAAGGTATTGCCCAATGTCGTAGAGGCATTGCCGGTACTGCCGAGAGTGGAGGCACTGGCCACAGATGCCAGCAAGAAGGTGGAGAAAATGAGTGTTAATACCAGTTTTTTCATCTACATTTATTATACTATATTGGCCAATTTCTAATTGCTCTAATTTAGCCTAAAAATGACGGAAATTACCTAGGAAATTACTTGTAGATGTCACTTCTGTGACTCGTGTCAACAAGGACTATGTTTTCTTTGCTTTTAAAATAAAAAACCACGCGCCAGTCGCGAGTGATTCTTAGAGAATAAAGTCCCGCTAGTTTCCCGGCAAGCGGTTTTGTGTGAAGATTCGGTGCAAACGGATTTTCCACTATTCCTTCCAATAACGCTGCCAACTTTTTCTTTATCGGCAAGGGGAGTTTTTTCGCCGACTTTATGAAAGCACGGGAATATATTATCCGCATATTCATTTCTTAATTATGAAATAAGAGCCAAAAAATCTTTTTTTGTACTAAATGAATATGCCGGCTTTGAGAGAAGCTGTTTTCCTGTTCTCCCTACAAATGATGCCTTATATTCTCCCTCGCTGTCGCGAAGCAAAAAATACACCAGTTCTTTTAACGATTCGGTCTCTTTTCGGATGGCTTTTACCTCCTTATATATTTTTTCCGCGGTTTGGGTTGACATTACTTACGATGCTACACAGGAGTAGGTCATATGGCAAGCGCGTCAAAATGCCAAATAAGTGCGGATGGCATCTTTTACATTTTCTTTAACTTCTTTCTCCGTTTCCCCTTGAGTATGACAACCCAGCAAGGTGGGAACCCGCGCGTCATAACCGTACTTGCTTTTGTGGATGATTACCGTAAATTTCATACAAACGGATGGACAATTATGAGCTTGGCTCGGGACATTTATTTAATTATAGCACTATTGTAATGACAAAATCCTAATGATAAATGAGCTATTTCTTCATCACTCAAGAATCGTTAAAAAGCCGCAGGAATTCCGTGGAAGATAACTCCGTATCGCGCAATATCTTTTGAAGAAGAGACCTGTCAATCGTTCGATAGTTGGGAACGGTAATGGATTTTCTGCCTAACACCGTGATAGTGTGAAGGCTGATTTCTTTTCTCCGATAATAAGCTCAATCACTTCCTTGATGTTATGCAAGGCCTCATCGATAGTTTTGCCTTGAGTATAACAACCGTCAAAAAGCGGACACTCAACCACGTAAAAACCGTCCCTTCCTTTTTCCATAATAAGAGGGATTTGTTTATTGAAATGGGTGAATTTCATCTGCGACATAGTTTATATATACCACAGTATGTTTGAGAATTCAAATATTCAGCCGCTCCAGTGATTTTTTATATGATTCAAACACGCTTAGCATACGGACAACATCCTGCTTATCCATTCGTTTAATTATAACACTCTTATAATGGCAAAATCCAAATGACTAATGACAAATCAATATCCGCTTACTTTGGCACGACAACAAACTTTCCGATGACTTGGTTTTTACAAGTTGGGCAAATAATATCAAATTCCCCGGCTTCTAACACTTGAGTTGTAAAAGAAGCTTCTTTGCCGGGAGCAATGGTTCTTTTTATAAAGTTTGGCACAAATTCAGATTTGCCGGAAATTTGAACAATGTGTTCTTTATCCTCGCTGTTTTTTATGGAAATTCCCAAAAGATCGCCTATAGGTAGCCGGAATTCAAACGGATTAAGCTTGCCTTCTTTAAGTTCTGTTTCAAAAACCCAATACTGCTGACTTGGCTTATCGCTCTCGCCCTCGGCAATCTTACCGGGCACGCCTACGCCTTCCCCGGGTGATTTGTCGCCCACTTTTGGAATAACAAGATTTTTATTAGTAGTGGTTTCTTTATCTTGTCCACTAATAAAAATCACCGCCATGATGACCACTATCGCCGCAACGACTCCCCAAACAATGTATTTTTTATCCATAGATTAATTATAGCTTATTTAAAATCAGAAGATATATTTCGAAATATCGAGATATTAAGATTATTACGGGTTAATTCTCGCGCTTTCAAGATTTCTGCAAACCCATCGGGTTTGTTTGCCTGCTTAAATTGCAGGCCGCGCCTGGCGCCGCCTTTGACTTTTTGGGCAAAACTCTGAATAAGCCGCGAGCATTCTTCCGCGAGGCCCTTTAAAAATTTAAATGTTTCAATATTTTTCTACCGTGGCCATTTTGTAAGATTTCGATATGTCGACGTATGGGCCGAGTTATTTTTTATTGACTATCAATTTTCCTTCCACTTTCGCGCCACCGCAGGAATCTTTGCAGTAGAATTTATATTCGCCATACGGATTGCCCTGGAACTGGAGCTTGACTAACTCCCCTTTCGCCGCCGCTTTGTAAATACCGAAGTCGGAGAAGAAAATGTCATAACCCTTGTCCACCGCCGTGAAATTCAAATCGATCACATCGCCTTCATTCACCACGATAATATTGGGCGAGTAGTCATTGCCGCTCGCACTGATGTCAAAATGACGGAACGCCGCGGGACCCGTCTGCACCACAGTCGTCGGCACAGCTACGCCCTTGCCCGCAGAAGTCGCACCCTCGCCCGGCGTCGCTATTTTCGTCTGAACGACTTCGCGCGTGCCACCCTGCACCGTCTGGAGAGCTTTCGCGTTTTCCGGACGCATTGAATCCTGGCCCTTCGGCGCGCCGGTTTTTGCGGTACCCGAACCCGTGCCCGTTGTGCCTATTTGCCCGCCGCGATTGGACAAACCCCACCACGCCAACCCGACCACTACGACTGCCGCTATTACACCACCGATGATTAGATTTCTTTTATTTGGTTCCATAATTTTGTATTTTTTATTATTTTTTGTAAGGGATAATAATAAGCGAACCCTTGATGCTCCCCGCTTCTATGGTAAATGTGCCGCTAAGAGTTGGAGTAAAAACCAAGCGTTTTGTTTCGCCTTTCGCAGTGGCGGCAAAATTTATACCGAGATAAGGAATGGTGAGGGAGTAATTATTATCAACTGCCGTGAAATCAAGTTGAACCGTATCAAACTCGCCGACCGTAAGAGAATTTGGGCTAAAACCGCTTTTCGTGGCCTTGAGATCATAGGTGCGCGATTTATTGGTTAGAATCGGATCAGGACCGGCTGGCGCGACTGCTTTTGATTCGCTCACGACTGCGTTTTTAGGAATGGTTGGATTATATAAATCCTTGACCGGCACGCCATTATAAGTCGGCTCTGCGACGGTTGCTTTACCGCCTCCGCCCGTTTTTAATAACGACGATAACGGGGAAGTATCACTACCAAAACCCCACCACGCCAACCCGACCACCACGATCACGGCTATCACCGCCCCGATAATTATATTTCTTTTATTTGGTTCCATAATTTTTTATTTTTGTTTATTTCGACTTTTTAATTTTTAATTCCGACTTTTTTCTCAATTTCCTCAATCCTGTCTTTCAGTTTCTCAAACTCATGGCGATAAATCACATTTTCCAATTTCTTTTTGATCTCCATAATTTCTCTTTGAATAACCTCTAGTGTGCCATGAATCCAGCTTATTTCATCACTAATTTTAATAAATCCTTCACGTATTTCATTTCTGACTCCGCTTATTTCATTTTTTGAATCAATAAATTCTCGCTGAATTAATATCGCAAGATTATCCAATGTCATTTTTTGCTTCTTACTTGTTTTGGGCATAGTTATTTTTTGGATTTATTCTTCAACATCCATTTTTCAAGATTAGATTTGCCTGCCAATCGAGGATTCCTATCTATTAACTTTTTCTTTCTTAAAAAAGTTAAAATGGGTTTGCCGCAAGATAAACACAGCTCATTTCTATTCCAACCTATGGTAGTTGAGATGTATTTATCATCCTTTTTTACAATTTTGCGGCAGAGGTCGCATTTAGTAAGCGTCATTTGATTTATTATAGCATAAGATATGTTTAAATATTTAAAGCCTTTTCACTTTATATTCCACGAGCAGGCTGCCCAAATACGGCGTGAATTCAGGGTTGTTGCCCGGCTTGACTCTCATCCGCCACTCCAACGCCGCGCCGTGCGGGTCGGAAAACCAATGGCTTGTGCCGAGCGAGACCGCCTCCCATTTTCCATTATCGGTATTTCGAGTTTCGAAAGAAATATCCGCATTTCCGGCCGAGAAATCTTTTGATGTGAGGCCGATAAGATATGGCACTTCGGTATTGGCATAATTGTTCAAATTTATCGAAGTAACGGAAACCGGCCCGGAAGGAATTTTGAAGCCGTTATCCGTTACATTCCAATTTTGCGGACTCCCCGCTTTTTCGACATAAACCGAAAGCAAAAAAGGAAACGAATCTACACCAATCTTACGAAGTCCGACTTCGTAAGATTTAATGACGACGAGATAAGAAAATGAAACCGGCGCGGTGCCCAATATATCCGCCTCGCCCGCTATATCCGCCGTGCCGTTCTGGAAAAGTTTAATGAAAACGGCGCGATTGTTTTTTTCTTTATTAAAAAGATACCAAGCCGTATGAATGCCGCTTCCCGCCCGTATAATACCCGGCCGGATGCCACCCTTCATTACTCTCACGTCAAAGAGATCGGAGATATCTTGAACACTATTTCCCCTCACTCTATATCCCTTGCCTTGATACGCGCCGTAGACCGCGAGAAAATCATCCGCTGTTCCGCCAAAACCCCACTGGCCTTCGTATTGCGAATCGAATGCTTTTCCGTTTTGAAATATCGGCGTGAAATTTTTTCCGTCAAACCTGTACGCGTAACCGGCATATTTATTGCCTTCCTTGATAACAACGCCTATCGCCCAGCCGTTGCCTACCGCATCCGCTGTCACATTATCGATATTCTCCAATACCGGAAGCTTTATCGGAGAACCGTTCAATGTCAGAACCGTCCCTTTCGCGGAAAGACAGGAGCCACTGATACAGGCGGAGGAAAAATCCGGAGCCGTGGCGCCTTCGCTTTTTTCGCTCCATTCTAGCGACGGCGGAAACATCATAGCCGTCGCGACATCGTCGCGATACATCGTGGTTTCGGATTGGCTCAAGCCGCCCACGCCGGAAAACAAGTCGGTATAACCCGCATAAATCAAGCCATCGTCCGGCTGAGGCGTGCTACTGACGGAAACGGGACTTTCCATTGCGGCCGACTGCCCCGGCGGCAAACCGGCGGCCGGTGCCGGCGATTCTAATTTCTTCGTCAAACTCAGACTGAACGTCACATTCGAATCGATTCGGTTTTCAATCAGCTGGCGCAAAAAATAAAAAAACCAAAGGATTAGAATGAAAAAACCCAGAACGAAGATGGCAGTCGTGAAGGCAAGCCCGATGCCGGCAAAGAAATTTTTCAGCTTTCTGATTAATCTCTCGCCCTCCTTCAATTCTTTAATACCCCAATCCTTTATTTGATGTTTCATATTAAATTCGAAATCCGAAGCACGAAATCCGAAACAAGCACAAAATTATAAATCATAAAAATTACTTTTCCACCGAATTTCTCATAATAGAACTAAGAATCATCATCAACTCCCTTGATTCAGCCAATAAACTCTTTCGTTCTTTCTCTAACAACTCATTATTTGCGCTTATTAATGCTAACCAAAATCCGCTTTCTTTAGCCTCTTTCCTTGAGATCTTAATTCGCATAATGAAATCTTTCTTACTCAATGCTTCGTTGGCTTCTATATAATTGGCACCAATAGAACCGGATGATCTTATAAGTTGCTTACCATCTTCTATGTTTGCAATTATTTTAGACAGTTTACCGACAAAATTTCTTATGTCTTTGGCAAATTTCAATGTTCTGTCTTCAAGGTCATACTGTTTATGATTTTGAATTTCTGACATTCTAATTTGTTTCGGATTTCGGGTTTCGTGCTTCGGATTTATTTCACAATCATTGTTCCTACTTCTCCCCTTGCGGCGTCGCCGAACGTATTGCACTGGAATTTATAACTCCCCGAACTGCCGGGAGCGGTAAAAGTGATTATGCGAGTCTCGTTGGGCCCCACGCCGACATTCGCCGATGCGAGCGAGGGGTCAACGAACACAAACGAATGGCCGTGAGTGTCAGTCGAGGTCAGGCTCAAAACCACCGTTTGACCCTTGCTCACAGTGAAAGACGCCGGATTGAAAGAACCTTTTCTAATGGAAAGTTTTATCGCTGTATCCGGAATTTTTTCCTTTGAAATCGGCAGGGACTGGCTCGGCGCTTCCGGAGTGCCGGTCACTATCTTATCGGTGCTCGTAGAATAGGCATCGGCTGGATTATATGAAACTCCTGCGGGCACCGCCGAATTTTCAGCATTTCGAGATGTCGAACCTATCGAGCCGAAGGGTAAAACAACGCCCTTCGACAGAACAATTACGACTACGATAATACCGGCCGCCGCTCCACCAATTATCCAGAAAATTAATGATTTGTTGTTCATAACTTATGACTTATAACTGATGATTGACGACCTTTAAATTATGACACAATATCTCCGTCCGGATGACTTCAAACTGCGAGCCGAGATTATTGTAATCTTTCCTTACTTTTCTATCTCTTAGAATTTTTTTCTTTAATTCTTTATAATTTTTCATGCTTTCTTTTATTATAAAAGTCTTCCTCTTCTACTTCCGCAAGTCTTAGAATGCCGAACAATGTTCCTTTGGCAAGTTCTTTATGTAAAGGAACAATGGTGGTAATGGTCCGGTTGGCTAGCTTTCTCTGTAACTTAATGTGACTGCCTTTTTGGGAGGTAAGAGAAAAGCCGAATCCCCGACATAAAATTTTTACAACCTCCTTCCCAGAAAATGTTTTAGGCATTTACTTCAATTAAAGCAAATATCGGCGGAATCTTGCTTAAAATTTTCTTATTTTGGGGAGTATTTTCAAGATATAACCCAACTGCCTCCTCAAGATTTTTGCGGGCTTCTTCTACGGTTCGGCCCTGGCTCACCACGCCCAATTCCGCAGAACGGGCGACGAACCACTTCCCTTCTTTATTGATAATGGCGGTTGATTTATAAGTCATAATTCGCATTATACCTTTTCTTTATTTGATGTTCAACGGAATGCCTTTTTCGTTTGTTTCGACCTGATTCAGCCATTCGCTCGCGTCATGGCGAGGCGCAACGAGATGATAGGAAATTTCGAGATTTCGAGATTTCGAGATTTCGAGATTAGACGGTTCTCCAAATATCACAATTTGTTTTTGAGCGGGATTTATTTCATACCACGCGCGGCCGTTGAACTGCGGAGTGAGCAAGACCTCGATATCTTTCATATTCTTGCCTTCGGCGATTGTTTGCCAGAAAAGCCATAAGTCGCTGCCCTTTTCTACATCATTAAAATCAATAATATATTCGTATTTGGAATTTATTTGGGATTTGGTGCTTGGTGCTTGTAATTTGGCTTTGCCATACACCTCCTCTTTTTGTCCGATTGTATTTGAAACATAGGTCGCATATTTCACTCCGCCGATCTGATAAACCGGGTCGATGGTCGTCACATAAAGCTTGTTCACGCCCGAAATATCCTTGCCGTTCATATTGAGATTGCCGGACATTGAATCGCCGGTTTTTAGAACATATCCGCTTGTTGAGCTTGAGGTTGTAATTCCAGCATTCGTGATGGCATCGCTCACATACTGCACCGAGGCCGCGTCAGTCGAGATAGCCGGATAGCCGAGACCTATAATCTTCTGGCTACCGACATCAATGGCGGGCTGCGCGCCCGGAGTGATTACCAATTTAGCAGTGGTGGGCGTTGTCGTCCCGATGCCGACGTTGCCTCCTTGTTTAACAGTAAACCTGTTTGTAGTGCCAGCTTCATTAATTTCAAAAGCAACACCAACTAACTGATTTACTCCATACGACCAATCTACTACATCATCACTTCCTACAACTTCATTTACTGCAATTCCGTCTACACTATCAGTCCTCTTAAACCTCAATTTTTGACCTTGACTAGCACCTGCAATTTCCAATTTTACATTCGGACTCACTGTCCCGATGCCGACGTTGCCGGTTCCCGCTATGGTTAATGCTTCGGTCATAGTTCCTCCTGGTCTTACACGGAAAGAAATTGGCTGATCGTTGTTCCAGTTCTCTACTTGTAACTTTGTGGAGGTTGCCACTAAATCCATAGATCCACTCGTTCCGAAATAAACATATCCCCCGTTCGCTCTAATATCACCGCTAACATCCAGCTTATAACTCGGCCCCGTCGTCCCGATGCCGACTCTATCATTCGTGGCATCAATATACATCACATTGGCGGTGGTGTTATAGTGCTGGAATTCAAAGTTGCCCTTCGTGGAGTTGGAACCGAAGACGCCGGCCGAGACATAGGAGGCGTTGATCGTTTGAGAACCGCCGGCAAAGGCGGTGGTTTGGACGGTATTGTCGGGGAATCTGAAGCCGCCGGTTACGGAGTAGATGACGCCGTTTACGGTCAGAGGATAGCCGGGGGTGGTGGTGGCGATGCCGACGGAGCCGTTTGACAGCATTGTCACATATGCATTGCCGTTATTTGTAAACAACTGCAGATATCCGCTTGCGGATGAATTACCAATAATCGAGTTGGCACCGCTTTGCTGTAACAATAAATTTGCGCTGTCTGTCACTAAATTCATATCTGCTGTTGCTGAATTGTATATGGACAGTTTTTGTGATGGAGTTGTTGTCGCGATACCGACGTTGCCGCTGATAAAGGTGTTGTGTGCCACAATGTCATTGCCGATGAAATTATGAGTGCCTTCAATTTCTATATCATAAACCTGTTCTTCGCCGACTTTTTCAATGGAGGAAACCTTAGCCCACACCATATCGGAGTTATCCCCAACAGGATTTGACAAGAACGCACCCGGGGAATACAGTGGGGTGAGTAACGGTACCCCGGTTCTAAAAGCCGGGGCGTTTTTTTGTTCGCCCAGCCCGATCATCGACTGAATCTTGTCAAAATATACATGCTGTCGCTGGCGCAGTTCCCATGCCATATTTTCCTCAAAACCCATAAAGAGAATTTTCTTTCGTCCTTGAAGCACGGGGGCTATGGCAGCGATATAATCGCTGTCCCCGCTTACCACTATTACCGCATCCAACTCGGCAAGGCGCCCCATGATGTCAACCACAATCTCCGCATCCATGCTCCCCTTCTTCTTGTATGCGAGGTTTTCCTCGTCGCGGATATACTTCAGCGATTTTGATTTTATCTCCATGAAATCACCGTATGCGCGTCGGAGTTCACGCACAAACGCCTGCGTGCGCAAGAACGCGCTGTCGCGCTTGCCCGGAATCGTAAGGTAGTAGTTCACGAATCTGACATCAAAGAGGGTCTCCCAAAACATCTTCAATTTTGCGTAATCCACGCGCCAGCCGGCATTGCGCTGGGCATAAAACATATTGGCGTCATCAATAAACACGCCGAGTTTTGGTTTGGGGACCGCGATGAAGTCGCCTTTCCGAATATCGGCTACGGTTAGCCAGCCCGCCCCTGGAATCGGGGAGGGATGACGCGGCGATCTTCCTTGAGTATTTTGCGCCAGATACGGATGCTCTGCTGTGGTGCGGATTTCTCTTCCGTCTTCGGTCTTGAGGCGATAGGTGGTTTTAACGCCCATATCCAACAAGGCGTTCACTTTGCTCCAAACAATGCGGCCGGTGGCTTCATCGAGTGAGGCAATCTCATCTCCGGCTTGAATGTCTTTAATCGCGACCTCGTTTTCCTCTTCTATCCATTCGTCGTTCTTGCCTTTGCGTCGGCGTTTGCGGCGGAGCTTGGTATCTCCGGTCACGCACTGCCCGACAACGTGGAGAGGCGCGGCAGGAGTGGTCGTCCCGATGCCGACGTAGCCGGTACTTAACATCGTCAATTGTTCCGTTAACACACCGCTGCCATTTCTGGCTCCAACTACAAATGCTGAATCTCCATTAGTCGCATTCACAAGTCGCGAGCCAAGCATAACGCTTGTATCATTGTCAGGCCCTGAAAATTTCAATAACGTGAGATTCCCGGCAGTATTATTAGTATTTGAAAGTTTTGCCACCGCCGTTGAGTTAATACTCATAGCGGCGGTTTCAGCGATATTTTGTGAAACTTGTAATTTATTGTATGGTGCTGTTATTCCGATGCCGACGTTGCCGCTTGCTCCTAAAATCGTGAACCTATTTACCGCGTTAGCAGTACTGTTATTTTGGCTAATGTAAAAGTCCGCGGTTTCACTGCCGGCCGCATTCTGATATGAGCGTAAATAGACTCCTCCGCGATCTCCATAAATGCCAAGATTCAACGCCGCACCATTTCCAAGACCTGCGCCGCCAGCCGCAACTCCGATAATCCGCGCAGAACCAAGATCAGAAGGTGCACGGAGAAGTGAGCTATTAAATCCTCCAACATCAAGTTGGTATGCCGGCCCCGTCGTCCCGATGCCGACTCTATCATTCGTGGCATCAATATACATCACGTTGGCGGTGGTGTTGGAGTGCTGGAATTCGTAGTTGCCCTTGGATGAGTTGGAGCCGAAGACGCCGGCCGAGACATAGGAAGCATTAATTGTTTGAGAACCCCCAGCGAAAGCAGTGGTTTGGGTAGTGCCATCGGGGAAGCGGTAGCCGCCGGTTACGGAGTAGATGACGCCGTTTACGGTCAGAGGATAGCCGGGGGTGGTGGTGGCGATGCCGACGTTGCCGGCTTTATCTATCAACATTCTTGTTGTATTCGATACACCGGAACTATGAGTTACAAATCCAATTTGATCACTTTGACCATCAGTATCCACTTTAAAATATATGTTCGATGTCCCGCTTCCATCTGCAAACGAGCCACCAGCGCCATATAATCCAATATAGTGATACGCATTAGCGCCGCCAAGACTATTCAATCCCAAAGCAATATTTCCATTTACGTCTAATTTCGACAGAGGCCCCGCCGTCCCGATGCCGACGTTGCCGGTTCCCGCTATGGTTAATGCTTCGGTCATAGTTCCTCCTGGTCTTACACGGAAAGAAATTGGCTGATCGTTGTTCCAGTTCTCTACTTGTAACTTTGTGGAGGTTGCCACTAAATCCATAGATCCACTCGTTCCGAAATAAACATATCCCCCGTTCGCTCTAATATCACCGCTAACATCCAGCTTATAACTCGGCCCCGTCGTCCCGATGCCGACCGAACCGCTGAAATATCCGCCACCGGCGACGGTGAGTGATTGGGGCAGATTGGATGTGGTCGAAGTGCCGACGGCCAAGCTCAAAGGAAAGGCGTAGTTCGCGCTCTGAAAAGTCCCGCCGCCGATATTCGAGGCGATAATGCCGCTAATATTCGTGGCGTTGCCGTAATATGAGCCGGTTGTCTTTATGTTTCCACCAACAGTAAGGCGGGCGGTAACTCCCGCGCCAGTAGAAGTGGCCTTATCGCCAATCGCCACATCGCCATATTGGTTGATATCCATCACTACGTAACCAGGGAGAGTGGCTGACTCGCGATAAAGCTGGAGATTGCCGAAGTTGCGCGCCGACCAGACATAGGTATTGCCCGAGGTGAGATTTCTTAAACTAAGCCCTGGATTCGTAGTTGAAGCGACCGTGAAAACGTAACCAAACGTGCTTGGCCCGCTCTCAGTCGAGGTAGTGTTGAAAGTACTGACCGGCGCAGGACTAGCCGTACCGAAACCGATGTTCAAACTCGCATCAACCTTGAAAAGGCCGCCACCCGAGCCGGGCGTCTGGCCCACCGAAGGACCGATGAAGGCTTGCGCTGAAGGCAAAATTAAAAAACTAATAACAAAAATCGAAACAGATAAAAAGTTTTTTTTCATTTACGGCAGAATGATTAATTTTCCGCTGATTATTTTTCCATTGGGACAAGAATCCCGGCAAGAAAAATCATACGTGCCGGAATCCGAAGGCGTAAAAGTTATCTTGCCTATTTTTCCACTAGAGGCCGAAACATAAAAACCAGCCGACCGGGAAAAAATATCGAAGTTTCCGCCCGAAGCCATGAGATTTATCTCCACTACGTCGCCTTTGTTGGCGACGATTTCGGAAGGATTGTAACCCGAAACCGAAACGTTCACGTTAAAGACTTTGTAATTCGAAACGTTACTGCCGGAAGATTTGCTCGTTATCGGGATATCCTGTGAGGGCTTAGTCAGCTCCGCATTTTTGGGAACCTCATTCGTGAAGCCGGTTTTTTCCCCGCTTTTCGGAGTCGAGGTCGCGGTAATTTCGCCGGCCTGGCCGCCCGGGGAAACCGGCCCGCCGCCATTTTTTTTCGTTAAAACCCCCACGGCTACTCCCACCAAAACCACCACTCCGAAGACAGCAATAATAGTGGCTTGTTTTCTAGTCATTACTTTAATTGTAGCAGACGGGCATCCATAAACACCTCTCCAAGCGACGTCAGACGTTGCTCATTCAAAGGAGGAGTCCCCAATCTCATCACAATCAATTTCTTTTAGCCACTTCCTGGTATTTTCCTCAAACTGTTCTGGGCCACCCAATAGTTCTGAAAGGAGTTGCCGCTGAGTTGCCGAAGGGAAATTTCGTTTGCCGATGTAGTCTCTATAACTACTCCACCTGTAATTTTCCAAGAATCTCATTGCCTTCTTATAGTCAGTGATTTCTCTCGAGCGCCATTCGGGCATAACTAAGTCCAGCGGATTGAAATGGATGTAAAAAGGTAAATGGAGGAAATGCGCATCCCTAGTGACGGCCACGGATTTGTACCGCCCCTCAAATAAAGTCCCTTTTCTCTCATACTTTATATTGAAATATTTAGCGTAACCGCCGTTTAACTTCTTAATAAACTCGGGAATACTGCTCTCACTTTTTGATTTGATCAGTAAATGATAGTGGTTAGGCATCAAACAAAAAGCTAGCATCTCCACCATTAATTCTTTTGGCTTATCGCTGTCCGCTATTTCCGAGCGACGTCTGACGTTACTTGAAGACTTTCTCCGCTGAAGATTAAAAATTCTAACACTCGAGTTGGCGTCGTTAAAACCGCAGAGGTCATCTATAAATCTCAGATAATCGCTGTCACCTAAGAAAATTTTTCTCTTATCAACTCCCCTGTTAAGGACGTGGTAAATTCCGCCCCCGATCAATTTGCCCCTCATTTATAAATTATAACAAGTGGACGTTTCTGACTAAGATTGACTAGTTTTTCTATTTTGAGCAACGTCTGACATCGCTTGGTTTTTCAGATAATCGTAGATATTGAGCACTGCTTTGGCCGCATCGCCGGTCGAGATGTTGTTCTGACGATAGAGGCCGTCCGTCGCATCCCCCGCCGCCCAGATACCCACACAGGAAGTGGCTTGGGTTTTGGAATCGGTCACCACCTCCCCCCGAAGATTCAGAGAGACGATGTCTTTCACGAGGTCGGTGTTGGGAACAATGCCGATTTCGACGAAGATGCCGTCGGCGGATATTTTTTTGATTTCTCCGGATACATTGTCTTTGTATTCCAAGCCGGCAACGGTTTTATCTCCCAGAATTTTTTGCGTTTCGGCATTATAAATTATTTCCACTTTCGGATTGGTTTTGATTTTTTCCTGAGTCACGGTATCGCCCTTCAATTCGTCACGACGGTGAAGCAGATAGATTTTCGAGGCGTAGGGTAAAAGGTCAATAACGGCTTCAAGACCGGCATTACCCCCACCCACCACAGCCGCGATTTTTCCACCCATAAGCGGCGCATCGCACGTAGCACAAAAGAAAACACCCTTGCCTTCCAATTCTTTTTCACCCGGCACTTCGAGCCTCTTCCGCCGGCTGCCGGCAGTGAAAAGAACGGTTTTCGTTTCGAAGGTCTTGCCGTTTTTCGTTTGGACGGAAAAATTAGGGACGTCGGATGTCCCGAAGACATCCGACGTCCTTATTACAGCGACGAGATCGTCTTCGATGATTTCTATCCCCTCCTGCGCCTTCAGGTGCTTTTCGAATTTTTGCGCCAATTCAAATCCCGAAATGTGCGGCTCGCCTATCCAATTCTGGATATCATCCGAGACCAGCGACTGACCGCCAAAAATATCCGTTATTAAAACGGTTTTCATTTTTTTCCGCGCGGCATAAATACCAGCGGCCACTCCGGCCGGACCGCCGCCCACAATCACCAAGTCGTAAATGTTTTCCATAATTTTAGTTTATTATTTTGCTCATTTTTAAAAATTGGTTTTTTCAAACTCGAAAATCTCAGAATCCCTAATAAGGAAGGTTTTGTTAGTTGAGGCGGTTAAGCCTTTATTAGGGTCTAAGCTAAAACCTAGATATATGCAATATACACCCCTATTCTTTACCTCTTTTATGGCAGGTTGTAAGTCCGAATCAGAACTAGCCAAAATAATATTGTTTACTTTTTTGTCACACGACCAAGTAACCATATCCACGGCAATTTTTACATCAACACCCTTCTCTTTAAAAATCTTTATCTTTTTCCCAAGAAAACCGTCCCCAAGCTGGCCTCTTACTCTGCCGGCAAACTCAACTTCAAATTCCTGCCTTTCAAGATGGGTTTTTAGCAAGCGCTGCTCCTGAATTAACTCTTGGGATTTTTTAAGCGTAGCCGGATCTTCTTTTATTCTTCCAAAATAGAAGATTTTCCTATCGATATTTACACCATATAAAACTTTTCCAAAAATACCCTTAAAATCGTATTCGTGCCAAATCGGCTCTTTTCTTCCATAAGATAAAAAAACGGATTTCATTTTACGTTTAAAATTCTCTCCGTCTATCAATAAAACCGATTCCATATATAAATAGTAGGCTTAATTGATTAAAAATCGAAACCCCAGCGGACCTTGCGGCTGGCTGGGGTGGTTATGTTCTACATAATACAACAGACACCCACTTAAAGCAAATGGGTGTGGATAACTAAAATCAAACTTACTTATCATAAATTGAGCTTTGCCGCTATTTCCGCGCGGGCGAAGCCGACGAAGATTTCCCCGTCGATGTCCGTGACCGGCACGCCCATCTGGTGCGACTTATGAATCATTTCCTCGCGCGCCGCCAAATCCGAAGACACATCTTTATTTTCGTACGAAACCGAATTCTTGTTTAAAAATTCCTTGAGCATTTTGCAGTAGACGCAGGAAGGGGTGGAATATATAATTATTTTTTGCATAAAAATAAATTAAATTCCAAAGTCCAAATGACTAATGACAAATGATAAGTTGATTTTGACATTTAACATTTGGATTTGATTTGGTATTTGGAATTAGACTTTTGTCATTTATACCTCCGGTTCCGACGAATCCCAAATAGAAAAGATGACAATAAGGACGCCTATCAGGATATTGTTCCAGGCGGGCAGGTTAAAAGCGGAGAAGCCCAGAATCCATGGGGAGAGCACGAGCCATATTCCTAAAGTGATTAAAGTCCAATGTGTCCATTTCATAGAAATGATTATATCACGAAATTCCAAAATCCAAATGACTAATGATAAATCAATGACAAATGCCTAAATGCTATAAGTTTTGACATTTGGAATTTAGACTTAGGATTTAAAAATTCCCGACAATTAGTCGGGAATTTTTGTTTGCCTATCTGCGGAAAGCGCGAACCCTTTCCTGATGGCAATTGCGGCAAAGGAGCTTATCGAGCCTGGACGGATCCGGCTCAAAAGGCAATTCGGTGATAGGCGTGCCGCACTTGGCGCACTGCCACTCACCTTTGAAAGTCTGCCTCTGGAATCCTTGTCCGCCGCGATTGCTGTTGAAGTCTCCTCCGCGATTGTTGTTAAAATCCATTTTCTATTGAATGCTTACCCCCATAATTATGAAGGTGTACGACCTTTCGGGCTAAGAATTCAACAAAATGGTTTAAGATCACTTTGACGCTCTCTAGCTCGTGGCTTATATTTGCCTTCTTGGATAATATTACTTATTCAATTCTTTGTCTACCGGGTAGTGAAAATGCGATTGCAAATCGTGATTAAACAATGTTTTTATTAACATTAAAGAGGTTTTTTAAGCACAACACATACCGTTATATTATATAGAGAAAGGTTGCGATTTGAATTTATTTTGATCGCATTTCTACTACCCGGTCTAACGCCTGCTTGAAAGAGGAGAAAGGCAGGGCGCCCTGGAAAAGCAATTTGCCATTCAGGAAAAAGCTCGGGGTCGAGGCATTCTGACCCATCAATATGCCGGCTTCGGCCGTCGATGCCTGAACCCGGCTTTCGTATTTCTTCGAATCGAAGCAGGCGGTAAAATCGGTTGCGTTAAGACTGAATTTCTGGGCAAGCGTGAGGAAGAGCGCTCGTGTCAGATTGCCGCTGTTTTCGGAGCTCCCATTCACTTTGCCGTCGTCCGTTCCATCTTCTTTCATTTCAACATCATAAAGGGCATCGTGATATTCCCAGAACTTTCCCTGGTCTTGCGCACAGGCGGCGGCAGAGGCCGCGGCGACAGATTCCGGTCCCAGAAATGCCATATCTTTATATCCGAATTTCACTTTACCGGTGGCAATATATTCGGAATTAAGACTCGGTTCCGTCTGCTCAAAAAATCGGCCGCAATAAGGGCATTGGTAATCGCCGTATTCCAAAAGCGTGAGCGGCGCATCACTCTTTCCCGAAAACGCGACCGAACTCAAATCGATATCTCCAACCTTAACAACGGTGTTGGTTGCGCCTTTGCCGGTATTGTAGACGAGCGCAACTGCAACCATCAGCGCCGCGATTAAAATGCTTGCCGGAAGCAGCCAGTCGCGTTTTTGTTTTTCGGGTTCCATAGGTAGTAAATTATCTATCTGTGCTAAAATCATAAACATGCAAAAAATGAAAGTCAACCAGGTAGTAGAAACTCGATCGCCTAGCGGCGACAAACCAAAATCGAGTTTTCACTACCTGGTCAACCGGGAAAAAATAAAGGGATTTCTTTTCACCAACACCTCGCTCAAACAGACAGTCCTTAAAAACACTTTTTGGCTTACCTCCGGGACAGTTGTGAGCCGGCTCATAAGAGCAGTCCTTATAATCTCCTCGGCCCGCATCCTGGGAGCCGAAGGCTACGGCATCATATCATATGGCCTCTCACTCGCCGCCTTCTTCGGCATCTTCACCGACATCGGCCTCTCTTCCCTCCTTACCCGGGAATCCACGAAAGACCCGGAAAATATTCCCGCTCTCCTTTCGACTACCTTTTTCCTAAAACTCGCCATTCTCGCTTTGGCGGTCATTGTAATGGTATTTGCCGCGCCTTATCTCACGAAAAACGCGGAGGCCGCGGCCTTAATACCCGTGATGGCCGTAGTGCTTGTTTTCGACAGTCTTCGCACTTTCGGCTTCTCTATTACGCGGGCCAAAAATAAAATGGAATGGGAGGCGGGATTGATGATTGCGACGGATTTTTTCATCACCGCGTTCGGCCTCGCGATTCTTTTCTTTTCTCCGGAACCGATGAAGCTCGCCTGGGCCTATGCCGCAAGCACCGCGCTCGGCTTCCTTTTAGTGCTTTTCGTATTGAGAAAAGATTTGAAAGGTATCTTCACAAAATTCGAAAAAAAATTGGTAAAGCCGATTTTGAGCAAAGCTTGGCCCTTCGCCATTATGGGGCTCTTGAGCGGTTTTATGATAAATATCGATACGATAATCATCGGCGCATTCCGGAACGCGACGGAGCTCGGGCTCTACGCCGCCGCCCAGCGCCCCATTCAGCTCCTCTATCTTTTTCCCGGGCTCATCGCCGCGAGCATTTTTCCTATCCTTACAAAACTTATTCACGAAGGGAAGGGTGAGGCCGTAAAAAGAGCGCTCGAGAAAGTTTTGCCGGCTGTCTTCGCGGCCGCCTTACCCATCGCTTTGGGCGGAATCATTCTAGCCCGCCCGCTCATCAGCCTGATTTTCGGCGCGGAATACGACGGAAGTGTTTTCACTTTCCAGCTTCTTCTCTCGACTCTTCTTTTTGTCTTCCCCGGCACTATTATAGGCAACACGATTTTTGCTTTCGACCGGCAGAAAATTTTCATCTTCTCGACCGGTACGGGCGCGATCACGAATGTCGTCCTGGACCTCGTCCTTATCCCCGCTTACGGCATTTGGGGCTCGGCCATCGCTACTATCGTTTCCCAAGTGCTCGTCACAGTCATCAATTGGAATTATCTGAAGAAAATTACCGGTTTTTCCATATCGAAACATATGGCAAAGATAACGCTCGCGACAATTTTGATGGGCGCGGCCACCTTCGCTCTGCTTTATTTGGGAATGAACGTCATTCTGAATGTCGTCGTATCGGCTGTAATTTTCGGCAGCGCTCTTTATCTCTTTCGGGAACCGCTTCTCAAACTTTTTGACGTGAGGGAATTGGCGGGTTAGCATAGTCAATGAATCCCCCATACAAATGAAGGAAATAAGAAAATTAACGCTTTTCCTGGGCGACGTGGCTATGCTCTACGCTTCTTTGGCACTTACGCTCGTCATCCGCTATCCCATGGCGGATTTGGAATTGCACCTCAAAAACCACCTTTATCCGTTCTCCGCCATCTTCATCCTCTGGCTCGCCGTTTTTTATCTTTCGGAGCTCTATCAATATAAGAATTACGGGAGTGCTTCAATGCTCGTCAAAAGGCTGGCGGGCGCGGTTTTTTTGAGCGGCGTTTCATCCGTCATAATTTTCTATCTCTTCGGAAATTTCTTCGAACTGACGCCTAAGATAAACCTGCTGATTTTTTCGGGCATCTTTCTCGCTCTCGATTATTCATTGAGGATACTCATTGCGAAAGCGTTCACGGCCGGTGCCGCCAAAATAATGGTTCTCGGCGACGCTCCGCTTTTGAAGGAGATTGAAAAATATCTCGCGGGCAATCCCCACGCCGGATACCAGGTAGCCGACACGCTCAAAAATCCCGGAGAAAATAGCGCGGAAACCATTGCCCGGGAGATAAGAGATAAAAAAATCAGCGCCGTTATTTTCCAGCCGAACGCGAAAAGTGATTTCTCCAATTTGAAGACGATTTTCCAGCTCCTCTCCGCCGAGGTGGACCTTATAAACGCCTGGGATTTTTATGAAATGCTTTTCGAAAAAGTGCCGCTCAAGGATTTGGACGAAAATTGGTTCATCGAAAAAATTTCCACCCGCCGGCCATTTTACGACGGCCTAAAAAGAATCGTGGATATCCTACTCTCGCTGGTTTTGGGAATAATCTTTTTGCCTTTCGGAATTATTTTCGCTTTAGGCATAAGAATCACTTCGGCCGGCCCGGCCATATTCAAACAGGAGAGAATGGGCAGGAACAGCCGAACCTTCACCCTCTACAAATTCCGGACAATGCGGAATGGGGATAAGGGGCCGCTTTGGACCGAGGAGAACGACGGACGAATCACGGCTTTCGGAAAATTCCTCCGCTTCACCCACTTGGATGAGACTCCCCAGCTTTGGAATATTTTGAGAGGCGATATCTCTTTCACCGGGCCGCGTCCCGAACGGGCCGAACTCGCGGAAACTTTCCGGAAATTCCCCTACTACGATATCCGCCACATCGTGAAGCCCGGACTTTCCGGCTGGGCGCAAATCAACTACAAGCCGAGCGCCTCATTGGAAGAAGCTTACGAAAAGCTCCGCTACGATATCTACTATGTGAAGAACCGCTCTTTCTTTTTGGATTTCGTCATTATATTGAAAACAATAAGATATGTTTTCACGCCCCACCACTGATGATTCTCAAGCTAAAAAAGATTCTTTTTAATAATTCCGGAACGCGCCAAACGGTCGCGAAGAATTTTTTTTGGCTTTTCACAAGCCAGATAGGCACCCGTCTTTTGAGAGCGTTTCTCATAATTTATGCCGCGAGGGTATTGGGCGTCGCCGAATATGGCGTTTTTTCGTACGTGATTGGATTAGCTGGCTTCTTCACGGTCTTCGCCGATATCGGAATCAATACCATTCTTACGAAAGAAGTGGCGATGAACCCAGAGAAGAGCCATCATCTTTTTGCGACAAGTTTCTGGATAAAAATCTTCCTTTTGACCTTCACAGTACTACTCATAATATTCGTCGCTCCTTACTTTTCAAAGATAGAGGGGATTGAAACATTGCTGTATTTTGCGGCACTTCTTACGATCTTCGACGGCATCCGGGAATTCACCGTGGCTTTTTTCCGCGCCCGGGAAAAGATGGAATTAGAGGCTCTTGTCACCACGGTTACGAACGTCGCAATAACGATATTTGGTTTCATTATTTTGAATTCCATGCCGACGGCTAAAGCATTGGCCACCGCTTATGCCATAAGCGCGGGAACCGGAACGATTCTGGGAATATTCATCCTTCGCGACCAATTCAAAAATCTGATAAACGGATTCAGAAAAGAACTGCTGGCGCCGATTCTTCAGCTGGCCTGGCCCATCGCCATCGTATCGCTCGCGGGCATCTTCATGCTGAATATGGATGTGATAATGCTGGGTGCGCTCAAAACCGCGAAAGATGTGGGGCTTTACTCTGCCAGCCAGAAAATAATCCAATTGCTTTATACCCTGCCATCGATATTGGCCATTAGCCTCTTCCCAACTATGGCCAAATTTATCGGCCAAAATAACGCCGAGAAAACCAGAGAGGTTATGGAAAGAGGCGTTGTTTTATCAATGCTTTTTGCCATCCCAATCGTCGTCGGCGGATTTGTGCTTGGATCGGACATAATAAGGTTCCTTTACGGGGAAGATTATATAGGGACAATCCCGACATTCCGCATCCTGCTCCTTTCCGTGCTTCTGATCTTTCCCGGCTATCATTTCACCAACTACATTATGGCCTATAACAAGCAGAAAAAAATGATATTGATCATATTGATGAGCTCGCTCGCCAATATACTTCTCAACTACGTTCTTATCCCGATCTACGGCGCGGCCGGAGCGGCCATCGCCACTCTAGGCGCATTGCTTACCATCCATGGCTTAAGCTGGCGGCTGGCCAAAAAGACGAATAATTTTTTCATTTTCCGGCATCTGAAAAAAATCTTCGCGACATCCGCGTTAATGGGGCTGTTCAGTCTGGCTCTCCATTGGCTCGGCGTGTACGTCTTGGCGAATATCGCAATGTCGGTTTTTCTTTATTTCGCCGTTCTGCTTTTCCTCGGTGAAAACTCCATCAAAGAAGTTAAACAACTCTTCAAAAGAGCTTAATAAACAATATTGGCATGTGCGGAATATCAGGGGTCTATCATTTCAATAATTCCGGGAAAATCGACGAAGAAAGTTTGTCAAAAAGCCGCGATACCTTAAAACATCGCGGACCGGACGGCGGCGCCAATTATATCTCGCCTAACGGCAAGGTCGGCTTGTCCCAGCGGCGGCTCGCCATCATCGACCTTTCTAAAGAAGCGGCCTGCCCAATGACAAATGAGGATGGCACCGTATGGATTACATTCAACGGCGAAATATACAATTTCAAACCCATTCGAGAAGAACTCGTGAAGCGCGGGCACAGGATGAAAACGCGCGGCGATACGGAAGTCATCCTTCACGGATACGAAGAGTGGGGCGAAGCAATCGCCGAAAAATTGAACGGGATGTTCGCTTTCGCCATTTGGGACGAGAAAAAGAAAACACTCTTCGCCGCCCGGGACCATATGGGCATCAAGCCATTTTACTACGCCATCCAGGACGGCACGTTCTACTTCGGTTCGGAGATAAAAGCGATTCTCGCTTATCCCGAATTCAAAAAAGAATTGAATGAAACCGGCGTTTCCCATTATCTGACATTCTCCTCCGTTCCGGCTCCCCATACTCTTTTCAAGAATGTTAAAAAACTTCCGGCCGCCCACCAACTTTCAATCGGGAAAAACGGCGAAATAATCGAAAAAGAATATTGGAATCCCTCGACAGGCTTGGGGCAAGCCCCTCTGACGGAAAAACAATACATCGAGGAAACAAGAAGTTTGCTCCGCGACTCCGTAAAAAGCCAAATGGTTTCGGATGTGCCTTTCGGCTGTTTCCTTTCGGGCGGCATCGATTCATCAATAAATGCAACCTTGATGAGCGAAGCAATGGGAAAGCCAGTCGAGACATTCTCGGTCGGATACAAAGATTTCGGAGAAAAAAACGAATTCCGATATTCCCGCGAAACCGCCAAGATTCTGGGCGCAAAAACCCACGAAATACTTTTGGACGAATCCCATATGCGCGGATTCCTGGAACAGTACGCCGAATACGCCGATGACCCGAACGGCGACCCGGCTTGTTTCCCGGTCTTCTGGCTTTCCAAACTTACCCGCGATTCCGGCGTCACGGTCGCCCAAATCGGCGAGGGTTCGGATGAGCTCTTCGCCGGATACGACGCATATATAAGAGCCGCTCAAATGTACGAAAAATGGCGATGGCTCAAAAATATTCCGGGCATCGCAAAACCTTTCGCTTCGGGGGCCGCTAAGGCGTTTCTCGGCCTCGTGCATTTGGACTCCGGAAAAGACTTTGCCCATAGGATTATCGCGGGCCAAAATCCTTTTTGGGGACTGGCTATCGCTTTCGGCGACCACGCGAAAAACGGATTATTTACCCAAGAATTCAAAAACGGGGCGGACCGGAAAAGCTGTTCCGTAATCGAAAATTATTACAATGAAATTCTGGAACTTGACCCGAATGCCGATTTCCTGAAACAAATGACTTATTTGGAAATCAAGCATCGATTGCCGGAATTCCTTCTGGCTCGCGCCGACAAAATGACAATGGCTCACTCGGTCGAAGGCCGCGTGCCGTTTTTGGACAAGCGTCTCGTGGAACTCGCTTTGAACATGCCGAGCGATATGAAGACAAAAGGCGGCGAAACCAAATACATCCTCAAAAAAACGGCAGAGGGCATTATTCCGGACGGAATAATCCGACGCAAGAAACAAGGCTTCGGCACCCCGATATCCGAATGGCTGAAAAGCGATTCCCCGCTCTCGAAAGAAATGGAATATATTGTCATGAATTCCGGTTTGAGAAAAAGGAATATATTCGACTACGGCCATATCCGGGAAATATTTTCCGCCAACCGGCGGGGAAAAGCCGACCAAAGCTTCAAAATCTGGAATCTTATTACCCTCTCCCTTTGGTACGACCGCTGGTTCGGATAAAAATAAAAATGGCGAAGTGAATATTCACTTCGCCATTCGTTTCTGCGAATGCCGGGAATCATGCCCCGTTCGGATACTTCTCGTTCAGGAACTGGCTGGCCGGGATGAGCGTCGTCTCGCGTCCGCCGTAGGCGATCATCTCCTTGGGCGGAATGCCGTCGATGTCGAACCAATTGAAATCATTGGCTTCTTGACCACCGTGCTCCGTGGAGCCGAAATGCACTTCCTTATCATCGCCGATCAGGACCAGATAGGTGAGCGCGATGCAGTGCTTGCTGTGCTCGTGGCCGAAATTCGGAAGATGATACGGCTCACGATAATTCTCCGGATTGTGGTAGTACTGGAGCGTCAGGAAAGGCTTGTTCCAAGCGAGCCCCGGGAACAAATTCATTCCGATCATGAGATCGCTCTTCATATTCCGATCGAGTGCCGCTTGAATGGATTCCCCGATATTGACCCGCCCGCCGATAATCCAGAGCTTGTCCTTGAAGAAGCCTGTATTCCGGGTGATGAGGCCGACCTGCCACTTTCCTTCGTGCCATCGGCACGGAATCATGTCCACACACGTGATGGGCGAGATCTCCGTAAGAAGCTTATAAACTCCGTCCGGAAGAAAATCCACCCCCTTCAATATCTGCGATAATTCCGCAGAGATGTCGTTCGCGCGATCTTCATCGCTCTTCTTTAATTTCATTTAAACCTCCTATAAGTGATAGTGAAATGGAACAGCTGGCTAATATTCAGTTGATTTACAGAACTGCCTACAATCTAGCATATAATTTAGAATGTGTCAAATGTTGTTGAACGGCGCCGGTTTCTGAGCGATAATTACAGACGGGAAATATTTTCAATGACTAAAGCGCCTTCTTATTTAAATTTCGTTCTTGCGGCCGCGGCGATAGTCGCCATTCTTTTCCATTTAAACAATATTCTTGGTCCGACTATCGGCGGCGACACCGAATGGTATATTGCCGCGGCGAACGGCCATCTTAACGAGCTTATAGAGCCATACTCCGGCCGTTTTCTCCATCCGTTCCTCGTCGGTTCCATCGCCAGCAATTTCTCCATAACCGTCGAACAGGGATTCCTGATTGTTGGTATTGCTTCCATTTTCCTCTTTTTCCTCATCAACGCCTTTCTTCTCAAAAAAGTTCTCCATTCATCCCCGCTCCTTTTTCCTCTCTTCCTCACGCCTTATTTTTTCAATACCCTGCGGGAGATATTCGAGCCGGACGCTTTTTACATCTTCCTCTCGGCTTTGTTTTTACTTTTTCTGTTTTACAAAATGGAGCGTTCGGGGCTTCTGACTCTTTTTCTGCTTCTGCTTTCGAGGGAAACGACGGCGATTCTGGGCCTAATGTATGCCGGAATGGCCTGGTTTCTGTCGAAGAAAAAATTGCTGGCGATAGCGATTATCGCCGTTATGGGAGTTTCCTTCTATCTTACGGGCATTATGAAGAGTATCGGCCGGCCGAACATCCATAATTTGAGCGGTTCTGCCTATATGGTCTCCAAACTCTCGTACAACTTCCTCACGAACGTGGCGGGCGTGAAGCCCTGGATAAACACGACGAATATTTGCGAGCCGGTTTTCAAAATATCCCTGCCGGCGAATAAATCCCTGGGAAACGTCCGGGAAATCGGTTTCTGCGGCTTTGATTTGTCGTTCCCCTTAAAAGCTCTAATTACTCTGCTCTCTATTTTCGGGATGGCTCCGCTAATCGTTTTTTACGTATTCCTGAAAAAAAGAAGGGAAATCTTCAAAAATTTTTCTTTCGGCATCCTTCTCGCTTCCGGCTACGGCCTGGCCATTTATATTATCGGCATTTTCGCCGGCACTGGTATCGGAAGAATTGTGGGTTATGCCTGGCCTTTATTCCTGATTGCCGGACCCGTCTGGCTTTCGGCTTTTTTCGAAACCGACCGGAAGTTCATCCTCAAACTTTCTTTGATTCAGCTTTTCACGGTCTGGCTGCCTTTTATTGTTTATAAAATAAATGGCGATGCGATGAATTCGCTGATATTCATATTGGCTGTGGTTTTAACAATCTATTTTTACGCTTTCCGAATCATGAAGAATCAAACGATAAAACCGGAAACAAATCTCAAAGAATTGCCGAATTATGCCTTAAGCGATAGGATATAAGCACAAATGATTGCCAATCCGAAAATTAAATTTGGTGTCCTTGGCTGTTCCCGCGTGGCTTTGAAAGGAATGCTGCCTGCCATAAACGATTCGGAATTTGCCGAACTCGAAATGGTCGGCTCGCGGAACCCGGAAAAATCGAAAGAAACGGGAACGCGATTCGGAGCCAAATCCTGGGGAAATTACGAGGATGTCCTTAAAAATAAAAATGTCCAAGCCGTCTACATATCGCTGCCGAACGCTCTCCATGAAGAATGGACGATAAAGGCGCTTGAAGCCGGAAAACACGTCATCTGCGAAAAACCGACCGCAATTTCCTACGGCGCCGCAAAAAGAATGGTTGAGGCGGCAAAAAAGAACAATGTCCGCCTTCTCGAAGGATTTATGTTCCGCTACCATCCCCAACATGCCAAAGTGAAGGAATTAATCGCGAACGGGATACTGGGAGAGCTCGTGAGATTCGAAGGATGCTTCAGCTATGCGATGCCCGATAGGAAGAGCAACGCGATGAATAAAGAACTGGCCGGCGGTTCCTTCAATGACCAGGCGCCCTACTCGATCTACGCCAGCCGGATGCTCTTCAACGAGGAACCGGAAAGCGTTCTGTGCAATATGGCATACGATTCGGAAAGCGGCGTGACCGTTAAAACCGACATGGTCTTGCGCTATCCGAAAGACAAATATGCCTTCGCTTCATCCTCTTTCGGTTCGTATTTCCAATCGACCTACAGCATTTTGGGAACCAAAGCGCACATCAGAATGAGCCGAGCTTACGCCGTTCCGCGCGAAACGGAAACGAAAATATTTTTGGATTCCGATGACGCCGTAAAGGAAATAAAAATAGAACCGGCTGACCAGTTCCGGCTGATGGTGAACGATTTCTGCCAGGAAATATCGAGCGGAAAAACCGCGAAGAATTACGAAAACGACCTGCTTGCCCAAGCCAAAGTACTCGAGGCCGCCCGGCGTTCCGATGCGGAAAAACGCATCGTTCCTTTATCCGAAATAGACGAGAATGTCGAAATCAGCGTCGCCTCAAACGCAAAATATGAACGGGTGCTTCTTACGGGCGCATCCGGAAATCTCGGCCAAGCGATAGTGCGATCCGGAAAGTTCTCCAAATTGATTATGCCTACGCACGAAGAAATGAATCTCACGGACGAAAAAGCTGTCGCCGAGTTTTTCAAAAAAGAAAAGCCGGATGCCGTCATCCACTGCGCCGCGATGGTCAAGATGGTCCAGCATGAGAACGAACCGGAAAAAGCCATCGACACCAATATTGTGGGAACCTGCAATATAGTGAAAGAGGTTTTGCGGGCGGAAAGAACGGGAAAAAAGAAAATAAGGTTTATTTACATATCCACCGACGGCGTCTATCCGGGAACAAGGGGGAATTATTCCGAAAAAGACGCTACTTTCCCCTATAACAAATACGGCTGGGAAAAACTCGCCGGCGAATGCGTCGTCAATCTGCTTTCCGATTTTTGCGTCATTCGGACAAGCTTCTTTGATTCGAATAACATCAGATATGATTCGGCCGCCATCGACAAATATTCCTCCCGGGTGCCGATAAATTATCTGCCCAAAGCCATCGCTTTCATGCTTGAAAACAATTTCGTCGGCACGATAAATATCGGCGGAAAAAGAGAATCGGAGTACGATATTTACCGAAAATTCAAACCCTCGATCCAATCCTGCACCTACGAAGATATCGTGAGAGATCTCCCGATAAAATTGGCTAGGGACGCTTCATTGGATTCTTCTCTTTGGAATAAAATAAAAGGGGGCGTAAAAGAGCTTCAAATAGATGACTGAGCTGGATATTTTGATTCCCGTCTACAACGAGGGCGAAAATATCGTTCCGACCCTTCGCGCCCTGAAAGACAAGGTTAAGACGCCGTTTCGAGTCCTTATCTGCTACGATTTCGACGGCGACGATACCTTGCCGGCGGCGGAACGAATGAAAAAAGAGCTCGGCCTTGAAATTGCCTTCGTGAAAAATCCCGGAACAGGCGTGCATCGCGCTGTTGTTGCCGGTTTTGAGGCAAACCAAGCGCCAGCCGTTCTGGTCTATCCCGCCGACGAAGTCTACAACATAGGCATAATCGATAAAATGCATCGGGAATTCAAAGAAGGCAGCGAAGTGGTTGTCGCGAGCCGATTTATGAAAGGCGGCGGGATGGAAGGCGGCCCTGTCATTAAATCAATCGTGGTAAGAGCCGCCTCTTTCGTTCTTCATTACATAGTGGGCATACCGGCTTCGGACGCCAGTTACGGACTGAGATTATTCTCCAAAAAAATCCTTGATGTTGTTCAAATCGAATCCACCGAAGGTTTTACCTATGCCGTGGAACTTCTGGTGAAATGCCATCGCCTCGGCTGGAAAGTTTCCGAAGTTCCCGCCAAATGGTATAGGAGAGAAAAGGGACAAAGCCGATTTAATTTCAAAAAATGGCTGCCGCACTACTTCCTGTGGTTTATATACGCCTTTGAAACGACTTACTTGAGAAAATCGGCAAGCACGGTTAAACTGAGACCAGGCGCAAATATCTAATAAAATGGAACAAAATTCAACAAGCAGAGTGGTAAAAGAATGCCAAATATGCGGCAGTTCCGATTTAAAATCGGTATTGTTTCTCGGCTATCTGCCGCCGGTAAACGATTTTCATCCGATCGGCGAAAGGCCCAAGGAAGAACCGAGTTATCCCGCGGAGATACTTCATTGCGGAAAATGCCATCTCATCCAATCCGGCTTTATTGTTGACCCGAAGATTATTTTCCCTCCTTCTTATCCCTACACTTCAAGCACCACCAAGGTATTGAGGGATAATTTCGCGGAGCTCTATCAAGAATGTTCGTCGATGTTCGAACTTAAGCCGGACGACCTGGTGGTGGACGTGGGCTCAAACGACGGAAATCTTCTGAATAATTTCAAGGGGCACCACAAGGTGCTGGGCATCACTCCGGAAGATATCGGAAAGATAGCGATTGAAAACGGCATCCCGACTATTCTCGATTATTTCACGAAAGAAGTGGCTTTGCGCGTAAAAAAAGAATACGGGCCGGCGAGAATCGTAACCGCTACGAATGTTTTCGCCCATATCGATAACGTAAACGAAGTCGTGGAATCCGTTCTCGAAATGCTCGCGGAAAAAGGCGTATTTATAATAGAATCGCATTACGTTCTGCCGGTAATCCAAATGAACCAATTCGACACCATTTATCACGAACATCTGCGGCATTATTCCATCCACAGCCTGAAATATCTTTTGGAAGCCCACGGCTTTGAAATAATCCATACAAAACCCATTCCGAGCCACGCCGGATCAATCAGGATTTACGCCGCGAGAAAAGGAGATTATCCGGTAAAAGACACGGTTGCCCAAATGATGGAAACGGAAAAAAACACTATTCTGAAAGACGGAACATTGGCCGAATTCAGAAAAAAAACCATTATCGCCAAATTGGAACTGATGGCGCTTCTTCGCGACATTAAAAAAAGCGGCGGGCGCATCTACGGCATAGGAGCTCCGTCGCGCGGGACTACCCTCATAAATTACACGGGCATCGATGAAGGTATTGTCGACTGCATTCTTGAAATAAAGGGTTCGCATAAAATCGGCAAATACGTTCCGGGAACGCTTATCCCCGTGCTTGAGGAATCGAAATTATTCGAGGACCAGCCGGAATATGCCCTCTTATTTTCCTGGCAGATTACCGACGAACTGATACCCAAATTGAAAGAGAAAGGTTTTAAGGGAAAATTCATTATTCCTTTGCCTAGCCCTCATATCGTATAACGAAAACACCGCCCACAAGGGCGGCGTTCCTTTTTTAGAATTATTTCTTTTCCAAACCGAAATCCTCGTGAATAATAGGCTTTTCGCAATCGTCCCATTTCTTGGTTAGGAAAGTGACGTATCGGATATCCGTAATCGCATAGGTAATGTGGGGCACGTTCTGCGGAATGTGAACGCAATCCCCTGCGCTCACATAAAGGAATTCTTCCTTGGTTCCGTCATCCGATTTGGTGACCACCGCCCCATGACCGGCGGTAAAAAGGTAATATTCGTCGAACTCCGGATGATAATGGCTTCCTCGTATCGTATTTTTGTTAATGAACTGGAAATTAAATTCCACTATCGGCTTATCGGGATAGAAGGTGAAAATACCGCCCCGGCCGTCCCGGACGGTATTTAAATTGCACGAAGGGTCTACTTTTTTTATTTTCATATTATCGGAATTCTATCAAAAAGCCGCGATTTTTTCAATTTCTCGGGCTGCAAGGGCGGCGTTCAGATTCTTTTCGGCGAAGAGCCGGCCGTTTTCGCCCAGCTTCGCAATACTTTTCCTGTCCCGATACATCTTTCTCGCCAATTCCTCGGCTTTGCCGATATCGGTTGAACCGGCGACGAAGCCGCACTTCGCTTCTTCAATAAGCGTGGAGCGGAGACTTTCCTTATTCACAAAAGCGAGCACAGGAACGCCGGCCGCCATATAGGCCGGAATCTTGGCCGGAAAAATCGGCGTCGTATTGCGCGAAGTCAGAGACACCAATCCGACATCGGCATCTTTCAAAAGAAATGGGAATTTCTCTTTCAAAACCAGGGGTTTGAAAATCACGTTTCCCAGATTTTTTTCTTTCGCGATTTTCATAAGTTTTTCTTTTTCCGTCCCGTCGCCGACGAAAAGAAAAACCGCATCCGGCAAATCTTTTACTCGCTCGGCGACTTGAAGCACAAATTCCAAGCTTTGCGACGGTCCCAGAATGCCGCCGAAAAAGAAGATGAGTTTGTCTTTCGAAATGCCGAATTTTTCCCTGAAACGGTTTGTCCGCTTCGCCTCTTCGAATTGGCGCATATCCACCCAATGAGGCACCGAACTCACCTTCTCCGACGGAACGCCGCGCATCCGTTCCAAAAATTCCTTATGCCCAATCGAAGGAACGATAATCACATCGGCTTCCCGGTAAACATACGATTCCATTTTTTCGAAAAACCATTTTAAAACGGCGGCCGAAAAAGGCAGAAAAGGAACCTTGAGAATGCCGAGATCCACCGCATTCTGCGGAAAGATATCATGGACATTCAAAACAAAGCGCGCCTTGAAACGGCGCTTCAACGCCACGGCGGCGAGTGCTAAAGGAAGCGGCGGGGTATGGATAAATATCGCGTCCGTCGGTCCCGCCAAGCGCTTTGCGGCCCGGAAGAACGTAATAGGCATAAAAAGCTGGGAGAAGCCCCTAAAAATGAAGTTTACTTTGTGATGAGGCAGGGTCTTTATGCGGATAACCCGGATACCGGCTTCGTTCTCGACTTCCGAAAGCGACACGTTCCCATCCGCCAGATTATAGGCCGGATAGGAAGCGAGAACGGTAATTTCGTGGCCGAGCTTTTTCAAATTCTCTGCAAGTTCGGCCATTAAATGGGATGCCGAGCGCACTTCCGGCGGGTAAGAGTCGGTAATGACAAGAATCCTCATTTATTTGAAATGACGATAGAACTCCTTTTTGGCCAATTCATACCGGTTGCCCCAGCCTTTCATCTTTTGAAGCTTTTCCTCCAAATCAAGCATAATCTTCGCCGAAATAAGGATGGATTCGATGGAATCGCCTTCTTCGTTCCGGGCAATCTTCGCGCCGATTGTCCGGTACATGTCCCGATAGCTCTGGGTTTTGAATATCCTCTTTTTCCTGATTATCCGGTGGTTGTCTTCGGATTGGTACTTGATGGCGTCGGTTATCCGAATGTTTTTTCCGTGTACCTTCAACTCCACGATATCCCGCGGACCGACCCTTGATGTGCCTTTTTCGCTGAAAGTCGTCGTGAAAGACGCGCCATTTTCCAATTCTATCCAGACCTCAACAGCGTGGTCGTGGAGAAGTTTGATATCAAAATCTTTCGGCTTGCTGAAATTATTCAGATGAAGGAAGTGATCGATTTGGTGGCAGCCGTTCGCGAAAAAAGTACTCCGCGAAACCGGCCAGTTGTACCAGAAAAATTCCGGCTGGATGAGCTCGTAAACGATGGAGTGATAGGAAATCGGATCGCCGCACTTCACGCCCAAATCCTTGAGGGCGAATTTGTTGAATATTCCGTAGCGCTTATGGAAGCCGATGAAAACTTTCCGGCCCGCCTGACGCAGGGCTTTTTCCAATTCGGCCAGTTCCTCATAGTCGTTTACGACCGGCTTTTCCACCACGGCGTAGGCGCCCCGCTTCAAGGCGTGGAGAGTGATGGGAACGTGGGTGTGGTTGTAGCTCGCAACGAAATACACGTCGCCTTTTTCATCCGTTTCGGGAAAAGGCGCGGAGCTCCATTTTTCCACTCGCCGCTCGATAGAAATCTGCGTCGGGTCTATTTCATGGACCGTCCGGATATCCACGAACGGCTTCATATAAGGAAGAATATTTATTTTGGCGTAGTTGCCGAAGCCGAAAAGAATCCCGGTCTTCGGAGAGTTCGCCTCTATTTTCGATATCTCATCTTTGATCTCTGATACCGGACTCGCATTCCGCGCATCGACATGTTCCGCTTTGGACCAGTCGGTATTTTTTATTTCTTCCCGAAATCCTTTTTCCAGCCTTCCGCGCATTTCTTCCGAAACTTTTTCTCCCGAATACACGCTCCAAGCTTTCATTTCGCTCCACCATTGGTTTTGCTTTCCGCTGTTCCGCAAAGGATAGTAAAGAATTTCATTGTCTTTTCCATCAAAGGCGGACCCGCCTTGGGCGGGGAAAATAAACTCTTCGGACAAGACAATCCGTTCGGCGAGCGCCGGATGCCAAGGAGCCAAAAAACCGACGGTATCGCCCTCGTGGAAATTTCCGCCCTCCGGCTTCTCCAAGATTTTTCCGATGCCGCAGGCGATATACTTGTCGTTGCGCCGCTCTTCCCGAAGGCGCGACCAGGTTTTCGTGAACATTCCGACCGGCCCCACGACCGGGAAATAATTCAAAAGCAGGCGCAGGCTTTTGGGCCGCGTATGATAGACGTTTTCGAGTTTTTCGAGGTTTTTCCAGGCCAGAACGCGGACCCGATATCCGCTCTTATTCCGAAAATAGTCCAAAAAGCCGCCCCTCCATTTTTTGCCGGCAAGTATCCTCATCCCGTTAGAGACAAGATGCGCTTTTTAAGCGCATCTGTTTGTTATGCGGACTTTTTGATTTTTCGAACCGAATGTAATTGTTTCTTTTCATATATCTATCTTGAACGTCTCTAACGGGACTCATATTCGATATAATATAACCAACTTTTATAGATATCAAATCGGCTAAAAGAAATTGTTAAGCGCTTCCGTTATTTTTTCCGCGGCGAAGCCGTCGCCGAAGGCGCCGTGTTTTTTGGCCATGGACGCGTAATGCGCCGGCTCGTCCAATAGCCAGAAAGTTTCACGGATAATGGCGCTTTTTTCGGCGCCGACAAGCATGGCGTTTCCGGCCGCGACGGCCTCGGGCCGCTCCGTCGTTTTGCGGAGCACCAGAATCGGCTTACCCATCAAAGAAACTTCCTCCTGAATGCCGCCCGAGTCCGATAGGATAATATGTGCCTTGCCCATTAAAAAGAGAAATGGTTTGTAATCCAGCGGTTCGGTAAGCAGAATACCCGGCGCGCCGCGGAGCATCTTGAAAACCGTTTCCCGGACATTCGGATTGGGATGCACCGGATAAACAAACAGGATATCCGGCCTCTTTTTTGAAATTTCAATAAGCGCTTCACAAATGTTTTTAAGCCCCTCCTCGAAATTCTCCCGCCGATGGGCGGTGACGAGGATTATTTTCTTTTCCCCGGAAAATTCCATTCCGTATTTTTCGTTGAAATAATTTTCCCACTTCGCGCCGAAATCTTTTCCGGCGGAAACGAGGCGCACGGCGTCCAGCGCCGTATTTCCCGTGACGAATATCCAGCTCTCCGGAATGTTTTCTTTCAGAAGATTTTTCTTGGCATCTTCGGTCGAAGCGAAATGAATATCGACCAAAGGCGCGATAAGCCGGCGATGCGCTTCTTCGGGAAAAGGATCGGACTTATTCCAAGTGCGCAGGCCAGCCTCAACATGAGCGATTCTGATTTTGAGATAGAACCCTATAAGCGCGGCGAGAAAAGCGGTAAAGGTATCACCCTGAACCGCGAGAAGATCGGGCTTTTCTTTTTTTATTATCCTCACGAAAGACAAAAGCCCCCAGGCGCTTTTTACCCCGCTCCAGCCTTTCCTAAAAATCCCCGCTCCGAAAAATTCCCGGTCATTCAGGGATATTTTTAAATCAAAATCCGGCTTCAAACCGAAGGCAGAGAGCGCCTGGTCCAGCATCGCGCCATGCTGGCGGAAGACACAAGCGAGTACCCTGAATTTTCCGGAAGCTCGGAGCGAAAGGATGATCGGCGCAAGTTTGATTGCTTCGGGTCGGGTGCCGAAAACCACGAGAACCGTTTTTAATTTCGACCCTGTCATTTTCCTTTCAGTCTTGCCTTAAAAATCTTTATATCCACCAAAAATCTGTACCAAAATCCCTGGAGAGAGTGGAAAATCAGCCCTTCTTTTCCGTCCAAAAAGCCGAGCCGGATGAAAAAACGGTAGAAAAAATAAAGGCACGGCCGTAAAAATGGCGGCAAGCGGTAATAAAAAGAGCGTTTCGGATCATTCGCGGCTCCGCCGTTCAGGATATCCTTCACTTCCCTGTCCGAATATTTTTTGTGGCGCTCTATCCATTCTTTCAATCCTTTCCGGTTATCGTCCACAAAATCGTTTTTCAGGCGGCCGGACTCGCCTTCGAGCAATATCATATGCTCATCCATCTCTTTGTCTTCGGAACGGCCCATACCTTTCCGCCACAGCCTTAAAAACCAAATCGGATAATAGCCGCCGTGTTTTATCCAGCGTCCCATAAAATAAACGCGGCGCTTCATATAATATCCGTTGACTGCGGACCCGGAACCAATGACATTTTTTATTTCCTCCGCGAGTTCGGGAGTGAGATACTCATCGGCATCCAACTTCAAAATCCATTCGCCTTTTATTTCCAAATAATCCAGCGCCCAATTGAACTGTTCCGCCTGATTTTTGAAAGAATGGGTAAATGTTTCGGCGCCGAGTTTTTTTGCCAATTCAACCGTTCCATCCGTACTGCCAGAATCAACTACGATTATCTGGGACGCGAGACTGCCGACGCTTTTAAGGCATCTTTCAAGATGTACGGCTTCGTCTTTGGTAAGAACTATAAGAGTAAGGTTATTCATCCCGTTAGAGACAGGATGCGCTCAAAAAGCGCATCCGTGATAGATTAGTTAACTCAACTTTATTGGATTTCATTGATTGTTTGATGATTATATTTTTCATAAGGTTTATGTCTCTAACGGGATCAATTTTTCAGTATTTTATTATATTCGGCGAGCATCGCCTCCGCCACCTTATCCATTGAAAATTCTTTTTGAATCATTTCTCTGCCTTTTGCCTTAAATTGTTTTTTTAGATCTGGGTTTTTTAAAACCTTTAATATCGCTTCCGCAAACTTTTTCTCGTCTTTTTCAATAACCATGCCGGCCCCGTATTTTTCAACATAGGGGCTTATTCCGACTTCGGGTGTAATCACAACCGCTGTTCCATATGCTCCTTCCATGGCAGCCATGCCGAAATTTTCCGAATAGGACGGCAAAACAAAAACTGAAGAATCGCCGAAAGCAGCTGTTTTTTCGCCATCCGCAAGCATCCCTGTAAATACGACGTCTTTTCCATTTTTCAAATCATTCTTCGCTATAAAACCCCGAATTTGTTTCTCATAATTGTCTTCATCGCCGCCCGCTATGACCAGGATTGCTTTCGGCTCCTCCGCCAAGACCCGCTTGAATGCCGGAATCAAGGTATCAAAACCCTTCTTCCAATTCAAACGGCCGAGAGAGAGAATAATCTTTCTGTCGGGCGATATCCCGAATTTCTCCCTGGAAAATTTCGGAGCGGATTTTCCGCCAAATTCATCCAACTCAATTCCGTTTGGAATTATGAATGAACTTTTGAGCGGCAAGCCGGCCGCCAAGTACTCTTTCTTTTCGGCCTCGGCTGTAAAGTGGATTGCGGCTGCGCCGGCCAAATTTTTCTTCTCCACCAAATTCAGGTAAAGCCATTTTTTAAAATTGCTTTTTCTGGCCAGCGGCTCTTTCATTAAGCTTCCCCGGGGAGAAATAATATACGGCTTTTTGGATTTATTCGCATAACAGGCGCCCAAAGCGGAAGCCGCAAGAAAAACCGAAGTTATATGCACCATATCAAACTCTTTGATATTTTCTTCCAGAGCTTTGCGCAATGCGCGCGAATAAATCCAAAATCGTGGAAACGAAACGGGAAAATAAAAAACTTTTACTCCGTCTACCGGTATCTCCCGCCCCAACGGAACGTCCAGTGTTTCGCGCCCATTTATATTCGTGGTGTAGACCGTCACATCCGCTCCTTTTTTCACAAGCCATTTATTCAAAGAATGGACGCTCTGAATCGGCCCGCCGTAGCCGTATGCGGGCAGATAGCTGGGAACGATATGGAGAATTTTCATTTATTTCCGCTCCGAGGCGTGCTTCAGATCGCCCCAAAAACCCTCCCATTCGCCGACGCACCTCGCCAATTCCTGGATGAAATAAACCCAAAGAAAAGGGAAAAAATCCTTCAGCTTGTTCTGGGAACGAAGGCTGATTTTTCCGACACGCAAAGTTGCGGGAATTATCAAAATAAATCTCAATACGAAAACAGCGTCCTTCGCGAGCAATTTAATAAAAAGGTAAAACAAAGAACGCTTATCCATAAAATACTGCTGGAGGGGGCCGAAGCGCCCGCGCGCCTTCCTTACATACCAGAACTCGCTGAAATTGTCCGGCTGGGGATGCTGAACCACAATCGACGGGTCATAAACTTTTTTATACCCGCCTTCGGTCAGCTTTTTCCCCAAAAGCCAGTCCCGGCAGAATCGGACGGGATAGCTCGGACCGAACATCCCCAATTTTATCGCCAAATCCTTCCGGACCGAAAACGCCTCGGTATAATACATATCATCGCGCCCTTCATGTTCAAAGATGTGCAGTGCCCCGATAAACCGGGAAAAAACGCTTTCGGTGCGGGGATTCCGGCAATCCACCAGGACCCAATCGGCGCCCGCGTCGTATTTTTCCTTGAGCCGCTCCAAAAAATCGCGGGGCGGACGCACGTCGGCGTCGGCTTGGACTATCACGTCCCCCGTCGCCTGCTCTATTCCCAAATTAACCGCTTCGCAGCATCCTTTTCTCGGCCCGTTTATGAGACGCACGCCTCTTGAGGCGTATTCCTTGATTATTTCCGCCGTCTGGTCGGTTGAATCGTCCACAACCAGGATTTCCTTGTTCGGATAAGACAATCCGATGAAATTTTCCAATGTTTCGCGAATATCCTTCTCCTCGTTGAAAGAAGGGGTAATAATGCTGAACTTAAGGTCGTTTTTGCCCATTAGGAACCGCTAAAATGTTATGCGACGTTCTTATGGTAGGTTCTTCCGTTATTGGCGTCAAATTATTGTCGCCTATGAGATACAAAACATAACCGACTCCGTCAAAAAAACTTTTCGCGTTGCTCCAATTAAATCCGGCCTCATTCCAATTATCCCGATTGTATTCAAAAATTACGGCGGGTTTGAATTTTTTTATGCTTTCGGCCGCGCCTTTGATAATCGGAAAATCGCTTCCCCGCGTGTCTATTTTGACGAGATCCAAGCGGCTCAATTTTTCCTCCGCCGCCAATTTATCCAAAGTCGATACCTGAACCTCAAAAGATTTTTCCAAATTATTCAGTTCATATAAGCTGGAAGTTCCTTTATCCAGCATCCGATCGCTGTAGGAAAAAAGATTCGTCTTTCCTTCTTTGTCGGACAAAGCCGATCCGAAAACTTTTATGTTATTGAAACCATTGAGCCCGATATTATCCGCCAATTTCCCGCGGATATCCGGATGCGGTTCAAAAGCAAGGACTCTTCCTTTTTCGCCGGCCAATTTGGCCATCGGAAGCGTGTGGGTGCCGATGTAAGCTCCCGCGTCAATCGCGACAAAACCTTCTTTGATGAATTTTTTGAAAATATCGATGACTTTTTTCTCATACTGTCCGCGAAAAAAAATATCCCACTCCACATACGAGGAGGTATCGATATTGACCAGTAATCCGTCGCCGTATCTTATCGTTCCTTTAAAACGGAATTTTTCGGGGTTGAATAGCGCCCTCAATATCCTCTGGGTTCCCCGCGGATGGAATTTCCGGGTAACGGCCGCGAGAATTCTAGCGAATATTTCCATAAATTTCTTTCAGGGATGATACGACATAGTTAAGCTCTTCTTCTGACATAATGGGGCCGCTCGGCAGATAAAAGCCGTTCTTGCCCGTCCGATTCGCCGCCGGGCAATCGCCTTCTTTAGTCCAGCCCTGTTTTATGAAAATTTCTTGCATATTAGCCGGAATGAACGCTTCGCGCGTCTCAATACCTTTATCTTTCAACGCTTCCATTACCTCTTTACGCTTGCCTTCCAACTTTCCTTTTAATTCCACGTGAAACATCCAATAAACGTTTTTCGCGTAGGACTTTTCAATAGGCAGCCGGATATCGGCCAAATCTTTCAGATTTTTCAGATAAAAATCGGCTATTTCCCTCTTCTTCCGAATAACCGTTTCGATATTCTTCAACTGGGCGCAACCCAAAGCCGCCTGAATATTGGTCAGGCGGTAATTGAAGCCCACTTCGGCGTGCATGAATTTATTCCCGCTTCCGTAAGCCAGCGATTTCAGCGACCTCGCGCGGTCCGCATATTCTTTCTTATTCGTTATGAGCATTCCCCCTTCGCCGGTCGTGATTATCTTGTTCGCATAAAAACTGAAGACGCCGATATCGCCGAGAGAGCCGGCTTTCTTTCCATTGTATTCCGCGCCGTGAGCTTCGGCCGCGTCTTCAATGACGAAAAGATTGTGTTTTTTGGCAATGGCCAATATCGGGTCCATATCCGCCGGATGGCCATAAATATGCACCGCCATAATGGCTTTGGTCCGAGAATTAACCTTCGCTTCAATAAGCAACGGATCCAAATTCCAGGTGTCGGGCTCAATATCTATCGGCACCGGTTTCGCGCCCGTATACAGAACCGCGAAGAAGCTCGCCATATTGGTAAACGTGGAAACCAAAACTTCGTCGCCGGGACCGATTTTTAGGGTCGCAAGCGCCAAATGGAGCGCTGTCGTGCCATTTGAAGCGGTTACCCCGTAAGAGCAGCCGGAATACCCGGCGAATCCGTTTTCAAATTCGCCGATGAATTTTCCGAAATTGCCGGAAATTTCCCCGGAATCGAGGGCTGCCATCACCGATTTTTTCTCTTCCTCGCCGATTAGCGGCCTAGAAACTGGTATATGCATCGCTTCTGATTATACCTCAATATCACTTGGATACCACATAATTTCCCAAAACCAAAATATCGATTTCGCTTCTCCTGAAAGTCGAGTAAGCGTCTGCCGGCGTATTCACTATCGGTTCGCCTTTCAGATTGAACGACGTGTTGAGAATCAAAGGCACGCCGGTTTTTTCATAAAACGCTTTTATTAATTTGTGATAGCGGGGCGATTCTTCCGCAAATACGGTCTGCGGCCGGGCTGTTCCATCCACGTGCGTGATTGCCGGAATTATCGATTGCTTTTCCTTCCTGACATTCACGACATAAAGCATAAACCGGGCCGGCAGATGGGTTTCCGCTTCGGGCAGTTCAAAAAAATCATTCGCCTTATCTCCGAGAACCGAGGGAGCGAATGGTCGGTATGGTTCGCGGAATTTTATCTTGGTGTTCACGATATCTTTCATATCCGCCCGCCGGGGGTCGGCGATAATCGAACGGCTGCCGAGCGCGCGCGGACCCCATTCGAAACGGCCGTTAAACCAGCCGACGACTTTGCCTTCGGTAATGGCGCCCACGACGGCGCCGATCAGTTCGTTTTCATTATTGAAATAGCGATGAGCGATTTTTTCTCCGTCCAAAAAACCTTTAATCTCGGCATCGGAGTACTCGGCGCCGAAATAAGCGTGCCTCATCACGTATTTCCTGGGAGCGCCGAAAATTTGGTGTTCAACGAGCAAAGCCGAACCCAGGGCGCCGCCGGCATCGCCGGCCGCAGGCTGGATGAACATGTTTTTGAAAGGAGATTGCTTCAGCATCTTCCAATTCGCCACCGAATTCAGCCCGACACCGCCGGCCAGGCAAAGATAATCGCAGCCGGTCAATTTATGCGCCTCATTCGCGAGCCTTATGACCGCTTCCTCGTGGATTGCCTGAAGCGATGCGGCAACATCGGCATAATATTCCTGTTCCAAGGCGATTTTTTCGTATTCTTCCCCTTCCGGCTTGGGCCCGAAATAGGAAGGCCAGCCGGTTTCACGGGTAAAAAATTTTGATTTTGGGTCGCGCGGCTTTCCGAAAAGCCCGGTGAATTTATCGGAATAACTCCGACTAAGCGAGTGATGGAAGCTGAAATAACTTAAATCGAGTTCATACGAACCGTCGTCAAAAAATTTTATCATTTTTCTAACCTTATCCGCGTATTTTGGCTTGCCGTAAGGCGCCATACCCATCACTTTGTATTCGCCTTCGTTGACCTCAAAACCGAGAAAGGCGGTAAAGGCCGAGTAAAGGAGGCCGAGCGAGTGGGGAAAGCGAATCTCCTTCAATATCCTGATCTTGGTGCCCTCTCCGATTCCAATCGTGGTCACCGCCCATTCGCCGACTCCGTCTATCGTGATAACAGCCGCCTTTTCATAAGGCGAGGAAAAGAAGGCCGATGCGCCGTGAGCCAAATGATGTTCGGCAAAGAGAATTTTTTCGGGAGCGACATCCAGCTCTTTGGCAATAAGACTGCGAACCCACAACTTGCTCAAAAAAAGATGTTTTATGGATTCTTTGAAGACAAGGGGGGCGAACGGGAAAGTTGCCAGATTGTTTTTGAATATCCTTTCGAACTTCAAGAAGGGCTTTTCGTAGAAAATCACGTAATCCAAGTCGCGGACGTCCAGATTTCCCTCTTTAAGGACGAATTTGATGGCTTCCTTGGGAAAAGCGGAATCGTTTTTCTTCCTTGAAAAGCGCTCTTCCTCGGCCATTGCGACCGGCCGGCCGTCAACCAAAAGGACGGCGGCGGAATCGTGGTAAAAGAAGGATAATCCGAGGACTTTCATGGTTGGTTAAAATTCATTCTCAAAATCCTTGAGAATGGTGGGGGTTTTTTCTTTCTTTATCCAATTGGATGTTTTGGATTGGACAGCCAGCGGATTTTTACCGAAGAGCCTGAAGGGCAAGGCAAAAAGGGCAAAAATCGTGAAATAAAAAAAAACCAATACTACGCCAGAAACGAAGTTCCCGATAATCAGGCCGAACTTCATCCAACCGTCAAAAATCTTCTTGAAAATCCCGCGATTCATCTCAGAAAATAGTGTAGATGAACGGCCCGAGAGGCGAACTCTGCGCGAAGATTATAATAAGGAAAAAGACGACAATAAGCGCAACCATGGGAATCAGCCACCACATCTTGTTCTGCCAAAGAAATTGGAAAAGCCGGCCCACAATCCCGAAACGGATGGAAATCGTCCGCCGGATACCCGATAACTTTTCAGAGATATTCATGATTTCCATTATAACCCCGATTTGGGACCGTTGAAAAGCCGCTCGACTTCTTCGGCAATCGATTCAGCCATGGCCTCGTAGCCGATAGCGAACGGATGACTGTCCAAATAATTATTGAAAATCGGATTCTTTTTATCCCCAATCTTTTCGACCATAGAAGATCTAACATCAACTGTCGGCACATTCAATTGTTTGAAAAAATCCGTAAACATTTTTTGCACCTCTTCGTGGAAGGCGATATTCCGTTTGTAATTCTCGGGAATCGCATATCCTTTTGAAACCAGATAATCTTCCAAAACATCCGGCTTATCAGGAATGAAGACTATCAGCAGCTCCGCGCCGGCCGCTTTTATCTTTTTGGCCGTCTCACCCAAGAAATACTTCGCTAATTCGGCGCCTCTTTTTATGTTCGGCGAATCGAAGCCAATCTTCGCACCCGGTTCTCCAATGGAAAAGATTGTATTTATCACGCCATTGTTAACCACAAAAAACTCATTCGGACTTTCTTCCGCCCATTTCAAATCCCGTCTGTGGGAAATGAAATTACTAACGGCGGGCACCTGTTTTAAAAGCATCAGAAAGCTGGAATCCCTCGCCGAATCCCTCAATCGTTCCAATAAATTTCTCTTCGGAACAATGGAATTCGGCGGAAGTAAAACATCCAGACTCTTCAGGCAATCTTCCACATCCAACCCTTTTTCCTTCGCGAAATTTTTCCAATAATCCAGCGCGAACATCCGACAGGCATCGCTCATGTCGTTTGCGGCGTAAAAGCCGAGAATGACGAGCTTGGGACGCATTGAGAGGGCTTTATCCGCCAGGTAATAGTATTGGACTGGTCCGTAGCCGCCCATACCCATATTGTAGACCGAGCGCCCCGTCAGCTTTTCCAGTTTACTGGGCCAGGAATCAGCGCTCAAAGCGTTAAAGCCGTAAGTTTGAGAATCGCCTAGAGTCACGATATCGGCACTTTCGGGAACACCTGGATTCCGGAAGCCGTTCGCATCCGTATCTTCGAAACTATGGGGCGGAAGCGCGTATCCGAGAATGTCGTGGTAGACGCCGTTCGGCGACATCGTCCGGTAAGCCGGAATGATTTTCAGCCGGACCGCCGCGGTCGTCAAAAATTCCAAAAACAAAAAACCGACGGCTAAGCCGACGATAAGCAGAATTATTTTTGCCCCGAACGTTTTCAAATTGCCCACGGAAAAATCTATTTTCTACCGACTATAATGACATTCTGAGTAAAAATTCCGGCCGAGCTGCCCGTTTCAATCAAGCGATAGAGTTTCAATCCAATTTCAATTATCCGCCAGAGGCAATGACGGATGAAGGATTTCATCCCGTGGACCACCGGCCGAACCGGATAAGCCCCCGGCTCGCGGAAACCGATTCCCGAAAGAGCGGTCTTAATGCTCTGTTCCGTAATATCCACTCTCTCCCCGAAGTGCGCGTTCCTCAGCCGACCCACCGGACTTTCGGCATTGACGCCGCGAATAACCACGATACCGTCCTTCTTCAGCGATTTGAAAATTTCTTCCAAAAGATTGAGAGTTTCTTCTTTCGTCAAATAATCCAAAACATCTACCAAAAAAACTCGGTCATAGTAATCGTTCTTATTTTTGAGAAAACTCAGAGCATCTCCGTGATGGATATTTTTAACACCCAAGCCGGTACCTTCGTCTATTTTTTCCCGATTAATATCGATGCCTTCCGTATTTGAATAACCCTTATTTTGAAGCCAATTAACCATTCCTCCGCGGCCGCAACCCGCGTCTAATATTATTGCCGACTTATCTTTCGGCAGAAATCGGCCGTACCAACCGTGCCAAACCGGAAATTGATTTTTAATATCCTTTAGATTCATATGTAAAATGTATACATCAACTTTTCCATCCGGTCAAATACCTTGAAAAAATAATTAAAAGGCTTACAATCAAAAATAATATGAATGAGGAAATTAGAGGGAAAAAGGTCTGTGTTATCGGGGGCGCCGGTTTTTTGGGCAGTCATCTCGTGGATCATCTCGTGGACGAAAAGAACTGCGAAGTGCTGGTCTTGGACAATCTCATCTCGGGACTCAAAAAATATATCAACAAAAAGGCGGAGTTCGCCTGGTATGACATCCGCGACGACGAACACGAGCTTATCGGAATTTTGAAAAGCCATCAAATCGAGTACGTTTTCAATTATGCCGCGGAACCCTACATCCCGGAGGGTTTCGAACGGCCGAAGCATTTCTTCATCATCAATGCGCTCGCCGTCCTCAATGTCTTGAATGCCTGCCAAAAAGCCGGCGTGAAAAAAGTTTTACAGGTAAGTTCCGCCGAGATCTACGGCGATATGAAGGGTAAAATCAAGGAAAGTGATATGGTGGTCGCCCACTCCACCTACGGTGTTTCAAAAATGGCGGCGGACGGCCTGGTGCAGGTGCGCTGGCGCGAAGCCCAAGTGCCGGGGATCGCAATGCGCCAATTCAATTGCGTGGGCGAACGGGAAACGCACGAATACGTGATTCCCGAAATAATCAGCCAACTGGCCCAGGGCCCCATAGTCCATTTGGGCAACAACAGCTTCCGCGACTTCCAATACGCCGGCGACGCCGTCCGAATGGCCGTGGAACTCCTTGAAAAAGGCGAACCCGGCGAAGTTTACAATATGGGCTCGGAAGAAGGCATTCAAATATACGACTTGGCGCATTTGATAGGAAAACTGATGGGCCACGAAAAAATCGAGATTGTAACCGAACAAAAAAGAGTGAGACCGTGGGAAATTTGGCATCTTCAATCGGACAACACAAAACTTTATTCCATTATTTCCTACCGCCCGAAAGTGAAGCTTGAACAGGCACTCGAAAAGACCATTAAATATTTCCGCGAAAACGGAAAGAAATGGGATTTCTAACCGTTCACTAACCGAGCCAATTCTCTTTTTCAAAAAAATCCATCCAACGATCGGTAAATTTGTCCACCGAGTATTCTTTTACCGTGCCGGCGGCCTGAACGCCCATCTGCCCGATTAAAGCCATATTTTTGGCACAATAGAGCAATTTTTCGGCGAGCGCTTCGCTATTATAAGGCGGAATAATAAAGCCATTCACTCCCTCTTCGATAATGTCAGGACCCCCGCTGTGCGTCGTCGCAATGACCGGCAAACCATGGCTCATCGCTTCGAACATCACTTGGCCGAAGCCGTCATCCAGCGTGGGAAATACGAAAACCGAAGATTTTTGATAGTATTCCCCCAAAAGATGGTGACGCACCGCGCCGGCATATTCAAATATGCCATCGTATTTTCCTAAGAATTTTTTTATTTCCGGGTCAACCGGCCCGACGACCGTAAGTCTGACGTTGTCTCCGCTCTCTTTCTTTATTTTTTTTATCGCCTCCAAAAGATAAAGCGCGCCCTTCATTATCGAAAGAGAACCGACATATAAGACTTCCAGCGGACCATTTTTATTCTTCTCCGATATTCCGGCGCCGGAAATTACAAGATCCTCCGCCGCGCTCAGGGGGAAGTGAATGATTTTTTCTTCGGGAACGCCGCGCTCCGCGTAGGTTTTGGCGGCAAATGACGAGGGGGTGAAGAGCACATCGCATAATTCGTATTCCTCGAGCTCTCTTTTTATCTTGTTCGGGCTGTTCAGGGATCGAGAGGTTATGCCAAGCTTTCGATATTCTCTTTCTCTTTCTTCCTTCTGGAACTCTATATGCGAAGAACCGCGATACATCACGGTCTTTGCTCCCATCCGTTTGGCCGCCTCCATCGTCTTCAAGGCGCACATGGAACGGGTGATGACAATATCGCTGCTCCCGATATGTTTTGAAGCCCAGGCGTCAAAGAAAACCTGCTCATAATAAGAAAAATCTTTAATGAGCCTCCGGGCCACGATGTCAAATATCCGGGCGAGGAAGAAAAGTCTTACCTTTTCTTTGGGGATTTTTTCCGCGTCTTTTCGCCGCCATTCCAAAAAAGGCATCTTCGGACTGTAAAAATCGGTCAGAACCCGGTAAAGCAAACCGCGCTTTTCGAAACCCTCGGCCCATCGAAAAAGGTCAAATTTCCCGTAAGTGGAGATGGTTATTTTTTTCATTTATTTATTCGAAAGCCCCAAAAGCTTCGCGATCGCTTCCGACGCCATTTGATGACCTTTTTCGTTGATGTGCCCGTCTTTCGGGAAATACAGATCTTTCCCTGCAATGACCGTCGGCGTCAGATCAACGAAAGGAATACCGTTATTCTTGAGGATAGAACCCATTTTTTCGCCTATTTGCCTTTCAAGTAAGTTAAACCGGATGTTTCTGGACGGGATAAGAATGGCAGCGACAGTTTTGCCCGGCAAGAGCTCCTTTGTCTTCTTGATGATTTCATTAAAAATGGCGAACTTATCGCTGTAGTCGTCGACGGTCTTCACCAAACCGAGTCGGCTCAAAAATCCGTAGAGATATTCCTTGGCGAGAGTTTTTGTGAGAGAAAGGGTTTTGAGGTCGAAGAGCCACTTGGTCATATTATAAACCGTCTGATTTTTGACGCGATAGTCGGCCTTAGGCGCCGCGGCTTCGGCGGCGCTCTCCTCCGGAACACTGCTTAACACAAGAGAGTTATTTCCCAAGCTGAATATGGGTTTGGGACCGGAATTGGAGCCGACATTGATCTCATTAATATCATTCAGGAAATAAAAACCAAAAACTACGATATCGGGATTATATTTTATGCCCTCCATTTTGAGGGCGATATAATACTGCCCCGCGTCGTATCCGGGAACGCCAAAATTCAAAACCTCCGCGCCGGTATTCTTTTGGAGCAGTTTGCCAAAAGTATTTTCTATGGCGATGCCCTGGCCGAAGGTGTGGGAATCGCCTAAGATTACGATCCTTTTCTTCGCGGGATCTTTGGCATATGAATGCTCCTCGTCATCCCTAAATCCCTTGCCGTTTGTCTTGTATTCGACATCATACTCAACGGTTTTTTGCCGACAGGATTCGTTGGGCACCAATCGCCAGCCGATCGTCGAATCATGCGCATAGAGCTTGTCGGCGCAATCATAAAAATTCACGGCTTGCTCACGGGACTGCTCAAGATGGTCCCACATCCGTAATCCAATCTCCGAGACCGCGAGACCCACCGCCAGACCCAATAAAATAAGAATTACTTTTCGCATTTAAATATTGCCGTTTAATTCAATGACATATATCTGCCGAGAACCTTCGTGGACGGAATCGATGCAAATCTGGGTGCCATCGCGGTTAAAACGAGGATGGAGATCCGCCCTCAAATTACTCAAATCCCAATCGTCCTTCGTTCCATATTTTTCGTCCGGCAGGGAATAGAATTTTCCGACCTCCGTCAATTTTCCCGATTCGGGAACGAATATTTGAAGAACCCGCCAATGCTCCCTTTCCGGATAAGTATCCGTCATGAGCCGTTTTCCGTCCGGCGAAAAAGAACAGTGGCCGTCTTCTTTAAGAATCCCCCGCCCGATTGCCTCCGGTTTTACGGCAAAATCTTTCGGTTCGCCGTTCAAATTGAAAAGCAAAAAGGCATCGCCGCTGATCTTCTGCCTCAACGCCGGCGAAGACTTGAAGATTTTATGGTAAATCGGCACAAGCAACTTGCGGGCGAATCCGGTTTTGCCGACCGAGGCGGACGTTCCGGCCGGCCGCGCCCAAATCAAAAGTTCGTCATTGTTTTTCCAAGCGAAGTGCGATGCCATGCCGCTGTCCAAGAGAATCTTCGGTTTCATGGTTCCGAGGTCCGCAACATAAAGCCGGCTGTGCATTCCTCCGTTCTTCGTCTGCCATCGGTGGAGAAAGGCGAATCTCGTGCCGTCGAAATTGAGGGTCGGCTGGTCCGCCCAATGTTTTCCTTCATTCATAGAATCGACGAAGTATTCTTTGCAAAGCTGGGCCAGGGAAATTTTCAAGGCCGCCGTTCCATTTTCCAAATCAACCGAATAAATTCCGTCGCTTTCCAGCTTTCCTTCCGCAAGAGAATAGTCCTCGACGCCTTTGTAACCATAGCCCTCCCGTACGGCATCCAGCCGGGAGAAATTCATAGAAACGGCGTATTTTCCGCCGAGATGAACGTCATAAACCGGGAACGGAATGACTTTCTCTTCTTTGCCAGAAAGAACGTTCAATATCACCGAAACGAATTTTCCGTCCCGAAAATCATTGAATATTACGCGAGTGTTGAAATCCGGTCCAAGCCACTGAAGCCGGCACCCCTGCTGCCAGTTCCAGGCGCGGGTTTCGGCTATTTTACTGAATACCCGATTACCCTCAAGGTCTATGATTCCGATATCCGCTTTGTCTTTTCCGTTCGGTAATCTTTCCAAAAAATCCGTTTCGAGCGCCAATAAAAATCTTCCATCCTTACTCCAGGGGCATTTATCGTAGTAACCGAAAAAATGGTGCTTGCATTCGGTATTGAAACTTATCCGGACTGCTTCGTCCAAAAAATATTTATTTTCTTCTTTCATATGGTACTTGGGAATTTAAAGATTGGAGCGCTTCAATAATCCCGTCTGCATCTTTTTTATAGCTCCAATTTTTGACCGTCCGCAAAGAATTTTCTTTGAACATCTTAAGAAGCGCGCGGTCCGAAACGAGCTTTTCCATGTGGCCCGAGAGCGCATTCACATCTCCGAATTTGTATATAAAGCCGCAGCCGCCATCCTTAATAAGGTCGGGGGCGGTGCCGACTCTATCCGAAACAATAAACGCCATTCCGAAGTTCATCGCCTCGTTCACCTGCTTGGGCGACGGGTCAAACTCCGACGGCAGAAGAAGGATATCCGAAACGGCGCAGAAAAGCGGAATTTCGGACTGATTCCTGAAACCGAAAAAATAGAAGTTCTCGAGATTATTCTCGCGAACGCCGTCTTCAAGCGCCTTTCTATCCTCCCCGTCGCCCACGAAGAGAACATTGAATTCAACCTTCCCCTTCAAGAGCACGCAAGCTTTCAGAATATCGAAGACTTTTTTTCTCTTCATAATCTTGCCGATAAAAACGAGTGTTGGCACTTTGATATTCTTGATGCCCAGAGACTTCTTTATTTCGTCTCTCTTAGGCTCTAACTCTCCAGCTTTCTTTCCCCAAAAATCATTATCCACGGCACATGGGAAGAAAAAAAGTTTCTCTTCCGGCACATCAAAGTGCCGAAAAAATTCCTTATTGAGCTGATAACTGTATAAAAAGGTTGGGATAGTCTTGAACAGATTTTTCAAAACCAATGATTTGACCAGATTTTTCAGAGCGCCGTTTTGCTTCCCCATATCCGCTTCGCCCCGCAGTATGACTTTCGCGCCGGTATACCATCTCGTGAGATATATGAACCACGAAGTCATTGTGACATAACCCTGGATAAGAACACCGTCGAATTTTTTTTCTTTCAGCTCCCGGACAATGGACGGATTGATTTGGCCGAAAAAAGACGGGGCGGGCTTGAAACTCCAATTCTTCAAAAGCACATAACGATATCCGTCCAAAAGAGGAATGTCCCATTTGACCTTCACGCCCAATTCCTTGTCAAAACCGGCTTCGGATATGCCGAAATCCCAGCAGTAATAGACCGTCACATCGAGCCGGGGATCTTGAGCCAATGCCCGAAAAAGCGGCGCCTGGTATTGGATGGGATGGGAAGCGACTATGGCAAGCCGGTATTTCATTTCTTTCTTAAAATTGACACCAAAAACGAGCCCATTCTCAAGTTATGCGCCAAAAATCTGTTCAGCCAATTGGGGAATATCCGGGAAACGGCCGCCTTGATTCTTCCGCCCGGAAGGAGAAGGATATCCGTCTTGGGGCCGAAAACTTCGATTTTTTCAACCTCAAAAAGACTTTGAACGGCCTTTCGCCATCCCAAAAAAGCGTAATAGCGGGCAATTGCCCCGTCCGTATGAACCTGGACGCTTCTATGAAGAGACTTGGTTTTAAAAAGATTGCCCGAAATTATCCCATATAATGTTTCCGTAACATAGTAATTCCACCAGCCCCGATGATAAACCATAATGACGGCTCGTCCGCCCGGCCGCAAAACTCTGCGAATCTCGCTCAAAATTTTCTCCGTGCTCGAAGAATGGTGGATTACGCCCCAACTCCAGACGAAATCAAAATTGGCATCGGGAAATTCCAAACGCTCGGCATCCATTTTTTTGATCGTCCCTTTGATGCCGAAAACCTCAAAACGCTTTTGCGTGCTCTTCACCGCGTAGTCCGTCAAATCGATGCCAGTGAAAGACCGGGCATGGCGCGCCAAAAGCGCGGCATGACTGCCGTTCCCGACGCCGATTTCCAAAACATCCTTGTCGTTCAACTCGTTAAAATGAACGAGTTCGTCAAAAGGAGTTTTGGCGCGCTTGAGATACTCGGCCGCATTTCCGAAAAAACGGCCGTCTATCCTTTCGTAGAACTCCCGGCTGAATTCCGGCACGCCCAACTTGTCTTCCCAGTCATAGCGCATTGGATGCCCTTCCCACCAGGAATAATTCGCGGACTGCCACTCACCCGCCTCTTCTTTAGAACGGGGCAGTTCCGTCGGAGCGCCGAATCCTTTCGGCAAATCTTTTTTGAATTCGCTCATAAATTAAATGATAAAGCATTTGAATAATTTCTGAAACTATTTCTCCGGATGCGCGGCGTACCAATCGTATGTCATCTTCAATCCTTCCTTGAGCGGAATTTCCGGCTTCCAACCGGTCAGAGCCTGCAACTTGCTCACGTCGGCCAGCCGCCTTTTTACGCTTCCGGGCGGACCATTTTTTATATCCAACGATTTCGGACGCCAACCGGTCACTTCAAACAGCTTCTCCGCCAATCCCTTCATATCAATCTCTTCAAAATCTCCGATATGGACGGTTTCAATAGGCTGACCGTCGGTCTTCGGGGATTCCATCAAAAGCCTCATCGCCCGAACGGCATCCGAAATATAACAGAAAGTTCGCGTATCATCCGCGCCGTAGATAGGGAAAGGGTCAACGTGAGCCGCGATTCGTTCCGAGAAATCGGGTATTACATGGCCTTTATATCCAGCCCTCGGTCCATAGAAATTATGAGGTCGAACTACCAAGGCCCGGAAGTTGAACATCTTGGCATAATGGATGACAAAAAGCTCCCCTATGAGCTTCGTCGAGGCGTAAGACCAGCGCGGATTATAAGGGTCTTCTATCACGAGCGGAACCTTTTCCGGCGTCGGTATCGGTAAAACGCCGAAAGCATTCAATCCGCCGGCATAAGCTTCATTTGAAGAAGTAAAACAGAATTTGCCTTCGTGATTGAATTTCGCGAACCAATCAAGCATATAAATCAAAGTCAGAGTGTTGATTCTCAATACTTCATGCGGAATTTCATAAAAATATTTGGTTCCGTTCACCGCCGCGAGGTGGTAGACGTGGTCGTAGCCGCTTCCCAGCTTTTCATATGAAGCGAGGTCGGTAAGGTCCAAAATCAATAATTTTACTCTCGGGTTTTTTAGGAGTCTCTCAAAATCCTCATCTATCTTCCCTTTCCGCATGTTATCAACCAAAACTATTTCCGCTTCGGTATTCTCAAGCAGATGATTCGCCAAGTGTAATCCTATGAATCCCGAACCGCCGGTTATTAAAATTTTCTTTGCCATAAAATTTCTTATATTTCCCGCAAAAGATTCCAGACATCCACGAATTTCTTACCCGGATGATTCTTGGGATTTATTTCCAAATACCTCTTGTGCGGCGTTGCCAGTATCAAAATGTCGGATTTTGCCAAAGCGACTTTGAGCGAAACGAATTCCGGATTCTTAATATGTTCATCCGTGCACAGAACATCTTTGCATTCCATCTGAGCAAGCTTTCGAAGTTTGTAAGAAAGGGAAGAACGGGGGTCATCCACCTCCGGCTTGAAGGCCATACCCAGGATACCGATGGTCTTGTTCTTGAGTTCGTGCGAATGCTCTTTTTTCAATTCGTCTATAACGTGCTTCGCCAAGCCTTCGTTCACGAGCATTGCCGCGTGGCCAATCCAAAAATTGTTGTTGGCGAAAGCCGCAAGCTGCATCGTATCCTTGAACAAACAGGGACCCGCCGCGAATCCTGGAGACGGCAAGTCGCGATTCCTGGGATAATCCCTGTTCATCGCCTCGTGAATCTTGTGGTAATTGAGGCCATGGCCCTGCGCAATCATATAAAACTGGTTTGCCACGGCGAACCGGATATAGCGCCAGGAATTCGTGAAAAGCTTTCCGAGTTCCGCTTCAATAGGCTCAATGGGTATCAAATCCGCCTGGGTAATATTCCGGAAAAGCGCGGTCACTTCCTTTATGGTCTCGTCGTCAAAGCCCGAGATGAGCTGGGGCCAGATCTTTAATTCCTCTATCGCGTTTCCCTGCATAATCCGCTCCGGACAAAAAGCGAGCTTTACATTCTTCCCTTTCTTCAAGAAATGACTCTGGAGTTTTTCGGTCGTTCCCGGGAAAACCGTGCTTCGAAGAATGATGATCTGCCCATCTCTGAAGTATTCAATGCTCTTATCAATCAGCCGGATGATGCCGCCAAAATCCGGACTTAGATACTCGTCCACGGGCGTACCCACGATAATGACGATAAATTTAGACTCGCTGATTGCTTTCGGGTCGTCGGTCGTCGAGAGATTATTTTTTTGGAGAGCCGATTGGAGCGCCTCATCTCCTCCCTTTTCCTTGAATGGGAATTGGCCCGATTCAATCTTCTTGAGGGCCTCTTTGTTTATGTCGAGAAGGACTGTTTTTACGCCTGCATCGGCAAAGACCACCCCCAATGGCAGACCAACGTGGCCGGCTCCGCCAATGATACAAAGGTCGTATTTCATACCGTTTTCCATTGAGATTAATATATTATCTTTTGATGTCTTCGTCAATTGCGCATTTGTAGACGGCGTAGTTATAACCCGGCGCGGTATTGCCGAGTTTTATGCCGAGGAATTTCGGCGCCTCTCCGGAAAACTTATCGTCGGAAATATCGCACCCGGAAATTTCTGGAGGAAAAATCATCCCGCTGTATTTTTGCTGAAAGAAAATGAACGCAGTGTTTTCTTTGGGTTTTTCCGGCCAGGGATACACGTACATCCTGCCGTAGTCCTCGGACAAGGACCAAAAACTGCCGGTAACGCCGAATTTTAAATTGTCGTTTTTATGCTCCCCGCTCTTTTTTGCGAAAACTTCGCGGACCTGGGCGAAGGTTGGTTCTTCCTTTAAAAACGACGGAAATAAAATAATCGTTCTTAGGAAAGCGGTGGACACTAGCGCCAAGGTCATAAACACCGCCATTTTCGAAAAGTTTCCGGCTTCGGAAAAATAACAGAGGAAACCGAGAAAAATTATCGGGGCGAAAATCAAAAGATAAAAGATATGCCCAACCGAATAAATCATGCTCGCGAGCATTATGAGAAGACCTACCGCGCATAAAGCAAAAAGCCTCGGCGAAGATATTTGTGGCCGATATTTTTTATAAAAAAACCAGCCGGACACAAGCAACAAAATTACCACGAAAGCATAGAACGGAGTTACCGGGGATAGGAAATAATATTGGATGAATTTGGATAAGGTGAACCATTCGGAAAGCTGGGCGGTATAACCGGCACTGACCGCAAGAGCATTTTTGACCGTGCCCGAAAGCGTTTCCCATATACCGAATGGGCCCAATTTAATTGTGAGGAATAGAGTGAGGATACCGAGAATCAAAGCGCCAAAAATTCTCCCAAAAAATTCTTTCGGCTTATGTCTCGCCGCGAAGACCGTGCCCAAGACAAGGAGTGCGATGATGCCGCCCACAAGATGAGTGGCGAGCATAAGCCCCAAAAGTATTCCATATAAGCTCCAATCGTATTTTTTACCGGCATAAAAATAGGCCAGAATGCCCAATACTGCCCACAAACTCCCGAGAATCTCGGGACGGCCGCTTCCGCCAACCAGACCCGAAGCAAGCGCCAAAAGACCGAGGATAACGGCAAAAACTTTCGACCAGCCTAATTCTCCGTCTTTTTTCGTCGCTCTGAAAAAAATCCATGCGCTTAGCCAAATAACCAAAATGTTCAAAATCGCGATGGTTAGAAAAATATCCAATGGCGCCGCCCCAGTCATTCCGTGATTCAAAATAAGCGGAAATAACGGCGGATATATCAAAAATCTTTTCATCCCCGACGGGTCTATCGAATCTATGCTTTGCTCGTCCGAAAACAGAGGGTTCGTAAGAATTCCTTCGTTGGAAAACTGAAGCGCCGGCACCAGAAAAAATTCCGAATCCCCGCCCGGTACGGGATAGGCATTCTTGGCAAAGACCAGAAAGAGCGCCGCTATGGCCAGACAAACCAGGACCAAGGCGGCCTTTTTCATGAATGAGGCTCGAATCTCCCTTTGTTGAAATCGGCCTGGTCGAAAACCTCCATTTTCTGGCAAATCAAGGTCGTGAACACCCCGTTATTCAACCAACCGGCAACACTCCGGAAAACACGGAAAGGCAGGGAAAGCTGGCGGCTCAAAAAGAATTCCAATTTCCAAAACGGCGGGAGCGCGGCCCCATAAAACGTTCGTCCCGACAGAACGAAGAAGAAAAAGTTCAGAATAAAGAGTAGAAAATTCGCGATCGGGGCGTAGACGAAAAGATTGGGATATTCGAAGGCCTGGTCCACGGAAAAACCGGCCACCTTGAGGAGCCGCCGGATGGATTCCCGGCTATAGATGTGCATATGGGTTATCTCCCAATCGTTGTAAAAAGGGATACCAATTACGAAAATGCCGTCGTCCTTGAGGATGCGCCGGATGTTCTTCAAGGCGGCATAATCGTCGTTCACATGCTCGATAATCGCCGATGCCACAATGACGTCGAAGGATTTGTCCGGAATCTTGGTATCTTCCACGTTCCCAATGATTACTTTTCCTAGTTCATCATCCGGAAAAAGATCCAAGCCAACGACGTCATATCCGGCCGTCTTGAAATAAAGGTAATCCCGCCCGCCATGGACTCCGACAATGAGCACTTTCTTTTTATCCTTGGGTATCGTCCGCTCAAGCAGATAATGCCAATCGCTCGCGGCCCCGACGCAGACGAACTGCGACCAATACTTCTCGGGCAAAAGCGCGGACTTTTCGCCCAAATAGCTTTTTTTCATCTCCCGATAGATGTTTTTTATTTTTTTCATCATATTCTTGAATCAATCGGCTTTGAATTTTAAATCTTCAGTCAAAAAATAATTCGGATCGGGCGAAAATGACCGCTTTCCTCGGAATATTCCCGAAAAACGCCCGACAATCTTCAGAAACGCGTACGGTACGATGCTTATCATGATAAGCCATTTTTCTTTCTTTGAATAATCTTTGAAATATTCCTTCACCTTTTCAAAATAGCCGCCGGCATCCGCTCCTCCAAAACGGCTGGAGAAAAAAATTAAAATGGCGTTTGAGATAATCGTCAGCCCGCCGAAAAATCGCAGCCGATTGTGATGCTTTTCGAATCCGTGGCTCCCGTAAAAAGATTCGTAAGCCCGGCGAAGCGCGATTGTATAGCGGAGCTGGCCCTCCCGAGTTTCAAAGGATTCTCCCTCAAGGCCCACGTGATCCTTGCCGTGGACGGTCTTTACGTAAGCGGCTTTCTTCGTGACAAAAATAGCCGGGTACTTGGCGAGAATTTCAAGAAATATGGGCATATCAAACGGCTCCCGTCTCTCTCCTCTTTGAAACATGTTCACGGGATTATCCAAAACTTTCTTCAATCCGACAATGGAATCCTCCCGGCGCAAAAAAGAGATGAATCCGGCACCGCCCGCCTTGCCCAAATAGATATTGCTGAAAAACCAATCCGCCGAATACTTGCCCGGCCTCATCAGCACCTCGTCCGAAAATTCCAATTTGCCGCTCTCTTTATCCAGTTCGAATGTGATTATGTTGGTGATTATGGCGGCCGCATCCGGATGCAATACAAAGCTTTTCACGCCTTCCTCCACATAATTCTTCGAAAGCCAATCATCGCTCCCCAATGCCTGCATATAAAAACCCGAGGCATATTCGGCGCACTTCAAAAAATTATTTCCGCTTCCGATATTCGTTTCATTCCGGAAATACTTCACGCGCGGGTCCCGCTTCGCGTATTTCATAACCACTTCGCGCGTATCATCCGTTGAGGCATTATCAACCACGATTATCTCTATATTCCCGTAAGTTTGGTGGATGGCGCTCTCTATCGTACGCCAAACCGAATGAGCGCGATTGAAAGTCGGTATGCAGATACTTACCAAAGGGTTCTTTTCGTCCATTTTCTATCTGATTCTTTTTAAGAATCCGTCATAAGCCACCGTAATGGCCAATTTGTTTTCCATGCTTTTATCGGGAATGAAGTTCTTGTGCATGCGCAAAAATTCCCGGGCCGCCGTCCACGGACTATTTCCCTTTCCCCAAGGGCGGTTTTTGATTATCCCTTTCGGCAGGAATTCGGCAATAGTATCAAAGGCCACAATATAACTTCCCTTGGTCACAAGAGGAGAATAAAGTTCCAGTTCCTTGAGAACGTGGGCGTGGGAGTGATTGGAATCCAAAAATACGATAATTTTCCTCTTGCCTCGAGCGAATTTTTTAACCTTATTCAAAATAACAGGGTCTACCGACGAGCCCTCAAGCATTGAAATCCGCTTGAACATCCTATGAGCTTCTATTTTTTGGCGGTTGTGTTCGCGAATATCGGTATCTATCCCCAAAACCTCTCCCTTGCCGCCGATGAGTTCCAATATGGAAGCGGAAAGAATGAGCGAGCCGCCGCGCGCGATACCCGTTTCAATCACCAAATCCGGCTTCACGTTCCAGATAAGCTCTTGGATGGCCATAATATCCTCCGGATATTGGATTATCGGCCTCCCCAGCCAATCAAAATTATAAGGATACCTGTCTTTCATTGCCTGGCTCGCGAAATCAAGCGCGAGTTTTTTGAGCCGCTTGTCGGACCCGAGACGCTTGATATTGGCTTCCCGTTCTTTGGCAAATTCTTTTTCGTCATTTTTGAATTTCACTTTTGTTTTTTCAGCATATCTATGACCTTTCCCTCGTCTATTTCGAAAATATCCGACACGGGCCGGAGCCAATCCTCGTTGGCAAGCTCCCGCCTTATCACCATCTTATTTTCAAGATTAACATTACCGCAGATTTCGGCAAGCAGGGAATCAGCCGGAATATTGGCGCTCTTGCTGTCATCTACAACAACTATCTTTTTGGTTTTTTTTACGCTTTCGACTATCGGAGACCAGTCGGTCGCGAGCGCCGAATTCACGTTGAAATGCGCGGCGTTTATCCCTTGTTCCTTAAGCACCGAATTCAATTTGTGTGTTTGGGGAAAAGAAAAGTTAAAAGATACCAGGGTTGCATCGTTGCCTTCCGAGTATTGGAATATCGTTCCATCGCCGAATATTTTGAGCGGCTCTCCAGGCTCGATAATATCCATCTTTCCCAATCTCTGGCTTACGCCGATAATCCGGAAACCGGGCTGAACAAGATGTTTGGAAAAAATGAAATCCGCATCGGCTTTGCTGGTAACCGCAAATCCCGGAATTCTCGCGATGGAGCAAAAATCCGCGAAATTATTCAAGCTGGACTGAGGACCCTCATAGCCGCTATCGACGACCGTCGCCACTATCGTGAATGAACCGCCCTTCAACTGATGTTTCATGCTTCGAATGATATTATAGGTATTCGCAAGCTGGTCGATGCCCAACAGCAAGAAATCCATTTGTTTCATAAAAAATACGCCGGAGACGCCGTTCAGCATCAGGCCAAAACCGAAACCAACCAAACTATTCTCGGCATTCGTGGAATTGAAAATCCGGCCGCCGGGGTTAACCTTCATTCCCCGCGTGAGCCCTCCCAGACAGGAACCGGCATTGATATTCTGCCCAAAAAGCACCGCGTGTTCGGGCTTGGCAACTTCTTCCTTGATTAAGTTGTTCAAATATTCAACGTATTTCATTTTGCAGTTCTTTCGTTATTTTTTCGGAAAGTTCGGCGAATTTTTCCCGGCCCATCTCTTCGCGCACGACGAAAACCGGGTCGTTTTCGTTTTCCTGGATGATTACCTTGGTCATGTCCACGGTCGGAGCCGGACCGGCATGATAATTGATGAATCTTCCGTCATCGGCTCTCCGGTCGCCCAATGTCTTCACTGTCGCCTCAATGCATACAGGGCCGCCGCCCCTCAACGCTTCATTTTTCGCGCCTTGAAGCGTTTCAATATATTTATGGGCATGATTTCCCTCCATTTTAACATACGGAATATTGACCGAGCCGGCCATCTGCTTCAAATCGATAACGCATCTTCTTTCCGAAATACTGGTTCCCAAAGACCATTCGTTGTTTTCTATCACAAAAATCAGATTCAACCCCAATGTTTTTGCTAAAACCAGGCTTTCGTAAAAGCTTCCTTCTTCCATGGAACCATCCCCGCCCAAAACAAAAACAGTGCTGTTTTTTCCTTTCACCTTGTCGGCCATACTGATGCCGGCGGAAACAGGAAAATTATTTCCCAAAATACTTGAGCTGTAAACGATTCCGCGCTCCGGATTAATGACATTCATCGAACCGAGTTTCCCTTCCGCGAGACCCGTCGGCAAGAGGAGATATTCGTCCAGTATCGGACGCAATTTTCCGAGCCGAGCCAGATTATAAGCCGCGTTCCGATGGGGTAATATCAGTTTGTCCCCGTCTTCAAGAACGTGATTCATAGCAACCGCGATTGCTTCGTGCCCCAAAGCCAAATGAACCGGGATTTTGAATTTCCCGGCTTTATATTCCTCGTTTACGAGAAGTTGGCTGAGCCGCAGCCGCAAAATCTCCTCGGCTATTTTTTCATCGTTCGTTTCCATCATATGAATGGAAGCAGCATTTTAAGCCCCGTTTCCAAATCTATCTGAGGTTCCCATCCGATAAGCTCCTTCGCCCGCCTATTGGAAGGATTGCGCACGCTGACCTGCGCCGGATTGCTTTCGATAATATTAACCTTTTTTCCGAAAATCCGTTCGGCTGTTTCAATGACTTCCCTAAGGGTAACGACTTTATTTCCGGAAAGATTGATGATATTGAAACCCGCAAGACCGATGGATTTTATTATTCCCCGGCAGATATCCGAGATATGGACGTAGCGCCGGCCGTTTTTCAAAGATCCGACCGTCACTTCCGGCTGGTTTTTGACCGCGCTTGAAATAGACTCTACCGCTCCCCAATTCGCTTTGCGTGGACCGTAAATGATTCCGAAACGAAGAATGGTTGTTGCCAAAAATCCCTGGCTGTAGCGCTGACGCAGGTTCGCCTCGGTGACAAGCTTCGAGAGGGCGTACTCCGAGGTGTGATTCACAATGTTTATAAGCGCGTCTTCATCCTTCTCCTCATCCCCCTCAAAACGGTCATAAACCCACTCGCTCGAAGAGAAGATAAGTTGCTTGGCGTTTTTTTTGACGGCTGCGTTCATCACATTCAGGCTTCCCATCACGTTGGCATCGAAACATTCGTAGGCCCGGCCGCGGCAGTCCGGATCGCGAGAAAGGGCCGCCAAATGGACGATTGCGTCGACGCCCTCTGGCAGTTCGTCGGCGAATTGCGGCGTGCGGACGTCCGCCCGATGGAACTCATAATCAGTCGAGGGTTTTTCTACCAGATCGAATCCGACAATTTCCGCCCCCGCCTGGCGCAATTGAGCGATGAGCTCACGGCCGATGAAACTTTCCGAACCGGTTATAACAATTTTCATATCTGTTTTTTACTGAAATACTCGACGGTTTTCTTCACTCCTTCGGAAATTCCTGTTTTAGGCTTCCAGCCGAGCTCTTTTTTTATTTTTGAGATATTAGCATAGAAACCCCGCGAACGCACTTTTTTAACGCTCCACTTCGGCGCGGGCAAATTTAAATTCTCATAAACCTCTTTCACTACTTCTGCCACGCTTGTGAGCCGGCCGGAACCGACGTTGTAGATTACGCTCGGTTTTTTGCTCTTTTCCAAAATTTTTACGAGTGCTTCGACGACGTCGTCAATATAGACGAAATCATTGGCGCCGGATTTATTCTTCACTTCCGGCATAACTCCGTTCCCGAAGCTCCGCACCAAATGAGCGATAAGCGTCCGGGATTTTTGGCCGGGACCATAGGCGAAGAATAATCTGGGCCACAAGAACTGCATTTTATTCTGGAGAGCAATCTGCTCCCCCATCGCCTGAATCGTCCTTTTCGCGATGACAAAATCCAGAACATGGGCTGGCGGCAAAAGCGAAGCCGATTCTTTCAAAGAGCCTTTGCCATCGCCATATTCCCAACAACTCCCGACTGAAAGGAATTTTTTGCACCCAAGCTCGGCCGCCACAGAAATCAAATTCAAACTATTCATCATATTTCCCAAGCTCACGCCAGCGGAAAAATCGTAATTCTCCAGCCCTTCCCAAGCCAAATGAATCACGGCGTCCGGCCGGAATTTTTTCAGCTTGTTTTTCCAACCGTTGATATTTTTCAAATCCCCTTTGATGGAAGAGGGCGACTTGCCGACCCTTCCGGACCTTTTTCTCGAAAGCAGAAGCAATTTATGCTTGCGCGTCAAAAGCTTCGGCACCAGATGCGAACCGATGAAACCGCTTCCGCCGGTGATGAAAATTTTCATGAATTCAATAATGATTTTACTGCGGTTTCCAATATCTCTCCAGTTTTCAAAATAATCGTTTTACATTCCGCCGCTTCGCCCGCCAGCCTGTCGCTTTCGGTATCCCCGATAAAGACGGATTTTGTCAGATTAAGCTTGTGTTCCCGGGCGGCTTGGAAAAACATTCCCGGCTTCGGCTTCCGACAAAGGCAATTATCGTCGTTTCCGTGAAAACAATGGTAAATTCCCGCAATCTGTCCGCCGTGTTTTTCAATTTCGGCAGTCATTCTTATATGAATATCCTTCAAATCATCTTCCGTCATCAGCCCGCGCGATATTCCCCGCTGGTTAGTAATGATATAAATTTCATAACCCGCTTTCGTAAGTGCCGTAAACGCATCCAATACTCCGGGCAAAAACTCAAATTCCTCCCATTTTTTCACGTAATCATGCGGAGGCATCTGTTTGTTTATCACTCCGTCACGGTCAAGAAAAATGACTTTTTTGGATTTGAAAAATTCTTCAACGACCGGTATCTGCCCCACTGTCGTAATCGCGTAATAAGGATGGTCGGTTACATAAGCCGCAAGGCTATTGTTTTGGATGAGTTTCGGAAGAATCGTGTGTTCAAAAGAAAAATTATCTTTCGGCATCATATCGATGATGTTTTTTTTCATCAAGAAAAATCCAATATCCACCGCATTCAAATTGGGGTCTTTGCTGAACGGGCCGTAATAAGCAACATGCTCATCTTCTTGAACCCGAACATTGTTCTCCCGGCCATGTTCGGCATCACCGTTCACGTTGGAATAAGCCACGAGACTTCCAACAACATTTTTCTCGCTATAAAATTCAACCAATTTTTTGAGATTTAACGGCCAATAATTATCGCTGTATAGGAGAAGAAATTCGTCCGCGAGAAGCGGTGCGGCGTTTCTAACCCGAGTACCGGTAAGATCATCCACGCTCCCGATGGAATATTTGATTGAAACACCAAATTTTTTGCCGTCGCTGAAATATTCCGTTATCTTCTCCGGCATATATCCCAAAAGTAGAACCACCTCTTTGATTCCATTCTCTTTCAATAGATTTATCAGATGTTCCAAAAACGGCTTACCATTAATCAATATCATCGGCTTCGGCCGATCGTTTGTAAGTGGTCTTAATCGTTCACCTTTTCCGCCGGCCAAAATAACGGCCTGAGTAATCGGTTTTATTTCACCCATCTCAATCGTTCGTCAATCTCCTTTTTTTCCTGGAGGTATTGAATCTGTTTCAGCCGGTTGCACTCCCTCCCCCGGAAACGCTCTTCCGTGAAATTTATCTTTTTGAAAAACTCCGTCAATTCCTTGCCTCCCCTATCCAAATCCCATTCCGGCTTGTAGTAGTCCTTAAGCTCCGAGAGAATCCGCTTAAATGAAACGCGATAGGTTCGCGAGTCCTTGCCGTGCTCGCCGGTAAATGTGAGCGCGCTTCCGGGTACGGAACGCTGGGCGGCTTCGGCCAGATCGCGGACGGTATAGTTACCGTTCAGCACACCGACATTGAAAGATCGGCCGGCTACCAATTCCTTGGGCGCTTCCAAGCCCACTATGAACGCGCTGGAAACGTCCCTTACGTGCACCACTGGGCGCCAAGGCGTGCCGTCGCTCTTTACCTCCACCTTGCCGGTCGTATAGGCGGAGGCGACAAGATTATTGAAGACGATATCGCACCGGAGGCGCGGGCTCGCGCCGAAGACCGTGGAGGGCCGGAAACAGACGATCATAAAACCATCCGAATTCATCTTCTTTAAGGCCACTTCGGCATCCCACTTGGTCCGCGCATAGGCCGTAACACCGAATGGCCCCGCTTCGTCTTCCGCAAGTTCGTGGCTCGTATCCGCCACGCCATACATACTCTGCGAGGAGGCGTAAACGAAACGCTTCACGCCGGCGCGCTTGGCGCACTCCGCCAGTTTGAGCGTTCCCTCCAAATTTATCTCCTCCGTAATCCCAGGCGTGAGTTCACCCAACGGGTCGTTTGAGAGCGCCGCAAGGTGAATCACGGCATCAATACCGGCCAAATCTTCATCGGTAACATCGCGAGTATCCTTCGTTATTTGGCGTGCCAGGTTCTGAACCGAAACCAATGCATTATCTTTGTAAAAGCCGGTATCGTAGCCAACGACATCATATCCTCGCTCGCAGAGGACTTCCGTTAGCACCGTTCCTATATACCCCCTGTTCCCTGTTACGAGAATTGTCATTTTATAAGATTAAAACTATTTAAGTTTAACCGATAAAAGTTAGAATGATAAGTGTTTGACATAAATCATATATATGCTATTATACTTTTCAGTTATTTAACAAAAAAGTATATTATCCAACAATGATAAGGAGACTTAGTTATGGAAAAAGAGGAAAAATGGAAATTAGCGGGATTTTTAGGAACATGGATAAGTATCATATCTTTTACCCCTCAAGTTTATTCCGTTTGGGTAAATCTGCCTAAACCAGCGACAGATATATCGCTCGGAATGTATATGATGCTCAGCCTTAGTAGTATTCTTTGGCTAATGTATGGATTAAAAAACAGGATAAAGCCAATCTGGCTTTCAAATTTATTCGTCCTCGTGTTTTCTCTGTCGATTATAATTTATAAAACTATCTTCGGATAAAATCAAATTCCCCATCTAAATAATTTAGATGGGAAATTTTTATTGCGGAATATCGCATCTTTCCAAAATACTCCGCGGGGAGATACGGAATTTTTATCAAAGATGGTATTTAAGAATCGAGATATCAATACCGAGCCACTCTCTTATCTCGTTCATCCATGTATTTCAGAACCTCCGCTGCCGAAATGAGGTCGCCATTTTTATAATATTTTTCTATTTTTGCCAATTCGTTAGCCAGAAGCTCGCTCCGAGTCCCTTTCAAAATCCCCTGCGAGTGGGTGATGTGTTCTTCCCAGCTTTGGGGGATGCCAGGGAAACTATAGACTAATAAATTCGATTTTGATTTCACGACCGCGCTCACGACCGAGACGAAGGCCCTCAATTGATGGAGAGGTGGAGCGATGATAAAAACGCTTTTCCATCCATTATTCTTCGCATAGTCTACCAGTCCCCAAGCTTCGGCATCCGTACTCGGAGGAAACTTATCCGACGGCGGTACGCTGTAGATATCTTCTTTTTTCACGCCCATTTCCACCAGCTCGTTTCGCCAATTTTTGAAACCCGGATACCCGAAACCCTCGGGCATCCCGCACAATCCCAGTTTTTTAACCGGGCCCAAGCTATACAAGAAACCGGCCGCTTTCAAGACCGATGACTGATTATCTTTTGTCTCGCCAAAGAGATAGGCGGCTTCAACCCTGCCGGATGTTGCTGAATCGCAAAGCACTCGGGTAATTAACTCGTCTAATTCCAGATAGGAGGATGTGATTGATTTGAAAATTTTTTTCTTTTTATCCATAAAAGCTTATTTATTCATAATATCATTATTATCTTGAACAGGACACTGTTTTAACGAGTGTTTGACAGAATAACTATTTAGTGCTATTCTTATACAAGATCTTACAAAAATTAAATAAAACCTCAAACCAAACACAGAAAGGAAAAGAAGCTATGAACCAAACAATTCACGAATTCGATGAGTTCGGGTGCACTAATGGGCCAGATTGCGAACAGTGCAAACAGTTGGATATTGAGATATTAAGGTGGGAACAACGACATCCCACGAGAACAAAGCTGTTCAACGCACTGAAAATTATTGTTCCAGCCGTGGGGGTTACCTTTACATTCTTGTGCATGGCCGGGATGTACATATACGTAACCTGGTTATTAACATCCAAAACACTACAAATCCTAAGGGGTTTGTTCTAATTCAATTTCTTTTGGGTTACTAGGGACTGGAAAACACTTCCAGTCCTATTTTTTATAGTTATTTTCGGGTATTCCTAGTTAATTGGCACAAGAGATAACGACTTTTTAAGATAGTATCTAGGGTTTTCAAACAATTTTTGGTATGGGAGCTTCATGCTCTTGAGCCAGGTGTGGGAGAGAAGGGAAAAGCGGATCCGACAACTGCGGCAATGATATCTTCCTTGTCTGGCGACGACCTTTCTCGTACTCCAACCCCGATATTTGACCAGACGAACCGCTTCCATCCGGAGCTTGGGCATATGATGATTCTTTGTATACATGCTTGGATTCTAATTCAATCAGGTGATTCCAAGCTATTGGGATATTACGTCAAATTTGACATAAATACTACAGTATGTTAAACTATTAAAAGTTAATTCACATTGTTAAAAACAAATAAACTGCGTAGAAACGCAAGGAGGTTCCCGTGTCATATTCATATGTATACGCTTCAGAAGAAAAATTGTTCGAGATCATCGCTCGTATTTTGTGCGATAATAGAAATAGACTCAAAAAACCCGTTGATTCTGTCTGTTTCTTCGGACAGACAACCGAGAATGACATGCCGATGATTAGAAGTGCGGCAAACATTCAAATGGGTGGTCTGGCTCGCCTCGTAGCCATAACAGGATTCGCCGGCGAGAAAAACGGCAGTTTTGAAGTACGTGGTTCCAAGTCTTTCGCGAACGAAATTATGAAACTCGGAGTTGCTTCAAAGAACATAGTTTCTTTTCCGCTCTCAAAAAATTCCCGCCTTGCACCGATGCCGAAGCAATTGGGGTCGTTGAGTTTGCGAAATCCCAGGGATGGAAATCCCTCATCGTGACGGTTCCTCCGCTTCACCAGGCCCGGGCTTTCATTTCGACTGTGAGCGCGGCAATCAAATACTATCCGGAACTCAAGGTCTACAGTATACCGTCTGAGGCACTTCCTTGGACCGAGGAAGTGATTCACTCTCAGAGCGCACCCCGTGCGAAACGGAGTGAACAGTTCGGCGGAGAATTGGCGAAACTCGCCAAATACTCCGGAAAAGGCGATCATGTGTCGCCCGACGAAATCCTCGCCTATCTCAACCGGCGAGATCAATGATAACTATTCGGTAAAAACCGAAATCCCGCAAGATATTTTTGCGGGATTTTTATTTTCCGCTGAAAATTCTTACTTACCCGCGTTCGGCCAGATGATCGAAGTAGTCCACGAAGTAGCGAGTAATCATGTGCAAAATAACGCCGTGAACGCTCTCCACCGCCTCATACTCCCCCGGAGGAGTTTTGACCAATATTTTAGCGGTCGCCAATTCATTCAATTTTCCGCCATCAAAACCCGAAAGGCCGATGATAGGAACTTTGTATTCTTTGGCGACTTCAACCGCTTTTATTATATTCGGCGATTTTCCGGAACTGGAAATGGCGATAATGGCATCGGTGTCCTGGATATAATTTTTAAGAGGGCCAGCGAAAACCATATCATAGCCCACGTCGTTCGCCCAAGCGGTCAGCTCCGATTCGGTGGTGGGAAGCCGTATGGCTTGGAAACGGCGGGCATGCATATCGAGATGATGGCTGAAAACCGTTTTGTTGAAGTCGCTTACCCAGTGGGTAGCGAGAGCCAAAGAACCCCCATTCCCGAAGATATATATTCTTCCGTCGCGTTCATAGGTCGCCTGAAGGATATCAATCGCCTTCGCAATTTCTTCGTGGGGCAAGTTGCGGATAAGAGCAATGACCTTTTCCGAAAAATCTTTTATGTATTTTTCCATCTCCTATAAATTATACCTCTCTTACCTTAAAAGTATTGTCGTTGTTCATTAAAATTTCCCCGCCCGATTGGACAAAACTGAAGGGAATTTCGTTGAAATCCTGCAATTGATGGGTATTCGCCGATTTTTGCATTGCTTGGCGGATGGCCGGCTTCTTATCAAGCGGTGCGATAAACAAAACGCAGCCGCCTCCGCCCGCGCCCAGAATTTTCCCGCCCCAAGCACCGGCATTCAATCCCGCCGTATAAAGACTATCTATAATCGGATTAGAAACATTGGAAGCCAGTGTCTTTTTGAGCATCCAGCCCTCGTGAAGCATTCTTCCCAATCCTTCAAAATCCCCCGCTATGAGCTTGTCCCGGAATTCAAATACCGAATCGGACATCTTTTTTAAAACCTCGAATTTGTTTTCCGTATTCGCGCGCTGTTCCGTAAGCACGGATGAAGCATCGCGGGCAATGCCGGTGTAAAAAAGCATAAGATGGTCCTGAAACGCCGCTTTTTGCTTGAAATCCAACCGAACCGGAGAAACGTCTACCGAATGGTCCTGGTTGAACTGAAAAATATTCAACCCCCCGAAAGCGGAGGCATACTGGTCCTGTTTGCCGATCGGCTCTTTGACCAGGTCAATTTCCAGATGCGATGCCAACTCGGCTATTTCTCCCCGCCCCATCTTCTTTCCCTGTGAAAGCGAAAGAGCCTTCATAAGCGCCACCGAAAAACTGGAAGAAGAACCCAAACCCGTCTTTACCGGCACGTCGGAAAACGTGGCCACATCAATGTTGTTATGGATGCCGAAATGAAGAAGCGCTTCGCGAACCCGGTTATGCTTAAGTTCTTTCGGATGATTCACCAATTCGGATGTGACATACCGTACGGAAACCGTTTTAACGAGCGGCGGCCGGTTTATGGTCGCGTAGGCATATTTATCTATGGCAACGGAAATAACGCGGCCGGGATAACGCGTATAAAACTCTTTGAAGTCGGTGCCGCCCCCGACGAAACTTATCCGCATAGGCGCTCTCGCGATTATCATAACCTATTCACTTTATCCCAAAAAGACAACAAAAATCAAGTCCGTCAAGCCGTTATTTTTTTTATCAGCCGGTCGCAAGCTTTTTCCACCTCGTCCACGGTGATAAGCTCCATGCTTTTATGGACGCATTCCTTTTTCCGATAATCACATTCCAGAAAACGGTGCTGGATAACCTCGTGCCCGGCGCCGTAAGGAAACCAAAGCCCCGGAATATTCATCGTGGAAAAAAGGGAAACGGTCGGTTTTCCGAACGACGCCATAATATGCATCGGTCCGCTGTCGATACCGAGAAGAAAAGAACAATGCCTGATGAGAGCGGCGGATTCTATCACCATCAGTTTTCCGGCGGTTATCAGAATTTTGTCGGCCTTAAGGTTCCGGGCAATCAATTCCGCTTCTTTAACATCTCCCGGGCCGCCGATGATTACGATGCGGGCATTATATTTATCGATTAAATATTCCAAAACCTCCGCGAATCTCTCGGGTAGCCAGCGTTTCTCCGGAAAATTGGCCTTGGTTGCGAATTGGAGAGCAATAAGGAGTTTCGGCGGCTCGGCGCCCCATTTTGTGGCGAGAATTTCTTTGACTTTCGCTTCGGCTTCAACCGGAATGGGCAAATCGAATTCCGCATCTCCGACTTTTACGCCCGCTTCCTTCAAAATATCAAGAAGAGTATCCGTTTCCTGGCGGGCCAGAGTCCAGTCAATCTGCGTTTTTTTGAATAAATTTATAATGACCCGGACCCGAAAACCGAAGGCCGATTTCACTCCCAGAAGGCGGGCAAAGACCATATTGCGAAAGAGAACCCGAAAACGAGCCCAGGAATCCGCCGGCAAGTTTATGAATATATCGTAATGTTCTTTTCTTAAGCCGCGGACTAGCCGCAAAATGCTTCCCCAGGAATCAAAATCGTTCACGTCGTATTTGATTATCCGGTCCAGATACCAGGCGCCATGGAGAAGCTCCGAAGCTCCCGGAATGCCTTTGACGCCCGGCGAAGTAAGAAGGGTGATTTCCGCTTCCGGGTAATTCTTCCGAATGGCGATAAACGACGGAATGGCGCAGATTATATCGCCGATATTTCCCACTTTGAAAACGAGTATCTTTTTCGGAGATTCGACTCTCCGAAAGAAAAAAACCGCTTCGCAAACCCTTAACGCGAGATTAAGGGAATTTTTGGACAGCCGGACGATTCCAAGTTCTATTTTCTGTTTGAAACCCGGTTCCATTGGATTAATCCGCCTCCAATCCTCCGGAAAGCTTCAGAAATTCTTTGAAGCTTTTTCCTTTCAAATCCCTCTCCGACAGTTCGCTGGGATTTTTAACGGGCCAGCCGATATTCAGGTCCGAATCGTTCCATAAAATCGCGTCTTGGGATTCCGGATGATAATAATTGTCCATTTTATAAAGAAGGGTGCAGTCGTCGGAGAGAGTACAGAGGCCGTTCGCGAATCCCCGCGGCGTGTAAACCATATTCTTTTTTAGGGAGGAAAGCTCAATAGAGTCCCATTGTCCCAGAGTCGGCGAACCTTTCCTCAAATCAACCCAAACCAGAAACGCCTCGCCCGAAGAAACCCGCATAAGCTTGCCTTCCGAATGCGGCGGATATTGGAAATGCAGTCCGCGAACAACCCCTTTCTTTTTTGAAAATGATTCGTTCTCCTGCACCCACTCGCGCGCGATTCCCCGCTCTCCAAATACATTTTTATCGTAAGTCCGGACAAAAAATCCCCGCGCATCTTCATGGGGCTCGAGCGTTATTTCGAAAACGCCCTTCAATTTTCTTTCCTTGATAACCATGGCTTACGTTTTGATGATGCGCGGATCGTTCGGCAAGGGCACGATGTAAGTCCCCTTGAAACCGAAATCTTTCTCCAAATAATTCCTGATCTCTTCCTCGAAATTCCAGGCCAGAATGAAAACATGAGTGGGTTTTCGGGCCATTACCGCCTCCGGCTTCTCTATCGGAATGCGGGAACCGGCGGTATATCTTCCCTGTTTCAGGGGATTTTTATCGGCGATAACCGGCAGACGGCTCCTGTTTATGCCGCAGAAATTCAAAAGAGCCGAGCTCCGGGCCGAGGCGCCGTAGCCGACAACGAGTCCGTTCGGATCGGACTTTTTGGCCTCATCCAGCATTTCATTCAGCTTATCCCGATGGGAAATGGAACGGGCGGCGAATCCCTGCCAGGAAGCAAAGGAATTCAATCCGATTTTTTCTTCGTTGTCCCTATAGCTTTTAAGCAGAGCGCTTTCCTCGCCGCGGCTCTTTTTCGCGTAAACTACCATCGAGCCGCCGCTGATGGGACTCGCCATAATATCGAAGACGAAAAGTCCGGAATCGTTAAGGAGCTTTTCCAGACTCTTGAGGGTGAAATAGCACAAATGCTCGTGGTAAATCGAGTCGTAATGGAGCCCTTCCAGGATTATCTTCGCATAGTGGGCTTCTATCGCAAGCGTTCCGTCGTCGCTCAACGCGCGAGCCAGCCCTTTTACAAAATCGACGGTGTTCGCCACGTGCGGCAAAACATTGCGGGCGAATATCGCCTTTGCCTTTCCCCGCTCCGAAACTAATTTTTCGGCTTCGGCTTCGCTCCAAAAAGCGCAAAGGGTCGGAGCGCCGGCCTTCTCCGCCATCTCCGCAATATTTTTGGCCGGATCAACGCCCAAAACCTTATACCCTTTTTCAATAAACGGGAATAGGAAAGTTCCGTCGTTCGAGGCAACTTCAAGAACATATCCGTCTTCTTTCGGCACGCGCGCGATAAGTTCATCGGCGAAAGTTTGAGAATATTTTTGCGCCACGCCCGAAGTGCCAGTCACCCAGACATATTCGTCGAAAAGAATCTTCGGGTCCGCCGTATAATCCAGCTGGACCAGGTTGCAATCGGCGCACCAGCTCAAGGAGAGCGGGTAATAATTTTCTTTTTCGTCGGGGCCGGCAGGCAGAGAATTAGCCAGCGGCTGAGAACCCAAATCGAAGAACGGCTTCAGATTAGGGCTGTTGCAAACTCGACAATGGTCGATTAATCCCATCATTGGATTAAATTTAGCAATAAAATGCGCTTACGGCAACTTGCGGACAATAAGATGGCCGGTCTTCACGAAGAAACTTTTGAAAAGTCCGGGATAATTCAGAACTTCGCAGCGATGCGCCATAAACCAAAGAACGGCCGCGTGCGGGTCAATGGAATTGCAGGCGTCTGAATCGGCATCCCAAAACTTCTCGTAGTTCGCCTTCAATTTCCTGTAGTCGAGTTTTTCTTGGGATTTTTTATTGAGAATGAATTTAACCGTCCGCCAAATTCTTTTGGGAACGATGAAAAGCAGGCGGAAAAGCAAATTATCCCGCCATAGAATGGAAAATTTTATGAGTTTGCCCCAAAGACCGAAATCGCAGTAGGGCCGAACCGAGTAGTTCTCCGCCGCCCACGGCCTCACCTGCCAAGCCGGTTTAAAAAGAAATATGCCGCCATTTTTCAAAACGCGGAGCGATTCGTTTAGCGCCCGGTCAATTTCGGGAATATGCTCAAAAACGGAAATGCTGAGGATGACATCGAAAGTTTCGTCCTTAAACGGATAACTCTCCCCCTCTTTATCGACAAAGAATGGTTTGTGGTAAAACTTCCTCAAATTCTCCGCTACATCGAAACCGGTATAATCCCGGACGATATCCTGAAACTGGCCGGCGGCGCTGCCGATCTCCAAAACTTTTTTGTCTCCGAGATTAAAATCGGTTACGAATTTTTTGAGTTCCGGGTAGAAATTATGCTCCTCCGGACGCGCGGCGGGATTGGTCGCTTTGGAATGGTATTCCTTGCTGTAAAATTCCTTAAATTCCATGACTCTCTCGATACCAGGCCACGAGTTTCTTTACGCCGTCGGCATATTTGGTTTTCGGCTCCCAACCCAAAAGCCTTTTGGCCTTCTCAATATCGGCAAGGGTCTGGTCAACATCGCCGGGCGGCATAGGCATCTCGTTGATTATCGCTTTCTTTCCGACCGCCTCTTCCAAAGTTGCAATCATCTGGTTCAAAGTGATGGCATCCGAACCGCCAAGATTGATTATTTCAAAACCGAAGCTCTTGTCCAAACAGGCCATGATTCCTTCAACGATATCGTCAACATACGTGTAGTCGCGCCTGGAACTTCCGTCTCCGTATTTTTTTATCGGCCGGCCGTTCACAATATCGTTCACCATCGTAAAGTGGGCCATATCCGGCCGGTTATTGGGACCGTAGACCGAAAAAAACCTCAAACAAACCATATTGAGGTTATAAAGATAATGGTAGTTAAAACAAAAGAGCTCGTTGGCTTTTTTGGTCGCGGCGTAAGGGCTGATCGGATAGTCAACATTATCCGTCTCGGAGAACGGAACTTTTTTGTTGTTTCCATAAACCGAGGAAGATGAAGCAAAGATGAAATTTTTCACCTTATAGCGCCTGCAGACCTCCAAAAGATGGAGGGTCCCGACTATGTTATTGACGGTAAAACCTTCCGGATCGTCCAGAGAAGCGCGCACGCCGGCTTTGGCGGCGAGATGGATGACCGCGTCAATATGATTCTCGATAAAAACCTTCTCCAGAGCGTTGTGATTCACGATATCTTCAATGACGCAGGTAAAATTCGGATTATTCTGGAACGGAGTGATGTTCTGTTTTTTGATATCCGGCGAATAGTAGCTGTTAAAATTATCCAAGCAGATGACCTGATGGTTTTCCTTGAGCAAGCGTACGCAGAGATTGGAACCGATGAATCCGGCTCCGCCGGTAACGAGTATCTTCATTTGCTTAAGATATCTTTTATCTTTTGGTCGTCGGGCCAGTATTTCAAAATAGTGTTCGCGATTTCTTTTAATTTTTCTCCTTCCCCTTTCGCCTGGTAGAGATCTAAAAGACTGTAAAGCACCGGCGGGAGCTTGGGGCCGATCGCGAGCGCCGCCCGATAAGCTTCTTCGGATTTAACAAAGTCTTCCTCCTGACGATACTTCTGCCACAAAAGACTGTAAAGATTTCCGCGAATTATGAGATGCCGCACATCGTTTTTGAAAAGATACGGTTCAATAAAAGAAACCAGCTCCCGGGAAAGAGCTTCGGGATTATTCTGCGAAACCAGGCTTGTTATGGTATCGCTGCTGAAAAATTTCACGATTTCCTCCTGGCCGATCGGAGAATAGAACGAAAGCGCTCGGCCGAAAACATCCTTGAACTCCGGAAGCGTTTTTATCGAATTGAGCATATTGATAGCCCTCACGTAAGAACGCGATTTTTCGAACGGAAGATAGGAACCGAAAATAATAGCGAGAACCGCAAGAAGAATTCCGAAAAATATGAATATTTTCTTAATCATGGCTGTTTTGCCGCCGGCCGGCCGAATAGGTATGCCGCAAAAGCGAGAAAAGTGAAAACGTTGATATAAATAACGAGAACATCGAAAAGCACAATGCCCTGAATAAGGTAAGCGAGCGAAAGACCGAAGAGAAGCGCTTTAACAAAGGGGGATATGTTTCCCGATGATATCTCAGCCGAACGGAACAGTTGGCGGAAAAAAACGGCGAAAATTCCCAAAAACGAAAGAAGCCCGAGGAGACCGGTCTCCACCAGATAATCGAAATAAATACTGTGGGCCCGATCGAACCACGCCCCGAATCCCTCGCTTGGACGGAAATAATTCGTATTGAAGTGGCGGTCAAACACCTGAATGAAATTTTCCGGACCCCAGCCCAAAATCGGCCGTTCTTTGAATCCGTCCAAAGCGATTTTCCACATAATCGCCCTATCCTCGAAAGTTCTCGCCGAAAAAGAAATATTGAAAATCCGCGACCCCGGAATGGACTTGACGAAAGATGTGTCTTTGAAATAAACCAAAGAACCCACCAGAATCACCAAGACGAAACCGATAATGAAAAGCCATTTGCGCATGGATGGGCGGGTATAGATAAAGTAAAAAAGACCGGCGATTACCGCCACGACCAAGCCCATAAAAGCGCCGCGGGTTCCGGCGGCGAAAAACATCGCGGCGAAAGCGGTTCCGATAAGGTAAAGCGCGAAAGCTTTCGCCGATTTCAGACGATCGGGATACAAATCATGGAGAAGATATAAGACGTAGAAAATCATAAAAATCGAGAAAGCGGCAAGATAAGCCGGATTTCCGATGGAGCCGGAAAAACGGAAACCCGAATTGCCGAAGAGCTGACCGATGAATTTTGAAACACCTAAAGCGGCCAAAAAGCCGTAAATCCCCGAAAGAACTCCGCCTCCGATTGCCCAACCGAAAAGCCGGCGCCAATCGCGCTCTTCGTCAAAAAGCGCGACCAAAAGGACGAAAAATGCCCAAAGATGGAGCATCTGTAAGCCTCCCTCGCCACGTTCGAAATTGGACCAGAAAGAATTGGAAGGATTGATTCCGAAAAAACCGGCCAAGAGAAAGAATGTCGCGAAAACGGAAACCGCTATCACAAGCGGTTTGCGGAATATAGCCAATAATTTTCGGCTCATAACCGAGGATTTGTCCTGAAAAAGAAGCCCGAGCAGGAAAAATATCACTGCTAAATCAACCGTTGTCCGAAACCAGGAATATTTGCCGACAATAAACGGAAAAAGCGTGGATATGGAAACAATCGCCACGGCAAGAACCGATAATTTGAGAAAATTCTTGGAAGTCTTGAAATAATCGAACATAAGAAACCGTCAATTAAGAGTATAGCAAACAAGTTCCGGAACATAAACCCCGCCAGTCCAATGGACTGGCGGGATTATTCAATCATGCATGCATGAGAAAAATCTATCGTCCCTGAAGTTTCTCTTGAACTTGCGCCTGCAATATCTTCGTAAGTTCTTCGAGCAATTTCGCAAGCTGGTCTTGGAGCAATTGGATCTGGGCTTTTACCGCAATCGATTGTTCCTGAACCGGAGCACTCGCCGCCGAACCGGAAATCAATTGATTCAGTTTAGCGCGCGTATTGGGCCCCACTTCGCCATAGCCGATATCTCCCTTCTTCGCGATCTCATACTTTTCCTGAAACCGCTGAACGGCTTTCTGGGTAAGCGCGCCGAAGTATCCCGAAATTATACCTTCCGGATATTCTCCGTTACGCGCCAGAAATCCCTGGAGCTGTTTTACGTCATTGTTCTCCGTGCCAACCTTGAGCCGGGCGATAAACCGCGATCCAGCCGAAGAACCGCCGGTGGCGGATTGGACAGCTGGAACGGATACCTGGGAAGTCGCGGCCGGTACGGCGGGAGCCGCGACAGTCGCAGCCGTTTGTGGAGCGGTTGTGGTCACAACCGGCGCAGGAGCTGTATATCCCCCTCCTCCGCCACCTCCGCCGCCTCCCCCGCCACCCGCACTCGCAGCAGTACAAGTAGCGCTCGTAGGAGTAAGTGCAAGCGTTTCGGTTTGAGTCGAGGTTAGAGTTACCTCCGAAAGTCCGGGATAACAGGTGAATGTGCCTATGTCATTGCCCAACTGATTCATGCCGTAAGACCTGACGATTATCGAGGAGCCGTTCATCATATTAAAACTCACCGAATTAGTCGTTACGGAAAAATCCTGAACGCTGCCGGCAGGCACGGTCAAATCGATTCCCAGCGAATCAATATGGATAAGGGCATTCGTCGAAAAAACCACATCATTGAATGCCGCCAAAGCCGGAAGAGAAGCGCCGAAAATCAGCGCCAGAGCAAGAAGGAAAACCGTCGATGAATAAATTATTTTATTTTGCATTATCTTGATTTAATTAACCTTTAAAAACAGCGAAGCGGCCGACCTTTCTAAGCGAACTTATGAAGTGCCTCACTGTTTTTAAAGTATTCCCTCCTTACTACTCGTTCTTGATGCAGAAGTAATTCCACGCCATCGTGAGAGTCGTTGTGCCGTGAATTACTCCGAAGTTCGTCGCGGTTGAAGTGGTATAAGTGCTTGTTGCCATCAATCCGGAATTGGCGTCAGCGGCGGAAATGAGACATACCGGCGCGGCGGTATATGTCGCGGCAAACGTTACGGTCGACGAGACATGGCCGCTGTCTACGCTTGTGAAGGAACCGGCGGTATCCGTGGAAGCCGCGCTAACCGTTGCTGTCCCACCACCTGCCGTCGGAGCGGTACCATTCGAAACAAGTTGCCCGTTAAAGGCGATTCTCGCCGTGCCCGCTTTAAGCACGAGCGACGAAGTTCCGTTCGTCGTTCCAATCGTGATGAGGTTAGGAACCCCGCCTGTTCCGATATTCACCAATTTGCCGTTCGTCGCGCCCGTCGCGATATTCACGGTCGTCTGGCCGGTACCAGTGCCGAAGTTTAGGGTATTCACACCCGAACTTTGACCGACAGTAAGTGCGCCCGTCTGGGCTTCACCGCCGATTGTAAACGTACCGGTCGTGGTCGAGGTGCCGATGGAGTAGGTAGCAGCCCCGGCGCCGCCAATCACAAAATTTCCCGTCCCGACATAAAAATTCAAGGACGATGTGCCGTTCGTCGTTCCAATTGTGATGAGATTGGGAACTGCGCCGGTTCCGATATTCACCAACTTGCCATTCGTCGCGCCCGTCGCGATATTCACAGTCGTCTGGCCGGTGCCGGTGCCGATACCCACCGTGTTCACGCCGGTACTCTGACCTACCGTAAGCAGGCCTGTTTGGGCCGCACCGCCGATCAGGATGACCCCGCTCGTCGTTGAGGTGCCGATGGAGAAAGTCGAGGTAGCTACTCCGTCTATGGAAATGTCGCCGCCCGTCGTCAACACTCCCAATCCCAATGTCAAAGCGGCTTGCACGGAAATAATTCCCAAGAGCAATCCGCCCAAGACAACTCCGCTCAAAATCGAATATTTTTTGATTGTTTTCATTGTTTTGTATTTAATCCTATTTCTAAATTACGACCTTTTATTTTATTGTTTATTTTTGTTTATATGATTTTCATGCGACCTTTAAAATCGAATCGGATCCCGATTTGAAATCGCGATTATCTTCATTTAATGATAACAAATTGCCGATATTATAATTGTGCATAACTAAAAAGACCCTCTCCGCCAGCTGGCGGAGGGGCCTTTTTATTCCAATTATGCGCTATTGGAAAACCGGATGCTAGTAACCCGTGTTGATCGTTCCCAGTGATGGCTTGCCATCTACGAAGAGGGCCTGCGCAATACCGGTAAGATCCGTCGGGGTAACAGTCGACTCATACGGATCGGAGTCATAACCCAGCTGGGAGTTATCAGCCTGATAGAGCAAGGTTCCGAGACGATTGACCGAGAAATTCCAACGAGTTCCTCCTGCCGATGTCTCATGATTCTTGATGGTCAGGTAACGATAACCGCCATTGCCCGTGATTTGACGATTCGCCGCCGTTGAGGTGGAAATGTCAAACGTCACGACACCACCCGAGATCGCCACACTGCCGGCCGAAAGGATCTGAGAGGAATCGCTCTGAGAGCCGTCCTGCGAGGAGATATAGAGATCATAGGTGCTGGTTGAAGCGCCCGATTCGCTGAATACGAAGGAGGTTGAGGTGCTCAAACGAATAGTCTTGGAACCATTGTTCGCAATCTTTAAGATTCCGAGAGTATTGTTCGCGCCGCAAGAGGCCGCCGCGGTTGAACCGCAAGTGGTCACCGCTCCAGCCGCCGGAGATACGCCTGTTATAACCACCTGTTGAGGAGTTACAACGTAGTTTCCCGCTGTCGCCGGAACACCCGTCTTCGTCGCCGCAGTGGAACCAGTGTTGGAACCCTTGACCGAGATGTCCGCCGTAGAAGACGTCATCACGAATCTGAAGAAGTCGCCAAGTCTGGCACTGCCACCCGCACCAATATCAGCCTTTACAGTGATCGTCGTTCCGGAAACCGGCACCGGCGCTGCAAGGAGGTTATCGGAAGCGGTTACCGTATATGTGCAAGAAGTGGAGGAAGAAACCGTACCCACGTTCAAACACCTCGGTTCGGCCGTCGCAAAATACGTTCCGTCCGCATAGAATTTCACGTTGCTGATGGTCGTCGTCGCCAACTTGTTTATGGAGGACGTCGCGTAGACCGTCAGTGCCGTGATTTTCTGCGTTTCATACTGCGAAGCCAACTGGAAGGCAAACACTACCTGGCCGGTTGAACCCACAGTCACAGTCGTCGTCGTATTCGGAGCGCCAGCCGCATCCGAAAGGACGAGTCGGCCAGCCGCCACGTGCGCCTGACCCTGGCCGGAACCACTGAAAGTGATGTCCGAACCATTCGTGAGCGTATTGCCCGTTACCGCGCCAACCGCCGTCACCGCCGAAGTGGAAGACGCCACCTTAAACGTGTGCGTGCCCGTTCCGGAAGACGCGTCCGCCTTGAAGTGCAAGGTGACCGGAGTCGTCTTACCTACGGTAAACGGAGTAGAGAAGTCAAAGGAGACCGTCGCGGCATTCGAGGCCGTCGAGGCGGTCGTCGTCAAAGGCGACGTATCGCTGTCCTTATAGAGATACAAATTCTGAACCTCCGTCAGGAGCGCGCCGTCGGAAGAGACGACAATTTTCGAGATCTTCACATCCTCGCCGCCCGTTGAGGCATCGAGTTTGATTGTCGCGTACTCGTACTGCGTCGTTCCCGCCACGATGCTGTTCGCGACCGGTGTCGAGAGCGTCGTTACGGAAAGAGCCGCGGCTTTGACCGAAATTGAATTCGCATCAGTCGCGCTCGTCGGATTAGTGATGAGATCGTTCGTCGTCAAGCGCTTCGCGCTCGTGACTTGGAAGTCTTTCACCTGATAGTTATCAGATGCCGTCGCAGTGGAATTGATGGAACCCTCAATCGTGATAAAGCTGTCCACGCCCGCGGTAAGCACCGGATAGGACGAGAGTGAGTACTCCGTCGCCGTTGTTACCGAGATGCTGGAGGCGGCCGCCGAATAGACAGTCGCACCATTCACCTTTACGTAGAACGTGCCATTGAGATTACGAACACCCGAGGAAGAAGTTACCCAGAACTTCACCGCGCGGAGCTCGTAGTTCTCGCCAATCGGTTTCACTGTGTATTTAGCCAGAGAAACATTGGTGGAACCCGGGACCACGGCGGAACTCGGAGAATCCGAAGCCTTAATCTGGGTCAAAGAACCCGAACCAATGGTCTGGATGTTGAATCCATTACCGATCGGGAAGGTGGTGTCGTTCGTGCCGACGCCCGGAATGACCGATACGCCAGTGCCGGAACCGCGGAGATCGAGATCGTAGTTGTTATAAACCACGTAGTTAATCGTCCGGGCTGCGCCATCCACGATCTTCGCCTTAACGGTGAAGTCTTTCGTCTGGCCCTTATCGATGAAGAACGGGGTCGCGAGAGTAAACGTCACATACTTGCCAACCTGCTGGGCCGTCGCGAGGACTGCTCCAGCCTGATTCAATAATTGGACATCTTTCACATCCGAATCCGCGCCGCTCCCATTGTTGTAGAGCATTACGGAATAGATATTCACTGCCTCGTTAGAGGAAGTTTCCTGAATGCGGAATTTGGTGATTTCCTGTGCGCTCACAGCATCAACGCTTAAGGTGGAAGAACCCGTGCCCGTCAACACGTCTAAGGTGGTGGAGGCCAAGGAGCTGCCGCCGTTCACGATGGTCATCAAATTGCCGGAAATCGGGAAGGAACCCGAAATCGCAGTCGTGTTTCCAGTGATTGCCGAAGCGGCATCAATGCTGAAACCAACGTTGCCATTCAAGTTTCCGGAAAGGAGGTTAAACCTGACCGTGAAACTGGTGGACTGACCCGCCGCCACCGCAATCGGCGCGCTCGGGAAAGTTAAACCAATGGTATTGTCGGAATTGATGGAGGTAACGACATTGCCATGCCGTACGCCCGACGCATCAACGACGTCAACGCCATTCAAATTGGTGTTCGCCACGAAGCCAGTCTTTTTCAAGGTGACTCCCGTAACATTCACTGCTTTGGAACCGGCAGTGAGGTTAACTTTCAACGCAGAGTTGAAAGCCGTACCGCTACCAATTGTCCTGGATGCCGGAGAATCCGAAGCCAGGCTCACAACGAGATCTGTTCCCGCCGGAACCGTGACTACCGGAACCGCTGGGGTACCACCAGGGGGGGTAACAACCACGGAACCGCCGATGGCCGCGCGAGACTTTGCGCCGAAGTAACCGACCGAAGGGGTAATCCCCTTAGAAGCCTGCCACTTGGCCAAAGCAGCCTTCGTCGCCGAACCAAAGTAAGCGGTCGGGGCGGAAACTGCCGTTAAATAACCGCCGTTAATCAGGATCTGCTGGAGAGCGCTAACATCGGTTCCTTTGCTGCCGAGAGTGAGGTTCTTGGTGAAAGAAGACGATGCCGGAACGCTGGCCGAGCCGCTCTGAAGAGCGGTTATTTGAGCCGTCAAAGCCGCGATCTGGGCCATAAGCTGGTCAATCGTGGACTGCGACGTCTGGGCAAAGGCCGGAATTACCGAACCGGCGAACCATGCCGCCGTGGTAAGAGAAAGGCCTACTGCCACTACTTTTCGACTTAAATTACTCATTTTTTACTGTAATTAACACAAATAATCAAAAACAAAAATAAGGTTCTCTTATAGGTGCTTTAATTATTTGATTTTTGAATTAAATTTAATGATTTTACTGATTTTCGGACTTGAAAACGATTTTTCGTTCCAAGCCGCCGACCTTTTGAGTTTCAGGACACCATTATGCTCTGGTCTTTCGACCACCGCCTAAGTGAGGTAAGCGGCGGAGACTCTGGGAAATGGTGGGTTAATATCTTAAGTGAAGGAGCTACAAAAAAGTCCCGCTTTGAAGCGAGACTACTTTTGTGAATCGGTTGCGAAAATGTACGAATCCAAATTCGTAAATTTATAGCCGCACATGGCGGCTTTCGTAACTAAAACAGTACAAAAGCTTGGCCTCACTTCCAAGCAACTTTAGCTCTAATATAACAAACGTCGGAGAAAAATCAATCCACAGGCCATCCCCATATCATGTTTTTCCGCGTCCTATTTATAACGAAAATCGCCTATCTCCGTTACGGCAATATCCAGGTGACGGTGGCGAAGATCAAACTCAAAACCACGGCGAAAATAGTCAGTTCCCGCAAGACCAGGGTTAAGCCCAAAAAACCCTTTAAACTGGCCAAAATAGCATCTCTCCCGATAATCAGGAAGAGAGTAAGGAAGGCGGCGGCATTTATGAATCCTAGAGGCAAAAGGAGGGATAAAGCGGCTATTTGGCAGGCCAAAAAACCCATAGACCAGCTTATCATTCGGAGGGTCCATCCGGCGGCTACTCCCTCAAAAACCAGGAATTCCCTCACAAGAAGCGTTGTTCCCGAAAAAACCGCCAAAAACCACAGAATATCGGGCAAAACGAAGCCGGCGGAGAATCCCGGCCAGCGGTAAAAAATAAGGATGGAAAAACAGGCAATCAGGGCGATATTCAAAAGGCCATAGGCGATACTTCGGTTTTTAAAGAGTAGATTCACGAGTCCCAGTAAAAGAAAAATAAAACCGCCGAAAATCAGAACTAAAAGGACGCCAATCAATCCCTTTAGGGAAAATCCCGGGAAAGAAAGCACGGCCGAGGCCCCAAGAACGCTTCCGACGGAGACGAGCCAGTAGGATGCGCGGAACAATCGCCTGTCCGGCAACTCCGAAAAATAAACCACTCCCATAAAAACGAAAAACAATAATATCGGCCAAAAAGAAAATCCGGCCAGAATCAAAAGGCCGAAAACAATGGAGGCGCCGAGCGTCTTAGCGAGTAACCTCCACCCGGTTTGATTTATTAATGATGATATTAGCTTTTTGACCATCTTTGAGCAGTCCGCGAACAATCCGGTCGGCAAGGGCATCCACAATCGTCTTCTCGATGAGGCGTTTTACCGGCCGCGCTCCGAAATCCGGGTCAAAGCCATTTTCCACGAGATATTTTTTCACCTCGGGCCGGATACTCAGCGCGACATTTTTCTCCGCGAGACGCTTTTTTACCTCTTCGAGTTGGATGTCGACTATTTTTTCGACCGATTTGGGCGTAAGCGAATTGAAAATAATCGTCTCGTCGAGCCGATTCAGGAATTCCGGCCGGAAATTTTCGCGGAGCGATTGCAGGACATTCTCGCGGAATTTTTCCTCCCTGGTTTGGAATTCCTTTTCGTTTCCGCCGGACTTGAAGCCCAAAGACGAAATTTCGCGGAAGTATTCGCTTCCCACGTTCGAGGTGAGAATAATCACGGTGTTTTTGAAATTCACCACCTTGCCCTTCGAGTCGGTGAGCCGGCCGTTGTCGAGTACTTGGAGCAAAATATTGAAGACCTCCGGATGGGCTTTTTCGATTTCGTCGAAAAGAATCAGGCTGTAGGGCCGGTGGCGCACTGTTTCCGTCAATTGTCCCCCTTCGTCGTGGCCGATATAGCCCGGCGGAGAACCGATGAGGCGCGAGACGGCGTGGCGTTCCATATATTCCGACATATCGATGCGCACGAGCGCCTTGTCATCGTTGAACATAAACTCCGCCAGTGCCCTGGCAAGCTCCGTCTTTCCCACGCCCGTGGGCCCGAGAAAGATGAAAGAACCCGAAGGCCGATCCTCGTCCGCGAGGCCCGCCCGCGAACGCCGAAGCGCCCGGCCGACCGCTTGAATCGCTTCTTCCTGGCCGACAACGCGCTCCCCGAGCGCTTCCTCGATGCGGGAGAGTTTCGTCATTTCGGATTCGAGCATCCGCGACATCGGAATGCCGGTCCAGCGCGTCACAACGGCGGCAATATCCTCCTCGTCCACCACCTCTTTTATAAAGTTGTCTTTATTTTCTTTTTTGGATTTGTTTTTATTGTCGTGCTTCTTTTCCAAGTCGGCATAGTGCTTCTCCAGTTTGGGCAATTCGCCGTAGCGGATTTGCGCCACCCGGTCGAAATCGCCTTCGCGTTCGGCCACCTCGGCCACCCGCTTAAAATCCTCTATTTCCCGCCGGAGACCATGGAGATTTTCCACGCCGGTTTTTTCGCCCTGCCATTGAGAGGAAAGTTCTGCATTATTTTCCTTGAGTTTTTTCAATTCCTTTTCCACTTGCTTCAAACGCAGGGATTTTTCTTTGGCGAGAGCGGATTTTTCCACTTCAAGGCGCGTGATTTCTTTCCTCATTACTTCGATGTCACGGGGCAGGCTGTCGGAATCGAGCCGGCGGGCCGCTGAAGCTTCGTCGATCAAGTCCACCGCTTTGTCGGGTAGAAAACGGTCGGTGATGTAACGGGCGCTCAAATTCACGGCGGCGATGATGGCATCATCGGTGATTTTCAAACTGTGATGCATTTCGTATTTTTCTTTGAGTCCGCGCAAAATCGAAATGGAGTCCTCCACCGACGGCTCTTCAACCAATATCGGCTGAAATCTGCGTTCCAGAGCCGCGTCTTTTTCGATGTGGCGCTGGTATTCTTTGAGGGTGGTCGCGCCGATTGCGTGGAGCTCGCCGCGCGCGAGAGCGGGCTTCAAAAGATTCGAAGCATCGATTGCGCCCTCGGCCGCGCCCGCGCCCACGATCATATGGATTTCGTCGATGAACAGAATTATCTTCCCGTTGGAATTCTGGACTTCTTTCATAAAAGCCTTGAAGCGGTCCTCGAATTCCCCGCGAAATTTCGTGCCGGCGATAAGGGAGCCGATATCGAGCATCACCACCTCTTTGTTTTTGAGCGGTTCCGGCACTTCGCCCGCCACTATCTTCTGGGCCAAGCCCTCCACGATAGCCGTTTTTCCCACGCCCGGCTCGCCGATTAGAACCGGATTATTCTTTGTGCGCCGGGAAAGAATTTGCTGGAGACGGCGCAATTCTTCCTCCCGACCGATGACCGGGTCGAGCTTTCCTTCGCGCGCCTTCTGGGTCAAATTCACGGCGTATTTTTCCAAGACCTGGAATTTGCTCTCCGGCGTTTCGTCCGTCACGCGGGCCGAGCCGCGAAGCTGAATCAGCGTTTTTCCCAAGACTTCCTTCCTCGCGCCGAAACGCGCGAGCATTTCCTGAGCCGAAGAAGCCACCTCCGCCACCGCCATCAGCAGATGTTCGCAGGAAATAAATTCATCTTTGAATTTCATTGCGACCTCCCCCGCCTTATCCAATATTTTCATCAATTCCTGGGAGAGGTAGAGCTGGCTCACGCCGCCGCCCGAAAATATTTTGGGCAATTCATTCAAAATGCTTTCCATTGCGCGTTCCAATTCCGAAACATTTACGTTCGAGCGCACCAAAAGCGGCCGCACGAGCGTCTGTTCGTCGGACAAGAGCGCCGACAGAAGATGGAGCGCTTTGAGCTCGCCGTGATTCTGGCGCGCCACCATATCTTGGGCGTTCTGGAGCGCCTCCTGCGCTTTTATCGTGAAACGATTGAAATTCGGCATAGGTTTATTATATCCGATAATAGGGAATTTTTATAACATTGGCAAGAACCAATATTGAGTGCTAATGCCAATTTTGGCATATCGCGTCTTTCTCTATTCCGCGGGGCGTTCGGTGAGGATGACGGATAAATCCAAAGTTTTTTCCACTCTTCTAATCTTCGCCGAAATAGTCTCGCCGATAGAATAGCGCTGAATGAGATTTCCGAGCGAATTTTGGTCATCCACTTTTATTCCGTTTATTTCCAAAATGACGTCTTCCGCTTGTATGCCCGCCTTCGCGGCCGGAGAATCCTTCAGGACTGCCGGGCCATCGTTCGAGCCGCGCACGAGCGCGCCATAATTTACGGCCAATTTTTCCTTCTTTGCCAACTCTTCCGTCACCGCCATATATCGCACGCCGAGATAGGAGATTTTTATCGTTCCGGTATTCCGCATGGAGTTGATATCGCGCTTCGCCTGGTTGATCGGGATTGTGAAGCCGATACTTTGCGCCCCCTCGGCCACAGCCGTGTTGATACCGATAACTTCGCCTTTCAGATTCAAAAGCGGTCCGCCGGAATTTCCTGGGTTGATGGCCGCGTCCGTCTGAATGACATTTGAGATGGTTTCCGTTCCGACGCTCGCGCCCGAAGCGGTGATGGTGCGGGAAAGACCGGAAATCACCCCGACCGAAACCGTATTCCGAAATTCTCCCAAAGAATTGCCGATTGCGATGGCCGTCTGGCCGAGTTTCAGCGTATCCGAATCGCCCAGCGCCACAACCGGCAGACTGGCCGCTTCGATTTTCAAAACTGCCAAATCCTGCATCGGGTCGCGGGCCAAAACCTTGGCGTCGTACTTCTTGCCGCTGTTCATAACGACGGTATATTCAGCCGCGGTGTCCGCTACTACGTGCTTGTTCGTCAAAATCAATCCGTCCGCCGAAATTATGAAACCACTGCCGCCGCCTACATCCTGTTTCTGCTTTTTCCCGCTGTCGCAAGACTGGGAAAAACCGCCGAACTGCCCGCCAAAAAAATCGCGGAACTCCGGCGGAATATTTCCGAATGGATACGTCTGACATTGCTCAATTACGGGCAAATCTTTCGAGACTACGACCGAAACGACGGAGGGCGAAGCTTTTTCCACCGCTTTCATCACCGCTTCTTCATAGTCTATTGTCGGAACATAGGGAATTGCCTCGGTTTTTTTGGCTTCAATGGTTGAGGTTGGAGAATTAGAAAGCGTTCCGCCTCTCACGAAATTCCAAACATCGTCGAGAAAATTCGCCTGAGCGAAACGGGAGGCCGCGATCGACCCGAAAAATCCGCCCACCAAACCGGCCACAATTACGATTATTATGAATTTTTTATTAATCATTTTTAATAATTTTAAATTATAAGTTCTAAATTTTAATTTAATATCCAAATGAACAAATTTTTAAATTTTTGAACAATTAAAATTAAATTGAAATTTGAAATTTAGAATTGGGAAATTATCAACGTATCTCGTACCTCAAAGTTACGTTCACTTTCACATCTTCCGAACCGGCCTCGATTGCCGGAGCAATAGATGCGTCGGCATTTTTCATCATTGATTCGCCACCCATACCATAAGCATATGATGCGGGTGTCGCCGAATTTTCGTAAATCTCGAGGAGCCGCCCGATACCGAAACCGCCGGCCCTCGCCAATTCTTTCGCTTTTATTTTGGCCTTGTCTATCGCCTCGGCGCGCGCATCGGCTCGAGCAGAATCCGGATCATCGATGGTAAATTGGAGCTGGGAAACCGTGTTCGCGCCGCTCGCCACGATACCGCCCAGAATATCGCCGATGCTAGAAAAATCCCGGACCTTCACATCCACATTTTGGGAAACGGTATAACCCACGATTTCCGCGGGCGGGCAAGGCTGAACGCTCGACTCGAGCGGCCGGTAGCAATTATAGCTCTGATAGCGCGGCGAGATATTGTAGTTCTGCGTTTTAATATCCTTTGCCTCGATGCCTTTCGATTTCACGAAATCAATCGCCTTGTTCATCTTCGTCATATTCTCCGTCTGGAGCGCTCCCAAATCTTTGCCGCCTTCGGTCATCACGCTGAAATTGAACTCGGCTACATCCGGCACGACAACCGTCTTTCCTTCGCCCGAAACCGAAAAACTCCGAAAAGAGGTCGGCTGAGAATTCGCATAAGCGGACGAATAAACCCACACCGAGTAGGCTCCGGCCAAAAGCATAATGATTATTGCGACATACAAATACTGTTTTGTTTTCTCCATTTTTTTGTTTATTGTTTTTTTTGTTCAGCCCTTCGACAAAAGGGCATATGTGGGAATTGTAAAAAATCTTCCCGTTTATGTCTAACGGAGGATTTTGCCGATTCGTTTCAGGGCTTCTTTTATTTCGCCTGTTCCAAGCGTTTTTCCGAAGCTGAAGCGCAGACTTCCCCGCACTCTTTCCTGGGGCAAGCCGAGTGCTTGAAGCACGGGCGAAGGAACGTAGGAGCGGGCGGAGCAAGCCGAACCAGCCGAAACCGCAATGCCGGCCATATCCAATTTAACGAGCAGATCGCCCGCAAATTCCGTCGGGAAGTAAATATTCAGAATGTGCGGCGCATCGCTTTTGCCGTTGATTTCGGCTTGCGGATAGATTTTTTTGAGGCCCCGCCAAAATTCATCCCTAAGTGACTTTACTTCTTTCGTATTTTTGCTCCGGTCCTTTACCGCCAGTTCAACCGCTTTTCCGAAACCGATTATCGCCGGAATATTTTCCGTGCCGGAACGCAAACCAAACTCCTGCCCGCCACCCGTCACAATTGGTTTCACCAATTGCAAATTCGAATTTCTAAATCCTAAATCCGAAACACGGTTTTGAGTTTGGAATTTTGAATTTTGATTTTGTTTCGAATTTCGTGCTTCGAATTTCGTGCTTCGCATGTAAAGCGCTCCGACTCCCTTCGGGCCGTAAATTTTTTGGCCGGAAAGCGTCATTAAATCCACGCCAAGATTATCAACATCACAGTCAAAATAATTCAGAGCTTGGGCGGCATCAACGTGAAAAAGTGGGTACTTTTTCACCAAATCCGAATTTCTAAATCCTAAATCCGAAACACTTTTTTGAATTTGGTTTTTTGAATTTGGAATTTGTCCCGACCTTGTCGAGGATACTCGATGAAATCGGTATTTAGGATTTCGTGCTTCGGGCTTAGAATTTCTGAAATTGCGGATAATCTTTGCGATTTCGGCAATGGGCTGAATGCTCCCGATCTCGTTATTCACGTGCATCACGGAAACCAGGGCAGTCCGCTCATCCAATGCCTTTTCCAATTTTTTCAAATCCACAATGCCATTCTTGTCCACCGGGACATAAACTACTTCTATTCCCTCTTTCTCCAATTCGCGCGCCGTATCCAAAATGGATTCGTGTTCTATACAACCGACAATTATCTTTGGTAAAAAAACTTTTACCGTCCCCCGCAGGGCAAGGTTATTCGCCTCCGTCGCCGAGCCGGTGAAAATAATATTCCGGAAATCCGCGCCCACGGCCTTAGCAACTGCGCCCCTAGCCTTATCCATCGCGCCCATTGCCTCCTGGCCGAAAGAATGAAGCGAGCCCGGATTACCGAACTTCTCCGCAAAATAGGGCATCATTACCTTCAAAACTGCCGGCTCCACCGGAGTCGAAGCGGCATAATCCAAATAGATTCGGGATGGTTTGTTCATTATTGCTTCCCCATCAGGCTTTTCAGAATACTGTCCACGATTTCTTTTCCTTTCGGATTCTCTTCGCAGGCGGCGAGGAGTTTAGTTAATTTTTTCCGGTGCCCCCAGGAGAGCGACGCGCCTTCGGAGCTTTTTGTTTTTCCGTTCGGCAATCCGTTCAAGGGGAAAAATTTCGCTTTTTCTATTGCCTCATCCCGCTCTTTGCCCGGAGCGGATTTCGGTTCGTCTTGGGCGACGACGAGAAAAAACTTATCTTCGTGAAATTGCGCACCGGGCCGCTCTGAAGGTATTCGGATCGAAACCGAAAGTTCCGGATCAATGAGTTCTTTATCGAACGTGAGGCCGGCTTCTTCTTCAAATTCGCGATGCGCCGTAGCGACAAGATCGGAATCTTTTTGCGGATTAAAATGACCCATCGGCATCTTCCAGACTTTTTCTTCGACGAAAACGCCGCCGGTCTTCTGAGCGTTCTTCTCGCCCGGTTTCTGGAGAACTAAAAGGAGCTGCGGTTCGTTTTTTCCGAACTTTATATAGGCCACGCCGGCCGAATAGCTAACTATTGGATCCATCGCTCTTGCCGTAAAAGCCGCCGATGTTCGCGCGACGGAAAATTTCGAGAATAACCGTGAGACCGATGCCGGAAATAACGGCAAAGGCGGTCAGACCGATACCGCAAAGTACGCCGATCGCGGCCACAAACCAGACGGTCGCGGCAGTCGTAAGTCCCCGCACGTGGATGCCGTACTTCACGATAATGCCGGTACCGAGAAAACCGACGCCGATAATGATATTCGCGATAACGGTCAGAAATCCGCTATTCCGAGCAATAATCTCGGGCAGATTTTCGGGCGAGACGGCGACGAGATATGGCAACGAGAGGCCGGCAATCGTGAAAATCGCCGCGCCAGCCGCAACCATCATATCGGTGCGCAAGCCCGCTTCCTTGCCCGCAATTTCCCGTTCAAGACCGATTATAATTCCCAAAAGAACCGCCAACCCCAAGCGCAACAGCATTTGTTCCAAAGTAAGCATGATTTTTATATTTAAACTAATTCCTCTTTTTCGCTGATATCTCCTCCGGCAGACTTATCTTTTAAATTGTCGACTTTTTCCTCTCCGGGAAATAGATTTTTGACCTCTTTCCTATACCAAGCTATGAGAGGCGCCACTTTCATGGCTACCTCGGTTCCATAGTCGTGGCTAATATTAGCAAAAAGAAAATCCATGGAACCTCCCGGGTCCGGCGCATTTTCGTCGGGAGAAGAAATTTGGGAACCGAAAAGGATTCCTAGACCATGACGCAGAACATCCAACATCGCACTCAATTCGGAATCGGTCCATCCGGTTTTTTCCTGTATCTCCACCTTCGCTTTCAAAGCTTTAGTTTTATTGGTTACTAATTCATTAAAATATTTCCTGGCTTCGTCCAATTCCTTGCGAGTGATTTCTTCTATTATTGTCTTCCCTTCTCCTAGAATCTCCTTTTCTCTTTCACTATCCACATTTTTCTCGAAAATATCTCCGGCAGAAATATCACCCGACAATATTTTATTGGCGATGCCGATATTTTCCTCCATTGTTTTTTGCTCTTCCGGATGAAGCATTTTTATCTCGTCTTCAGGCATATTGGCGTATTCTATCATTTTAATATTTCGGATTTTCCTCTTTTATTTTTTTCTTATAATTGGCGTACCGCGCAAGCGCAAAAAGAATGCTTGAAAGCCGATTCAGATATTGGAGCGTCTCCGCCGGCAATTTCTTCTTTTTATTGTTGAATCGCACAGCCGAGCGCTCCGCTCGCCGAGCGATGACCCGGGCGACATCTAATCGCGCCGAAAATTCGCTTCCCCCGGGAAGGATGAATTTATTGATGACTGGTAATTTCTTATCTATTTTCCCAATGGCCGTTTCGAGCTCGGAAGTTTTTTGGCCGATTTTTCCGGCAAAACTTTTTGCCTTATAGTTGAAGCCGGCCGCCGCCACGTCCGCCTGAACCATAAAGAGGGTTTCCTGAATCTCCTTGAGAACCGCCCGGATGTCGGCGGGTGCCTCCGTCCGGCAAAAACCGGTCCAAGAATTCAATTCGTCGAGGTTACCCAAAACGTCGAAAAGCATGTCGTCTTTCGGCAATTTCTTCTTTCCAAATGCGCTTTGGCCTTTGTCCCCTTTGCCAGTATAGAAGCGGGTTTTCATATGATTTACCAGGCAGTAGAAATTCGACTATTTGTGGTTTTTATCATAAAAGTATTCT
>JBBTQX010000004.1:0-130941 GCA_038065455.1 Patescibacteria group bacterium
CGCATTCCGCACCCCGCCACCATTTCCCCAGACAAAAGAGGCGGGGTGCGGTCAGATTTCCTCGTCGGGATTGGTTTCAAAAAAGGTTCGAATTTTGTTCAATACACACCGCAGAAAAAACAGAATGAAAAATTATTCTGTTTTTTATTTTTGCGAATTTTTTAGGAAATTGCGAGTTATCCACAGTTTTTTTTAAAAAAAAAGTATATAATTAACAAAGAAGCAGGTTGCTAGAGAATTAACGAGATTGCTGGTCGACAACCCAACGTTAATTTTAAAAATAACAAGGGCGTAAACCCAAAAACAAATGGCTAAGAAAAAAGTTACGAAGAAGAAGGCTAAGAAGAGTAAGAGGAAATAGTCCTCTGAAACCGCCTCGAAAGGGGCGGTTTTTGCTACAATAAACCTTATGTGGAATGAAAATCGAAAAATAATAAAGACAATTAAGCGGGTAATGCCAGCCGTCGTTTCAATTGTCCTCTCTAAGAGCTTCGAAGAATTGAAAAAGGATATGCCGGCCTCAGCCAAAGGCAAGCCAAGCTCGTTCCAAATTCCGCCCGATAAAATAGACGCTCACGGCATGGTTCAGGTGGGCGGCGGTTCGGGATTCATTGTGGATAAAAAAGGAATAATTCTGACCAACAAGCATGTTATTGCCGAATCCGGCGTGAGCTACACCGTCTTTACCGATGATGATGAGGTTTATGAAGCGGAAGTGCTCGCCCGCGATCCGGTAAACGATGTTGCGATATTAAAAATTAATCCAAAAAAAAATCTGGCCGCAGTGAAACTCGGCGATTCCGAAAAAGCGGAGCTGGGTCAGACGGTACTCGCAATCGGGAACGCGCTCGGACTTTTTAAAAATACGGTTTCTATGGGAATAGTTTCTGGATTGTCGCGCTCGGTGCGGGCCAAATCCGATGAGAATGCCCCGCTTCAGGAACTTCGGGGGCTTATTCAAACGGATGCAGCCATCAATCCGGGTAATTCCGGCGGTCCGCTCGTGGATATTTGCGGCCGGGCAATCGGCATCAATGCCGCGGTTGTCGTCGGCGCCCAGAATATAAATTTCGCGATTCCCATCAAAGCGGCGGAACGCGATTTAGAGGATTTGAAAAAGTACGGCCGTATCCGCCGGCCGCTTCTTGGTCTCCGCTATCTTATCTTAAACCATGATTTGAGCGAAAAGATGGGCTTGCCTGTGGATTATGGCGCTTACATTATTCGAGAACACTCGGGGGAAACCGCCGTCATTCCGAAAAGCCCGGCCGACAAGGCCGGTATTTTGGAACAAGATATTGTTCTTGAATGGAACGGCCAGAAGATATCGCCCGAAAGCGCCCTTCAGGACTTTTTGGAAAATTGCGAGGTTGGAGAAGAAATTTCGCTAAAAATCCTCCGCGCCGGTAAGGAACGGGATATAAAAGTGCTTCTTACCGAAAGAAAATAAGCTAATAGACGTATTCGTCTACCAAAAACCCGTCTTTATCGAGTAAGAGCAGCCGGTCGTGGCCAGAATCGAAATTCATCGCGGATTGAATCCAAACCCGCCATTCTTTAGCGAAGAAATTAATGTCATTTCGATGGCGGTTATAACAGCTTTGGTAATTGGTTCTTCCTGTCAAAATACTCCGACATTGGCTTTCATCGGGCTTGGGAACGGAATTTATCTGGTCCGAAGTCGGAACGCCGCAACTCCGAACAGAAGTGATGAGGTTTTGACAGGTTCCGGAAAAATTGATTATCTCCGATTTATCGTATATTGCCGGACAATTCTCCGGTAACTCCGGAATGAATTTCGCGGTATTGTTCAGATATCCCGTACATTCGTTCAATTTTAAACCGACGCCAATAGGACTATAGTTGCTGTAAAAACTAACTGTCTCGCTTTTATTCAAAAGAAGATTGTTCTCTGACACTAGACCCGACGGAATATAGTCGCCAACAGCTCCGGGAATCAGAATTCTTACATTTCGATTCCCTTCAACACTCCACCCACGAATATCTATTGATGCGGCTATTGATGCGGCCGATCGCATATCAAGTCTGCTTGGATTTATTGAGTTACCCAAAGAGAATGAGGTCAGTTCCACCTGTCCGTAATAGAGGGAGAGCTGACCGAGATCGAAACCGACAGGCGGTATAATAACCGGTTTCGGCGGCTGATTCGAAGGAGAAACGGAAATCGGCTTATCCCCGTTCGCATAATTTTTTCCGCCGACGCCAACCGAAACATTCACGGTCGTCGTCGTTATTCTCAAACCCGAAGGAAGTTTGAATATGGCGGACAAATTTTCGAATTTCACTCCGCCTTTCAATCCGGTGAAAGCGCCATGAAGGGCGACTGCCATAATAATGATAACGATAAGCCAGAATATTTTTCCCATCAATCTAATGGTAGTTTAAATCACGAAATTTATTAAGCGATTAGGTACAAAAATCGTTTTCTTGGGTTTTTGGCCGGCAATGGAATTATTGACATTCTCGTTTCCGAAAGCCGCTTTTTCGGCGTCTCTTTGAGAAGCGCCTCGGGGCATTTTAATCGTTGCCCGCAATTTTCCATTGACCTGAATCACGAGATCAAAATCTTCTTCTTTTAAAAATTTGGAATTGGCTATCGGCCAAGATGATTTATGGATCGATGTTTTTTTACCCAACTCGGACCAAAGCTCCTCCGTTATATGGGGCGCGAAAGGAGCAAGAAGCTTCAAAAATACTTCTTTATTTTCTTTGTCGACGCCTTTCTTTTCAAATTCGTTCAGAAAAATCATTAAAGCGCTAATGGCGGTATTATAATGGAGCGATTCGATATCATTTGTTATCTTTTTTATCGTGCGGTGCGTAAGGCGAAGAGTCTCCTCGCTCGCCTTGTTCGATTTTTTAATTTCTTTCACACACAAATTCCAGACCCGATCCAAAAAACGAACGATGCCGAGAACCGCTTCATCTCGGAAGTCTCCGCCTTGCTCGAAGGGCGCGAGAAACATCAGATACATTCTCAAAGAATCGGCGCCAAAATTCTTGATATACTCGTCCGGATTTATCACATTCCCTTTGGATTTAGACATCTTCGCCCCTTCTTTTATGAGAAGTCCGTGCGCGCGAAATTTCGGGAAGGGCTCTTCAAAATGAAGTTTGCCGGCCTCATGGAGAGTCATAGCGACGAAACGCACATAGAGAAGATGGAGAACGGAATGCTCCGCTCCGCCGGTGTATAAATTAACCGGAAACCATTTTTTCGTTATTTCGGGATTCCAAGCTTTATTTTTTTCTTTCACGCTCGGGTAACGAAGATAGTACCAGGCCGAATCCAGAAAAGTATCCGAAACGTCGGTTTCCCGGCGCGCCTTGCCTCCGCAATGCGGGCATTTTGTTTCGTAAAATTTTTTGACCGAAGCGAGCGGCGATTCTCCCTTGCCCTGCGGACGGAAATCTTTAACGTAGGGAAGTTTTACCGGCAGATCTTTCTCGGGTACGGCGTACCAGCCGGGCATTTCTTTTTGCTCGCCTTCATTTTTCGAAGCGCAGACTCCGCAATAAATCATCGGTATCGGCGCGCCCCAATAACGCTGGCGGGAAATCAGCCAATCACGGAGACGATATTGAATTTTTCTTTCTCCACCCGCGAGCTTCGTAATTTCCCATCCGGCTTTTTCCGAATCCATGCCGTTGAATTTGCCGGAATTGATTAGTCTTCCGCCGGATATCACTTCAATAATCGGCAAGTTGAATTTTTTAGCGAAAGCAAAATCGCGTTCGTCGTGCGCCGGCACGGCCATAATGGCGCCCGTGCCGTAAGAAGAGAGTACGTAATCCGCGACAAACACCGGGATTTTTTCATTATTTGCCGGATTTACCGCTTTGATGCCTTTTAGCTCCACGCCGGTCTTTTCTCTACCTTCTTCTATTCTTTCCATTTCGGACTTATGAGCTGCATTTTTGATGTATTTTTCTACATCGTCATAATTTGAAATTTGAAATTTGAAATTTGAAATTAACGGGTGCTCCGGCGCCAAAACCATATAAGTCGCGCCGAAAAGCGTATCGGGCCGGGTTGTAAATACTTTGATTGAGAATTGAGAATTGAGAATTGAGAATTTCAACTCTGCCCCCTCGGATCTTCCGATCCAATTCCTTTGCGCAATTTTTACCTTCTCCGACCAGTCGATTTTTTCCAGATTACCCAGGAGCTTCTCCGCATATTTGGTAATCCTGAAAAACCATTGTTCCATGTCCTTTTTAACGACTATCGAAGAGCATCGCTCGCATTTGCCGGCAATCACCTGTTCATCGGCAAGCACGGTCTTGCATGACGGGCACCAATTCACAAATTGTTTTTTGCGATAAGCCAAACCGCGCCGCCACATCTCCGTGAAAACCCATTGGGTCCATTTATAATAATTGGGATCATAGGTTTCTACCCGTTCATCCCAGGCAAAACCGTTTCCGATTGCCTCCAGTTGCTTATAAAACCGCTTCTCGGATATTTTCGCTTGATCCATCGGATGCGCGCCGATCTTCAACGCGTAGTTCTCCGAATGGATTCCGAAGCCGTCCAGCCCGATCGGCTCGAAAACATCATAACCCTCCATCCGCTTCTTTCGGCCGTAGATATCCGCGCCCGTAAAAGCGTACATATTCCCGACATGCAATCCCTCGGCTGAAGGGTATGGGAACATCATCAGATTATAGAATGGTTTCTTGGCTTTTTTTAAATTCGGTTCGTAGGTGCCCGATTCCTTCCAGACCCTTTGCCAATATTGCTCTATTTTATTGAAATTATATTTTTTCATCCCGTCAGAGACAGGATGCGCTCCTGCCTGCGCAGGCAGGTAATAAGCGCATCCGTTTGTTATGCAAACTTATATTTAATTCTTCGACTTGGTTGTAATTGTTTCTTTTCATATATTCACCTTGAACGTCTCTAACGGGATTCATCGGGTTAGCTTAAGATTAAAGCACTCCGAGGTATTTTTCAAAATTTGGCTTGCCATTGCTTCGATTGACAGCAATTTTATCTCCGCAAGTTTTTTAATCGTCTCCACCACATAGGCCGGCTCATTGCGCTTACCGCGATAAGGCACGGGCGCGACATAGGGCGCATCTGTCTCGCTCAATATCCTGTTTATCGGGATTAATTTGATCACTTCATCATAATCTCGAACGAAAGTGATAACACCGCCGAAAGTGAAATAAAAACCCAACTCCAGAAGCTTCTCGGCTTCGTTTTCCGTGCCGGTAAAAAAATGAATAATACCCGGATTAGAACCTAGAAGCCGGAATCTAAAATCTAGAATACTTATTAAATCCGGAAAAGCGTTGCGACAATGAATCATTAGGGGCTTATTAACTTCATGAGCCAATTTTATTTGTTCTTCAAACGCCCATTTCTGTTTTTCCTTAATTCCTAATTCATTATCTGCGATTCTAAAGTAGTCCAACCCGCATTCGCCAATCGCAACTACTTTCGAGTCCAGTGCCAATTTCTTGTAGTACCCGTAATCAAATACCTCGCCTCGGCTCGTGAATTCCTTGGCCGCTTCGCCTCCGCCAAGTTCGTTCACGTCGTGAAAAGATTTGTCCGTATGCACGGGATGCAGACCGATAGCGGCGAAGACCGGCTCACTCGCGAATTCCAGGGCGATTTCCACAGCCCGCAAAGAAGTGTCTTTCTGTGTGCCGACATTCACCATTCCCACGCCGGCGGAAAGCGCGCGGTTCACGACTTCCTTATAATCCTCTTTGAATGCAGAGAGATTGGCATGCGTATGGGCGTCGAAAAACTTGAGCATAATTTTTTATTATATGTGGATCTTAAGAAAAGCGCGGAAACAAAATCGCGCTTTTTTTATTCGCAAGCACGGCTTTTTTTATCTTCGCGCCCGTATCGGGCATAAAAGGCTCAAGCAAACGGGCGATGAAATACAGTTCCTCCGCGAGTTCGGCAATAATCTTTTTGCCGGCCTCCGGATCGGTTTTCACCAGCCGGAATGGTTCCTTCTCATTTATCTTCTGGTCCATGGCCCGCGCACGCGCTAAAATATAGCCCGTCGCCCGGTTGAATTCGAATTTTCCCATCGCTTCTCTGTATTCAGGGGGCAATTCCGCGGCCTCCGGCCGAACGGCCTTCTCGAGATTATCCTCGGCCAGCTTCATCACGCGGGCGGCCAAGTTTCCGATGCCGTTCGCCAAATTGGCATTGTAGGCTTCTTTGAATCTATCCCAAAAAAAATCACTGTCTTCAAACGGGCTCATGTTATGTGCCAGAAAAAATCGGAGCGCATCCGTTCCGTATTTTTCCACGATTTCAAACGGATTCACCACATTCCCCAAACTCTTGCTCATCTTCTGCCCGTCGCTTGTGATAAAACCATGGATGATTATCTGCCGGGAAGGTGGCAAGCCGGCGGATAGGAGCATCGCCTGCCACATTGCGGACTGCTGGCGCAGATTGTCCTTGCCGGCAATCTGGAGCGCGTTCGGTTTTTCTTTCGTACCCCAAAAATCACCGAATTTTTTATCGTCTTCGGGCCAGCCCAAGGTCGAAATATAATTCGTCAAGGCATCGAACCAAACATACATTATTTGCATATCGTCTCCGGGCACCGGCACGCCCCACGGCATCTTGCTTTTTAGGCGCGAAACGCTGAAATCTTGAAGCCCGCTCGCAACGAAGTTTCTTATTTCAGTCAGTCGATGGGCCGGTACCACAAAATCCGGATATTTTTCGTAAAGTTCCAAAAGCGGTTTTTGATATTTCGAAAAACGGAAGAAGTAATTTTCCTCGTCGATAAGTTCCAATTCAAGATTGGGATGAATCGGACACTTGCCGTCCGCAAGCTCGGAATCGGTTTTTTCGAGTTCGCAGCCGACGCAATATTTCACCCGGTAATTCTTTTTGTAAATATCGCCGCTGTTCTCGCATCGCCGCCAGAATTCTTGCGCCGCCGCCATATGATGCGGATCGGTCGTACGGATAAAATTTGTGAAGTCCAAATTCAAAGATTTTTTCAATTTGCCGAATTTGGCGGCATTCTCGTCCGCATATTTTTGAGTTTCTTTGCCCTCTTCCAAGGCTTTCCGATAAATTTTTAACCCGTGCTCATCGGTACCCGTATTAAAAACAACTTCTTCGCCGAGAAACTTATGATGACGGGCAATAATATCCGCCTGGACGACTTCGAGCGCAAAGCCGATATGCGGATCCGCATTCACATAAGGCAGGGTGGTAGTAATATAGAATTTGCCAATTTTATTCATGAGCCCGCCCATAGTTTCAACTCACGACTGAGGAATTGAACAGAGCATATTATTATCTTTCCTTTTTCATTACTATCCATATATTTATTGAAACTATAGGCGGGGTATCAAGCCCTTACATATCGAGCACCGGGCGGCGCTCTTTCCTTTCGGTCAGATAATTGAAGATTTCTTGGACTAAGACAGCAAGCGGAACACTTAAGATTATCCCCACAAAACCGGCGATTTGGGCCCCAGCCAAAAGGGAAACAACCACGATTACCGGGTGTACTCTCATACTCTTACCCATTATGATCGGAATGAGTATATGATTCTCAAATTGCTGGACAACAAAAAAGAATGCTAAAGCATACATACCCAACGCCGTGGAATCGGCGATAGCGATAACGAAGGCAATAAGCCCAATCATTATAGGACCGATGATCGGCACCACCTCGAATATGGCGGCGAGAATACCCAAAATCAGAGCGTAGCGAACGCCAATAAACCACATTCCCAATCCCACCGCGAAACCGACGAATAGACTCAATACCAGCTGAGTGCCGAGCCAGCGGCGCATTTTTATCTTGAATCCGTCGAAAATGGATAGAATCGGCCGTTCGTAATCATCCGGGATGATAACCCGTATCATTTTTTCCGCTCCGTCTTTTTCAATACTCAAATAAAGTGTGACAAAAATCGAGGAGAAGAAAAGAATGGCGTTTCCGAAGAGTTTAGTAATCGCGCCGGGAACGGAATTGCCCGCGCCCGAAATCAAATTCAATATCTGATCCGCTCCGATATTCAAACTTTCCAAACTCAAGCTGAAATTGCCGAAACGAAAAACCGAAGTAACGAATTGAGTAAAATGGAAAAGGAAGCCGGCCAGTTCCTCGAAGATAACCGGCGCTATGATGTATATTCCGCCGGCAAAAACGGAAATAATGGCGAGAATCACGATGATGGAGGCGAAGACCCGACCGATTCTGGCTTTCTCGGCGAGAAAAGTGACGAATGGGTCTATTCCCATCGAAATCACAACACCCACAAGAAGAACGGTGAAAGCATCCCAGGCGAAATAAACGAGCGCGATGCCCGCCAGAAAGATAAAAATCCTCCATAAAGTCCCCCAAGCCACTTCCGTTTTCATCCCGTTAGAAACAGGATACGCCGCTTTGGCGCATCCGTTGGGAATCAAGCGACCTCCGAGATTTGATTTTTCTCATAATTACCTTCATTTTTATATCTTTAGAATACACCGGTTTCTAACGGGATTCATACTTTCACTATATCAAGAAAACTCCTCTTCTTAAAGGGCCCGATGAGCGCCAGATTCAAGCCGTCGTTTCTTACCACTTCCCGCATAACTTTTCTTACGTCATTCGCGGTTATTCCGTTTACCTTCCGAGCCAGCTCCTGAGGCGAGGTGAGCTTCAGTCCCAGCATTTCCTGGCCGCCGTAGAAATAAGCCAATTCATCCGAGGTTTCGAGCGAGAGATAAAGATTGCCTATCAGATGTTCTTTGGCTTTTTTGAGATCTTTTTCGCTCACCAATTCGTTCCGCAAACGGTTGAATTCTTCCAAACCGGCCCTAATAACCGTTTCGATTTTTGTATGCTCGATTCCCGCCGCCATCGTCAAAAGGCCGTGATCGGAATAAAGGTCGGCATCGGCCCGCACATAATAGGCGGCGCCGAGCTCTTCCCGAATTCTTTGAAAAAAGCGCGAGCTCATTCCCCCGCCCAGGATTTCGGCCGCGACCTGGAGGGCGATTCGCCGCTCGTCGTGGACGCCGAAAGCGCGGAACCCGAGAACCAAGTGGGTCTGGTCCGATTTTTTGAATTGAATGAGTTCCCGCGGCCTGGCCTGAATCTCTTTAACTTTGAGTTTTTTGCTTTTGGGTCCGGGCTTCAAAACCGAAAAATATTTTTCGATTCTTTTCGCGATGTCTTTCTCGCCGAAAGCGCCCGCGACCGTCACAATCGTGGCTTGAGGCACGTAGTGTTTCGCCCGATATTTCATGAAGTCGTTCCGGGTGATGCTCCGAATAACTTCTTTACGGCCGAGAATATCCCAACCCGCCGGCTGATTGCCGTAGACGAGATTCATAAAAAGGCTCTGAACCTTCCGAGAAGGCGTATCCTCGTACATATTGAACTCCTGGATAATGACGCCTTTTTCTTTTTCGATTTCCCGGGAATCAAATGTCGGATTCAGATACATATCGGCCACCACGTCCAATATCTCGTTCACATTCTCTTTTTTCGCTTTTGCATAATAGCTCGTGGATTCCTGACTCGTGAAAGCATTGGATTGCGCCCCAAGCCCGTCCATCTCCGCCGCAATATCAATCGGCTTCGGCCGCTTTGCCGTACCTTTGAAGCACATATGCTCCAGAAAATGCGAGATGCCGCTTATGTCTTTCGTTTCGTATTTCGAGCCGGCCTCCACCGACACCATTACGGTCGCCGCCAGACTGCCCGATTGGGGCGCGAGAATAATCCGCAGACCGTTTTTTAATTTAATTCTTCTGATATTTTTCATATATGTAATTTTTTAGTTCTTTGATTTTTACGCGTTCCTGTTTCATCGTATCGCGGTCCCGCACCGTCACGTCTTCAGTTTCCAGGCTTTCGAAATCCACCGTGATGCAGTAAGGCGTGCCGGCTTCGTCCTGCGCCCGATAGCGCTTGCCCACATTTCCCCTGTCGTCCCACGCCACCGTGTACTCTTTCCTCAATTCTTCGTAGATTGTCCGTGCCAGTTTTACCAGCTCCAGCTTATTAGCCAGAAGCGGAAAAACCGCGGCTTTGTAGGGCGCTAATTTGGGATGTAATTTCAATACAATCCGTTTTTCCATTTCGTTGTTTTCTTTATTTGAATTTTGGGGCTTGTTTAGGATTTCGGATTTCGGATTTAGGATTTCTTCCGTATACGCATCCATTAGAAAGAAAAGGGTTGCGCGGTCTACGCCGCCCGAGGTCTCGATGATATAAGGCAGAAAGCGTTCCTTGGATTCCTCGTCGAAATAGGTCAGATCCTGCTTGGAAAATTCCTGATGGCGCCGCACATCCCAATCGCCCCGATGGTGGATTCCCTCCATCTCCTTCCAGTCGCCTTCCGCGTTATACTCGATATCGAATGCCGCCTGGGCGTAGTGCGCCAACTGCTCGTGTTCCTTGAAACGGAGATTTTTCTTCGTCATTCCGAGGGACAGATACCACTTCATCCGTTCTTCTTTCCAATATTCCATCCACTTCATCGATTCTTTTTTGTCCGGTTTCGTATAGAACTGCAATTCCATCTGCTCGAATTCACGGGAGCGGAAAGTGAGTCCGCCGGGCGTTATCTCGTTCCGGAAGGCCTTGCCGACCTGGACGACGCCGAACGGGATTTTAACGCGGGTGGAATCCAGAACATTTTTGAAATTCACGTGCACGCCCTGGGTGATTTCGCCGCGGAGATATGTCTTGAGCTTCTCTCCCTCTATTGAGCCGAGATAGGTCTCGACCATCAGATTGAATTGCTTCGGTTCGGTTATTTCTCCGCCGCAATCGGGACATCCGCCAGCCGGCGGATTTTTCTCCAATTGGTCGGCGCGAAAACGATGGTGGCATTTTTTGCACTCGACGAGCGGGTCGGAAAAAGAATCCAGATGGCCCGATGCCTCCCAAACCTTCGGATTCATTATTATGGCGGCATCCAGGCCCACGATATTCTCGTGCTCCTGCGTCATGTTCTTCCAAAACTCGTTCTTGATATTCCGCTTCAATTCCGCCCCGAGCGGGCCGTAATCCCAAGTACCCGCGAGGCCGCCGTAGATTTCGGAGCCCGGATAAATAAAGCCGCGCCGCTTGGCCAGAGAAGTAATCTTCTCGAAAATATCCTTCTTTTCTTCCTTCTTCATATATGAACCTATTGTAAACCGTAAACAACTCTTCACTCAAGTTATCAAAAACTATTTAACCACATCGGATTCCCCTGAGATTGCTCCTACTACTGCGCTCGTGACGGAGCCCGCAACGCTTTGCAAATCGAGTCCGGTAAAATTGTCCAAGGCCTTGAGGCGGGCCGCTCTCAGGAGAAGCTGAGAAGCACCCAACATATCGTCATTCGGCGTTCCTTCGATTTGAAAGACCGCCTCGGCCGGCTCGCTCAAAACCCCCTTGGTCGCCGCCACTCGGTCGATTCTCCAAACCACCTCGTTCTCCTTCTCGTCGAAGACGGGCGATTCGCCCAAATTGGCCTTGACCGCGCCACTCCATTTCACCCCGGCGGCGAGCGCCGCCCTTACCTCGACATTATTCAAATCATTGGAAAAATTCTTTATCACCCAATGGACGGAGTATTGGGTGGATTCGCCCACTTTGGGCGGCAGATTGCCCGCATCCGTTATTCCGCTTTCTTTGTTATTATGGAAAGTTTGGGCGGTTAGGAGCACCAAGCCGGAAATCTTCGTATCCGACGCCACGCTCACCGACGTCTGGCCGGCCGAAAGATAGTAAGGCACCGAAGGCGAAGTCACAATCGCGTTCATCCGAACGGAAAAATTGCGGTCGTTCAGCCTCGTAAGATTGAACGAGCTTCTTATCTTCGCCTGGAAATTCACCTCGCCGTTCGCGCCCGGATCAAGCATCTTCAAAGCCGGCAAATTCGAGAAATTCCAATAAAAAGATTTGGCCGCCGCCGGATCGAGCATTTCTCCGGTCAAAGACGCGTTCAATTTCACGTCGGCTAAAACAATGCCGCTGTCATTCCGATAACGGATGGAATAATTGAGGGTTTCGCCGACTTTCGCGGTGTAATCTTCCCGACCGTTCACCGAAACTTCCAGAAAAATCGGCGAAGCGGAAGGCGAGAGATTTACCGTTCCTTCCGCGATTGGATATTCGTTCCCACCCAGTTCGGCCGAAATTTTAACGGGAATGACGGCAGTCGCCCCATAGGTCAAATCAAGCCGACCAGAAATAACAAGTTTACCCTTCGCCCCGGGAGCCAAAACGCCCAACTTCCAATAATTATTGAGCGAAGCCGGCGGAACGCTCGCCGAATCGAATTTGAACGAGTTGGGATACTCCGCCTGCAAGATTAATTCCGAAAAGCTGAAATCGCTCTCATTTTTGTAATTCACTTCCAGCTGAAAGCCCGAACCGCTCAATATTTGGCCGGGATTTTTTATTTCCATCGATACGGCCGAGCCTTTTATTTTCACTTCTCCGGCCGATCGAACTTCGAAACGGGTGCCTGTCCCGATCGAGTAGGATACCGAGGCCGATATTTTCCCGACCGAATTGTCTTCGCCTGTTGCCAAGAGGGAAAAAGTTTTTTTAACCAGGTTTCCCGAAGCGATGTCACCCGCGCTTTCCGTCGCCAAATTACGGCCTGCGGGAAAACCAGGCACGGCGATGCCCTCGGGAAGATTGAGGGTAATCACGGCTTTATTAATAACCCCGCCTGAATTATTCGCCATACTAACTTCAACGGAAAAAGGGGTACCCCGTGAAACGCTCTTGGGAACGGATACCTCTAGTGTCACATCCCGGGAAACGGAAGTATAGGAAAAGATGAAAAATAAGCCGGCGCCGACTATGAGGAGTGCAATAATACTGCCGATAAGAAGTATTTTTTTGAGCCACCTGTGATGATCTTCGATATCATCCTCAAATTCGCGGATTTTTTCGGCGAAAGGCTCGATCCCGGCTTTTTTTGCGGTGGGAAACTTTTTTTGGAAAGTTTTGAGCCTTTTCTCGAGGTTATTCAGGGCCATTAGAGATATATTAACTCATCACTCTTCGTTTTTAAACCGCAATTCCGGCAAAAAAATGACTGGTCTTTCGCACGGAAAAAAGCGGCAGGTCTTCCCGCGCAAATATCGCACTCCGCCTCCTGCGGATCGTAGCCGAGCGCCTTGAGAAAAACTTTGACGTCTCCATCCGCCGAAGCCAGACCCTTCACAATCAAATGCCATAGGCGCAAATCGGGCACTCCTTTGGGAGTGAGCGCCCGCACCAGGGATATTATCCTGAAAGCCGAGGGATAGAATTTCGGATCTTGCCGATTTTTCCGAAAACTTTCATCAGTCAAAGCATCCGTGAGAATAATGCGATTTTTTTCCGCCAAACGCACTATTATTACATTGAATAAATTCAAATGCGGGGAGAGCTTCGAAAGAATCCGCCGCCCGCCCACGACATTCGATTCCAAACGGCCGAAATCTCTGGTATAAAGATCGACTACTCGGTCGCTTTCTTTATGCGGACGAAGCCCAAGAACCACCGCTTGAGTGAGATATTCCGTCATCGGGATGCGGGCAGATTGTCTTTCGGGGTCCGCCAATACCCCAAACGGAATCGGCCGCCGAGCATTAGCCGCGTTTGGGCGTCCAATGCCGGAAACGCCGAGAAAACTATGAAAACCAGCGGAGTGAGCAGCCACTCGAGAAAATACCAGATCAAATACCACCGCTTGAAGCCTTTGAGCCGCGGATAAAGAATGATAATGCTCAAAAAAGCCGAGGTAATAATGCCGATGGAGCTCAAATTCAATATCCAGCCGGTCAGGCGGGGAAGATTGTACGAGATGACTGAGGTCCGAAACGCCTCGTCTCCCAATAAATTCGGGAACCAGCCGAAAAGAAAGATGATAAAAGAGCTTGTGGACCAGGAATATACGCCGTCAAAAAGCGTCCATTTCCAAAAACGCCCGACTTTGGCCGGAAAAGATTTATCTTTCGAAAAATCATTCGCCGCCCGGGCCAAATTCTCGGCACCCCAGGCCCAGCGCCTCTGTTGTTTATAAAGATTCTTGAGCGCCGCGAAAAAAGTTTCGCCGGCCACCGCGTCCATGTAAACGGGATAAAGAAGCGGTTCGGCCCGCCAATCGCCCTTATAATGCGCGAGGCATTGGAAAAATATTCTCGAATCTTCGGAAACGATATCGGTCTCCCAAAACCCGACTTCGACCAAGGCCTTGAGCGGCATACTATGGGAAGAGAATGATACCAATTGCTCCGGCCGCGACTCCTGCATTAATTGCCAGAAAGAGCCGGAAAATCCGACCAAGCGGGCGAAAAACGGGGCTTCATGGACGTTATTGATAAAAAGCGGAATTGGCTGGAAACTCGAGCGATATGGATGGGACGAATTCAGGAATTTATAGGCGAGTATTCCGAAATAATCCTGATCGGTGCGCGTATCGATATCGAAAACCGAGACCAGAACGTCGTCGTAAGAAATACTTAAAGGGTTAATGAGTTTTGAAAGCGCTTCTTTGGCCGCCCAAGCCTGATTCGATCCCTTGCCGGCCAGCTCACCCGGCAAATCGGCCGGATGACGGGTTATTAGAAAACCCTTGAAAGCGGCGCCGAACTCTTCTTCGATTTTCAAAGCGGTTTCCCGGTCGGTTTCTCCTCCCCTTTCTTCGGTCGCAAGAACGACGAAAAATTTTTCTTTCGGATAATTGGCTTCTATGAGATTTGAAAATGCCTGTTTTATTATCCCATAGCTTTCCCGATAGACCGGCAATATCACCAAGTGGCGGATTTTCTCCCAATTTTCCGGATTATCTTTTTTCAACTTCGCGAGCCAATCCATCTTCAGATTGGCATTCATCTTGGTGAACGACGAACGGAGGTGAAAAAAGAGATAGATTAGCTTTAAAAACCAATAAAGATCGTAAAGAAGGATGAAAACGACCACGGCGACGGGCGCGCGCCAAGAAAGAAATGCGAGACCGAAAAGAGTAAGCCAGGCCAGGGCGCCAGGCATTATTTCCCAAAATCGAATCATAAAAAGAGGCTATTTAGTATATGAGGATACCGAGGAAATTCTCCAAACTGTAAGCTCCGCCGCCGAGAACCGCAAGCGCGATTGCCGCGGCGAAAATAATGAGGTCGAATTCATAGCCGTCCGCCAATCCTTTCTTCATTTTCATCTTCAAAATTATGACGGCAAATTGAATCGCGATTAATACCGCGACGAGCTGGACGAGAAATCCGGCCAGCAAAAATATTCCGCCGACGAACTCCAATATTGAAACGACGGCCGCCCAAAAGATTCCCGGCTTAAATATCTGTCCCATCCACTCCGCCGTTCCTTTGATGTTTTTTATCTTCGGCCAGCCATGGGCGATTAAAATGATGCCCAATATCACCCTTAAAAAAGCTATCCCGATGCCCCCGAATACAAATAAAGGTTGAATCATGCCTGTAAGTATACAACCGCCGGATTTATCCGTAAAATGGTTGGAATGAAGATACTCGCAATCGAAACGTCCTGCGATGAAACCGCGCTCGCGCTTCTCAAAGCAAGCGGGGGCTTGCGCGCTCCGAAATTTAAAGTCATTAAGAATCTGGTCTCTTCCCAGATAGAAGTGCATCGGCCCTGGGGTGGCGTCGTGCCGAACCTCGCCAAACGAGAACACATTAAAAATTTGCCGATTGTGTTTGAGCAAATTTTTTCAAATCCTAAATACCGATTTCATCGAGTATCCTCGACAAAGTCGGGACAAATTCAAAATTCTAAAATCCAAATTCCAAAAATTGATCTGCTGGCCGTAACAGTGGGACCGGGACTGGAGCCGGCACTTTGGACCGGCGTCGAATTCGCAAAAGAATTGAAAAAAAATATTTTTCCGAAAGTTCCGCTAATCGGCGCAAACCATTTGGAGGGACACCTATACAGTTTTTTGCTATCGCAAAAAACTGCAAATCCTAAATCCAAAATCCTAAATCCTAAAATATTTCCCGCAATTGCGCTTATAGCAAGCGGGGGTCATACCATTCTTCTCAAGATGGAATCACTCATAAAATGGAAAAAATTGGGTGAAACGCGGGATGACGCGGTGGGCGAGGCTTTCGATAAAGCGGCAAGAATACTCGGCCTTCCCTACCCTGGCGGACCGGAAATTCAGAAGCTCGCAGCTAACGGCAATCCCGAAGCCGTCGCCTTCCCTCGTCCGATGATTTACGACAATTCGCCGACTGGCAAATATGAATTCAGTTTCTCTGGTTTGAAAACTTCCGTCCTTTATTATCTGCGGGATAATCCGAAAGCCGACAAAGCGAATGTAGCCGCCTCATTCCAGAAAGCTGCGGTGGACGTTCTGATATCGAAAACCGCCCGCGCCGTTCGGGAATTTAAGGCGAAATCGGTAATGCTTTCGGGCGGCGTCGCGGCCAACGCGTATCTTAGAGACAGACTGCGAGAGGCAAGCGACAAGATGGGTGTAAATTTCCTGGTGCCGCCGATGGATTTCAATACCGATAACGCCGTGATGATCGCGGCCGCGGCCTATATCCAAAATCTGCGCAAAAAGAAATACGCCATTCGCGCCCAAGGGAATTTGAATTTATAATTGGAATATGAACGCTGATTTTTCAAAGCCCTATGACCCGAAGATAACCGAAGAAAAAATATACCAGCTTTGGCTTGATTCCGGCTATTTCAATCCGGACAACCTGCCTGCGCAGGCAGGCCTGCCTGTCGCAAAAATCAAAAATTCAAAAATTAAAAATTACGTGGTATATATGCCCCTCCCGAACGTGACGGGCACGCTCCATATGGGCCACGCCTTGAACAACACCATTCAGGATATTCTCATCCGTTATCATCGGATGAAGGGATATAAAACGCTCTGGCTCCCCGGCACAGACCACGCCGGCATCGCCACGCAGTACGTGGTGGAAAAAGACCTGCGAAAACAAAATATTTCCCGTTTCGAACTCGGCCGGGAAAAATTCGTGGAGAAGGTCTGGGAATGGAAGAAAAAATATGGCGACGCGATCTTAAACCAGCTCAAAAAAATTGGCATCTCGGCCGATTGGTCCCGCACGCGCTTCACGATGGACGAAGCCTATAGCCAAGATGTTTTAAAAGTCTTCGTTCATTACTACGAGAAGGGCTGGCTTTATCGCGGACTCCGCACCGTGAACTGGTGCCCGAAGGATGGCACAAGCCTCTCCGAGCTGGAACTGGAATACGAGGATACCGAAACCAAACTCTGGTATATCAACTATCCGCTTACGGATAGTAAATCCGAAATCCGAAATCCGAAATCCGAATTCATAACAGTGGCGACAACGAGACCCGAAACGATGCTGGGCGATACCGCGATTGCCGTGAATCCCGCCGACAAGAGATACAAGCATCTTATCGGAAAGACCGTCGTCCTTCCGATTCAAAATCGAGAGATACCGATTGTGGGCGATATCGCGATAGACCCTAAGTTCGGCACGGGCGCGGTCAAGGTGACGCCGGCCCACGATATTCTCGATTTCGAAATCGGCCAACGGCACAAACTGGAAACGATTCAGGTAATAGACGAACGGGCCAAAATGACGGTGATAGCCGGAAAGTATGCCGGACTAAAAGCCGTTGAAGCCCGCGAAAAAATCGTGAACGACCTCAAAGAAATGGGGCTTCTGGTAAAAGAAGAAAAATATCAAACCCGCGTCGCGAAGTGCTACCGTTGCGGCACGATTATTGAGCCTATCCCATCCAATCAATGGTTTTTGAAGATGGATAAATTGGGAGCGATGGCGAAGCAGGCCGTGAAATCCAAAAAAGTGAGAATTCAGCCGAAAAATTTCGAGAAAACCTACTTGAATTGGCTTGAAAACGTCCGCGACTGGTCGGTCTCCCGCCAAATTTGGTGGGGACACCGGTTGCCGGTTTGGTTTCACGAGCCGAAGTGCGTTCCCAAAAAGGGCCGCGAAAAGGATTCCGCCAAGTGCGAGGAGATGGTGGTTTCGCTCACCGAACCGGAGTGTAAATATTGCGAAGGGAAATATATCCAATCGGAAGACGTGCTTGATACCTGGTTTTCCTCCGCTCTTTGGCCATTTGCCGGGCTTTCTAAAGAAGATGCAGAAAAATATTATCCCGGAAACGTCCTCGTAACCGCCCGCGACATCATTAATTTATGGGTCGCGCGGATGATCTTCTCCGGCTTAGAATTCAAGAAAAAGGTTCCCTTCACTGATGTCTTCATTAACGGCACCATCCTTGCCAAGGACGGCCGGCGAATGTCCAAAAGCCTCGGCACTGGCATTGACCCGCTGAATTACATCGGACTGCATGGAGCGGACGCGACACGTTTCGCTATCATCTGGCAGGCCTCCGGCCAGGATATCCGCTGGGACGAGGCGGCCGTCATGGCCGGCCGGAAATTCTGCAATAAAATCTGGAACGCATCCCGCTTTGTTATAGAACAAAGCGGAAATCCGAAATCCGAAATCCGAAATCCGAAACCTCGAACGGCAGCGGATAAAAAGATTCTTAAGAAGCTCGCGGCGGTGAAAAAACAAACCGGAAAAAACATAGAAAAATTCGAGTTCTCGAAAGCGCTCCACGATATTTACGATTTCTTCTGGCATGAGTTCTGCGACATTTACATCGAGGAGACAAAAAAAATTCACCCCGTTAGAAATAGCCCGCCCCAAGGCCCGGAGGGCGCGCGCCGCGCGGGCGAGATTTCTAACGGGGCAGGAGGAAATTCGGCAGAAATATTGATGTATGTATTAAAAGAATCCCTTAAAATGCTCCATCCATTCATGCCATTCATCACGGAAGCGATCTATGGAAACATGGCCGAAAAAAATGGGCTTTTAATGGTTGAAAAATGGTAGCCGCACTCAACTTAGCCGTTATCCTTGCGCTCGCCTTCCTGCCTTCCATCGTCTGGCTCATTTTCTTTCTCAAGGAAGACCGCCATCCCGAACCGAAGAAATTGATATTTTTGGTCTTCTGCGCGGGCGCGCTCGCGAGCGTTCCGGCGATTGTTTTTCAATTCGGATTCCAGAGATTTGTGAGCAACCCTCTTCACCTTTTTATCGTTACCATTCTCGGACTGGCGCTCATTGAGGAAATTTTCAAGTTTTCCGCGGCTTATTTCAGCGTCCGAAAAGAGCCGGCCTTCAACGAGCCGGTGGACGCGATGATTTATTCCATCGTCGCCGCCCTGGGCTTCGCCACGATAGAAAATTTGTTCATTATGGGGGACAAGATGCAATATTTGACCGTAAACAGCCTAATCGTGAGCGTGAGCACGCTCGGTTTCCGCTTCGTGGGTGCTACCCTGCTCCATACTCTCGCCTCGGCCTTCGCTGGCTACTATTGGGCCAGGCGGAAAATTTTCCTCGGTCTCGCGGCGGCCACACTCTCTCATTTCATCTTCAATTATCTCGTTTATCGATTCGAAAGCGTGAGTCTGCTTTACCCCTCCATTTTCCTCGTTTTTCTCGCAATCTTCATCTTCAATGATTTTTCAAAATTGGACAGGCAACAAAATTCATCGGACTAACCTCTCCGCAATTGGTATAATAAACTTATGTTCCAAGAAAAAAATGGAAATAAAAAAAATGAGCCCAGGAGGGATATTTTCGCGGAGCTCGCCAAAATAAAAACCGAGCCGGCGCCGCTTATCAAAGTAAGAACCGGGGACGGAAAAGGACCGGAAGAAGACGAAGGCACTTTGACCGTGGATGTCTTTGAAGACGGCGACTACTTCATCGTCGAATCCACTATTGCCGGCGCGAAGGACGAGGATTTGGAGATAAATATCACGAACGAATCGGTCACTATCAGGGGCCGGCGCGAACGCAAGGAAGAGGTGAAAGAAAAAGATTATTTCTATCAGGAACTCTTCTGGGGCGCTTTTTCCCGCTCCATTATCCTCCCCCAGGAAGTGGATCCCGAAAATTCCACCGCCGCTTTGAAAAACGGCATTCTCACGATAAGGATGCCGAAAATGAACAGGCAAAGATCAAAAAAACTAAGAGTGGGCTTAGATTAAAAAGAAGTCCCGCCAAAAGCAATTGGCGGGATTTTTTATTGAATTATTCTCTTATGTACGGAGCGGATCTGAACATGTCGGAAATAACCTCGCAATCGCATCCGGAATCAAGCGAAGCTATTATCTCCTTAAATTCTTCGCGGCGGAATTCTATGTCAAGATCAAGCCCTAATACATTCGCTATTTTATCACGCAGGGAATCAAAAAAACGAAATGCTTCAGTCGTATCTCTTGGACTATTGGGGGCAAAATTCATTCCCAACTTGCATAAACTTTTTAGATACTGCTCGCTTCCTAACTCATGGATGCTTAATTCATCCAGTTTTTCTTGAAAATCTTTTGAGCCCATATTTCCTCCAATATTTTTAATTGTTAAGCAAAAACGTGAATAATAACTGTCTATAAAATATGCCTCCTTTCTTATAAAGTCAAAGCGGCCCCCGCCCGGCTAACGGCGCTTGAAAATTTTCTTGCAATAGAGATTGAATTTTTCTCCCCTATCGAACTCGTTCTTGAACTTCTCAAAGCTGGCCGCCCCCGGCGAAAAAATAATCATCCATTTCGTCTTTTTCTCTTTTTTTTCATAAATCACTTGGGTGGTATACTTAAGTATACCACCTAGATCTTCGTAGAAGTTTATTTTTTTGTTTTTAGAATATCCGATTTTCTCGAGCGCCGCGATCATTTTTTTGGTGGCGCTGCCGTTCAAAAGGAAAAGGTTTTCCGGTTTCACGAAGCGCTTTACTGTTTTCGCCCATCCGCCATATTCCAAGTTTTTATCCGTTCCACCGGAGATGAGGATAATATTTTCTTTTCCGAACCTCCGAAGAGCGGCTATCGTCCCATCGGGCGAGGTCGCCGTCGTGTCATTCACCACCGTAAGCTTCGGCGATTTGAAGACGATCTCCTCCCGGAATTTTATTCGCGGCAAACGCCAGGCCGCTCGTCGGAGAGCCGAAACGGGCACGCCGGCAAGTTTGGCGGCGAGATATGCGGCTTTGAAATTCTCCAGATTATGCGGACCGGAGATTTTGGAGAATTTCTTTTCATTTATACCGGTTTTTGCGGATGAATAGAGCATCTTTGAGCCGACCCTCCAATTGGAGAATTTTTTAAGGAAAAATTTCGTCCATTCGTTCCGGCAATTCAGAATCAAAAAATCTCCCTTCTTCTGGTTTTTGAATATATTCGCCTTCGCAGAAGCATAGCTGACAAGCGTCCGGTAGCGGTTCATATGGTCACGGTAGATATTGGTGATTACAGCCACTTCCGGACCCCGGCCGGATTGGCTTAAAAGCTCCAGGTGCCAGGACGAAAGTTCCGCGACGACGGGCGACTTGCCGTCTAAGCCGTCCAGAATGCCGAGCAGGGGCTGGTCCGAGGAGTTGCCGGTAAGTTTCGCCTTCGGAAACTTTTGCTTCAATAAAAACAATATCCAGTTCACGGTTGTCGTCTTCCCCCGGGTGCCGGTCACGGCGATAATCGGATTTTTGCAGTATCGGAAGAACAAGCTCGCTTCATTCTCCAAACGCGCACCGTGTTTTTTGGCAATGGCGAGATACTTGCTCTCGCGCGGCACGGCTGGATTCACCACGATAATTTTATTGGTCTTGAAATCAGCTCTGCGGTGTTTGCCCAAAACGAAAATAATTTTTTTCGCCGCCGCGCCCAATTTATTTATCGAGTCTTTTAATTCCCCGCGCGAACGCAAATCCGTCACGGTCACATTCGCGCCGTGCAGAATGAGCCACTTCGTGGTCGCAATCCCCCCGCCGAGCAGACCCAGGCCCATTACCAGTACTTTTTTGTTTTTTAACTCAATGGCCATTTAGAAACATTATTCCCTGTTTACAGATTTTTCACAAACAAAAAACTCATTTTGTGAGGAATTTTCAATATATTAAGTTAAAGAAACGGAACGATGAGGAGCGCCACAATGTTTATCACTTTGATAAGCGGATTGATGGCCGGACCGGCGGTGTCTTTGTAGGGATCACCCACCGTGTCGCCCGTGACCGCCGCCAAGTGCGCGTCCGAACCCTTGCCGCCGTGATTCCCTTCCTCAATATGCTTCTTTGCATTATCCCAGGCCGCGCCGCCCGAAGTCATCGAGATACCGATGAAAAGCCCCGAAATAATCGTGCCTATCAGGAATCCGCCCAGAGATTCTTTGCCGAGACCAAATCCCACCGCCAAGACCGCCACGATAGGCAGAAGCGCCGGCACAATCATTTCCTGCAAAGCCGCCTTCGTCACAATATCCACCGCCTTTTGATATTCGGGCCTGGCCGTGCCTTCCATTAATCCCTTGATTTCGCGGAATTGCCGGCGGATTTCGTCCACAATCGCGCCCGCCGCCTTGCCGACGGATTTCATCGCGATGGCAGCGAATAAATTCGGAATGGCCGCACCCAACAGGAGCCCAATTAAAACATAAGGATTCTGAAGATCGAACGAAATGGAAGAATAAGATTTCAAAAGCTCTTCGGTATAGCCGGCGAAAAGCACGAGCGCCGCGAGGCCGGCCGAAGCAATAGCATAGCCTTTTGTGACCGCCTTCGTGGTGTTCCCCACCGCGTCCAGCGAGTCGGTTATCTGCCGAACGCTTTCGGACGCGCCCGACATTTCGGCAATACCGCCCGCGTTATCGGTAATCGGCCCGAACGAATCTATCGCCACGATAATCCCAGCAACCGAAAGCATCGAAACCGCCGCGATTGCCACGCCGTAAATTCCGGAAAGAAGAAAAGCGCCGAGTATCCCCGCCACAATCACGATAATCGGCAGGAAGGTCGCCTCCATTCCGACCGAAAGGCCCATAATAATATTCGTGCCGTGGCCGGAATTAGACGCGTCCGAAATGCTTTGCACCGGCCGGTAGCCCTTCGCCGTGTAGTAATCGGTAATGACGACCATCAGGGCCGTAACCGCGAGTCCGATAAGACTCGAAGCAAAAATACCGCCGAATTCCGTCGGGAAAAAATACTTGGCGGCGAAATAAAAGAGGATTGCGGAGACGACAAGCGAAGCGATGAGCCCTTTGTAAAGCGCCTTCATTATTCCTTGATCATTGGGGTCTTTTCCGAGTCGAACAAAAAGACTGCCGATGATTGAGGCAATAATAGCGAGCGCTCCCAAAACCAGCGGGAATAAAAGCACGGGACCGGACATTGTGAGCGCCCCAAGAAGCATCGCCGCCGTGAGCGTCACAGCGTAAGTTTCGAAAAGATCGGCGGCCATGCCGGCGCAGTCGCCGACATTATCGCCCACATTGTCGGCAATGACGCCGGGATTCCTCGGATCGTCCTCCGGAATGCCCGCCTCAACCTTGCCGACGAGATCGGTGCCCACGTCGGCCGCCTTTGTGAAGATACCGCCACCCAAACGGGCAAAGACCGAAATCAAGCTCGCACCGAAGCCGAGGCCGATGAGTGCGTTCGCATCATTCGTCAAAAGATAGAAACCGGCGACCGACAACAATCCCAGAGCCACCACCAAAAATCCGGTAACCGAACCGGCCCTGAAAGCCAAAGAAAGAGCGGGGCCCAAACCCTTGCCGGCCGCCTCCGCTGTTTTTGAATTGGAACGGACGGCTACATTCATTCCTAGATAGCCGGCGAGCGCCGAAGCGGCCGCCCCTACCAGAAATCCCAAAGCCATTAAATAACCCAAGGCAAAATAAATTATCAAAAAAAGAACCGACGCGACGACGGCCACCGTCCGATACTGCCGGCTGAGATATGCCGAAGAACCCTCCTGAATAGCCTTCGAAATCTCCACCATTTTTTCGTTTCCTGCCGGCTGCTTTTTGAGCCATAAAGCCAGATAGGCTGTGTAGGCGACTGCGACCACTACAGAACCAAAAATTAAATACAACATATTATTGAATGTTTTAAAAAATTAAATTTTATTTATTTCTCGACTTGTTTTTCTTCCTCTCCGAAATCATTCTGACCTTCCTCTACCGCCGCCACGGCTACACCGCCTTCCTGCACCTCGTCCGGATTGGATTGCGAGCGCACATCTATCTTCCAACCCGTAAGTTTAGCCGCGAGCCGCACATTCTGTCCGCCTTTGCCGATTGCGAGGCTCAACTGGTCTTCGGAAACGAGCACCCGCGCTTCGCGCCGTTCCAATATTTCCACGAGCTTCGCCTTGGCGGGCGAAACGGAATTGCCGATGAACTTCGCCGGGTCATCGGACCACTCTATAATGTCTATTTTTTCGTTGCCGAGCTCGTTCGTCACCGCCATCACGCGCGTTCCGCGCTGGCCGACCGCCGAGCCGACGGGGTCCACGCCGTCTTCCTTCGAAGCGACCGCGATTTTGGTGCGGCTGCCCGCTTCCCGCGCGATTTCTTTTACCTCCACCGTGCCTTCGGCAATCTCGGGCACCTCAAGTTCGAAAAGCTTTTTCACGAAATTCGGGTGCGAACGCGAAAGCACGATACCCGGCCGGCGCGGATCGTCCTGAACGGCCAAAACATAAAAGCGCATCCGGTCGCCCACGCGATAGTGCTCACCCGGAATGCTTTCGTTCGGATACATAATGCCCACCGCGCGCCCGAGATTCACGAAAACATTGCCCCGGTCGAAACGCTGAACTACTCCGCTCATAATCATTCCCTCTTTGTCCGCAAATTCGTCTTTTATTGACGAGCGCTCCGCCTCGCGGAGATTCTGCAAAATCACCTGCTTGGCCGTCTGCGCCGCGATGCGGCCGAAATCGGCCTGTACCTCGAGCGGAAATTCCAATTCCTCTTCTATCTGGACATCCGATTTTATTTTTTTGGCATCCTCGAGGAATATGTGCCGGTCGGGATTATATCGCGGGAACTCTTCTTTTTCCTCCGCTCCCTGAGCCATGGGCGGCTGATTCTGAATCTGTTCTTCCTCTTCCGATTCGCTCACAATGCGCACTTGAGCGGGATCAACCACTGCCTTTACCTGCGAGAAATCCACATCCCCCGTTTTCAGGTTAAATTTGGCACGAATTATTTCCGAACGCTTCCGGTATTCTTTTTTATAGGCGGCGGCGATGGCCGCTTCGATAGCGCCCAAAACTTTTTCCGCCGGTATTCCTTTTTCCGCGGCAATTTGTTCCGCCGCGCTCGCTAATGTTTTTAAATCCATCATGTTTGTTTAAAATTTTACCGCTCTCGAGGAGCGGATTACATATCAATAATATCCCAACCGATAAAACAATCAAGTATTGACGTATTTATATTATTATGATATACTACAATTAGCATAGAAAATTAACGATTTAATTTTTATTCACAATTTAATAGGAGGTTGTTATGAAAAGAGAATTAAAGGCATTTTGGGTATCTTTATTCATCATTATTGCCATTCTAGTACTGATGATATTATTGAAAGTCACGGGTTATCGGGAATTTGATTTCGACCGCTCTGATAATCCTCTGCCGCCGAATCCTGTTATTAATTCTTCCCTTTGCGCCGAACTCGAAAAGGCTAAGGAGGGTGATTTTGTTGAATTCGATAGTCAGTGGCATGTTATAACCAACATAAATTTCATTAACGATGGCGATGACCGGGATTATTATGTCATGCTCCTAAAATATGGCGGTATGATCAATATACCGGTTTACTATAATCGAGTCGATGACAATGCACGGATTAGTCGGGTTATCCGGTGGGAAGAGGGCAATGAATCATCATTATCAATGATGAGTGATGTGCCGATCGGCCAAATAAAATGGAAGGCCGCGGCAAGGGAGTTTTTCAAAACAAACAAGCAGTGAAATCCGAGTTAGTATGATAATGGCGACCAATTCATCGGCCGCCATTTTTATTTCCTAAAACCGTTTAGATATATAACTAAAAAAACAAGGTAGTATAATTGACTATACCACCTGGTAATTAATCCTTGAGTAATTCTATTTTAAAGCAGGCCTTTTCTCTTAATTCCTGACTTATATTCTTTTTGTTCACCCGTGTCATATTGATTTCTTTTTATTCTAGCATATATAAATAGTTCGACATGCTATACCATCTGGTAGTCTAATTGATTAGACTACCCATTATAATATGTGAAATTAGGGACATATTCAAACATTTTCTTTAAATGTTTTCGTAGTGGCGGATTTCGAAAGCATCGGCTTCGGCAAACCCATTACTCTTCTTAACAAGAGCCACGAGATCCAGACGCCAGCCCCTTTTGTCGCTTATGAGCTCTTCGTGGGAACCCGCGTATATTTCCGCCGTCCGGCGGAATTTTTTCATCTTAGCTCCGGACATCTGGTCTTCCGGTTTCAATATCCCCGGCCTCATAGTCTTAACTTCCACAAAAACCAGGGTCTTATCCGGTGCTATTACCACAATATCCAACTCGCCCCATTTCTCCCGCTTATTTCGTTCAATTACCCCATAACCCTTTCTTTTCAGATATTCGGCCGCAAAATCCTCCCCCTCCCGCCCCAATTCAGATTTTTGAGTCATAGTAAGCAAATTTCCCGAATTTCCCCTGTTTGTGCAAATTGAATATTCTTCTATATGGATATGGGACGTTGGTATTCCCAATCTTCTCTATCCATTCCTGAAATTGAACTCCTTTGTAACCACGGAGTTTTCCATAAAAGAACGGAACGACCACATTTATAAGCGACAAATAATCCCTAACTATTAATGTCGCCATTTTACCCCTATTAACCCCGTCTTTTCTGTATGGACCACTAACATAAATACTATTACTGTTTATTTTTGGCAGCTTCATTGATGTTCTCATGAGCCTCAAAAGCTCTTCATCTCGTTGATGCATAGAAATAATAAAAGTTGGAACTTTTAGTTTTTCTTCTCTTTTTACTCTTGTATCAAAGGTGAAGCAACCCTCTCCTTCTACTAATCCTCTGATATATTCATCAGAAAGTAGTTCCATATATAAATAATTATATCAAAAAATATTTGATAAAGTGTTTATGCACAAACACTTTTGACCCTTATTTTTCTCAAAATCCTAAAAACGTAATGCCAGTATGACTACCAGGTTTTGGAGTTATCAACAGTGTTTTACAATGTTTTACAAGATTCGTCAAAAGAGTAGCATTCATCGCGCTACCCGATAACCGCATGAAACCTACATATGTAGGTTTCATCGCATTATCGGGTTTTTCGGGTTTTACAGGTTTTTCAATTTAATCAAATAAAAGACCCTTTACCGAAAAACCGGCAAAAGGTCTAAAACAGATATATCAATTAGACAGTACGGGGAGTGGGGGAATTTCCGGAATATTTTGGTATTCTCTTCACCTTTTTCACGATATTCGACGCTTTTTTAAAAGCATACTCTGCACAATAACGCTGGGTTTGCAGATAATCATTATCCAAGATGTTTTTTGGATCAGATTCAAATATCACACATTCATTTTTTCGCGCGAAATCATCACATTTCTTTTTTGCCTCTCTCCATTTATAGCTCAATTCATTCAATTTATTCCTGATTTCATAATCAGAAACCTGCGCCGGCCATTTCCCGAAAATCTTCCGAAAACGCCAAGCCGGACTGAACAAAAATGCTACTGGCAAAAATAGGGCGATTAAAGCCAAAAGATACAAAAGATTTGACATAAGACCTCCTTAAAAATGAAAGTTAGGTTTTGAAATATTGGTTTATAAAGCTATCTGATTCAATTAAACAACTACTATAGAACTCTGTCAATAAACCTCTTTGTCTCTTCCGGACCGGATACTTTTACGCATTTTATTCCGGCTTTCTTAGCCGAATAGTCATTCCCGCCGGGAAAGAGGGTGTCGCCGAAAAAAACAACATCTTTTTTTGAAATCTTAAAGAACTTCATCAGTTTTTTTATAGCATAGCCTTTATCGATGCCTTTCTTGGTGATATCAATCGAGGTGAGCCCGCCTTGGCGAACTTCGAAATTCGGCAGGATTTTTTTCATAAATTTTACGATCCTGGGCCGAATATCTCGCCGGCGGTTCCATTCTTTTTTAAACGGCAGGGGAGCGCGGTCGCCCAAAGCCGAGAATGTCACCTGAGTTCCGCGATTCTCAATCGTGACTCCGAATATGCGTTTGGGATATTCAAAATCGGCTTCAAAAAGCCCTTTATTCAAGGCTTTTTTTATTCTCGCCAAGTCTTTTCGGTTAAGCCTTATCTCATACTCTTTCCGCCAACCTTTCCTATAGGAGAAGAACGAAGCGCCATTGGTGGGGAAAAGGAACAAATTATGGAGATTTATCGACTCTTTTTCGAGCGGTTTCAAAAGTTGTTCCTTGAAAAGTGCCAATTTGCCGCCGCCCACAACCGCCACCTTGGTTTTTTGGGTCAGTTTGGCGAGAATTTTGGCCATACCGCGATCGATCGGCATCTTACTTTTCGCAAGCGTTCCATCCAAATCGAAAATGAAGACTTTTTTGTCCTTGAGCATGGGCTGGTTAACCAGGCAGTAGAAACTCGATTAGGGTATGGATTCCGGCCGCGCCGCAATCGAGTTTTCACTACCTGGTTAATTGAATTCTAGTCTATTTTCGTCTTTAATAGAATAAGTCTTATGACAAAAATGAAATCAAAACAAAAGAAAGGAGAGATAACACCTCTTCATCCCGATACGATGAAAAGTATTTGGTTCGTGATTCTCTTTGGTCTTGCGATAATTTTTATTTTGGCCGGCACCGGCCAGGCGGGTCCCATCGGCAACGGCTTTTACGGATTTTTCGGAAAACTTTTCGGCTGGGGCTATTGGCTTCTACCCGCGCTTTCGCTTCTTGTCGGTTTTGTTTCGCTTGCAAGCGACAGACGGAAATTGCTCGGCTCGGTGCTTATGGGCGGCATCATCTTTATTCTTTCCGCTTTGGGACTGATAGATATTATTTCGCCCGGAAACGGCGGTTGGGCGGGTATAGCCGTGGGCGCGCTTAAGATTCCTTTCGGCACTCCGGCTTCGGTTGTCATTACCATAACCGCGCTCGTGGTTTCTTTTCTCGTTATCGTGAACCGGCCGCTTAAACTGAATCTTTTGAACGGCAAAAAAGACAATGAGGAAGATGAGTTGGAAATAAACATACCCGAAGAACCGCCGGCTGCGCCTAAAAATGAAAAGAATCTGCCGACTGGCGGAAAAAAAGAGAATAGTCCGCCAGCTGGCGGAGAGGAAAATCTGGTAATAGAATCGAAAATGGAAATGCCAAAAACGGGGGTTCTCGCTCGGCCGATAAAGAATTATGTCGCGCCGCCGCTCGACCTTTTAACCTCGACTACCGAGAAGCCGACTATCGGTGACCTGCGGGCAAACGCGAACGTCATTAAACGGACTTTGGACGGCTTCGGTATCCCGGTCGAGATGGGAGAAATCAACGTCGGACCAACCGTTACCCGCTACACCTTAAAACCAGCCGAGGGAATCAAACTCTCCAGAATAACGGCTTTAAGCCAGGATTTAGCCATGTCTTTGGCCGCCCATCCTATTAGGATTGAAGCGCCGATTCCCGGCAAATCGCTCGTAGGCATCGAGGTGCCAAACAAAGCGGCGGCCGTCGTGCGGCTTGGTAGCCTTCTCTTGTATCCCGATTCCAAAAAATCCGGCCAGCTTTCTTTTGCCCTCGGACGGAATGTGAGTGGCGAGCCGATTTTCAAAGATATCGAAAAAATGCCCCACCTTTTGGTCGCAGGCGCGACCGGCTCCGGCAAATCCATCATGATTCACTCCATTATAATGTCTCTGCTCTATAAAAACTCGCCGGATATGCTCCGTTTTATAATGATTGACCCGAAACGCGTGGAACTTTCAATTTATAACGGCATTCCGCATCTTTTATCTCCCGTCATCACCGAGAATAAAAAATCAATCGCCGTCCTCCGCTGGGCCATTCAGGAAATGGATCGGCGCTACAAGCTCCTTCTGGGCGAGGGCTCGCGCGATATTACAAGTTACAATAAGTCCGGTAAGAATTCGCTACCTTATCTCGTAATCGTGATAGACGAATTGGCGGATCTAATGACTTCCTACGGCCACGAAGTGGAGGGTTCAATTATCCGCCTAGCACAGATGGCCCGCGCGACCGGCATCCATCTCATTGTTTCCACCCAGCGGCCGTCGGTCGAGGTCATCACTGGCCTCATCAAAGCCAATATTACCTCGCGCATCGCGCTCCAAGTGGCGAGCCAGATAGATTCGCGGACGATACTGGATGCCGCCGGCGCGGAAAAACTTTTGGGGAGCGGCGACGCGCTCTTTACCTCCGCCGAACTTTCAAAACCTCTGCGCGTCCAGGGCGCGTATCTCACGGAGGAAGAAATAAAGAAGGTAACCGAATTTATCAAAAAGAATAATGAGAGCGCCGATGAGGGCATAAATGTTTCGGGTAATAACGGCACCGGAGAAGAAACCTCGGTGAATCTCAACTTCGACGACTTCGATACCGATGGCGCCGACGAACTTCTCGAAGAAGCGATTGAAACCGTCCGGGCCGCGAAAAAAGCTTCGGCTTCTCTCCTTCAGAGACGGCTTAAAGTCGGCTATGCCCGGGCCGCGAGACTCTTGGATATAATGGAGGAAAAAGGCATAATCGGGCCGGGGGACGGAGCGAAACCCCGGGAAGTGTTTTATAATGACGGGGAAGGAAATGGAGAATGAAAAGAAAAAATTAAACAATCTCATCCTTGAAGCTTTGAAACTCAAAGGGATGAATCTGGAAAAGCTTTCCCAGCTGACCGGGGTTTCCGAACATTCGCTCGCTCTGCTTCTTGAGGAGCAATTCGACAAATTGCCGCCCGCGCCCTATGTCCGCGGCTATTTGCTCAAGATCGCCGAGGTTCTGAACCTGGACGGCCGGGAACTTTGGCGGGAATATCTTAAAAATAACGAGGAAATCCGCCGTTCCGGCAAAGAAGATATCTTGCCGTTGAACCGGTTCGCCATACCGAAACTCAATAAAAAAATTGTCGCAATTTCCGGAGCGGTTATTTTGTTCGTCGCGCTCGTCATTTTCCGCCTGCCGGCTTTTTTCGGCCAGCCGGAACTCGAAATTTCGAATATTGACGAGAATCCGACCATTGTCCGCGAGGCCACGTTCGCCGTCCGTGGTATAATGAATCCGACTGATGAACTTATGATAAACGGCGAGGTCATCTATCCTCAAAAAGACGGAAACTTCGAAAAAAACATATTGCTTCAGCCCGGCTTCAATAATGTAGTGTTCCAAATAAAAAAATTGCTTGGTCGAGTCTATATGGTAGAAAAACAAATTTTCTATCAAACCAAAGAAAAAAATGAAACCCAATAAACAGGAAAAGGAAAAAGCCGGCGAGAGCATTGATTCACTCATCGAATCCATCCAGTCGCGCTTCGGCGACGGCTCCATAATGAGGTTAGGAGAAAATCATCATTCCAAGGTGGCGGTCGTGCCTTCCGGTTCGTTCTCGTTGGATATCGCCCTAGGCGGAGGATTGCCCAAAGGAAGAGTAATCGAAATATTCGGACCGGAATCTTCCGGCAAGACGACGCTCGCGCTCCACGCGGTCGCCGAAGCACAGAAGCGCGGCGGCAAGGCTGCTTTTATAGATGCCGAACACGCCCTTGATCCGGAATATGCCGCGCGCATCGGCGTGAAGGTGAAAGACCTCATTATTTCCCAGCCGGACAACGGCGAAGAGGCGCTGAATATCCTGGAAAGCCTCGTGCGCTCCAACATTATAGACGTGGTGGTAATAGATTCCGTCGCGGCCCTCACCCCGAAGGCCGAAATCGAGGGCGAGATGGGTCAATCGCATATGGGGCTCCAAGCGCGCCTCATGTCCCAAGCCCTCCGCAAACTCACCGCTATCGCGGACAAATCCGGCACGATAGTTATTTTCATAAACCAGACTCGGATGAAGATCGGCCTCGTCTTCGGCAATCCTGAAACGACGACCGGCGGAATGGCTTTAAAATTCTATGCCTCCGTTCGCATCGATATCCGCCGCATCGCCCAGGTAAAAAAGGGGGAGGATATTATCGGCAACCGGGTGAAGGCCAAAATAGTCAAAAATAAAGTGGCACCGCCTTTCCGCATTGCCGAATTCGACATTATGTATGGCGAGGGCATTTCCTACGAAGCCGATGTGATGAACACCGCCTTGAAATACGAAGTAATGAAAAAGAACGGCGCGAGTTTTTCTTTCGGCGAAGAGAAGTTGGGAGTCGGATTCGACAATGTCCGGCTGAAACTCAAAGAAGACAAAAAACTCCTTGAATCGATAAAGAAAAAGACCCAGGAGGCAGCCGACAAAAAGATTATAATTGGAGCTAGTCCTTCAACTGTTAGCGAAGAATAAATAAAAATCCGACATAATGTCGGATTTTTATTTTAAATTGAGCTTGAAGAAATTTTCAAAAAGCTTGGCGACGAGAATCGGGCCGGTGCCGCCGGGAGTCGGCGTATAACAAATAGATTCGGAAACGCTCATCGGATTGAAATCGCCGGAAATTTTATCTCCACTCATCCCATATCCGAAATCAATTACGAGCGCATCATTTTTCACCATTTCTGATTTTATCAATCCGGCTTGCCCAGTACCCAAAATGATCAGATCGGCCTGTTTTAAAATCTTTAGATCACTTCCTATATCTAAACAATATAATTCGGCGCACTTGCCTTTGAGCCAAACGGATACCGGCTTACCCACTAAAAATCCCAAACCTACTACCGCTACGCGATAATTTTCAATCCGCCAGTCGGCGGACAATATACAATTTTCAACTATTTCTTGAACAACGCCGACGGCGGGAGGTAAAACCGGATTCCGACCGGTGTAGAAAGCGCCGAGCGCCCGTTCGCCCAAAACATCGATGTCCTTTTCTCGCGAAATGGCGTTCAAAACATATTGGCAGTCGATATGGGCCGGAAGCGGCAACTGGACTATCGCTCCGCCGCACGTTTTATGTTTCGCGATTTTCAAAATCTCCTTCCGCAAGCCGTCCTGACCGATGCTTTCGGAAAATTTATAGAGCCGAAAATCCACACCAATCTCTTTCGCAATTTTTTCCTTTTGTTTTACAAAACTGGCCGACGCCGCGTCATCTCCGATTAAAAAAACCGCCATAAATTTATTCGGTTTTTCCGATTTTTTCAAATTCTCCAATATCCCTTCCGCGATTTTCTTCCCGTCTATTACCATTGATTTAGCAAAAGAAACGTGTTGTGGATAAGAGGAGGATAAGCCCTATTTAATAGGGAAATCCTTGCAGATTCGGCCTACTTCTTTTTTGAGGATTTCCGGTTTTTTCTCTTTCAAAAGCGCTTCGGAAATGAGCCGCCCGATTATTTTCATCTGCCTTTCTTTTAAACCGCGGGTCGTGAGCGCGGCCGTTCCCAGCCGGATGCCCGACGGGCTCATTGGCGTGCGTGTGTCGTGCGGAATGGTGTTTTTGTTCGCGATAATACCGATATCTTCCAGAAGCTCGCTGGTTTCCTGTCCGCTCAAACCGCGCGCCCAAGTATCCAAAAGTATAAGATGCGAATCCGTGCCGCCCGAAACTATTTTCCAATGAAGTTTTTTCAGAGTCTCCGCGAGAGCTTTGGCATTTCTGACCGTCTGCTTCGCATACTTCCTAAAGCCAGGTTCGGCCGCTTCTTTCAGAGCCACGGCTGTCGCGGCGATCTGATTGCCGTGAGGGCCGCCCTGAAGGCCGGGGAAAACGCTTTTATCTATCGCTTCCGAGAATTTATTGCGCGAGAAGATGAGCGCCGCTCTCGGTCCGCGCAAAGTTTTGTGCATTGTGGTCGTAACCACGTCGGCCGAAGAAAATGGCGAAGGATAAGCGCCGCCCGCGATCAAGCCCGCGAAATGGGACATATCCACCATAAAAATCGCACCGGAAGATTTGGCGATTCTCTGGAATTTTTTGAAATCGATTATCCGAGAGTAAGCGGTGTAGCCGGCCACAATTAGTTTCGGCCGTTCTTTTTTCGCGATTCCGGAAACTTCGCCGTAATCGAGTTGGCCACTGCCTTTTTGGACAACGTAAGGAATAATCTTCCACAACTTTCCCGTCACGCTCACCTTGTGGCCATGGGTAAGGTGGCCGCCCATATCCAAACGCAACCCCATAATCTTTTCTCCGACCGGAACGAGCGCGAGATAAACGGCGAGATTGGCGGGGGAGCCGGAATAAGGCTGGATATTCACGGACCATTCTTTGGGTGAAAGCCGGAAAAGCTTCAAGGCGCGCTCTTTCGTAAGGTCTTCCAGCTTGTCCATCACTTCGTTCCCGCCATAATACCTCATTTTAGAGTAGCCTTCCGCGTATTTATTGGTAAAAACGGAGCCTAGGGCAGCCAAAACATCGTCGGAGACGTAATTTTCCGAAGCAATCAGATTCAAAGTGTCGTTTTGCCGCTTAGCCTCGCTGTTTATGAGATTTTCGACGATTTTATCGTTCATTGTTTCTTTAGTATAATCTTAAAAAATCAAAAACACAAAGAAAAAGCGGGTGGTATACTCAAGTATACCACCCTGTTTTTTAATCAAAGTAATCAGTCCGAACTATTTATTCAGTAAATCGTTCAGATCATTCAGCGAGTTCTGTTCATCTTGAAGCCCGGAAAAACTGTCGGGAAGAGAGGTTTTGGCCGGCGTGCTTGTGGGCGTTGTAGTCGCAATATTATTTTCCGCCGGCAATTGGGCGTTGTAGTCATCTTCGGTCAGATTGGCCGCCGGGAACACTTCGGCCGGAGGAGGAAATATCATCGGAATGTAGGCGGCCATAAGTCCGATTGCCATTAAAATAGCGAAGGTTGCCAACACCACCCGATTATTTTTGAAGCTGTTCATAAAAGCTGATTTTGAGCCGATAGTTCTTCCTTATATTCTATCGCAAGTTTGGTCATTCGGGAAGAATAGCGCTCCGGTATCCAGAGATAGCCTTGTTTTTTGATGAGTTCATACAGCTCTTTCGTCACCTTCACATCCTGCAGGCAATAATCCTTGAGTTCTTGGATCTCCCCTCGCCGATACATTTCTATCGCCTCTAGCCCGTGGCTGGATTTGCCGATACCGAGATTCGCCTCGGCCAGAATTCCCAAACCGATGCGCCGGCCGAGATTCTTTTCCACTTCTTCGAGAATGTCGAAGTGCTCGATGGAATTGAAATTAAAGCTGAAATATTTTTCGAGGACCGGCAAATCGAAACGCACGCCGGCAAAGGTAACGATAAGCTGAGTGCGCTTTAAAAGCTCGCCCAGTTTTTCCATCTCGTGCTCGTCAAAAGCGAAATATTTGTCTTCGTCGTAGGAGTAAACGCCTACTACCGACACCGACAAATCTTTCAGGTGGTCGCGGCCGCCCACATCCTCGAAGGAGTTTTTCGTCTCGATGTCCAATATAATACGGTCCATGTTAAACGTGTCGGTCCGCAACTTTGGAGGCGGCATAGCTGTCGGGCTTGGTTTTTGCCTCGAAATTGTTGGCCCGCACCATTCCCACGACTTCCTGAATGAGATTTTTGGTCGGGCCGTTTTCGCCCACGTCCACGTGGATTTCGAAATCCCAGTTCAATTTCACGCCTTGCGCCGCCTGCTCTTTCGTAACTTTTTCCAAGTCGGTCAGAATGGCTTTCGCGGTATCGATGGAGAGCATTACTTCCTGGATGATGCGGTCGTGGAGATTGTAGAATTTGCCCATATCAAGCCGGCGCCAGAAATACCGGCCGCCATTCCCCACGCGGTGCACCACAATTGCGGTTACGAAGTCTGCATCGTTGTCCTGCAAACGCAAAGAATCGCTTCCGATAATCACTTTGTAATGCGCGTTCGGCTTTATTTTTATGAAATCTAAAATCTCCCGCACAACCTGGTCGGCATCAATTTTTAATCCGTATGATGTGTTGAAAACCGTATTCATTGTTGATATAAAAATACGCCCCAGGAAGGGGCGGTGTCAAATGAAACTCTATTTTTTTCTTCAGGACTTCTTAACGTCGGCCCAAAAGAAACAATAGCCCCAACAGAACGAATATCGCCGCCTCCAGCCAATTTTGTTTTTGAAAAGCTTCAATTAAAGCTAATCCGAAAAATAATACAAATACCGCGAAGTTGGCGCCGAACTTAATCTTTTTCATTTGTGGGCGATGAGGGATTTGAACCCCCGGCCTTCATCGTGTAAAGATGTTGCTCTACCACTGAGCTAATCGCCCTGGATTGTCGGCCCGGAAGGACTCGAACCTTCGAATAGACGAGGTATAAGCTCGTTGCATTAGCCGCTATGCTACGGGCCGTTAGGCCTTCAATCCTACTTGCTTCAGATTAAAGCTTTTTATGATTTTGTAAAACTCTTCCTGTTCCAAGGTCTCTTTTTCCATGAGCGCCTTAGCGATGGTATCCAGAACGGTGCGGTGGGCCGTCACGATTTTTTTGGCGATGTTTAAGGTCTTCTCGATTATCTTATTCACCTCGGCATCTATTTCAGTACCGACGGTTTCGGAATAATCTTTTTCAGTCGTCATCTCGCGGCCCAAAAAAATCAGTTCTTGGGTCTTGCCAAAGGTGCGCGGCCCGAGTTTTTCACTCATGCCATATCTGGTCACCATCCGATGGGCATCGTCCGTCGCATTCTTGATATCACTCGAGGAGCCGGTCGTAATGTCTTTGAAAACCAATTGCTCCGCCACATATCCGCCGAAGGATACGGCGAGGTCGGCCAAAAACTGCGTCTTGGTGCGGAGATGGGTTTCTTCAAGCGGCAATTTTATCGTATAACCGCCGGCCATTCCTCGGCTGATAATGGAAACCTTGTGTATCGGGTCGGCATCTTTCAAAGCCGCCGCGACAAGCGCGTGGCCGGCCTCGTGATAGGCGGTGATTTTCTTTTCGTTGTCGGAGATGACGCGGCTTCGGCGCGCGGGTCCGAGCATCACTTTCTCGATGGAACTCAAAAAATCTTCCTGGTCGACAATTTTCTTATTCTCCCGGGCGGCTTTGATGGCCGCTTCGTTTATGAGATTCGCCAAGTCCGCTCCGGCGAAGCCCGGCGTGCGCACCGCCACCACTTTCAAATCGACATTTTTCGCGAGCGGCTTTCCGATGGCGTGGATTTTCAAAATCTCTTCCCGGTCTTTGATGTCGGGACTGTCCAGAACCACGCGCCGATCGAATCGGCCGGGTCTCAAAAGCGCGGCGTCCAAAACATCCGGGCGATTTGTTGCCGCCATCACGATAACATTGGAGTTCCGTTCAAAGCCATCCATTTCAACGAGAATTTGATTCAAGGTCTGTTCGCGCTCGTCATGGCCGCCGCCCATCCCGGTGCCGCGCTCGCGTCCCACCGCATCAATCTCATCTATGAAAATAATGGAAGGCGCGGCTTTCTTGGCTGTCATAAACAAATCCCGCACGCGGCTTGCACCCACGCCCACGAACATTTCGACGAATTCCGAAGCGGAGATATGAAAAAAAGGAACATTGCTCTCGCCCGCCACCGCCCGGGCCAAAAGGGTTTTGCCCGTGCCCGGCAGACCCATCAGAAGCACGCCGCGGGGAATACGCGCGCCGATATCCAGAAATTTCTTGGAATTTTTCAAAAAATCCACTACTTCGCGCAATTCTTCTTTGGCTTCTTTCAATCCCGCCACATCCTTGAAGGTCACCTTGTCCTTACTTCGGGAAAAGAGCTTGATGTTCATTTTGCCGAATGAAAAGGCCTGATTCGCTCCGGTCTTCGCTTGGCGGAATATCCACCAAAAAATCAAAACCATAACGATTATGGGCAGGATAATCGGAACAAGAATACCCATCCAATATTTGAAACCACTCTCGTCTTGGACGCTCAGTTGCAGTTTTATCAAAGCTTCTTTCGTTACGCCGTAACCGGTGAGCGTTTCGATTATTCCCGTCTCGTTCTCCTTGCGCGAATGGGCGTTCGTCCCATCGTTCAATTTTATTTCCAAATCATTGCCATTCACATTCACGCTCTTCACCTCGCCTGCGATTATTTTTTGGGCCAGAGCGTCAATTGTGAGCTTCTGCGAATCCGTACCGGCCGGCGCCGAAAAAAGCGAAAAGATAAAAGCGACGAAAAATAAAAGGATTATGGCGCCCGTGAAATTTTTGGTAAACTTTTTCATCCCGTTAGAAACAGGATGCGCTTTTTAAGCGTATCCGTATTATTAAACTTATTTATTTCTTTATTTTTCATGGAATATTCTATATTATACTTAGCAAATTTCTAACGGGATGAATATTTTATATCATAACAAAAAAACAAACCGCCCTCAAATGAGAGCGGGTTCGAGTTTCTACTACCTGGTTAATTTCAAAACAATTCTCTTTTCCTGCGTTTTCACTTCGTGGACTGTGAAATCGTAGGCTTGGCCGATTGTCAGTTCTTTTCTCATTTCCGGCAAGCCGCCGAAATCCGTCACATGCACCTGACCCTGCAAACCGTGCTCCAGATTCACAACCGCGCCGAAAGGATTGAAGACGTAGACCGTGCCCTTTACCGCATCGCTTTCCTTGAAAAGCTCTTCGACTTTGGTCCAGGGATCTTCTTTCAGAACCTTGAGCGAAAGCGAGATACGGCCGTCCTTGATATCCACTATCTTGGCCTTAATCACTTCGTCTATTTTGACAAATTCCTTGGGGTTGTCGATTACGCGATGGTCAATTTCGGAAACATGGATGAATCCTTCAAGGGCCGGATTGTCGGTAAATCGGATAAAAATGCCGAAGTCCGCCACACCCGAGACCACTCCCTCGATATCCTGGCCAACCGAATAGTTCTTGGCGAGCTCCTTGGCGCTCAATTCTTGGGCCGCCCGTTCGGAAACGATTAATTTGTTGGTGCGCGAGTTCGCATCGATTATTTTCACTTCGAATTCCTGGCCCACAAAAGCCTGAAGCGCTTCGAGAATCTTGCCCTTTTCCTCCGCGCCGACTTTCGGATAGTGCTCGTTCGCCAATTGGGAAACTGGCAGGAAAGCTCCCAAGCCCCTGAGCTCGGCCATCAGCCCGCCTTTATTGAAACCGGTTATCTTCACTTTAATGGGCTCCTCTTTGCCCATCAATTCCTGAACATCGGTCCAGGCTTTTTGTTTATCGGCTTGCGAAAGCGAGAGTTCTATTAATCCTTCTTCATTATCTATATTGACTACTTTGGCGTGCACCGGCTCGCCCACATTCAAACTCTTCACAATTTCCTTCGCATTCTGAAGTTCGCCGCGATAAACGGCGCCCGTGCCGAAGCGGCCCAAATCTACCGTGAGCATTTTGGAACTTTTCTCCATTACTTTCCCTTCCACGAGATCGCCCGTCTTCAGGGTCGGCAAAAAATTCGGGTCCGTTTTCAAAAACTGGCCGATGAGGGTGTTCGCGCTCGGTTTCACTTTATCCATACTTGACGAAGATTATCATAAAAGCGCGTTGAAAATCAATCCCGTTAGAAATCACGCCCGCGCGCAAGCGCGCCCCGCAGGGGCCTGCGGGGCGGGCTATTTCTAACGGGATCAACCCCTAAATTCATTGCTGAACATCAGAAACAATGATAAAATAGGATAAATTCAGTATGATCATCAACTACTACGGCGGAGATTACTTCAAAATCCAGGCCGGAGACCTCGCCATTCTCATCGACCCGGAAAACCAGCGCTCGTTCAAGGGCGCGACATTGGCGTTGAACACCATAAGGCCGAGTTTGGCAGAAGCGCCTCTTGAAGCTTCTCCGGCATGGATAGACCACCAAGGGGAGTATGAGGTGAACGGAATAAGGGTAGAGGGCCGGACATTGGGTGAAGAGGAAAAAAAGGAAAAGACGGCTTATCGAATCGAGTTCGACGAGGTTCGCATCGGCGTTTTGGGCCATCTCGCGAAAGATCCCGATCCGAAGATGCAGGAGTTTTTGATGGATTGCGATGTGCTGATTATTCCGGCCGGAGAAAAGCCTTTTATTTCTTCCGCGGCGGCGGCTAAACTCATCCGCCAGCTCGAACCTTCGATTGTCATTCCGTCTTTCGCCGAGAATCCCAAACCGTTTCTCAAAGAGATGGGGCAGGAAAAAATAACAGCGGAAGAGAAATTCGTCTTTAAAAAGAAAGATCTTGCGCCGAAAGCGATGATCGTAAAATGGCTGGCTTCCTGAAAAAAATCAGCGAATTCCTGCGGCGGGTCCGTCGCTCGGACGACCGCGAGAAAAAACGCTGGATGATTTTTTTCTCCGCTATCGGGATGATTGCCGTCGTCGCCCTTTGGATGGCTTATCTGAATATCACTCTTCCTAGAAGCTCCGCGGACGAAACGAGCGCGACCCCCGAAGAAATTGGAACATCGCCATCTTTCTTTAAAATTCTCGGAACGGGCTGGGAATCCGTTTGGAAAAGCATCGAGAACAACGCGAATAATATCGGCAGAAATTTGGAAAATCAATGGCTGAATCTGATGGAGCAGGCAAAACGCACGAATGACGTGAACCTGGAAAAACCTTCGAATTAGGATATATTAATTAAAGGAATAATTTATGAATAAAGAAAAAGAAATACCGGAAGAAAGAAGGGACAAGATTCAGGCGCAGGAGATTACCTCCGAGCTCCGCGATTCCTATCTGGACTACGCGATGTCCGTCATCGTCTCGCGGGCTTTGCCCGACGTGCGCGACGGCCTGAAGCCGGTTCAGCGGAGAATTCTCTGGGCGATGTGGGACGACAGCCTGACGCACAGCGCCAAGTTCCGGAAATCGGCCAATGTCGTGGGTGCGGTCTTAGGGCGCTATCATCCGCACGGCGACATCGCACTTTACGACGCGATGGCCCGAATGGCCCAGGATTTTTCCCTGCGCTATCCGCTAGTTGACGGGCAAGGCAATTGGGGATCGATCGACGGGGATTCTCCCGCAGCAATGCGTTACTGCGTAACCGGAAACACTTTAATCATTACCGAAAAAGGACTGGTTCCGATTGAAAGTTTAGGAGATTCAAAAAATCTGGACGGCGAAGAAAAAAATATTCAAATAAAAATACTTTCTAAAAATAGGGGGGTTAACAAAGCCGTGAAATGGTTTGACAGCGGCAGACATCCAACGATTAAAGTGGAAACGAATCACGGATTTTCCTTGACGGGCAGTGAAAATCATCCGATTCTCACTTGGATAAAAAATCCCGCCACTGGCGCTCCTTCTTTCTCGTGGAAACTTTTAAACGATGTAAAAGAAGGAGATTTTGCCGTTATTGAAAGAACTTCCGATTTGTTATGGCCGGAAAAAAATATCAACCTGGCTTCTTATTGGCCAAATGAAAATAGGCGCTGGGATAAAAAAATCCTACCCAGAGAGTTGGATGAAAATTTAGCGTTCGTGCTTGGGGCGTTAATAGCGGAGGGAACAATCAAAGAAAATGAGATTGAATTCTGTAACAGCGATCCCGAATTCATAGATGAATTTAAGGCGAAATGGCGGAATGTTTTCCCCGATTGCCGCCTCCATCAGTTTTACCGCAAGCCGAATTCTTTTGGCAAAAAACCTTACCAAACGCTGGAGATACACTCCCGGCAAGTGGCGGCTCTATTGAGAAATGTCGGTCTTTTACCCGTGAAATCCGCCAAAAAAACGATTCCTAATCTGGTTCTTCAATCACCAAAGTCAGTTGTCGCTTCTTTCTTAAGGGCCTATTTCGAAGGAGACGGCAGTATCAGCTGGAGCGGGAGAATGAACGAACTTAGCGCGGTTTCCACAAGCGAGAAACTTATTAAAGAAATTCAAATAGCACTTTTGAGATTTGGGATAGTATCCGCGAAAAGATTTGATAGATTAAAAAGCAATCACAAGCTCTATATTCGCGGCCTGAAAAACTACGCGCTTTTCAAAAAGCAGGTAGATTTTGCTGTTTCGGTCAAAAAAACAAAGTTGAACGGCTTATTGGAAAAAACCGAAAGAGATTCTTCATTGACGGACTTCGTGCCATTTTTATCAGAATTCATAAGGAAAAATACGGAACGAGATTATAAAAAAGAAAGAATAACCAACCATTACAATTTTGACCGTTATTCAAACCTAAAAAACAGAGAAGCGGGCATATTAACTGCGGTTCGCTCCGAAATAAAAACCAAAACCGCCGGAGTCCTGGAATCCCTACTTTCAAACAATTACCTTTTTGACCCGATTGTAAAAGTGGAAAAAGGCGGAATTGAAAAAGTTTATTCGGTAAAAGTCGCCAGTGATTGCCACTCTTTCGTTGCGAACGGTTTTATAAATCACAACACGGAGGCGCGCCTTTCGCGGATAGCGGAGGAACTTCTCACGGATATCGAAAAAGAAACGGTGGATTGGCAGCCGAACTACGACGCCACCCGCGAAGAACCGAAATTCCTGCCGGCCCGGCTTCCGAATCTGCTTTTGAACGGCACGGTCGGCATCGCGGTCGGTATGGCGACATCCATTCCGCCCCATAATCTGGGCGAGATTGCGGACGCGACCGCTCATCTAATAGAGCACCCCGACGCCGATATAAAAGAATTGATGCAATTTATGCCCGGGCCGGACTTTCCGACCGGCGGAATCATCTACGACAAAAAAGCGCTCGAGGAAGCCTACACGACCGGCAAGGGTTCGGTCACTATCCGCGCCAAAGCTGAGATAGAAGAAAGAACCCATTCAAAACACACCGGTCAGGCGTCATCGGGCAGCTTCCAGATAATCATCTCCGAAATTCCGTATCAGGTGAATAAATCCGATCTCATCACCAAGATGGCCGAACTCGTGACGGACAAGAAAATCGAGGGTATCCGCGACATTCGCGACGAATCCGACCGTGAAGGCCTCCGCATCGTCGTGGAATTAAAGAACGACTCCTCGCCCCAGAAAATACTGAATCAGCTCTATGAATATACCGAACTCCAGAAGAATTTTTATTACAACGTTCTCGCGCTCGTAAACGGCCTTCAGTCGGAGATACTATCGCTCAAAGACGTGCTCTCGGAATATCTGGAACACCGGAAAATAGTAATTCGCCGCCGAACGGAATTCGACCTCAAAAAAGCCCAGGACCGCGCCCATATTCTCGAAGGCCTCGTTAAGGCACTCGATAACATAGACAAAATAATCTCGACCATCAAGAAATCGAGAGACCGCGAAACGGCGAAACAGAGTCTGGTCAAGAATTTCAAACTCTCACCTCTCCAAGCCGACGCCATTTTGGAAATGAAACTTCAAAGTCTTGCCGCCCTCGAACGGGAAAGACTGGAGAACGAGCTTAAGGAAAAAAGAAAGCTTATCGCTGAGCTCGAGTTGATATTAAAACAGCCGAAGAGGATATTAGGCATCATTAAAGATGATCTTCTGGATCTCAAAAAAATCTTCGCTGACCCGCGCCGGACGAAAATCATCGCGACCGGACTTAAAGAATTCAAGGAAGAGGATCTAATTCCTCAAGAAGAGGCTATTATCACCTTCACTCAAGACGGCTATGTGAAAAGGATGCCGCCGACGACCTTCCGCGTGCAGAAGCGCGGCGGCAAGGGTCTTATCGGTTCCGATCTCAAGGATGAAGACTTGATCAACCAACTCCTTTCGGCCGACACGCACGATAACATTATCTTCTTCACGACCGGCGGAAAAGCCTTTCAAACAAAAGTTTACGAAATACCGGTGGCCGCTCGCACCGCGAAAGGCAAATCAATCCATAACTTCTTGGAGATTCCGCCGAACGAAAAAGTGAGTGCGATTGTCACCTATCCGCAGGCGCACGCCGACGGCAAGCACTTTATGGTAATGGTGACGAAAAGCGGCGTGGTGAAGAAAACCCCATTGGCGGATTTCGAAAATGTCCGCCGGAGCGGCATCATCGCCATCAAATTGAGCGCGGGCGACATTCTGGGCTGGATAAAGCTTTCCGAAGGCGATGATCAGATAATCCTCGTAAGCGCTCTCGGACAGGCTATCCGTTTCAAGGAAAAAGACATTCGGGGTATGGGTCGCGCGGCCGCGGGCGTACGCGCCATCCATCTCAAGAAAAGCGACAGCGTGAGCGGGCTTGATATAATAAAGAAAGAGAATTCGGACAAATCAAGAATGGTGGCGGTGATGGCGAATGGCTTCGCTAAACAGACGGCGCTCAAAGAGTATAAAATCCAGCGCCGGGGCGGCTCGGGAACAAAGACGGCCAAGATTACGGATAAGACGGGGCCGGTCATCGGAGCGCATATCGTGGACGATAAAGTAGAGGAGGTGTTGGCTTTTTCGACTAAGGGCCAAGCCATCCGGACACCGCTCAAAGATATCAGAGTATTGAGCCGCGCCACGCAAGGGGTGAAGATTATGAACCTGGAAAAGGGGGATAATCTGGTGGGAATAGTGTGCTTATAGAATTATGAATTTATCAAAAAACCAATTAATAATCACAGTTGCTGTCGGGGTGGTGATATTGATATTTGCGCTGGTTTTTTCGGGCATTATTCCCGGCCTCCAGAATAAAACAACGGACTCGACAAAAATAAATGCGACTTTGAGTTTCTGGGGAATTGGAGATATGAAAGACGCTTATGTAGGCATTTTCGGTTCTTTCAAAACAACCTATCCAAATGTTACGGTGAATTACCGCGCTTTTACGGACGGCGCCGAATACGACACCGCGCTCCTTGAAGCGCTCGCGGCCGGCCAGGGCCCTGATATTTTTATGGTTCGGAACACGGATCTCCCGAAACAAATAAACAAAATTGCGCCCTTTCCTCAAACACAGATTGCCGCCGCGCAATTCAAGCAATATTTCCCGCAGGCCGCAGGTCAGGACTTCACGTTGGGTCAAAATGTTTATGCCTTACCGCTCTCAATAGACACGCTCGCGCTTGTTTATAATCGCGATATCTTCGACCAGGCGGCGATGCCGCTTCCGACGAGCTGGCAAAGCTGGGAGGATTTCACGGCCGCGGCCTCCAAATTGGAAGCCAAAACTGAAACCAACGACCTTCTCTATCTCCTTATGATGCAGAACGGAACGAAACTTTCGGACAATAGCGGCAAAGGACTAGTGTCTTTCGCCTCTCCGAACGGCGTCCAAGCTTTGAACTTTTATTCTCCGCTTTATAAAGCAGGAGCAATCGACGATTTCAGCCAGGGTAAGACAGCGATGACTTTTGCTTACGCGCGCGACCTTCCGCGAATAGCGTTAAAGAACGGGTTTTTGAACTTTGCCGTCGCGCCCGTACCTCAACCGAAGAACGCCGCGCTCTCAATTTCGTATCCGAGTTATTGGGGCTATGCCGTTTCGCGCCAAAGTCCGAACCAAGCACTCGCCTGGAATTTCATAATCGCGATGGCGGTGAACGAGGCGACGGCAAAAGATTATGTCGAAAAAACAGGCAATCCGCCGACCTTGAACTCGCTTATTTATAAATATCAAAATGACCCCGCCCTCGGCGTTTTCGCGAGACAGGCCCTGACCGCCCGCTCTTGGTACCAAGCGGACGCCGAATTCATAAACAAAACCGTTTCGGGTATGATTAATTCATTCGCAAAGGGCGGAATCCAAGCAATAGAAGCCTTAAATCAGGCTCAAAGCGCCATCAACCAATCTTTGAATAAAAGATAATAATTATGAATAATTTCTCGGCCGCTATTTTCGACATTTGGAAGGGCGCTAGTTGCGGCGCTTCCGTTCCGATAACGTCCGGCAGTGGGCCAGCCGGCCCGTGCAGTCTCTGCGATGGCCTCCAGGTGGCGATAAATATAGTGAACGGCCTTACGACGGCCGCCATCGTCATCGCGACGGCGATGATAATCTATGGCGCGGTCCGCCTAATGCTCTCGGGCGGCTCGGAACAAATGTTTAAAGACGCAAAAGGCACTATCACGAGTGCTGTTATCGGGCTCGCTATCGTCCTCGGCGCCTGGCTTATAATAAACACCGTCATCCATATCATCTCGGGCAATGTTAATTTCCCTTGGGCGAGCATTAAGTGTTTAATATAAATAAAATGTTCAAAAAAATTATTTCAATTGTGAGCCTAACAGCCTTCTTGTTGGTTTTATCGGTTGCGACGATTGCATCTGCTCAAAATCCTCAACCTCCTCCCCCTAGTGGTTTAATTAATCCACTTTGCCCCGCAGGTAATCCGAATTGCGCCCGCTCCGACGCCGAAGGCCTCTTAAATTCCATCGTAAGCTGGCTTTTGATAATCGCAACTCCGATTGCAGTCGGAATGATAATTTACGGCGCTTTCCAGATGATTTTCGCCGGCGGCGACCCGGAAAAATTCAAGAACGGCAAGATGACGATTCTTTACACGGCAATCGGCTATGGTATAATCCTGATAGGTGAGGGTATCACCCTGATAATCAAGGACGTTCTGAGCAAATAAGATACCCCATAAAAGGTCGCTTTTAGATATAAATAAAAATGATAAAAAATAAAAAATTGATTAGCGGAGTTGCGTTTCTGGTTGTTTTATTGCCAGTTCTGGCTTTTGCTCAAATTTCTGGTCTCCCGGTTCAAATCACGTCGGTAACTGAGGCTAGCACCAGATTAGGAGCCATTGTGGGTTTTTTCGTGATTTTATTTTGGGTTCTCACCGTTGCCATGTTAATCTGGGCTGCCATAATTTATCTCACAGCCGGTGGCGATGAGGAAAAATTAAAGGAGGCTAAGAGCCGGATAATCTATGCCGTAATAGCGGCCGCTATCGCCTTACTATCTACCAGTCTGAAATCCATTGTTACAAATCTAATCGGTGGTACCAGTTAATCGGGTTTTATAGATACTAAAAAACACTCTCACAAAGGAGGGTGTTTTTTTTACAACAGTTAAAGTAATATAATATGTAATATGTTCAATAAAATCGTCACTGTGGTTTTTGCCGCAGATCCCCCAATAAAATCTATAACGGATGTGGAAAACACTCTAGTCAAGATTGTAAATTTGATGTTTGGGATATTTTGGATAATTGCGGTCGTCGTTATTATTTGGGCCGCTTTTACGTTCCTTACGGCTGGCGATGACAAAGAAAAGGTGGAGAAAGCTAAAAAGATTCTCCTTTACGCTTTGATCGCTGCCACTGTGGCGCTTTTAGCAAATAGCATTGGTCCGGTTTTGAGCAATCTTCTTGGTGGAATATCCTAAGATAATTGGAGTTATGTTAACGAATATTTTTCAAAAACAATTAATTAAAATTGTTTTTTTCTCACTAATTATAATTAGTGCCTTAGCACATATCTATAAAATAAATTTGCCTGCAATTCCAGTCTTTGACGAGTCTTATTTTTCCACCTTTGCCGCCCAGAACGCCCTCGGCGAACCCTACTTCGATATTCATCCTCCGCTCGGCAGACTAATATTTACCCTTCCGTTATTTTCAAAAAGCCGGGAAGCGCTTAAAGATGCGGACTTTGTAAGAACATACCGAAGCCCGACGAGCAGCCAAATAATAACTGACTATAGGCCGGGGAGTTATAAAAGTTTTCCTTATTTGGATTTGAGATTAATAAGTGTTCTTTCGGGTTTGGCATTTCTTTCGGCGCTTTTCTTTTTCATCCGGGAGCTGGCAGGGGACAAGGTCGCTCTTCTTGCAATGTTTCTTGCAGCTTTGGAAAATGCGCTTCTGCTCCATACCCGCCTCATCTTAATGGATGGAATGTATCTGGCGCTCGGTTTATTCGGCCTCTACTTCTTCGTTAGAAAATATCCGAAACCTATTCTGGGCGGGTTGTTATTCGGCGCGGCCTTGGCTGTAAAACTCACTGCCATTGCCCTTATTGGGCCGGCTCTGGTTCTATGGATGCTTTCGGGCGACAAAAAAACAGCCGGAAAAAACTTTTTGAAATTCTGTCTTATATCTTTTGGAACTCTCCTGGTACTCTGGTTTTCCATAAACACCCTGCTTTCCCCCCCCGGAGAAAGGCTCGCCTCATTCAATGAAATTATGGGGACTAGCCTCGCGCCTGCTTTCTGGACGCCGATAATAATGTTTTTGAAAGATATTTTAGTATCATTCGTCGGTTATACTTTCGGCGGAAATAACCCAATGATGAGCCCGTGGTATTTTTGGCCCATTCTTTTAGGAACTATCCATTACGATAATTCAGGGATGAACATAAGACTTGTCGGCAATATTTTCGTCTGGTATCTTTCAACACTCGCGGTTCTCGCGGCAATCGTGAAGTTCGCGAGAGACGGGATAAAAAAAATCAGCTTGAGCGAAGAATACAAACCGGCGCTTATCCTGCTTGGCGGATATATATTCGCCCTGGTTCCGTTTTTTACGATAATCCGCCGAGCGACTTTCCTGTACCACTACTTCCCCGCGCTTGCTTTTGCCATCGGTCTTGCGGCCTTTTTTATAATAAAATTCCTTGAGAATAAATCTAAGGGAATAAAAAACACGGCTATTTCCGCGATAATAATTCTCACCGTCATCGGTTTCATCGTTTCCGCTCCCTATACCTACGGTTTATAAGAATTAAAAAAAACAGAGCCTCAACTCTGAATATTTCGGAGCGAGGCTCTTTGAATCTACAAACTAAAACTTGTAACTTACAACCGGGTCTTATGACCTCATTCCGAAAACCAGCTAATTCCAAGCTATTGAAGTGGCATCTACATCACCGTCAAGCGCCGTCATCCAAAAGATGGCTTGCCGCTCAACTTTACCGCTTAAGCTTTTTCCAATGTCCACCGTATCAGTGGACCCATTTTGAAATTTAACAAGCGTTCTTCCGGTAACAATCACGTCAACCATACGTCGGTAATTATAATTGTAAAGATCTATCTTTTCGCTCCGCACGCCTTTTGTAAGGTGTATCGGAAAAGAAATCAGATCTTTTTTCTCCGGCTCTGTAGGGATGTTCGCAACGGAATTCTGATAAATTACCGTTGCTACAACCGGCGATTGTTTCACCGATGTAGTATCTAACAGCCAACCTGCCGTCTTCCCATCCCATCTGCTTACCGCCCCACCAACAGCATTTAAAGTTGATGGAATAACCGCGTACAAGAAGAAAAGAATTGTAATCCCGATTGCCAGAAAAGTTAACACACTTCTGGAACTGGTCACGAATTTTTCCATCCCATAGGGATCATACGATGGAAGAAATATTAATGCCAGAATAACAAGTAAAAATACCGGAATCAGTGATACAACACTTGTTATTGGAACTATTACCAAATAAAGAGCGAATAATAATTCGAATCCCAGCACCAATCCAATCAATGTCAGAAGACGCCTTCCTCCACTTATCAGTGCAACAGCGCCAATTAGCAGGGGATCAGCCACAACCATAAAGAATAGGAGAATCCCAATTAAAGCGAATGTGACTGTAAGCCATGGATATCCAAATAATGCGACGATAACAATTAAAAACGGATACAAAAAAGAGATAATAATTGCTATCTTTAAAATTAACCAAACCATTAGTACCTGTGGGGTACGGAAAATTTCTACTATTGTTCTCATTGCCATTCTCCTTTCTTTTCACCTCTGAATTTTCTTAACCAATTTGCGGCATTTTTATCCGCCTCATTGAAGCTTTCCCAAAAACCTTTTCCTTTGGGTTTGTCGTCAGCAATAACCGGTTCTTCTTTCTTACCGAAGAAGATATCATCAAAGAGTTGGAGCTCTTTCTTTATCTTCTCCGCTTCTTTTTCCATGTCCATATCACCGGCTTTTTCCAGACGTTCGAATATTTTACCAACAAAAGCTGCTCTAGTGCTTTCTGCGGCTTTAGAGGAAATATCCTTTTTTTGTTTTTTTCCAGACACGTCTCCTTCTTTTTTGTTATCCAGTCTATCTGAAACATATTCCAAAAAATCGGAGCTTTTTTCCATTATCGCCGAAAGAAATGGATTAGAAACTTTCTCTGCTCTTCCTTCTATCCAACTGGTAAAAAGATCGAAACCTCTCTTTAAGATAGGGTTATTTCTTAATTTACTATCCTCCGGGATAAATTTTTCAACGAACAAGTCGGCAAGTTTTTCCAACTCTGTATTGAAGAAACTCAATGCCTCATTTACGTGTTGTTTTTTAACAGCCATTTTTACATCTCCTTTCCTTCCTTTCGGAAGAATCTAGTTATAAGTTAGTTATTTATTATGACAATATTCTGCTTATATCTTAGCATAGAACAAATTAGTTGTCAATTACTCGTAAGGCACATTCAACCCTCAAGTGCAACACTCATCACCTCCTGGGGTGTTCTCCACCCCAGACGTTTTCTTGGTCTTGAATTTAATGCGCGTTCGACATACGCGATATCTTCTTCCTGTATCATAGTGAAATCAGTCTTCTTGGGGAAGTAGTCTCGGATGAGGCCATTCGTGTTTTCGTTCGTGAGCCAGACGAGGGGTATATACTCTGCGCTCCCCGGGAAAGTTTCTCTGCAGCTCCCTGGAGACTGACGATGGAGAGCGATTCAAAACAAAAGCAATAGAACGGACCGATTCCCTTTTCCACCTCATCACCTGAATGATTTCCCTCTCTTCGATTGAAAAATGTTGATATGACATACACTTCATTTTACCGAAGTGTTGCACTTACTTGTTGAACTAACTAAATCGCGGTATTATGCGATAAATAAAGGGTATTTTAGCATGGGCAGGTGGCGAAATTGGCAGACGCACCAACTTTAGGAGTTGGCGATCGCAAGGTCTTGTGGGTTCAAGTCCCACCCTGCCCACTAGATAATTATTAATTCTCCGTATTGGGGCCTGAAACCGATTATTTATCGGTTTGTTTTTGTTCCTATGTTTTATCATTACTATCCTATTTATCCGACCGGATAAATAGGATAGTAAGAAGACAAAATAAAAAACGTGGAAATAACAATATTGGAAATCGGCAAAAACGAATCTTAGTTGATTTGTTTTAAACTTCCCGCCTTGCTGATTTCAAAAATTTCGACAAAATCAACCATATTAAACTTATCCAAATCATCGATGAATTGTTTTGGGATTTTTACTTTGCCAACCCATACGCTTTTCTGAATCATTTTCAAGTCCAGGTTTTTTAAAACTTCTCTAATCCAGGCTCGCTTTGATCTTTCTTTTTCCGGAATATCGAAAACAACAATGGTAAATTGACCCTTTTCTTTCGAATAGCTCATAGGCCGAGGCAATCTTTTTATATTATCCAATTTCAATTTTTCAAGTTTTTCTTTTCCTTTTCCGGTAATGGAGAAGAAATTTGTCTTGTTTCTCGCTTCAACTTTTATAAGGCCGTCTTCTTTTAGTTTATAAAGAAGGTTGTAATATTTTTGTTTAATTTCCGCTTCTTTTTTTCTTCCGGCTCTATCGTCTTTTATTTTATATGTCTCGTGTTCCATTCTACCAATGGAGGCACCGTAACCGGCATTCAAGAAAGCATTGAAAAAATCAAAACTATTAATTGTCATATCTCCTAAAACCTCCAAAACCTTCAATAAAATATCTCCTTTAGCCATATTTTTATTATACTATCTTATTAATCCTATCGGAAAGATAGGATAGTGATTCTATTAATAAAATAAATAGAAGAATATCTTCTTACTATTTGCGGCGGCGGGCGTGGAAGGTCTGATGGATTTCCTTGAGCTCCTTATTGGTCAGGTGGGTATAGACCTGGGTGGTCGAAATATTGGCGTGGCCCAGAAGCGACTGGACCGAACGCAGGTCGGCGCCGTTTATAAGAAGGTCGGTGGCAAACGAGTGTCGGATTTGATGGGGGTGGACTTTTTTCGGGATGCCGGCTTTTTTGGCGTAGAAAGAAGTTAATCTCTGAACGGAACGGGGATTTATCCGGCCGATTACCTTGTTCTTTTTGGTCAGGCTCGCGAAAAGGTATTCCTCGGTATCGCTTCTTTTTTCCAAATAGTTTTTAATGGATTTTTTGGCCCCCTCCGACAGAAAAACCACCCGGAGCTTGTCGCCTTTTCCGCGCACGGATATTTCGCCCCGCTCCAAATCCAGATAGCGGGGGAGGGCGCAAAGTTCGGAGAGCCGGAGACCGGTCGAGAAAAATGTTTCCAAAATTGCCCGGTCCCGAAGCGAGCGCAAATCCTTCCCGTCGGGAGCCGAAACCAGGCGCTCCAATTCTTTATAGTCCAGGGTTTCAATGTCGCGTCGGGAAACCCTCGGCAACTCTATTTTTTCCGGAGCGAGCACTTTTATATCGCGCTTCAGGAGATATTTCAAAAGATTGCGAATGGCGATTACGTAATAACTCTGGGTATTTTTTTTCAAATCTTTGCGGGAAAGATTTACCCGGAAGTCGCGCACCGCATCCTCCGTAATATCCTTAATGGAACGGATTTTCTGGTTTTCCAGAAAAAATTTCAGGTAGCGCCCATAGTTCTCGCGCGTCTTCCGCGAGCGGTTTCTTTCCACCTCCAGATAGTCCAGATAATCCTTGAGATATTTTTCCGCTTCGGTCATTTGTTTCATCTTACCACTTCTGTCGCAAAAGGTTTGGGGGTATCCCTAGTTCCCTCAAAAAACACGCTATCAAATTCCCCAGTGCCGATAACCTCCGGTTATCGAGCATCCACGATTGCTTTCGCAATCGGGACGTGGAATTTGCGCTCGCTCTCGGCCTCGCTCTTCCGCTTCGCGGAAACCATGCCCACTCGGCCTGCGAGACGGTTTTCTTGAGGAAATTAGGGATACCCCATTAATAAAATAAAAAGGTGAGGTTTTTCTTCCCAAAGAAATATCTCGAAGCTAGGTTACGACTTTACGAGTGGTAATGAAGGGGATGCGGGAGAGGCGATAAAAACTTTACAAATTCAAAAACCTGAGATAGAATGGAAAAACCATGTTAACCAAGAGACAAAAGCAGAATGTCATCAAAGAGAGTGCCAAGCACGATACCGATACCGGCTCCGAGGAGGTCCAAATTGGCCTTCTTTCTAAGCGAATTAAGCTTCTGGCCGATCACCTCAAAAAGAACGCCAAAGATAATCACTCTAGGCGGGGTCTTTTGATAATGGTGGGCAAACGGCGCCGCTTTCTCCAAGCCCTCAAAGTGGATGACGAGAAGCGCTATACGCAAGTTATGAAGAAGCTCGCAATCGAGGCGTAAACAGATGGTTAATAACAATCCAAACCAGAGAGTGGGCGTCTTCATAGATGTCCAGAATATTTACCATTCGGCAAAAAATCTCTACCGTTCCCGCGTCAATTTCAAAGAATTGATGAAGGCGGTCGTAGGCCGGCGCCAGCTGGTCCGCTCGATGGCTTATGTCATCAAAACGGAAAATACCGAAGGAGAGAGTTCTTTTTTCGAGGCCCTGCGCCAAGCCGGAATGGAATTAAGAGTGAAAGACCTTCAGATATATCCGGATGGAACGAAAAAAGGCGACTGGGATGTGGGTCTGGCGGTGGACGCCATGCGGATGGCTTCGACCCTGGATGTCATCGTGCTCGTGACGGGCGACGGCGATTTCGTGCCCCTCGTGGAATATCTGAAGCTCGGAATGGGCAAAGCAGTGGAAGTCGCGGCTTTCAGCCGGACGGCTTCAGGAAAACTCAAAGAAACTACCGACACCTTCGTCGAGGTGGAACACATTCCCCGGGCGCTCTTGAGAATAAAGAGCCGGGAATAAATTTTTAATAAAACAACTAATATGGACTTAGCGAGAAAAATATACAAAACAAGTATGAAAGGCGAGGAGGTTTCGTTTGAAGTTTCGAAAATAGCCGGCCAGGCGAATGCGGCCGTCATAGGCCGGCATGGCGATACGGCCGTTTTGGCAGCCGTTGTAATGAGTGAGCAGGACAAGAGCGGGGATTTCTTTCCGCTCACAGTTGATTATGAAGAAAGATTTTATGCCGCCGGAAAAATCCTCGGTAGCCGTTTCGTGCGTCGCGAAGGCAAAGCCACAGATGATGCCGTACTCTCCGCCCGCGTCATCGACCGTACCATCCGCCCGCTCTTCGACCCCCGCCTCCGCCGCGAAGTCCAGGTAGTTATCACTATTCTTTCTTACGAAGAAAAAAATGATCCGGATTTTATCGCGCTTCTATCGGCTTCGGCCGCGCTCGCCATCTCCGACATTCCCTGGAACGGCCCAGTGGCCGGAATGAAGATTATTTCTCCGGAAAATGGAGATATTGCGAGTTATCAGGCTTATTTCGCCGGAACGGATAAGAAAATTAATATGATAGAGTTCGAGGGGAAAGAGATTTCCGAGAGCGTGGCGGAAAAAGTTTTCGCCGAATGTTTCGAAGAAATCAAAAAATTGGTGGCTTTTCAGAGAGATATCGCGAAGGAAATAGGAAAACCCAAGGCCCAAGTGGCTCTGGCAACCGCCGATCCGAAAACCCAATCCGTCGTGAATGAATTTTTGAAAGAAGATTTGGAGGAAGCTCTTGCGGCTAAGCACACCGAAGGGTTACGGAAAAAAATATTGGAACATCTCGAAAAAGCCGGCGAGAATGAGAGCGTGCTCAATTCCGCCGAGGTCTTCTTCGAGGAAGAGGTGGACAAATATGTCCATACTTTGGCAATAGAAAAAGATAAGCGGGTTGACGGAAGAAAAATGGATGAGGTTCGCGATCTTCATGCCGAAGCCGGTCTTTTTAAAAGAGTTCATGGCTCGGCGCTCTTCTGCCGAGGTGAAACTCAGGTTTTGGCGATGACAACTCTTGCGACGCCCGAAGGCAAACAACTTGTTGAGAGCATGGAGGGCACAATCAAGAAGCGTTTTATGCTGAACTATAATTTCCCGGGTTTTGCAACCGGAGAAACAGGACGCTCCAATCGGGGACCCGGCCGCCGAGAAATCGGCCACGGCGCATTGGCTGCGAAAGCCGTCGTTGCGATGCTGCCCTCCGAAGAAGAATTTCCTTATGCAATCCGCGTCGTTGCCGAAACTCTTTCCTCGAACGGCTCCTCCTCTATGGCTTCAACCTGCGCAACCTCGCTCTCGCTTATGGATGCCGGCATACCGCTCAAAAAACAAGTGGCTGGAATTTCCATCGGATTGATGAGTGATGAAAGCGGCCGCTACAAACTCCTAACCGACATTCAAGGACCGGAAGACCATTACGGAGATATGGATTTCAAGGTGGCCGGCACGCGCGACGGAATAAATGCCATTCAGATGGATGTGAAAGTAGACGGTATTACGCTTCAAATTTTCAAAGAAGCTTTAATGGCCGCGAAGACCGCACGCTTCCAAATACTGGATGTTATGGATAAAACGCTTTCCGCACCCCGCGCAGATCTTTCGCCTTTTGCGCCCCGTATCACAACCATCCAAATCCCCATTGAAAATATCGGGCAAATTATCGGTCCGGGCGGAAAAACAATTAACGGCATTCTGGCTCAGACCCAAAATAAGGTAACGATAGATATCGAAGAAGACGGAAGAATATTTATCGCCGGCACCGATTCGGCTCTCGTCGCTCAAGCGGTTTCGATAATCAAAGGAATTGCGAAGGATGTGAATATCGGAGAAATGGTTGAAGGAACGATAATTAAAATATTGGATTTTGGAGCAATTGTGGATCTCGGCGGCGGCAAAGATGGAATGATCCATGTTTCCGAACTCAAAGAAGGTTTTGTTAAAAAAGTGGAAGATGTCGTCAAGGTGGGCGATTTTGTAAGAGCGAAAGTAATCCGATCGGAGGACGGAAAAATCGGACTTTCTCTGAAGCAGGTGGCGGCGAAGTAATTTACCGGGCCCGGTCTATCTTATCCACAACACAGAAAATTCTCAGGTGGTATAATATAAGGACAATGGCAAATGAAAACTTAATGGGTGCAGGCGAGGGCGAGTCTCCGTTGATGAAGCCGGCCGCTCCGAACGTCGACGTGCGGACGATGAGTTCCGACATGCAGTCGATTAATACCGGCAGTCCCACTCCGAAACCTTATGTTCCGCAAACAGCGCCCGAAAATATGGCTGTAGTTCCTCCGGTTCCGAATACTTCCGTTCCAGATCAATCATTCCAGATACCTCAGGCGGACACAACCTTCGGTTCGCCGATGCCAGAAATACCAGTCAAAAAAAGTGGTAAGGGGGTCTTCACGGCTATCATAGTTTTCATTGCGGTCGTCGGCCTCGCGGCTCTCGGCTACTTCGTCATTTATCCGATTTTCTTCGCCAATCCGAATTCATTTCCGATTGCAATTCCGATTAATATGAATCCCAATCCGGCGCCGGCGCTTCCCGCAACCGAGCCGACCCCGATATCCGAACCGGCTCCGATTACCGAAGTCGTTTCTTCTACCGCGCCCGTAGCGCCCGCTACGCCGGCACCAACCCACGTTTCGATTCTTACGATTCCGGCCGATAGTAAACTTGAATTAAGCACGGTACTGAAATACGGACCGGTGCTTTCCAATCTAGCCTTGAATACGACCGCCTCGCCCAGCCTTACTGAAATAATTTACAAGGACTCAAATGGAAATTTATTAGAAACCGCTGATATTCTCAAAAACGTTTTGAAATTGGAAGCCTTAGCTTTCAATTACCAATTCAATGAGGGGGGAGCGGCTGGAATGGTTTATAATGACAGTAAAAATGTCCGCTCACTCGGTTTTGTTTTCCAATTGGCTGATAATACCGATTTGGAAACAAAAATAAGCGGTCTTCAATCTTTCATCGAAAAATTGGGTTTTAGCGGAATTTTTTCGGGCAACCCGGGAGCGGAAAAAGCCTGGAAATCCAGCCAGGTTTCCGGCGCATCGAATCATCGCTATCTCACTTTCGAAAATCCTGGTTTTACCATCGATTACGGCTGGGTCGGAAATAAACTGGTAATCGCTACCTCATTTGACGGCTTCAAAGAGATAATCAAGAGGCTTCAATAATAATTATGAACAAGGAAGATTTGAAAAAAATCGAAGAGAAGCTCCTCTCCGAAAAACTTGAAATTGAAAAAGACTTGGAAAAATTAAAAGAGGGATTGGATTTCGGAAGCGATGTGGATAATTTCGACGAAGAATCGGATGAAGCGGAAGAAATGGGCAACTATTTAGGCATTAAAAAAACCCAAGACGCCCGATTGAGCCAAATCGACAAAGCCATCCAAAAAATAAAAGAGGGGACTTATGGTACTTGCGGAAAATGCGGAAAATTAATAGAAATGGAAATTTTGGAGATAGACCCGGAATCGTTCCTTTGTAAAAACTGCAAGCGCGGAGCCTAAAAATAAACGATGCCGGCGGTTCCCAAACTTTATTCCGCAGAATTGGATGGTGTAAACGCCGAACTTATCGAAGTGGAGGCCGACTTGAATGTCGGCCTCCATTCTTTCAACATCGTCGGTCTCGCCGACAAGGCCCTAACGGAAGCGAAGGAGCGGGTTAATTCCGCCCTCAAAAATTCCGGCATTAAGCCGCCCTCAAAAGAGAATCGGCGCATCACCATAAATCTCGCGCCGGCCGACGTGAAAAAAGTCGGCTCGAGATTCGACCTGCCTGTCGCGCTCGCTTATCTTTTGGCAAGCGAGCAATTAAAAAGTTTTGAAACGAAAGATAAGATGTTTATCGGCGAGCTTTCGCTCGACGGCGCCTTGCGTCCGGTCGCGGGCGCTTTGAACGCGGCGCTTCTCGCCCAAAGAAAAGGTTTCAAAGAAATATTCGTTCCGGCGGGAAACGCGGTCGAGGCCGCGATTCTCGAAAACATCAAGGTTTTTGGCGTGAAAAATCTGGTCGAAATAATCGGGCACCTGGAAGGAACCGCGCCCATCGCTCCGCAAATAAAGACCGAGATGACTCCCGGATATTCGGGGGTTTTCGTGAAACTGAGCGAGGTCAGGGGCCAGGCGGCGGCCAAACGGGCGCTTATAATCGCCGCGGCGGGCGGCCACAATCTGCTCTTCTCGGGTCCGCCCGGCACAGGAAAAACAATGCTGGCCCAGGCGATGAATTCGATTATTCCACCGCCCTCCCTCGAAGAAACAATCGAAATAACGGAGATTTGGAGCGCCGCCGGCCTTTTGAATCGGGCGAGTCCGGTTATCGATTTCCGCCCTTTTCGGGCGCCGCATCACAACGCCTCGCTTATATCCATTATCGGGGGCGGTTCGATTCCTAAACCGGGCGAGATAAGTCTGGCTCACCGGGGCGTGCTCTTCTTGGATGAGATGCCGGAATTCCATCGCGACGCGCTCGAGAGCCTGCGCCAACCGCTCGAATCCGGCTCGGTAAGCATCGCCCGTTCCAAAAAATCGCTGGTTTTTCCGGCCCGATTCATCCTTGTTGCCGCGATGAATCCCTGCCCCTGCGGATATTTCAACGACCCGGAAAAAGAATGCCGGTGCACGGCGAACGAGGTATTCCGCTACCACAAAAAGATTTCCGGGCCACTAATGGACCGGATTGATATCCAACTTGAAGTGCCAAGGATACCCGTCGAAGAACTGCGACGAGAAGAAAACAGCGAAAACGATGAACCAGTCAGAAAAAAAATTAGGGAGGTGAGAGATGTTCAGCGGGAAAGATTTAAAAAAAACGGCTTCAAAATATTCACGAATGCCGAAATGTCTTCGCGCCAGACGGAACAAATTGCGAAACTCGAGACTGGAGCGGAAAATTTCCTCAAGGAAACTTTGGAAAAGAATTTCATTTCCATCCGCGGCTATTACCGCATCCTCAAAGTTTCCCGAACCATCGCCGATCTCGAAGAAAGTTTGGAAATAAAAACGGACCACTTGGCGGAAGCGTTCCAGTATAGGCTGAAAATTGGGGAATAATTATTTGCTGACTGCAAAGGGATTTTTCGCGCCGAAAACCTCGAAATGAAGATGGCATCCCGTCGGGCCGTGCGTGTTGCCGGTATTTCCCATTATGCCAACTTCTTCGCCGCGGCTTACGTATTGCCCAATCTTCACGAGAACCTTATCCAAGTGAGCGTAGCGGGTTTTCACGCCGTTTGGATGTTCAAGAAGAACAAAGGTTCCGTAGCCGTTGTTCCAGCCGCTCGCGCCATCTCCCAAAACACTGTCCGAAATCACAAGACCTTCCGCCGCAGCATGCACAGACGTACCGCACTGATTCGCGATATCCACCGCATTAGCATTATGGAGCTGGCCCCAATTCCAGCCGATTGCCGGCAAAGCGAAATAATCCTTGAGATCGGGGAGAATACCATCCACGGAAACGGCTTGAATCGCCGACTTGTCCTCCAGAGGCGAAACCACGATTGTATCGCCTTGTTTTATCGTCTTCACTCCCGGATTAAGCTTCTTGAGAGCGTCCGCCGAAAGGCCGAGGTTCGCGGCAATCTTCTGGAAAGTATCACCCTTTCTCACTTTGTATTTTTTGAGGCCGTCGCCCAGGAATATCAGATTGGTAAGAGGATCCGAGGCGCCGGAAACAGCCGTACCCTCCGCCAAAAAAACGTTGTTTTCGGCCGTGTCGGCCGGAGCGCCCGGATAAACGACATCACCCGAAGCAGAGGAGCGTCCGGCCCCCAATTCCTCTACCGGACCGCCCGAACTCCAGGCCGCCGGCCTCTCATAGGCTTCGGTGTTGCGCCAAAACCAGAAAACGGACGCGTTCAAAACCAGGAAAGCGGGGATAAAAAGGAGCGACCAGAAACTGGTCGTTTTGAACATCCCCTTAAAAAGGGGCTTAAATTGAAGTAAAATCGTACTAATAGGGGTATTATACCAAAACGAATGGAAAAATCAAAGAAAAGCCTCGGTCAGAATTTCCTGTTAAACAAGGAGAAAATAAAAGAGATTGTTGGGGCGCTGGACATAAAATCCGGCGATGTGGTGGTTGAAATCGGTCCCGGACACGGGGAGCTGACGAAAGAACTGATAACTAATGACAAATTACGAATAATCGCAATTGAGAAAGACGAGGGGTTGGTGGAAAAACTTGGAGATGAAATGAAGAAACATGGAGATAAAATCGAAATTATAGCCGGCGATGCGTTAAAAATGCTTCCGGACGTAGTTTCGGGTTATGGGTCAAAAACAAGTTATAAGTTAATTGGAAATATTCCCTATTACATCACCGGCTTCCTTTTGAGAACGATAAGCGAATTGGAGCACAAGCCGAAAATCACCGTTCTCACGGTCCAAAAAGAGGTGGCCAAGCGTATCTGCGGAGAAATGAATTTGCTCTCCGCGAGTGTCCGATACTGGGCGGAACCGGAAATCATCGGTATTATTCCCAAGTCGGATTTTTCTCCCCAACCCAAAGTGGACTCGGCGATTATCAGGTTAAAAACCATAAACAAAAAACGAGAAACGGGGGATGAGGCGAAAAGTGCCGAGAATTATCATAAATTCATAAAAATTCTCTTCAAACAACCCCGAAAAACCATATTGAACAATTTGCTTGGAATGGGGAAAAACAAGGTGGAAATTGAGAAAATCCTAAAAGAAAATAGTATAGACCATAACAGCCGGGCCCAAAATCTCAATGTGTCTCAAATAAGAGAACTGGCTCGGATTTTTACCGCTTAAAAACAAGCAAAAACCGTAAAAACAGAAAAATATTAGTAATTCATTATAATTTAGAATATTGCAAAGTTATACTGTCATGACATAATAACTTAGTAAAATGCGAATTAGGAGAAACTCACAACCCTATCGCCTTCTTAAATACCTTGCTATAGGCACCGGTGTTTTGACACTCTCTCTTATAGCGCCGGTAAGCGGCGCGATGCTGGTGAAAAATTTTATCCGCTATTATTTCAGGAATAAAAAGTTTCAAAAATATCGATTTCTAAATGATTTGAAAAATCTCCAAAGTAGAGAATTGGTATCGTATAAAGAGGAGGGGAGAGGAGTGGTGAAAATCACCCTTACTAAGAACGGCCGGGAGAAAATACTGCGGTACCAAATTGATGAAATAAAAATAAAAAAGCCCGCCCGCTGGGATGGGCAATGGCGGCTGATAATGTTTGATATACCGCATTACAAACGCATTGCCCGCGACGCTTTTCGGACAAAGCTGAAAAATTTGGAATTCTATCCTATTCAGAAAAGCGTATTTATCACTCCTTATCCCTGCGAGAATGAGATAGATTTTATAGCGTCTATTTTTGATGTAAGAAAAGAGGTTCTTATCCTTTATGTGAGCCGATTTGAAGGGGAGGAGAAATTCAAAAATCACTTCAAAATATACTAAATATTCGCTATTACAAAGTTATTATGTCATGACATAATAACTTTGTAAAAATGTAGAAAAAAGGGAGAGGGGGAATGAAGGAGAAAGATGGTGATAGAGGAGGATGGGGAGTGGGGAGAGAGAAAGAAAAAAGGAAAAAGTGGGGGCTGTTTGATTTAAAATAAACTAACTCCTGCTTTCCAGATGGTACCTTCCGCCGTAATGGGTACCGGAAGCACGCAAACCCCTCCCGGGATGGCGGTTCCCAAGACTTTCGCGCCGGGTTTAAGAATGAAATTTTCGTAAATCACGGAAACACCCGGCTGATAAAGAAAAACTCCGGGTCTAGGTTGCCCAACCGTAATAAGAATGCCATTAGTGCAAGGAACGGCGACTAAGATATTGCCCCCGAAAGGAATGATCAGTCCTATTGCTGAAGCGAATTGAGGGAAAATAAGCATACCGACAGCAAGAAAAAAGAAAGAAAAAGAAGATATAATAAAAAACATTTTCACTCCTCTGTAAAACATGTTAGGCATTGTTCAAAAAGGCTTATTTAAGCCAAAAACATTATAACATCCGGCGGCAAAATATAGTATACTGATAACATCTCGAATTATATGAAAAAAAGGAAAATAATCTCCGCCATTATTTTATTGAGCGGTTTGGCATTTTTTCTGCTAATCGTCAATTCCACCGGAAAAAATCAAGAATTTCCGGCCATGGTAGCCCTGAATAAGAATAACTCTGAATCCGGTTTTGACTACCGAACCGATAAAAATCGGGACATTATCCCGAGCGCGATTTCCGGAACAAATATGTCTCCCGCGACCGACAATTTAACCGAATTGCTCGCTAAAAACATTTCCAGTGGAATTCTCACGGTAAACAGTAAACTAGTATCCGAACAAGGAACTTCTTCCATTGCCCTTCCTTCATCTAATTCGTTGGGCAACTCCATAGAGCAGTCTATCGAGCAAAATATGAAATTCCCGGTCTTCGGCTTAAAAGATATCAGAATCGGCTCTGATAATTCGCCGGAGGCCCAACTCGCTTATTTCAACACAATCGGGGAAATATCCAAGAAAAACTTTGGGAATTTCAAAACCTCCATCGTGACAATGCTCAATAATTTAATTGAAAATAACGATTCCACCGCACTCGCCAAATACGCTAGAATTGCAAATAAACAAGTCGCTGATTTTCTTGCGCTTAAAGTCCCGGAACAACTTTCCGCTTGGCATCTACAAAACCTGAATTTATGGCAGAAGAAATTCACGGCCTATTCCGCGATGGCTAATTTGAGTTCCGATCCGCTCAAAATGATTATCGCCTTCAAAGAGGTTCCGAATATCGTGCAGGAAACATTGAATTTGGATTCAGTGATGAAAGAAAAATATTTAAAATTGATACCATAATGGATTTATTGATGAAAAAAATTATTTCTTTGGTTCTTTTAACGTCTGTTTTGGCGGGAACCGCATTAATGGTTCCTCAAAAAGCTCAAGCGGCTGATCCGATAACCTGGGCGGTTTGCGGAGCATATGAAGCAACAATAGGGAAATTGTTCGGGGCTGCTGAAGATACAGTGAGTGGAACCATATCGGGTGCTGCGAATAAAATAGTGAACAAAGTAGTGAGCATTGATGCTGTTCCAGTTTCCGATAGTGCAGTTCAAAGCGGTCAAAAAGCGCAGGTCGCGAGCGATAAAAAAACGGAATGTGAGCGTTTTGTAGCGGATGTCGCGCTTGCCGCTTTGAAAAAACGACTTTTAAATATTATGACCCAGGATGTCGTAGAGTGGATAAATAATGGGTATGGGCCAGAAGGACCTAAATTCACCCAAGACTTCGAAAAAGTTTTCACCGACGCCGGGGACCAAGCTATAGGTGATATTCTTCAAGAATATGCCTTCACTGCTCCGCTTTGTAAACCTTTTTCTTTTGATATCACTTTCCAACTCCAGCAGCCGGCTCCGCTCGCCGAAAGAGCCCAATGTACGCTCACGAGCGTCATTAAAAGCTTTGAAAGCTACCGGGACGACTTCAAGAACGGCGGCTGGATCGGCTATCAGGAGCTTCTAAAACCTCAAAACAACCAATGGGGAGTGGAGCTTCTGACTCAAAGCGAGATAACGAGCCGCACGGCTCTTAAGATAAATTCCAGCGCTCTAAAAGAAACTGTTAATGTTGGATTCGATTCTTCGGAATGCACCGGCGGATGGGATTTAATGGATAAAATAACTAAACAGCTGGCAAAAGCTGGTTCCGAAATAGACCAAAATACAATAAATTTTTATGGTCATATAAATAAGGGTGATGTTTATCATGGGAAGACTTGGGACGATCCAAAATTAGCACCTCCTTCTCCGACGAAAAGTAGTAAAAATTTCTTTTATAGTTGTGCTGGTACCACAATCACGACACCCGGTCGGACGATTGCGGCCGCTTTGGAAAAATCCATTCTTCCAGAATTTGATCTTATAATAAACTCAAAAGACCTTACCAATTCTCTCGCTATTATCGCCGACGCGGCTATCAATGACATTATAAAAAGAGGGGTAAGAGGAATACAGAATTTCAATAAACCCGTTCCGAAAAATCCAGAAAATGAGAAGTTTTCCGATTCCCAAAGAAACAGGGTTAATCAGGCATCCGGGGATTACGATAAAATCCAAGGGCAGATAAGCAACAGTAAAACGACAGGTGCTTATCTTGACCAGATTAATCCGGCCGCCAACACCATTCTCGCCGCCTCATCGATTCTCAAAAATGCTTCCGATAAAAACGAAGAAGCGATAAAAACCGGTCAAGATACTCTTGCCTGTATTGCCCAATCAAATACTCACGCCGATAGACCTGCCATTCAAGCCGCCGTGGACAAAGCGAATTTAAACCCCGTGCTCATCACCGCAAAATCAACAGAAATTAAAACTAATTCCGCTTCCATACAAACCCTTATTTCCCAAATTAACGCGGGTAATTGTGATACCTATTACCAACCTCAATCTTGCCAATCTCAAATAGATGGCAAAAGATCTGCCGCCGGACAACTTAATATCGACGCTAATAACCTTCTAAATTCTGTTCAAGATACACTAACCAATCTGGAAGAATTAAAAAAGAAAGTTTGCTCTTAAAATAGGAGTAATAAAATGGAAAAAATAATTAGAAATAAAAAAATTGTATTATTCTCGCTTGGAACAATTTTTTTTGTTTCTTTGTTTATCATTCCCCATTTTGCCGGAGCGCAAACCTCGATTATTACCGACGCGGCAGTCGGAATTTTCGTCACGGCCTTCAAGGTTTTCGCCTATATTTTAAACACCATCCTCGGCTTCCTTTTTATGCTTGCCGGCGGGCTCGTGAATATCGCGATGGATTTGAACGCCAAAATTTTGGATAAAACGAACACGCTGGTCAGTATCGGCTGGACAATCACCCGAGATGTGGCGAACCTCGGCTTCGTCCTGATTATGATAGTGATGGCAGTCGCGACCATCGTCCGCTACGAAAAATATAGCGTTCAGAAGCTCTTACCGCTCCTGATCGGCGCCGCCATTCTCGTGAACTTCAGCCTTACGATTGCGGGGGTTTTTATCAGCTTCTCGGATACAGTTTCGAAAGTTTTTTTGAAGAGACTGGTCGTGGAGGGCGCTACCGGCCGGAACCTCACCGATGCCATCGCCGGCGCTTTCAGTCCTCAACGACTGCTGATGAAAAATACCGACAATCCGGAGCCGCCCGATCCAGCCTCGCAGGGGAATTTTTTGAGCGACGTATCGGCGGCGGCCCTTATCAGCATCTCCGGATTGGTTTTCAACGTTATCTTCATGGCCATCGCGGTGATTTCAATGGCCGCTTTAGCGCTTATGCTCCTTTACCGCTATATTTATCTTTCCTTCCTACTTATCCTTTCGCCGCTCGCCTGGATGTTCTGGGTCTTTCCCGACTTGGAATATCTCTATAAGAAATGGTGGGAGAATTTCATAAAGTGGTGCTTCTTCCTGCCAGCTGTCACTTTCTTCCTCTATTTGGCGGTGGAGACTGCCTTCCAGATGGAAAAAAACTCGATTTTCATCAACGCGACCGGCTTTACGGGCGCATTGACATCTATTATGCAGCAAGGCGCGCAGATGATAGTGCTCGCGGGACTGCTTCTGGGCGGATTGATTGTGGCCCAAACTCTAGGGATTAAGGGGGCAGAAGGATCTATGAAGCTAGCCGCGAAAATGGGCGAAGGAGCAAGATCGATGGCTGGACGAAAAGCCTTGCAATATGGAAGTTATGCTTTGCGGAGAAAGGGAGAGAAGCCGGATTCCAAATCTGCCGCAGAATGGCTGGTTGATAAAGCTAAGAGCGTGAAAATCCCCGTTGTAAAACAAGCGGTCGGCTATTTAGCCCGCGGAGCCACCAGAATTTCAACCGCGGGAGGAGAAGATATTTTGAAGGGACACGATAGCGCCGTGAGTAAAATGTCTACTGCCGATGCCACGGCGGCCCTACTGACTGCTTCCGGACCGCGCCGAATAGCCCTTGTTAAAAAACTTTCCAAGGAAAAACAGTTGGGTAATCTGGATATGGGAGAAATAATAAACGGGGGCACGAGATCTCTTTTTACAAGATTCAATCAAGGAAGAGAATTCGGCGACGTTGAGAAGAACGGCCTAATGACGGTGGATATGATGGAGGCGCTGAAAAACAATAACGAGGAGGGTCTTCAGATAGCCACAGATAAACTAGTTGGCAGCATGACCAGAAAAGACTTGGAAACCGCTGCGGTAAAAGATTTGTTCAGCGGCAAAAAGAAGTTTGGCTTTGAAATAAACGACGTAAAAAACCTTGCCCAAAATTTTGCCCGGGCTCTGGAGTCGGAAAATCCTGCTCTCGTACCGAGCATGATACCGAAATTTGATTCTCCCTCCAGAAAAAACTTTACCGACACCTATAATGATGTCTTGGATGAAAGCTTGAAAATGGCTACTCCGGGCAGCCCGGCATACGATGAGATAAAAAAGATGAAAAAACAATTTGATACGGTGCTTGCCAACTATACAATGGGGTTTTCTCCCGTCGAAGAGACAAGCGGCGGAGGAACAACCGCCAGCACGCCACCGCCAAGCGGAGGGGCTCCGAAACCCTGATAATACAAAATGATTAATCCTTTAAAAATAACCCAGGGGCAATTCGACCGGCGATGGGATGAAATGCCAGAAAGTCTTCGTGAACTTCTTTATTCTCCGGAACACGCCGAAATAATCAGACTCATCTGCGAAAATCACCACCTGAGTGAAGAAAAAATAGAGACGGTTCTTGGTGTTGTTGGGAGTATTATTGCTGGATTTATTCATATTCAAGATCTGGATCATCAAATTGTGGTTGTTCTTGATTTAAATCCCGAGTTGGCGAAAACGCTAGCTCTCGAAATCAATGAGCGGGTATTGGTTCGTTTCGAAAAAGAAATTGAGGATGTTTTTCAGCCGGTTTTGACGACTGGGGGAGCAAAAAAGAAAGAGAAAGAGAATAATAATTTAACGAACGTTAAGATTGTGGACGAAGATGTACCTGGGCCCGTTTCTTTGTCGGAAAAGCCTTTTATTCTTCATCAAGAAAAATCCGAGGCTCCGGAAGAGAAGAAATCGTCTTTCAAAGGATTTTCGATGCCGTTCGGATTTTTCAAATCTAAAAATCAGCCAACTCCCGCCGGAAAATCGACAAAGGTGGAAATAGAAACTTCCGGCGACTCTCCGAAAAACGAAAAAAGAACGGTGAACTACAATGAGCTCCGTACCTCGCTCTCGCCCTTTGAAGTTGAACAAAATTTCATCAATCCCGTTAAAAATGAACCGGTTTCCGCGCTAATCGTTCCGATTCCGGAAATAAAACCCGTTCCGGCGGCGCCGGAAATATCCCCGCTCTCGGAAGAAAAGAAAAGCGAGATATTCGGCACCATCAAAAAGCCCCAGCCGAAAACGGAGGGAAATACCATCGATCTGCGATAATTTTATAACCATGAATTTCCAAGTCCCGCAATTTATAGAACAAAAGCCCAAAATCGTCGGGTTTCTGACCCTGCCCCAATTTCTCTATGTCGCGGGAGCCGCTATCTTAGGCTACATATCTTTCTATGTTTTCAATTTCTTCTTTGCCATTATTATCACTGTTTTTGCCGGGCTTATCGGCATCGCTTTCGCTTTCGTAAAAGTGAACGGCCAAGAATTTCCCAAAATCATCGTGTCGGTCTTCGGTTATTTATGGGGACCCCGCCTTTATACCTGGCAAAGACAAACAGCCCGCGAATCCGTGAATATCAACGAGGTGGAGGAACTGCGGGGCAAGATGAGCCTCCAGGAAAAATTGAAATCCGTCGCTTTGAAAATCACTACCGGCAAATTCTTCAAGCCGGCGGACGAAGTTAGCGGGGACGGTGAAAAATACGAAACGGTGATGTATCTGACGGGAGAAAGACGAAGAGCTAAAAAAGTGGACTACTAGGCAATTTTTAATTTTTGAATTTTTAAATAAATTATAATGTCTGAATTTTTAAACACTTTATGAAATATGATTTGGAAGAGAGGACGGCTAAATTTGGAGAAAGTGTCATATTTTTCATTAAGAAAATTCCTGAAAATCGGATAAACCAGCCACTAATAAACCAAGTCATAAGGTCTGCTACGAGCATTGGGGCTAATTATATGGAGGCTAACCAGGCAAGCTCTAAAAAGGATTTTAGAAATAAAATAAGAATTTCCCAAAAAGAATCTAATGAAACTAAGCATTGGATTAGAATGATGGCCGCCGCGAACCAGAACCATAAAGAAGAGTGTATGGTTTTATGGAAAGAGGCCCACGAATTAACCTTGATTTTTGCTAAAATATCAAAAAATTGCGGTGTTTAAAAACTAGAATTTAGACATTATTTAAAAATTACAAAAATTACAAAATTATAATACAATAAGGATATGTCCGATACACCGCAACCATCCCAGCAATTCGTTCCGATAAAAGAGATTCGGGACGGCGTCGTTTATCTTAAAAATGGCGGGCTTCGCCAGCTCCTGATAGTGAGCGGGGTGAATTTTGAATTGAAATCCGAGGCCGAACAAAACCTGATTCTCGGCGGCTTCCAGAACTTCATCAACTCGCTCGATTTTTCCGTTCAAATCTTCGTCCATTCCCGCAAAGTGAATGTGGATAATTATCTGGCAAAAATGGACATGCGGAAAAAAGACGAGCAGAATGAGCTTTTAAAAATCCAAATAGAGGAGTATGCGAATTTCATCCGGAGTTTCGTGGACCAGAACGCCATTATCAGCAAGAATTTTTTCATAGTGGTGCCCTACGACCCGATTGCCGCTCCGGCCGCCGCGAAAGGATTTCTCGGCCTTTTCGGCAAAAAAACTTCCGATAACGAGAAGAATGTTATGGAGAAAGAAAACTTGGAACAGCTCCGCCACCGGACGGAGCAGGTGATAGAAGGATTAAGCCAGACCGGAATCCGAGCCGCTATTTTGGAAAACGAAGAAGCAACGGAACTTTTTTATAATCTGTACAATCCCCAGCTCGTCGAGAAAAGAACTTTGGATATAGCCAAATAAAATGAATCCCGTTAGAGACATAAGCCTTATGAAAAATATGATTACCAAACAATCAATGAAATCCAATAAAGTCGAGTTAACTAATCCATCACGGATGCGCTTTTTGAGCGCATCCTGTCTCTAACGGGATGAATATTAAAATTCCTAAAGCGTACAAGCCGGGCGCCGAAGATATTCCGAACGTAATCGCTCCAGCGGGGCTGGAGATCGCGAGCAATTATATTAAGATAGGCGATTATTATTCCAAAACTTTTTTCGTTTTTACCTATCCCAGATATATTTCGACCGGCTGGTTCTCGCCGCTCGTAAATCTTCCGGAAATGATGGATATTTCCATATTCATCCACCCGATGGATACCGCGCTCGCGCTCCGAAACCTCCGAAAGAAAGTGGCTCAAGTTGAAGCTGAAATAAGCGAAAAAGAGGAAAAAGGTATTGTCCGCGACCCCGTACTCGAAACGGCCTATCAGGACATAGAATCGCTCCGGGATTCTCTTCAACAAGCACGGGAAAAACTCTTTGAGGTGGGTGTTTATATCACGATTTACGGGAAAAACCTGGAAGATCTCGCCAAGTTGGAAAACAATATCGTAAACCTTATGGAAAGCAAGTTGGTCTACCTGAAACCAGCACTTTTCAAACAAAAAGAGGGGCTTACCTCCGTCTTTCCGATCGGAAAGGACGAGCTGGATATCAAAACACCCCTGAATACCGGTCCGGCTTCGTCCCTTTTCCCTTTTGTTTCGCCTGACCTTACCTCCGAAACCGGCATAATGTACGGGATAAATATGCATAACAACAGCCTGGTTATTTTTGACCGTTTCTCGCTCGAAAACGCCAACATGGTCGTTTTCGCCAAGTCCGGCTCCGGCAAATCGTATGCCACCAAACTCCAAATTATCCGCTCACTGATGATGGGCACAAATGTGATAGTAATAGACCCGGAAAACGAGTATCAGAATCTGGCGAATGCCATCGGTGGCAGTTATTTTAAAATATCGCTCACTTCCCAGAGCCACGTGAATCCTTTCGACATCCCGGTCATTCCGGAGGGCGAAGAACCAGCCGACGTTTTCAAATCCCATGTGCTGAATCTCACGGGCCTCGTGAAGTTGATGCTCGGCGAAATCAAGCCGGAAGAGGAATCTCTTCTCGACCGCGCCATCACCGAAACCTACGCCTCGCGCGACATCACCGCCGATAACTTCGGCTCCATTAAAGAGCTGAATCCGCCGCTTTTGGAGGATCTTCAAACGGTGCTAGAAAATACCGAAGGAGGGAAGACACTCGCCCAAAGGCTCGATAAATATACCCACGGCTCCTACGCCGGATTCACGAACGCGTCCACGAACGTGGATATTAAAAATCGCCTCATTGTTTTCTCCATCCGCGACCTAGAGGAGGAGCTCCGCCCAATCGCGATGTATATTGTTTTGAATTTTGTTTGGAATCTAATCCGTTCGGAATTAAGACAAAGGCTTCTGGTAATAGACGAAGCGTGGTGGATGATGAAATACAAGGACAGCGCCTCGTTCCTTTTCGGCCTCGTGAAGCGCGCCCGAAAATATTATCTCGGCGTCACGACCATTACCCAAGATGTGGATGACTTCATTAAATCCGAGTACGGCCGGCCGATTATTACCAATTCATCCATCCAGCTGCTTTTGAAACAATCGCCGACCTCCATCGGGAGCGTCGCCGAAGCCTTCGACCTTACGGAGGGGGAGAAGACTTTTCTTCTGGAATCCGGCGTGGGCGAGGGACTTTTCTTCGCGGGCATGAAGCACGTCGCGATGAGAGTAATCGCCTCGTATACCGAAGATCAGATAATCACCACCAATCCGGAACAAATGTTGGAAATAAAAGGATTGAAAGAATGAGTGCGGAGATAAAAAAAATAACCGAGTCGGAGATAATCATAGGAGTGATGTTCGCGCTCCTTGTTTGGATATTCGGCCTTATCCTGGAATTATTCGGCATAGGCTTGATACTATCGCCGATAATCGAGAGTTTTTTCACTTTCGCTACTTGGCTTTTCTTTAGGGCTAAAAACGACCCTTACGCGAATAAGTTGGGGGCGAATCTCGCCCAATACCTGGCAAACGCCATTCCACTCATTCCTTCCATTCTTATAGCGTTCCTGATAAAAGTTTACATTCATAATCATCCGGAAAAATTCGCGGCCTTTGAGAAACTGACTGGGAGCGCGGCGAAAGTATAAAATCGCGGGTTCTTGAAGTATAATAAAGAGGATGAAGAAAATAATATTTGGCGCATTACTATTTGTTCCGTTTTTGGTTTTCGGCCAAACAACTAATCCGCTTATCATTACCTGGCAAGCCAATAACTACTTTCCGGCCGATTACGCGGGGAAGGCGGCCGCGACTCCGAATAGCCCAATTATCGTCTCCGTGGAGCTGGTTCAAAAAGGAAAATTGGCCGATATCACCGGCGCCGATATCAAGTGGTACGCGGACAACTCGGTAATCGCGAACGGCGCGGGCCAAAAAACCGTCTCTTTTGCCGCCACGCAGAGCGAAAACGGCTACCAAAACGTAAGGGTTTTGGTGGACGCCGGAAATGCCTCGTTTGAGAATTCCGTGCGTATTCCGATTGTGAAGCCGTCCATTGTCATAACCTCATTTCTTAAAGACCAATCGGTGAAGCCGGGCGACGAGGTCGCTTTTCAAGCTCTGCCCTTTTTCTTCAACGTCGATTCTCTCAAAAAACTCACCTTTTTTTGGCAGATAAACAATCAGTCGGCGGCCGGGGACGGCAACAAACTTACGATTAAAGTAGGTACGCCGAAGTCCGATTTCCAAAACTCCATTCTGGTGTCCGCCACGGCTCAAAATTCCGACAATCCTTATGAATTCAATAAAGGCTTGCTGAATCTTTCGATAACCCAATGAAAAAAAACAAAAGATTGATTTTTATCTTGCTGGTTTTGGGGGTGGTAATTTTTTTCGCGGCTGGACATTCGTCTTTTGCCGCCGACCTGGGGGCGGATAAAAAAATAGTTAATGTCGATTTTCCCTGCCCGGACAAGGGTTTTAATTTAGGAGATTGCCAGCCGAACGACAGTATCCCGAATTATTTGAACAATATCTATAGATTCGCTGTCGGCATCGCGGGGCTCCTGGCGCTGGGAATGATAGTCGCGGGCGGGGTTTATTACACCGTCTCGGCCGGCAGTAGCGACAAACAAAAAGATGCCAAAGACATGATTACCTCCGCCGTTTTGGGCGTGGGTCTGCTTCTGGGATCGTATCTCATCCTCAAAACCGTGAATCCTCAGATAGTGACTTTGGATCTGAATTTCACGAATATTAGCGGCGGAGAACTGCAAGAAATAACCCAAAAATCCAGTTTAGCGGAACAGGGGGGAAAAGATATTAATTGTCCCGATTTCAAACAAATTTTTATTGATCCCCCTGGCAAAACTAAATTTGGAGACACCTGCGAATACAGAAAAAATATTCTAAAGAGCGATGCTAAATTGGATAATAGTGGTGGTTATTACGATGATGCTTCTTGGATTAGTTTGGGTTTGAAAGACACGCTAATAAAAGCTGGCTCGAAGGTTTGGACTTATCCTTACTACAAAAACGATAATCCAAGTCTTGCTAGTTGTCTTGTTTATGCCTACCGGGAACCGGATAGGAATAGCACTACTACTATGATAAAAATGGATAGTGGAGCAAAATTATGCCCAAATCAGGATCAAAAGGTTCCGACTATTTCTTGTAATTCATGGCGATTTACGGCTGATGGGGGATTTCTTGGAAAAGATAAAATAGATATAACCGTTCTGGTAAGTAGTGGTTTTAACTACACAGACCCATATTCTCCCCCACCGGTAGGAGGCATTTCTGACAACAACAAACAAATAGTGCCCGGCAGAGACGAGTGTTATAAGAATCCGAGACTCTGCTCCCATAAATTATGGACCTGTGTGGGTATTGAATTTAAATCTGGTAAATAATCATGAAATCTTACGTAAAAATCGCGCTCGTTGCCCTCATTATTCTGATTATCGGGCTTATAATTTACTTCGTCTGGTCGGCGCTCGCGACGCCGGCGCCCGAAACGCTTGTTCCGGCTCCGATAAGCTCCGAACTGCCGACCATCCCATCATCCGGCGGAAATAACGGAACAAGCACCCAAGACCAGGCCAGCGGCGAACAATTCGTGCCGGTTCTCACAAAAATTTCCGAAAACCCTGTTTTTGATTTCTGGACTGATATTCAAACCAAAGAAACTTATTATCTCGACCCCGAAAGCCGCGTCTTCTTGGGTAAAAACGGGCCGGATTTGGAAATATCCGGACAAAACCTGAATGCTCCGAATTTCATCGAGCTTTCTCCGAGCGGCCAGCGGGTACTCGCCGCTTTCGGCGACCCGCGCCTGCCCCAATGGGGGATTTTCGACATCATTGACGAAAGCTGGCGGCCGCTTCCCGACGGCATCCTTAAAGCAACTTGGGGGGATAACAGCGACACGCTTATCGGCTTTGTGAAGAACGGCGCGAATATCAACCTTTCATCCATCAACCTCGCCCAAAGCCAGCCGACCTACAAAATCATCGCTAAAGATCTGCGGCTGGAGGATGTAAACCTGAAGTCGCTTTCTTCCCAAAATCTCGTCATAAGCGAAAATCCTTCGGCCGATTACCCGGGACGGGTTTGGAACTTGAACCTCAAAGATCTGTCGCTAAGCCAGATGTTTTCGCCGGAAAACGGCTTAATCATTAAATTATCCGCCGACAAGAAGATTGTGTTCATCTTCTCACCCGCAAACGGCTTCCGAATGCTGAATACGGCCAACCTGGGCCTCGCGACGCCGGTTCCTTTCTTAACCCTTCCATCTAAATGCTCGCCGGATTCCGCGATAATCTATTGCTTCGTTCCGGAAAACCTTCCGGAAAACGCGGTTTTGCCGGACGATTATTTCCGGAAAAAAACGCACACGAGCGATGTGTTATATAAAATCGATATTTCGAATGACGAGGTGTCGCTGGTATCCCTCCCGGGGAACGCCGGCTTGATCGACGCGAAAAACCCGAGCGTAAACGCCGGGAATCTCTACTTCATAAATCTTTACGATAATTCTCTTTACTCCCTAACTATCCGATAAGTTGGATGATTATATGGCGGTCCCTTCCAACCCCCACACTCTCGGTTTTGAGATCGGGGCGGGTGGAGATTTCCACGTGCACCAGGCGGCGCTCATAGGCGTTCATCGCGGGAAGGGCGATTTCCGATTTGGTCATTACGGCTTTTTTGGCGGCCGCTTTCGCCAACTCGACGATAAGCCGCTCCCGTTCACGGCGGTAATAGTTTATATCCACCACGTAAGCCGGCTGTTTGTCGCGATGAGCCATCAGATTGACCAAATGCTCCAGGGCCGGCAAAACGGAATCAAGATTGGAGCGGATAATCTCGTCATCCGCCATTATCAGTATCTTGCGGTGCTCATCCTCAATAGTCACCTCCGGAGCGTAAAAGCCCGCCAAATCAACCAGTTTTTTTATTTTTTCCCCGAATTCCATACGAAGGTAAGATTACTTCGCTTTGGGGAAAAATTCAACCTTGCGTCTTTTTATTAATGAACCATTGCTGGCCGATGGAGAAAAGATTCGACACCGCCCAATAAAGCCCGATAGCGGCAGGAAGATTCCAAAGAACAACAATAGTAATGACTGGGCCGGCGTACATCATCATTTTCTGATTGGCCGCGACAGGCCCCTTCATCATCATTTTCATTTGGATATATTGGAGAATGGCGGCGAACGCCGCGAGCGCCAAACTTTTCTCGTCCAGATTCATAAAACCTGCAAAATAATGGCTTTCAAAAACGGCCGCGCCTATCTCTTTCGTAAATATACTAAAAAGGGCGAAAAATATCGGTAATTGGATTATCAGGAAAATTATACTTGAGAAGGGATTGATGTTGTGTTCCTTATAAAGCGCCATCAGTTCTTTTGCCTGCTTTTCCTTGTCGTCTTTGTGATCCAGTTGAATTTTTTTGACGTGAGGCTGGATTTTTTGGATTATCGTCTGATCTTTGGCGCCCTTGTAAAATATCGGCAAGAGCACCAGCCGGACGAGAATGGTTAAGATGATTATCGCGAGTCCAAGATCGTGAAAAGAAAGATTTTGATATATAAAAACCAGGAGCCATAAAATGGGCTGGTAGACGTAGGTGTTGAATAAAGCGGTCATTTTTATAACTGATTCAGAATGTCTTTTTTAATCTCGGCGAAGGTCAGTTGGGCCGCGGCTGGACGGGCTATTACCCGGAAATTGAGTTTGATTTTTTTTGATATAGGTAGAAGTATCGATCTTACCCTCCGTTTCATTAAATTGCGCCCGGTCGCCTTCTTTAGGGTATTTTTACCGACTACTACCGTTACAGACTTGGTTTTCTTCCCGGCTAGGCTGGTTTTAACCATAAAATACACTTTAAACCGAGAGTTTGCTCCTGCCTTTCCGGCGGCGCCTAATTAACACACTTCGTCCGCCCGGCGATCGGCTGCGCTTCAGAAAGCCGTGAGTCCGGCTGCGTTTCCTTTTTTTGGGCTGATAGGTTCTTTTTGGCATCTTGGAGAATTATTTGAACATATTACATCAAGAAAAATATAATATCAACATCAACAGCTTATACACAGTTAAGTCACAAAAGGGTCGGTTGCGCCATATTGGCAACTCCGATGTTTCTCTCTATGATTAACCGAAAAGTATCTTTATGAACACTAACCAACTTTGGGAAGCGGTCTTGGGAGAAATCGAAATCCAGATTTCGCGTCCGAATTTCCTGACGTGGATGAAAAACAGCCAACTGCTCCAAAAAAATGACAAAGACGGCGTGGTGTTGGTGGGCCTTCCGAATAATTTTGCGAAGGAGTGGGTCAAAAGCCGATATCATAAAATAATTCTCGGCTCTCTTAGGAATTTGGATGGCTCGATAAAAAATGTGGATTACGCGGTCACGAGCCAGAACATCGCAAACGCGCCGTTAAAAAAATTCAGAGTTATGGCGGAGGCGGAGAAGCCCCAGTCGTCGCTCATTGAATTGAAAATAGATCCCAAAACAAACTTGAACCCAAAATATCTGTTCAATTCATTTATAGTCGGCTCATCGAACGAGTTGGCTTACGCGGCCGCGCAGGCGGTGGTGAAAGATGTGGGGAAAAAATACAATCCGCTTTTCGTTTATGGCGGGGTTGGTCTTGGAAAAACCCATCTTATCCAGGCGATGGGCAATGAGATCGCGAATATTTACAAAGGTTCGGTGAATGTCCTCTACACGTCGTCGGAAAAATTTATAAACGACGTGGTTTGGGCTATCCGGAACAAGAGAATGGATGACGTGAAAAAAAGGTATCGGGATGTGGATGTGCTTATTGTCGACGATATCCAATTTATTGCCGGGAAGCCGACGACCGAACAGGAATTTTTTTATACCTTCAATACGCTTCACGAAAACAACAAACAGATAGTGATTTCTTCCGATCGGCCCCCGTCGGCAATCCCCACGCTCGAAGAAAGGCTCCGTTCCCGCTTTGAAGGGGGGATGATTGTCGATGTTTCCTATCCGGACTATGAAATGCGGCTGGCAATTCTGAAAACCAAAGTTCTCCAAAACGGAATTTTCGTGGATGAAAAGGTTTTGGAGCAAATCGCCGCCCGGGTCCAAAAAAACATCCGGGAGTTGGAGGGGGTTTTCAATAAGGTTGTTTTTTATGAGCAGGTCAAAAACGAAAAAGTTAGCACTAAGAAATTGGACGAAATAATCAACGAGGCTGTTCAGGTTTTGCCGAAGAATATTACCGTGAGCGACGTGATAAAATCGGTAGCCGACTTCTTCGAGGTTCCGACTGCAGATATCACCGACCGGAGCCGGAAGCAAGAGGTGGTAGAACCCCGCCAAATCGCGATGTATTTGATGCGCGACATGTTGAAGCTGTCTTACCCCCACATCGGCGAAAAGCTCGGCAAACGCGACCATACAACCGCTATTCACGCTTGCGAGAAGATAAAAAGAGAAATGAACCAAAATCCGGGACTCAACCAAAAAATAATGCTGATAAAAGAAAGATTGTATAAGATGTAGAAAGACTGTGGAAAAAAATCTGATAAAAAATAAATGAAAAAATTAATTTCAAAAAATATCAATAAAAAGTCCCCGAGCGGGGATTGGGATATCCACACATTACTAAACGGCAAAAAACCGAATAACTGTTATTTTAATTAAGATAAATCGAGTAAAAAATTATACACAACACTAATACCACTACTATGAATTTAATAATATTAAGAACTAATCTACTGGACGGATTGAGCTCTGTTGAACGGGCGGTTGGGGAAAACACCAATCTGCCAATTTTAAAAAATATTCTAATAAAAACCAGGGATAATAAAATCGAATTTATTTCGACTAATTTGGAGCTGGCCGTCGAGGCATCTGTTTCCGGAAAGATAATCGAAAAAGGCGAAGTAACCGTCCCATTTTCCATATTTAATTCAACCATTAAAAATCTTAACACCGAAAGAATAATCCTCGAGGAAAAAGGCAAAAAACTGACTGTGAAAACCGATAATTACGAGGCTATTATGCAGATTCACAACCCGAAAGAATTTCCGATTATTCCGTCGATTTCCAACGAAAACCACAGTATAAAAATAAACACGAAAGATTTAAAAGAAGCGATAGGGAGCGTTATTATCGCGGCCCAATATTCCGACATTCGGCCGGAAATAAGCGGAGTTTTTATGAGTTTTTCCGACGGAGCGCTGACCTTTGCCGCCACCGACGGCTTCCGGCTCTCGGAAAGAAAACTGAACCAAAAACAAACCAAAACCGACATAGAAGATTTTTCCGTAATTATTCCGCTCAAAACCGCTACCGAGGTTATGAGAATGTTCAACAAAGACGAGGAGGTGGAAATATTCATCGACCCAAACCAAATAATGTTCCGCGCCCAAACCGAAAAAGTTATTTCAAGACTGATCGACGGAATATTCCCCGATTATCAATCCGTCATTCCGAAACAAATTCAAAACGAGGTATTGGCCGAAAGAAATGAATTAGTGAACGCCCTGAAACTTGCGAGCGGTTTTTCCGGAAGAGCGAACGATGTCACGATTAAAATCGGCGACGGAAATAAATTTTTGGAAATATATTCTTCCGACAATGCTTTGGGTGAAAATTGCTACAAAGTACCGGTGAAAACGAAAGGAGAAAAATTTTCCCTGGTTTTCAACTGGCGCTACGTTTTGGATGGTTTGAAAATATATAAAAGTTCAGAAATCACGATTGGTGTGAATTCGTCAGACAAGCCGGTTGTGATAAAAAGTTCAAACGAACCCGGCCTTACTTATGTAGCGATGCCGATAAAAAGTTGAATATACCCGCTTCCCAGTTCGCGAATTGGGAATCGTCGGCTGGGTTTTGTGGTGGTGGACCCAAAGGATTCTTTTTGTCCACATAATAGAGTATTGAGTGGATTTGTGGGGTTGGAATTCCGTTTATCGGAATAGATATTATATATTGTCCATTCAACATTGGTTTTGAAACCACTTCTATTGGGTTGGGACTATTAAAAGGTTCGCTTGAATAGTTTTTAATCGTCTCTCTAAGAAAAGCGCTCCAAATCGGAACCGCCGCCAATATACTAGTTCCCTTTTTTTGCATTGGAGCGTTGTTATTGTTGCCGGCCCAAACCCCAACCGTAAGTGATGGGGTATATCCCATTGCCCAGGCATCGCGATAATCGTTTGTGGTACCGGTTTTTAGGGCCACATCGTAGCCTGGAAACACAGTGAGACCGAGGCTGTTTTGAAATAGGTTGGCTCGTAACCCACTATCCGAAAGAATTTTATTTACCATTCGTGGGTATTGCTGATCAATCACTTTTTCCGCTTTATCATGATAACTTTCCAAAACATTACCCTTATTGTCCAACACCTCCAAAATAGAGGTTTGGTCGTGACGGACCCCATCCTGAGAAAGGGTAGAGTAAACATTTACCAGATCTATAAGTTTCACCTCACCGCCACCCAAAACAAGAGATAGTCCGTAACGCCAAACATCGTTCAATGTTGTAATACCAAATTTATGAACGTTTGCAAGAAAATCTTTTATTCCAACTAAATACAAAGTTTTAACCGCCGAAATATTTATTGATTGAGCTAAAGATTGTTCCATTGAAACTGGTCCAAGAAAAGGATCGAAATCCTGGGGGTGGAAACACTCGTCATCTTTCATTTCGTTGTAATCAGGAATAGGGGGGCATTTGGGATCGTTCGGAAGAAACTCGGTCGGCACATCGAAAAGAATCGTCTGGGGCGGATAACCCTTCTCAAAAGCAGTCATATAAGCAAAAGGCTTCAGGGCCGAGCCGGGTTGCCGCAGTCCCTGGACGGCCACATTAAAATTCCCGCCATTCGCTATGTCAAAGTAGTCTTTAGACCCCACCAGAGCCAGGATTTGGCCTGTTTTGGGGTCTTGGGCCACCAAACTGGCGTTCTTTCCGCCATAAAGCAATTCATTTCGGCTAGCGCCCTCTTCAACCACTTTTTCTCCAATCTCCTGCATCGGCCAATCTAAAGTTGTTATGACTTTAAGACCGCCATTCATCACTATATCTTCGCCATATTTATTCACCAAATATTCCTTAACCATAAGCGAGAAATGCGGAGCCTTAATGGAACCCAAAGAAGGCGGCGCGAATTTTATCTTTTCTTTTTTCGCTTCATCCCGCTGTTTCTCCGTGATTTTCCCGAGTTCGGCCATTCGGTTTAAAACACCGTTTTTTCTGGCCAAAACCTCGTCCAGATGACTCCCCCAAGGAGAGTAGTAGCTCGGCGCCTTAGTTAGCCCCGCCAAAAGCGCTGACTCGGCCAAGTCGATGTCATTGGCTGATTTTGAAAAAAATGTTTGGCTGGCGGCCTCCACTCCGTAGGCGTTGGAACCGTAGGGAATTTGATTGAGATAAAGATTTAATATCTCGTCTTTGGAATATCTGGATTCCATTTGGATTGCAAGCACCAACTCCTTCAATTTCCTGGTTATTGTTTTTTCGGACGACAGAAAAACGTTTTTGGCGAGTTGTTGGGTGATGGTCGAGCCTCCTTGGCTGAAACTCAAATTTTTTATATCCACCCACAAGGCTCTCAATATTCCGCGCCAATCGAAAGCTGGCCGGTTGTAAAAATCGTCGTCCTCGGTCGCGATAGTCGCTTCTTTCAGGGTTTCCGGAATTTCTCCGAAAGGAATAATGGTCCTTTTTTCCTCCCCATGGATTTCATAAAGAACCACTTCGCCCGTCCGGTCGTAAAGTTTCGTGGATTGGCTGACTTGGCGGGTTTCGAATTGGTCCGGCGATGGAAGGTCGCGGACGATTACAACCGCGTAAATAACGCCCACAGCGGCAAGGCTGACTGCCGCAATAGAGCTTAAGAGAAGCGCGGAAATCAAAAAACGCTTCCGCCGTATTTTTCCGGATTTTATTTTTTTCATCTCAACCGTTTAATTTTGCGCGTTTGAATGCGCAGAGAAAGAAAGAAAACGTCCTTGGTTAAAAAATCTCTTCTTCGCCGGGCGTTTCTATCAAGTCGTCATCCGTACCGAAGCCGTCGTTTTCGTCTCCGCTCGGAGCGGGCGACTGAACTCCTTCTTCTTCCGTCTCCTCCTCTTCGTCGGAAAGGTTCAACGCGCGCGGTTCTAGCTCTATGATAACCATTTTTTTTTCGTATAAGCGACCTTTTTAATTAAAAATTAATTGATTGGGGATAGTATAGGAGATAGTTTTTAAATGTCAACCAGGTAGTAGAAGTTCGGCTTCCGCCTTAGGCGGCGTTGCGAAGCGGCCGAACTTTCACTACCTGGTCAACCCTCAATTTTGCGCGGTTGAGGCGGCAATGGCCGTAGCCAGAGCGTCCGTTTCGTCGTCCAAAAGACCGGCTATTTTCATCTTAAGGAACAAACCCACCATTTTGGCGACAGCTTTTTTGTCGGCCCGCCCATCGCCCGTGACCGCCAGTTTTATCAAGGAAGGGGATAATTCAACAAGTTTCAATTTATAGGCGGCCGACACTTTCACGATTATTCCTCGGGCCTGGGCGACAAAAACCCCTGTTTTCTTGTTCTTATTCATGAATATTTTCTCCAAACCGACCAGATCCGGCTTGGTTTTTTTTATCAATTTTTCCATATCTTTCTCCAAAGCCAAAAGCTGGTTTCCAAGACTTGTTTCGGCGGGTATTTTAAAAATGCCGCTCTCGATTCGGATAAAATCCTGCCCATCTTTCTTTATTAGTCCGTAGCCGGCCCGGACGTTTCCCGGATCGATACCCAAAATAATCATCAGGTTTTTATAACCGGCAAGATGACGAAAAACGTCGTTCCTCGGCCGGATTGGGAAATAACCGATATTTTTCCGCCCTGGCCTTCAATAATATTCTTTGTTATATAAAGTCCCAAACCACTTCCGTTCGGTTCCATTTGGACTACATTTGTTCCGCGATAGAATTTCTGGAAGAGTTTTTTCATTTCTTCTTCCGGTATACCCACCCCGGTGTCTTTTATGGTAAGTTTCGCGGAATCACTACCCGGCTCGTTTTCCAGTAAAATATCCACCTCCCCGTTTTTAACATTGTATTTCATCGCATTGTCCAGAATATTGGCGAGAGCGATACCCATAAGTTCTTTATCAATACGGACACGGAATGTCCGGCTTCCCGGCGAGAAAACGATTTTTATCCCATATTCTTTAGCCGCAAGCTCGGACTCCTTCATTATTTTTCCTACAAATTCGGCCAAATCCGTTTCTTCGAAGTTGAAACCAAACCGACCCTCCTCGATGCGGGCGGCATTCAATAAATCATTCACGATTTTAAGCGAGCGCTCGGTGAGTTGCCAACCTTCTTTGGCCAAATTGGCTATCTCCGCCATATCCGGCTTTTCGCTCCCCAATATCTTATTCAAGCTTTCGAACGACCAATTGATGGCCGTAAGCGGCGTGCGGAGTTGATGAGCCGCCACGGAAATAAATTCGGACTTCGATTCCAAGACACCTTTTTCCCGGGTCATATCCGTCACGAGCTTCATAAACGCGACTACCTCATTCTTGTCGTTTATAACCCTATTTAAGACCGTCCGAAGTTCCGTGCGGGGTTCCTCGAGGGTTATATCTATTATCTGGGGCCAGCTGTTCGCTAAAATCGTCGCCATGGACGGGGCAAGCGACGGGAAGATTATTTGGGTCAACGTCCGCAGGCGGGGATTGTTTATCAGGCTCGGCTCAATGGCTTTTCCGAGCGCCTCCTCGGTCGATATTCCCGCAATTTTCAAAGCCGCGTTGTTCATGCTTAAAATGATGAAATTGGTGTCGTAAACTATCACTCCATCGCGGATATTTCCCATTATCGTCTCCAGCTCATAATCCTTCATCCGGTCCGGTGGTTCGCTATTTTTTTTGAAGATTGAGAATAGATTAAACATTTTCGTATTTCCCCATATTTCCCCAGTTTTTGCCGGTCTTAGCCTCCACCTTGAGCGGCAAAGCCAGGGATTGCCCGAACAAGGGATAAATTTTCTCCATCAAATCCTTGAAGAGCGGAACGGTTTCTATCAGAATATCATCCCGCACCTCGAACAACAATTCATCGTGAATGGTGAGAATGAGCCGGACCTTGTCCTCAAACCATTTTTTGTTTTTCATCAGTTCGAATGATTTTATCATCGCCGTTTTCAGGATGTCCGCATTCAGGCTTTGAAGCGGCATATTGACCGCCGCCCGTTCTATTTCCCCCATAACCTTGGGATGCCGGGCATCCGTCCAAAAATACCTCCGCCGCCCGTTCAGGTTTTCCACATATCCCCGAGCCTTGGCTTCCGTTTTTATTTTTTCCTGCCATTTTTTTATTTTCGGGAATTCGCGATAATAGCCGTCGATGAATTTTTTCGCTTCGATAAAGCTCACGCCCGCCGATTGGGCGAAGGCCCGCGGGCCCATGCCATAGACGACGCCGAAGTTCAAGGTTTTTCCAAGACGCCTTTCCGATTGGGTGATTTTATCGAAGGGGATTTTAAGGACGCGCGAGGCCGTCAGAGAGTGAATGTCTTGGTTTTTTTCGAAAGCGGAGAGCAAACCCTCTTCCATTGTCATATGGGCCAGAAGCCGCAGTTCCAGCTGGGCATAGTCGAAGGAGGCGAATGTAAATCCCGGGCTGGCGACGAAAGCTTCGCGCAGTTCCTTGGACCAGCTCGATTCCTGGGGCACATTCTGAAGATTGGGTTTTTCGGAAGCCAGTCGGCCGGTCGCCGCGCCGGTCTGGATAAAAGTCGTTCTTACTCGCCCATCTTTTTCTTTGGCTTGGAGCAGAGGCTCGACGTAGGTGGAATTTATTTTGAAAGTTTCCCGGTATTCCAAAATCTCCGGAATTATCGGGTGAGCGTCTTTGAGTGATAGAAGCACCTCTTCCGAAGTGGAGCGGCGCCCCGTCGGGGTCTTTTTGTTTTTGGCCGGTTTTATTTTGAGCTTGTCAAAAATTATTTCCGCCAACTGTTGGGAAGAATTTATGTTGAATATTTCACCCGCCGCCTTGTGGATTTTTTCGGTGAGCAGGTTTATTTTCCTGGCCATTTTTTTGCCGAGCGCCGCAAGCCTTTCCCCATCAACCGAGATGCCCCATGTTTCCATCCAGGCTAGAACCGGAACCAGCGGCATTTCGATTTTGTGGAAAATATTTTCCAAGCCGTTCTTTTTCAAATCCTTTTCCATGGCGGAGAAAAGCCCCTCCGCGCCGTCTTTTGAAAACCTTTCCATAATTGCCGCGGGCCCGAAATCCGTCTCGTCGGAATTTAAAACCCAAGCGGCGACTCCCAGGTCGAATATTTTTTTGGGAAGATTTTTTCTCTCCCTTATCAATTTTTTTATGACCGGTTTCCAGCTCCACGCCACATCGAAATCCCCGAATTTGTGCGTTTCATTTTTTTTCTCCGGCTCGAAGGCGAACAATCCCTGGTTCAGAGGTTTGGGTTGTTTTTCTTTTTCCTCGCCCCCGTTCAATCGGCGGACAAGACTCTCGAATCCCAAGGACTCGAAGTACGGCGGAAGGACACCCTTATCGAATCCCGAATAGGTGATACTTTTCAATTCCACTTCGATAGGCGCGCCGCAATTTATAGTGGCGAGTTTTTTGGAAAAAAGCGCCTCTTTTTCGAAGGGCCGGATTTTTTTCGCGGCCGGGTCGTCTTTCGCCATTTTTTTAAAGAGATTTTCCAGGTGGCCATATTTTTTAAGGAACTCTTCGGCGGTTTTGGGTCCAATGCCCCTTACGCCAGGAATATTGTCCGAGGCGTCTCCCACTAAGCCTTTATAATCGGTCATTTGGTTCGGGTTCAGGCCATATCTCTCAATAACCGCCTTTTCGTCGTAAAGCTGGGTTTCGCTTACCCCTTTTTTCAGTATCTGGACGACAATATGTCCCTGGTCCACCAATTGGAGAGTGTCCAAATCTCCGGTCAAAACGACTATTTGAAGATCGCGTTCTTTTTCAAATTTTTTTGCGAAGGTGCCGATTATATCGTCCGCTTCGTAACCGGGCTTTTCGAAAAATTTCACGCCGAATTTTTCGAAGAGATTATGAGCTTCGATAATCTGGCTTATGAGCTCGTCGGGCGCCTTGGGGCGGTGGGCTTTGTATTCTTTGAACATTTCTTTCCGGAAAGTGGGTTCGGGCCGGTCGAAGGCCGCGATGATGAAATCCGGTTTCAGGTCTCCGCCCAGAGTTTTAATCAAAATGCTCGCGAGGCCGTAAAGCGCGCCCGTGGGCCGTCCGCCTTTGGCCGTCAGCGGCGGAAGTGCATGGAACGCCCGATGAATCAGGGAGTTGGCGTCGATGAGTAAAAGTTTTCTCATTTGAAAATTATTATCCGCTCATTTTCTTTTTCTCCGTGGCGGAATTCCAACCACTTGGTTTTTTTAGGGAGGGCTTTTTTTATCTTCTCCGGCCACTCGACGAGCACGACGGATTTCGGCAATGAAGTAATTTCCTCAAAATCAAGATGTTTCAGCTCCGAAAGTTTTTTGATTCGATAGGCGTCCATATGAAAAAAATGCGCACGGGATTTTTTTCTGAGCAGGTAATGGCGGAAGATTACGAAAGTCGGGCTCATAATTCTGTTTTTTATTCCCAACCCTCGGGCGAAACCCTGGATAAAAGTGGTCTTACCTGAACCCAGATTTCCCCTCAATCCGACAATGATTGGTTGGGAGAATTTTTCTTTCAGGATTTTTTTGGCGAAATTAAAACCCAGTTTTTTTGTTTTAGAGGGGGAGTTGCTTTTCATTGCGCGGGATTTTGAGATGGTCATAGGCTAAAGGAGTCGCGATGCGTCCGAGGGGCGAGCGATGAATAAGGCCGAGCTTCATAAGAAACGGTTCAAAAACCCCTTCAACCGTTTCCATCTCCTCGTTCAGGGCCGCCGCAATGGTTTTCAAACCCACCGGCCCGCCCGAGAATTTTTTGATGATTATCCCCAAGAGTTCCCGATCGGTCTCTTCAAGGCCCAATTCGTCCACGTCGAGCATATCGAGCGTCTTTTGAACCGCCTCCTCGTCGATATTCCTGTTTTTATAGACCTGGGCATAGTCGCGGGCGCGCTTCAGGAGGCGGTTGGCTGTTCTCGGCGTGAAGCGCGAGGCCTGGGCGAGCTTCGTGATAGCTCCCCTAGTTATTTTCACGCCCAATATCTCGGCCGAACGCCCGACAATTTTTTCGATATCCTCGGGCCGGTAGTAATCCAAACGAAAAATGGCGCCGAAACGCGAGCGGAGAGGGGCGGAAAGCGGATTGATACGCGTCGTCGCGCCGATTACCGTGAAGGGCGGCAAATCCAAGCTGAAGGTTTTGGCCGACGGACCCTTGCCCACGATAAGATGGAGCTTCCGACTTTCGAGCGCCGGATACAATATCTCCTCGATCATCTTATTTACGCGGTGAATTTCGTCGATGAAAAGTATTTCGTTCGGCTCGAGATTCGAGAGTATTGCGGCGATGTCGCCGGCCTTCTCGAGCGCGGGGCCGGAAGTGGAACGCACGTTCGCGTTCATCTCTTTGCCGACGAGATAAGCGAGTGTTGTTTTTCCGAGGCCGGCTTGGCCATAAAATAAAAGATGGTCGGTCGTTTCCCCGCGTCCCTTTGCCGCGTCGATAATGAGGCGCAGGTTTGCTTTCACTTTTTCCTGGCCGACATAATCTTCCCAACGGTTCGGGCGGAGCAGAAGTTCCAAATTCACGTCCTCACCCGCAGTTTTCTTCGTTTCTTTTTCCATTTGGCGATTTGCTCCTATTTTACCATTGATTTATCTTCTTTCCGAGAGGTATTGACCCCCACCTATATAGATGTGGGGGTTGACTTTTAAAATCGTTTGTGATAACATGTCTTTATAATCTTGATTAGAGACCTGTGGGCAACGAGAGTTTTCCTAGCCCCGGATCACTTGGTTTCGGCTGGGTGACTCCTCGGAAAAATCTTAAACGCCTTTGCAATCTGGCAACCTGCCCACAGATCTTTGCTCGGGATTTTTTTATTCCCAAATAATCGGCCCCGTGAGCCGCTCCACTTCTTCGAGGCTTGTGATGCCTTTCAGGATTTTAAGGACGCCATCTTCCTGCATTGTGACCATACCCTGTTTCTTCGCCAATTCTTTTAATTCGATTTCGGTCGGGTTTTTGTAGATTGCCGTTTCAATGGCTTCGTCTGCCTGGAGCAGTTCAAATATCGAAGTGCGGCCTTTGTAACCCAGCCGGCCGCATTTGTCACAGCCTTTCGCTTCATATATATCGAATTCGGAATACCCGCTCTTATCTACTCGGCTGGGGAGGCCGGAAACGAATTTTTTTATCTTCTCAGCGGTTTTCCCATCGATTTCTTTTTTTATCTTGCAGTCCGGGCAGAGCTTGCGCACCAGTCTTTGGCCGATAACGAGGCTCAAAGATGGTCCCAATATATTCGTCTGAATTCCCAAATCCAGGAGTCTCGGAATGGCGCCTACCGCGTCGTTGGTGTGAAGCGTCGAGAAGACGATATGGCCGGTCAGGGATGCATTCAGAGCAATTTCGGCCGTTTCTTTGTCGCGGATTTCACCAACCAGAATTATGTTAGGGTCCTGTCTTAATATAGAGTGAAGGCCAGAAGCGAAAGTGTAATTAGCATCCAAATCTACTTGGGTTTGAGAGATGCCCGACAGATGGTATTCAATCGGATCTTCGACGGTGATTATTTTTATCTCCGGCCGGGAAACCTTCCTTAAAAAGGCGTAAAGAGTCGTCGTCTTGCCCGAGCCCGTGGGCCCCGTGTTCAAAATCAATCCGTTCGGTTTTTTTATTTCCGCCTCCGCGATCGCAAGGTCGTCCGCGCGCCAGCCCAAATCTTCCAGATTTACTTTAAGCGATTGCGGGTCGAGTAGCCGCAAAACCGCCGTCTCGCCGTATTCGGACGGAATGAGCGATGTGCGGATTTCTATCGAGCGGTCTTTGAGGGCGATGGTGAAGCGGCCGTCCTGGGGCTCGTCCTGAACATTAAGCTTTAGATTGGAAAGAAGTTTTATCCGGGTAATAATGGATTTGTAAATATCTTTTCCCAATTCCGAAAACACGGTATGGAGCAAGCCGTCTATCCGCAGGCGCAAATCACCGGCCTTAACGTTCGGTTCCAGGTGGATGTCGGAGGCGCCCAAAGTGAGCGCGCCGCTCAGAATAATTTCCAGTATCTGGGAAGTATACGGGCTTTTGAATTCCTGGATTTGTTTTGTAAGATCCTCCAGGCTTTTTATTTCGTTCTGTAATTCGTGGAGTCTCGCTTCATTTATGTTCACGCTTCCGCTGATATCTTTCTGGACCGTAACATATTGGTAATGGTCCCAGGCGTGTTTGAGACCCGTAAGCGAACTTACCACCACCTTTACTTCGCGGGTTTTTTTCAAATCCTCGATTATTTTTTTTGCTTTGGCGTTCTCGGGATCGAAGACCGCCATAATCAATTTCTTTTTTATGATTTGGAGGGGAGCGAGCCGGGCGGCTTTCGCCTCTTCTTCCGGAATGAGCTCCATCGCCTTTATTTCGGTGGGAACAGTGGCGGAGATAAGGTCCAGATAGTCCAAGCCGTGCTTTTGAGCGCGTCTTTGGGCATCCTTTTCCTCGGCTTCGCGCCTTTGTTTTTGAAGTTGGTTGTCCAGGCTCTTGGTTTGAAACATTAAGCTAATTCTAGCTTATTTGCCCTCCGGTTTCATTGGGTTGACATTTACTATTTTTATAGTATAATTATACCAGTTAACTAAACAATTATTAATAAGGAGACCTCGCAATGAAAAAGTCATTCTTTTTTCTAACCCTCCTTTCTTGGTTTTTTTTGGAGGGATGCTACACGGTGGTAGATATTGATTCATCCAGTGGCTATAACAATATTAATCGTTCCGGCCCCGGGGTGAATATCGAATTTTCCGGAGGAGCAAAAACAATTGCCAATCTCTTGGGAATTGGCCACAAATCAAATTTGTTTTTGGCTAATAATACTTCATATTATATTACCGTCTGCGTACTGGATGAGATTTTTGATATTAATCCAAATTCGGCAATTTTTGATTTCTGGAATATTGAATTTTATTATTCCAGTCTTCCGATTGTTGTCTATGTCTTTTCCGACGAAAATCGGAAACGATTGGTAAAAATAGAGAACGGCATTTTTCCTATCGGCAAATCGGAAAACGCCTTCTGGGAATTGGACAAAGACTGTCGGCTCAAAAAACTTCAATCTTCCATTAAGCTAAATTTCAGCAGGGCGAGGAAAATTAATGTTCCGACAATCAAAAACGAATCGACGACCTTGGTTCAGTTCATTAATACCAAGGCCTCTGAAGTTGCAATATCGGAAGCCGGCCCAATGAGGTGTGATTTGGCAAGATCGGGATTTTCGAGGGAAAACTATACTTTCGTGAAAAACCGAAAAGGGAAGATTGGACGCTTCGGTTATCTATCTTTCAGCGTTTATCCTTCCGACCGTGACCAATTTCAAAGGGTGATGTATTGGATAGAGGGGATAAAAGAACCGATAATAATCGACATCCAGTCGAATCTGGATCGCGGACCGAGAGTGATCCAGTTTGTTATTAAATAATTTCATGCATGTGCCGCGACCAAGTAATTTGGACGCGGTATTTTTTTCATTTACAATACTGAAATGCCTGAGCTTCCCGAGGTTCATACGACCGCTACCTATCTGAATAAGGCAGTGAAAAACAGAATTATCAAGGATGTTTGGACCGATTGGCCCAAATACTTCCGCGCGCCCAAAGGGAAGATCCGCCAGTCGGCGGAAAGTTTCAAAAAGAAAATCCTCGGAAGAAAAATTCTCTCCGTCGGCAGAAAAGGGAAAAACATTCTTTTTCGCCTTTCGGGCGGATATACGATGCTCGCACACCAGAAGATGACCGGCCATTTCCTGGTCGGGCGCTGGCATAAAAATGGAAAGTTTAAATCTCAAAATAAAAAATTAAATAATGTTTGGCTTGGGCAAAAATGGGTGCCGGTGGATCATAAAGGCCCCTTGGGTGATGACCGTAATCGCTTCATCCGCCTGATATTTTTTCTCTCCGGCGGAGAAATGCTCGCGCTTTCGGATTTACGCCATTTCGCCAAAATAATATTGGGCAAGGATGAGGAGATTCTGAATCTTCCCGAGCTCCAGGAGCTGGGTCCGGAGCCGATTGATACTAAACTCACTTCGGAAAAATTCGCCGGAATATTCGAATTTTTGAATAGAAGAAAGATTAATATAAAACAGGCGCTTTTAAGCCAGGAGTTCGTAAGCGGGGCGGGAAATATTTATGCGGATGAATCCCTTTGGCAGGCAAAAATCCACCCGTTGCGTTTGGCGGGAAAGCTTAATAGAGCCGAACTTTCGAGGCTGTATAAGGCTCTTCGGTTGGTGTTGAAAAGAGCCATTAAATCCCGCGGCTCCTCGGTGGACGACTATCGCGATCCCTCCGGCCGGGCCGGAGTTTATCAGAATGCCCATGAGGTTTATCATAAGGAAGGTAAGCTGTGCTCGAGGTGCGGGATGAAAATAAAGAGAATCAAAATCGGCCAGCGTTCGACCCATTTCTGCCCCCACTGCCAAAAATAAAATGATCTATTTTCTCTACGGGCCGGACTCGTACCGGCGAAACCAAAAATTGAAATCTTCGCTCGACGGCTATCGGAAGAAATATCCGACTGGCGACATTATGGCCGTCGATTTGGAAGAAAATCCGGACGACTGGACGAAGGCCCGCGACTTCCTGAATCAGCCGTCCATGTTCGTGGATTCCAAGGTGCTGATTGTGAAAGAAAGCGGGGATGTTCCGGAGAAGGAAGAAAAAAATTGGATAAAGGTCCTGAAGTCGGAATTGGAAACCGCCCATACGTTCATCTTCGTATCGAACGCGAAGAAACCCCTAAAAGCTTTCGAGTTCCTCCTGAAGCCGCCGGCGAAGAGCGATTTCTTCGGAGAACTGGATGGAGGGTTATTGGAAGCGTTCGTGAAAAAAGAAGCCGCGACGCGCGGACTGGAATTTGAAAAAAGCGCCTGGGATTTTCTCCTTAATTGCCTTTCCTCCGTTGCCGAACGGAGCTGGGTGGCCGTCGCGGAGCTCGAAAAAATATCTTTGTCCGGATTTTCCCAACCGATAAAATCGAGCGACCTCAAAAAAATAATCAGTCCGGTTCTCGACGACCAGGTTTTCGAAGTCGCGAGAAAAATCTCGTGGTCCCGGAGCTGGGCGGAGAAGCTGGGATTACTGGAAAGCCTTTTCCTTCAGAAAAAAGAAGCGGCCTATATCTTCAATTCCCTGGCCTATATCGCGAAAGGCAAGGATATCGTCCGGATGGCGGACTACGACGTCGCGGTGAAGAGCGGTAATCTGGAGTATGAGGAGGCACTCCTCGATTTCGTTCTTAGTGCTTAGCGGTTATTTCTTAGGTAACTTCTTCGAAAGGCGGGATTTAAGGCGGTCGGCTTTATTTGGCTTAATGAAGCCGACCTTTTTCATTTTATCGAGCGTCTTATAGACCTCGGGGAGGTATTTGGCGGCCTCCGCGGTTTTGCCGGCCGCAATCATTTTCCTGAATTTTTTGAGGGTGTCTCCCATCTTCTTTTTGCGGTCCAGGTTCATTATGTGGCGTCGTCCGCTCTGGCGCAGGGCTTTTTTGGCTGAACTTGTGATTGGCATTGTAGGTTCACCAGGTAGTGAAAATGCGATTGTATATCGTAGTTAAATCACAAGCCCGGTATTTTAATTTTTTGACTTTTATGGTGTAGTTTGCGATCCAATATCGGTTAATCGCATTTCTACTACCTGGCTTATATTATATTTTCCTAACTTCGTTGTCAAAGAGAGGATGCGAGAATAGGATTTTGTATCCGGCAGGCCGCGAAGTATAATGAATCGAATGATTCACACTTTGGAAGGGAAATTGGTTGAGAAGAACGATAACTATCTGATAGTGAATGTGCACGGCGTGGGCTTCAAGGTTTTTACAAACGAACGCACCTCGGCGGCCGCGCCCGCGGGCGGGGAGGCGAAATTATTCACTCATTTATATGTCCGCGAAGACAAAATCGAGCTTTATGGTTTTTTGGAGGAGGGGGCGCTCAAACTTTTTGAGCTTTTGATTTCCGTTTCCGGTATCGGGCCGAAGAGCGCGCTTTCGATATTGGATATCGATGCGGCTGAAAATATCATTGCGGCGATTGCGGGGAAGCGCCCCGATATTCTGACGCGCGCTTCGGGCGTGGGCTTGAAGACCGCCGAACGGGTGATATTGGAGCTCCAGAGCCGCATCAAACTGCCGAGCGGCAATAAGAGCGAAAAAATCACCGCGCGGATGGATGTGAATCAAGAGGTGGAAGAGGCGCTCGTGGGTCTGGGATATAGCCGAATAGAAGTGCGCCGGATAACTTCGGAAGTCGGACCGGAATTCAAAACCCTGGAAGACAGGCTTCGCCAGGCTTTGAAAATCATGGGCCGCCGATGAGTTTTTTATACTCCGCATATCACTGGCTTTGGGCTTGGGCGGGGAGCGTTTTTTTCGGCCATCCGAGCCGGAAACTTTTCGTCATCGGCGTCACAGGCACGAAGGGCAAGTCCACGGCGCTGGAATTTTTGGGCGCGATACTCGAATCAGCCGGAAAGAAAGTCGCGCTTTCTTCGACGGTCTATCGGAAAATTTCGGGCAAGACCGAACGGAATTTCTCCGGCAATTCCATGCCCGGGAGATTTTTCCTGCAGGCTTTTCTGCGAAAGGCCGCAAACGCCGGAGCGGAATTCGCCCTGCTCGAAGTGACCTCTCAGGGCGTCGTCCAGCACCGCCATGAATTCATCGACTGGGATGCGGCCGTTTTCACCAATCTCGCGCCGGAGCACATCGAGTCGCACGGTTCATTCGAAAATTATCGGGCGGCCAAAGTATCGTTCTTTGAATATCTCGCCCGGTCGCGGAAGCCGAACAAATTTTTCTTCGTGAACGGAAACGATCCGAATGCGCGGTATTTTATGGAAGCGGCCGCCATTCCCGGAGGAAATCTTTACCAGTATAAAAAAGAAAAGTTTTTGGAAGAATGTTTGAAACATAAATTGGATTTAACCTCGCGGGAAAAGTGCGTGAAGGCCAATGAGTGGCTCGCGAGCGATTTTAATCTGGACACAGCGGCAGCGGGATTCGCTTTCTCCGAGTCGCAAAAAATTCCCTGGCCGGTTTTTCAAAAAGCCCTGCTGGGCTTCAAGGGTCTTGCGGGGCGGATGGAATTCATTCAAAAAGAGCCGTTTGCCGCGATAGTGGACGGAGCGCATACACCGGACTCGCTCGAAAAAGCCTACGAGAACGCGCGGCCCGAAATCGTTTTCGGAAAAACCAGCGGGAAGATGATTTGTATCCTGGGTTCGGCCGGCGGCGGGCGCGATATTTGGAAGCGTCCCGCGATGGGTAAAATCGCGGCTAACTGGTGCGACGTCATAATCCTCTCGAACGAAGACCCTTATGACGAGAACCCGGATGAAATTCTGGAGCAGATAAAATACGGGATAGACGAAGCAGAAAACGGTAAAGCGAAGCCGGAAAACGTTATGAAGATTCTCGATCGGCGAGAGGCAATCGCAAAAGCGGTGAGTCTGGCCGAAAAAGGCGACGTGATAATCGCGACCGGCAAGGGGAGCGAAGTGTCCATTCATATCGCCAAAGGGAAAGCCGTTCCTTGGAACGAGAAGGAAGCGTTTAAAGAAGTTTTGGGGTTATAATATACGGGTATGAAATTAACTTTCTGCGGTGGAGCGGGCGCAGTGACGGGAGCCAGTTATTTACTGGAATCGGGCGGCGTGAAAATTCTCGTGGATTGCGGATTGTATCAGGGTAATAGTTACACCGAAGACCAAAACTTCCAGCCGTTTCCGTTCGATCCGAAAGAAATCTCGGCCGTCTTCGTTACGCACGCCCACATCGACCATATCGGCCGCTTGCCCCAGCTCGTGAAGCGGGGATTCAAGGGGATTATTTATTCCGCTCCGCCGACCAAGGATTTCGCTGAATTCCTACTTTTGGATTCCGAGCACCTCCTGAAAGAAGAGGCGGAAAAAAGGAAGTTGCCTCCGCTTTACGAAACCGCCGACATTATTAAGACAATGGATTTCTGGCAGAAGCGAAAGTACCACGAAATCATAAATGTGGATAATTTCACGGTTGAATTATACAATGCGGGCCATATTCTCGGTTCCTCCTCCGTTTTCGTGAAAGTGCAGGAAGACGGAAAAGAAAAAAAGATAGTTTTTTCCGGCGACCTGGGCAATATTCCTTCCCCTTTCATTAATGGAACGGAGTATGTTGAAGAAACCGATTATGCACTCATTGAATCCGCCTACGGCGACCGGGTCCACGAGCTTTTGGATCAAAGAAAAGAATTGGTGGAAGATATAATCGAGGAAACCGTGAAGGCGCGCGGCGTTCTGATGATTCCGGCTTTTGCGATGGAGCGGACGCAGGAAATGATTTTCGAGATGAACGAGCTTGTCGAGAACGGCCGCATTCCGAAGATTCCCGTTTTCATCGACAGTCCTTTGGCTATCAAGCTCACAGCCGTTTACCAGAAATATTCCGAAGATCCGCTTTATTTCAATCCTGAAGCCATGAAGCTTGTGAAGAGTGGAGACGCGATATTCAATTTTCCGGGCCTGCGGATGACGCTCTCGACCGAACAATCGAAAGAAATCAACGATATGCCACCGCCCAAAATCATCATTGCCGGAGCGGGCATGTCGAACGGCGGGCGCATCCTTCATCACGAAATGCGCTATCTGTCCGACCCGAAAAGTACTCTCCTTATTGTCGGTTATCAGGCCCAAGGTTCGCTTGGCCGAAGAATTCTCGAAGGCGCAAAACTCGTGAAAATTTTCGGCGAAGAAATTCCCGTGAACTGCAAAGTGCGGCAGGTGAGCGGATATTCGGCCCATGCTGACCAGCCCCAGCTTTTGAAGTGGGTGGAAAAAATGCGCGCAAATGTTAAGAAGGTATATGTCGTGCAAGGCGATGCCGGTTCGGCGGAAACTTTGGCCCAAAAAATCCAAGACGAATTGGTTGTGAAAACGGAAGTCCCAAAGTATGGCGAAACTGTGGTATTATAAGATTATGCCAAAAAAAATTGTTGCCGCGAATGGCAATCATAATCACATTCACAAACTGAAATATAAAATCTGCGTTTCGGGCGCAGCCGAAACCGGCCATTGTTCCAAAGATGCGATCGAAAAAGCGGAACAAATGGGTCAGGAAATCGCGAAACGCGGGCTCGTGCTCGTGACGGGCGCGACTATCGGTATTCCATACTGGGCGGCTAAGGGCGCGAAGGAAGCGGGTGGGACGGTTATCGGTCTTTCACCGGCAGCTTCCAAGGTGGCTCACATTAAAAGCTACCACTTGCCGATCGATTACCACGATCTCATTATTTATACCGGCTTCGATTATGCCGGCCGGAATCTCCTGCTTACCCGCGCGGCGGACGCCATTATCACTATCTGCGGACGGATGGGCACTTTGAACGAATTCACTATCGGCTTCGAGGATCATAAGCCGAACGGAGTGCTCGAAGGTTCGGGCGGAATGGCGGATATGATTCGCGAAATTTTGGAGAAATCCCATCGGGGCTGGGGGAAGGTGGTCTTCTCGCGCGACCCGGCGGATTTGCTGGATAAGGTTTTGGATATTATCGAAGCCGACGAAGAGAAAGAAGGCATCAAAGGTCGGATACTATAAACGATATTTAAATATTTAAAAATAAAAAACCATGGGATTATTTTCATTTTTATTCGGTTCTAAGAAAAACGACGCTTCCAAAGAAATGCGGATGCCGCCTTCAACCAAGAAAATCGGGGATGTGACCCACTATTACGGCGGCCTCGGCGTCGCCATTGTGAAATTCAAAGAGCCGGTGCGGGTCGGGGACTCCGTAAAATTCTTCGGCGCAACGACGGACTTTTCCGAAAAAATCGCTTCGATGCAGTACGATCACAAGGACATCGCGGAGGCCAAAAAGGGCCAGGAGGTGGGCATTAAAGTGGTCGGCAAGGTTCGGGAAGGCGACGAAGTCTACGCCGGATAGCGGATTATGAATCGGGAATTATTTTCAGCCTCAAGTCTTTTGGCCGGGACCATTTTGGGGGCGGGGATATTTTCTTTGCCGTACGTGGTCGGCAAGCTCGGCTTTCTGCCCGGGCTTTTTTATTTTCTCGCTTTCGGCGCCGTTTACGCCGTTCTCCATCTGATGTTCGCTCGGCTCATCGTGAAAGAAGGCCCGGGCCACAACTTTCTCCGCCTTACGGAAAAATTATTTCCGCGGCCGCTCAAGATTTTCGCCGATTTCATAATAATCAGCGAAACCATTTTTACTCTTCTCGTTTATCTTATTCTCGTGCCGGCTTTCGTGAGGCTCGTTTTTCCGGCAGGTGATTTATGGATTGTGTTCGCATTCTGGGCAGTGGGCTCCGCCTTTATTTTTATGAAGCTCGATTGGCTCGGTTGGGCGGAATTTCTGGATGTCATATGCGTTCTCGCGATTATAGTCGCAATTCTTTTTTTGGGCGGCCTGCGCTTCGAAAATATTCCTCTTTTTCCTCCGGCCGGCCAATCCGCTCCGTTCGCTTGGATTTTGCCTTTCGGACCGATTTTCTTCGCTCTCTACGGTCGTTCGGCAATAACAAAAATGATAGAAATTTATGGGAAGGCAGTTTCCGTCGGTCGGGAATTCTCGCTCGGAAAGGCGATTTGGTGGGGCACATTCATTCCGGCCGCATTATACATAGCTTTTACCGCCGTCGTTTTGGCTTTTAATCCCAACGTTGGGCCGGATACTATAGGCAGCTTGAGCGGGCTCTCGCCTATTCTTTCCGCCGTGTTGGCGCTTACCGGCTTTATTACTCTCTGGACATCTTATTTTATGATTGGCTTGAATCTCAAAGATATTCTCGTTCGGGATTTGAGGTGGTCGCGGGTCTTTGCCGCTTGCGCCGTCATTATTTTCCCCATTGCGCTTTATTTGGCCGGCCTTCGGAATTTTCTGGAAGCAATCGGTATCGCGGGCGGATTTTTCCTCGCTCTCGAAGGTATTTTCATCGTTCTCATGTGGCGGAAAGTTTTTCCCGAAAATCGCTGGCGGAAATTCTCCCCGATACTTTATCTGGTTTTCCTGGCCGCGATAGCGTATCAAATCGTTAAATTTTTATGATTCGCCTCATCTTTTTTCTTTTCTTCGTTCCTTTCGGGATGAAGAAATTCCTTTTCGGTTTCCCTGCGCCCTTCGCGAATTTTTATACGATGGAATACACCTCGGCTTTTCTTTATGCGAGTGACATCCTGATTTTGGCGCTTTTCCTTTTTCTTTTATTCTCCAAACCATTTTCTTGGTATCGAGAGCAATTTGACCGGCTGAAATTACCTTTGGTTTTTCTGGGAATATTTATAGCCTTCTCCGCTCTCTCCATTTTTTCCGCCGCCTATCCGGCCTTTTCGGCCTATTCTTTTATTCGCCTCATCATTTCGATTCTTGCGGCCGTCTCCGTTCTTTTCGTAATGGTTCGAGGTATCGCGAACCTGAGGGATATCACCGCCGTTATTGCCCTCTCCGCCGTTTTCCAATCGGTCGTCGGTTTTCTGCAGTTTATTTTGGGGAAGAGCGTCGGCCTGTGGTTTTTGGGCGAGACGGCCTTCGGGCCAGGGACGCCCGGCATCGCGAAAGTCACGATTAACGGCCTCCAATTCGCCCGCGCTTACGGTACGATGCCCCACGCGAATATTCTGGCCGGCTTCCTGGTTTTGGGTTTACTCGCATTTTTCTATCTTTTTCTTTCGGAAAAAAAGCCGGTTTTAAGGATATTCCAATCGGCTGGCATCTTCATTGTTCTTACAGGACTTTTGGCTACCTTCTCGCGCTCTGGCTGGATTACCGCCGGCATTTCGGCGCTCGCGTTTATTGCCTGGGAATTTTTCGCCGATAGGGAAAATCGGCGGCGGCTTTACCGGCTCGTTCTCGTGTCTCTGGTTTCTTTGGGGGCGCTCTGCCTGATGCTGGGTTGGGCTATTTCGCCCCGGGCGCATTTTTCCGCGAGAGAAGGTCCGGTTTCCGATCGCTGGAGCTATAACAAAATCGGCCTTGAGCTTATCGTCTCCAATCCGCTCGGCGTCGGCATCGGCAACCAACTTTTCCACACCTACAGCACAAATCTTTTCGGCAAATACGACGTGAATTCGTGGGGTCAGTGGCAGCCGATTCATAATCTCTATCTGATAATGGCTTCGGAAATCGGGATACTGGGTTTGATAAGTTTTTTGGCGTTTATCGGTTTTCTCGTCTTTAAGAATTTGAATTTGTTTCGAGTTTCGAATTTAGAAATTCGAATTTCAACAATAATGCTGGCCGCATTATTGTTATTCGGCCTCTTTGACCATTTTCTCTGGGATCTTCAGCTCGGCCGCTTGATGTTGTGGGTCGTTATAGGCATACTTTTGGGAGTAGATAATATTGGAATAGATCTTCAAAAACCTTTGGTTTTTGAAGGTAAAAACCCCGTCTTGGAAGATGGGAGCGAAGCGACCGCAAGAAACCAGAAGGTGTCTTGAGTGGGGGTCGGGGTTTTTATGAGGCCCTTGTAGTTCAATGGATAGGACATCTCCCTCCGAAGGAGAAGATAGAAGTTCGATTCTTCTCGAGGGCACAAAATCAAATACCGCTCCTTGTGGGCGGTGTTTAATTTTCATGTTTTTGGAAGAATCGAACTGGGAAGGGGGTCGGGGAAACGGAAGTTTCCCCGTGGCGGAAACACTAAAACCGCTGGGTTTTAGGGAGTGAGTGCAAACGAGCGACGTTCGCTTCTTCTCGAGGGCACAAACATAAAAGTTGTATAATATAGACATGGATAAAAAACTTCTTATAGCGTTCGTGGTCGCAGTAGTGCTTCTCGCGGCGGGGTACTGGTATTGGAAAAATACCCAATCATCGATTCCTACGGCTCCCGCTCCCGAGCAGGCGAACATCAATCAAGTTGGTGATAGCGTAAAGGCCTTGAACGACAGCGCGACCCAGGGCGTTCTGCCTTCGATTGCCGTTCCGGATGCGAATCCCACAACCAAAACCAATCCCTTCTCCGGGTTGAAAACTAATCCATTCAGATAAAATGAAAACCAAATATTTTTTGAGTATCGGTGTTCTTAGTTTCGGTCTTATCGTCTCCGCGTTCTTCGCCATAAACGGAGCGTCCGCTCAAACACCGATTGCACCGGCGGTTAATCCGGCGGCGAATATTCAATATCCGATTGCGGAGCTCGGCAATTGCGCGAGTGAATCCTCCTGCCGCACCTATTGCGACGATGTCGCAAACAGCGCCGCGTGTATCTCGTTCGCCGAAAAGAATAATCTGATGTCCAAAGACGAGGTTCGGTTGGCGAAAAATTTCGAAAAATCGGGAAAGAAAGGCCCGGGCGGTTGCACCTCGAAAGATGGTTGCGAAACATATTGCAACGATTCGGCCAATATCAACGAGTGCGTCGCTTTCGCGGAACAAAATAATTTGATGTCCAAAGACCAACTTGCGGAAGCCAAGAAGGTGCAAGCGGCGATCGCAAGCGGTGTCAAACCGCCGGCTTGTGGCGGAAAACAGGCTTGCGATAAGTATTGCAGCGACTCGACACACGTTGAAGAATGTATGGCGTTCGCAAAAGCCGCCGGTTTTATGACACCGGAAGAGGCGCAAAATTCGGATAAGGTGATTGCGGCGATAAAGAAGGGCGTGAAGCCACCGGCTTGTAGGGGTAAGGAGTGCGATAAATATTGCAGCGACTCGGCGCATACCGAAGAATGTATCGCGTTTTCCGAAGCCGCCGGCATGATGACTTCGGAACAAGCCACCGTGGCGCGGAAGACGGGCGGCAAGGGTCCCGGCGGATGCGTGGGCAAGGAACAGTGCGATGCATTTTGCAATGACTCCGCGAATCAGGAAACCTGTTTCAGTTTCGGTAGGGATAACGGACTGATTCCTCCGGAACAGCTTCAAAAAATGGAAGAGGGAAAGAAACAATTCACCGGTTCACTGAACCAGGCGCCGGCTCAGGTATTGACCTGCATATCCGGCGTTGTGGGGGCAGATAGTTTGGAGAAGTTCAAGACCGGTACATTAATGCCGCCGCGGGACATAGGAGACAAGATTGGAGAATGTTTCCGCCAAGGGATGCCGCCCGGCGGTCCGGGAGAGGGAGGTAATATTCCGCCGGCCGGCCAGGGTCCCGGCGATGCAAAATCGTTCCAGCCCGGGCCGGGAAATATGAATCCCGGCGGGAAGATAATGCCCCAACAATCGGGTCCGGGCGGATGCAAAACTCCGGAGGAGTGTCAATCGTTCTGTACATCCAATCCGGATGTTTGTAAAAATTTCCAACCGAGCGGGGGACCCCAACAAGGCGAAGGTGATCAAAATCAAGATAACAGGAGAGAAATGATGCCGGGAACTCAATCCGGACAAGGACAGTCGAATCAACAAAATCAGCCCAGACAACAGCCCAATCAACCAGTCCAAAGTGGCCAAGGTGGAAGCGTGGGTCCTTGCGGTACGGGTCCGGGCACCTGTTCGGGTATAGGCCCCGATGATATAAAATCCGGTCAACCGGGACAAAACATGATGCAGCCCGGAAATTATATTCAGGGAGGGCAGGGGCAAAATCAAAATCAGTCGGGTTCATTTATGCCAAATTCGGAGCAAATGCAGCAGTTTCAAAATCAAATGCAGTCCGGCACTCAACAAGGTGGAACGCCTCCTTCGGGCAATCAGCAATTTCAGCAGCCGCAGCAGCAATTCCAGTCGCCGCCTCCGGGCGGAGGAGGAACACCACCGCCACCGAGTGGAGGTACGCCACCGTCGCCAGGCGGAGGCTCGCTTATCCAATCAGTTCAATCCTTCTTCGGATTTTAGAAAATGGAAACGCTCTGGAGTATTTTTGAGGAGCGGAAGCGGGAAGTGGAAAAAGCCAAAGACCGCTGGTTTTATTGGTTCGTCGCGAACATCATTCTCCTTTTTCTCATCGCGGTTCTCATTTTTATCGGTCTTGCGACCGGTATGGGCTTCGCCGTTTCTTCTTGGCTGGAGTTCGGTGTGGCGCTTCCGCTCGTCTATTCGGCTATCTTCTTCCATGCCCAGCATTCCAAGGCGCGGGAGTATCTGGAGGAGTACTCATTCAAAACTCTCGTGGCGCGCTCGCTCGAGGCTTCCCGGCGGATGCTGAAAGAGGATATGGGCGGGAAGGGGGCGGACGAGGCGAAGAGGTATATGGATTTTGTCGTGGGCTCGCTCAAAGACCTTTATGTGCCGCCGAGGGAGATAATCTCGAAGCATCCGGTCAAAAATGAAGATGACGTGAAGGTGGGGGTGGTGGAAAAACTTGGTGACATTTTCAAGAAATTTATACCTTAACCTCCTTTCGCTCGTCTGGCATCCCCGCTCATTGAAATAACTCAAGAAGCGATTAGTTGGCCAAGGGGGTCTATAATTTTAGTTAGATTTAACTCACATGACTCAAGAAGAAGCTCTCAATATTCTCAAAATGGGGCACAATGTTTTTCTGACCGGCCAGGCCGGGAGCGGTAAAACCTATACCCTGAACAAATACATCGAATATCTGAAAGTAAAAAATATCGGGGTGGCCGTTACGGCTTCGACCGGCGTGGCTGCCAGCCACCTGAACGGAAGGACGATCCATTCATGGTCCGGCATAAGAATTAAAGATGATATGACCGACAAGGAAGTGAGCGATCTCTCGAAAAACAAGACATTGGGCGGAAATTTCAGGAAGGCTAAGGTTTTGATTATCGATGAGATATCCATGCTCCATTCCTTCCGTCTCGATTTGGTTCAGAAGATATTGCGCATAGCCAAGGGAAACTTCGAGCCGTTTGGCGGTATGCAAGTGGTCCTATGCGGGGATTTTTTCCAGTTGCCGCCAGTTACCACGAACAGCGACGATCCGTCGGAATATTTCGCGTTCAAATCGCGTTCGTGGAATTCCATGAACATACGAGTCTGTTATCTCGAGAGCCAATATCGGAACATAGACCCCGTCTACTATGGAATATTGAACAAAATCAGGACTGATACGGTTGATCGGGAGGCCGTAGAAATTCTGAAGAGCCGTTATCAGAAATCGATCTTATACGATGAAATGACGCGGCTTTACACTCATAACGAAAATGTAGATGCGATCAATGACGTCGAGTTATCAAAACTGCCCGGAGAGCCGAAAACGTATTTCATGCAGAGTAGCGGCCTTCAAAAACTCGTAGCGGAGCTAAAGAGGAATTGTTTAGCGAAAGAAGAACTGTTTCTGAAAAAAAGAGCCGTGGTCATGTTCGTAAAGAACAATTTCGATAGGGGATACGTGAATGGCACCATCGGAGTCGTTGAAAGCTTCGATGAATATGGCAATCCGGTCGTTCGATCGAGGAATGGAAATGTTATCGTCGCTTTACCGGAAAGTTGGGGATTCGAGGAGGGTGGAAAAATCTTGGCGGAAATCAGCCAGGTGCCGCTTAAATTAGCTTGGGCGATCTCCGTTCATAAAAGCCAGGGTATAAGCTTGGATGCCGCAGAAGTCGATTTATCCAGAGCATTTGAACCAGGAATGGGATATGTGGCTCTATCGCGCATACGCACCCTGGATGGACTCCGCCTTATGGGCTTGAATGACGTTGCCTTAAAAATCAACGCCGAAGTTTTGGAATTTGATAAAGAGCTGGTCGAATTATCCGAGAAAGAGGCGCGAACAGTGCGAAGCATGTTATTGAAGGAAATAGAAGATATGCAAAACTCGTTCATAAGCAAGATTAATCCCGATTCGGTAGGAATGTCGGAGCAATCCGGTCGCGTCTAAAAAAGCTTGGTTTGATAGAATAAGTTTTTGGTATAATAAATATATGGCAGTCATCCATAAAAAATGCTGGCCGGAGATGTTCGAAAAGTTCAATTCGAGCGAACGGACCATCGATTCGCGATTGGCCGACTTTGAGCTCAAAAACGGCGATATCCTGGTTTTCGAGGAATACGACCCCGGGAGAATGGAATACACCGGCCGGGAAGCGTCGTTCGAGTGCAAAAAAGTGGAGCGTTCGGTCCGCGACCCGTTGCTTTTCTATAAGCCCGAGGACATCTCCAGATACGGATTTTGGAATATTGAGCTGGAAAAGAAAAATTAATTTATGAAGACTCAGATGAAACTTTGTCGGCGGGGGCACAAATACATGGCCGGCAGTTCCCATTGCCCGATTTGCTGGCCAGGAAAGGAGGCAAATAAAAAATTGGGAACCCTGAAGAAAAAGAGAAAAGCCAAGAAATAATCAGCTTGCCTGGTGCAGTTCCGGCTCGCCATTCGTGATTGTAACGTAGCTTGACGGTATATCCGTCCAACAGCCGGTGTTGAAGTATTTTATTCCGCCCAGAGTCCAATGGAGTGCTTTGTGCGTATGACCGCAGAAAACGTAATCCGCACTTTTTCTTTTCCCCATCTTCACGGCACCCTCCGCCACATCTTTCGAAACCCTTAACCATCCTTTGCTGACGCGCTTGATGTAGTGGCTCAAGCGCTGTTTCTTGGTATCCAGTTTTTGAATAATCTTGTACAGTGTGGCGGCCATATTGCTTATAATCCGATTTTGAATGAGGAAGTAGTCGAATTGGTGGCCATGGATGGCAAAAAAACTTCGATTATTCTCCTCCCAATAAAAATTCTGTCTTACCTCCGAGCCAATGAGGTATTTCATAACATCTACCAGAAGCTCGTCGTGATTGCCGACAATCCAGATTACCTCAACTCTCTTTTTCCGGTTAGTCAAAAGACGAATATACGAAAGAAGTTCCCAGTGTTCCCGCGAAAGGCGCTGGAAATTGAGATCGTCGAAAATGTCGCCCAAGAGGATTAAGCGCCCAAAAGAATGTTTTTTCAAGGTGGCGAGGGCCGCTTCCGGCCGGCTGACTTCGGAGCCGAGATGGATATCGGACATTATAAACGTATCCACTACCCTTCGTTTTAACATCCTTAAAATTATATAATTAATCCCGTGATCAAGATACGGAAGAATGTCAGACTCGCGCCCTTGTCCACTTTTTGCATCGGGGGGCGGGCGGAGTATTTTTGTTCGGTCGGAAAGCCTAATGAACTCGTAAAGGCCATCGGTCTCGCGAAAAAACTGAAACTGCCCTACAAGATTTTTGCCGGCGGGAGCAATGTGGTTTTTCCGGATGGAATTCTGAAAGGGCTCCTAATCCGTTTTTCCGGCGGGTGGCTTACACGGAAAGGGAATATCATCGTGGCGGATGGCGGGGTGAGTCTGGCGAGGGTTATCTCGAGTTCTATCGGCTGGGGATTGAAGGGATTGGAAACCCTGTCAGGCATTCCCGGCACATTGGGCGGAGCGGTCGCGGGAAACGCCGGCGCCTACGGCCACTCCATTTCCGAAATCGTAAGGCGAGTGGAGATCTGGGATGGCAAAGAAAAACATTGGATTCGGAAATCAAATTGCAATTTCGGCTATCGCGACAGCATTTTCAAACATAAAAATATTCTGGTTTTGCGGGCGGAGCTTATTTTCAAAAAGGGGAAGAAAAAAGAATTGAAGAAAATATCCCGAGAGATTATCAAAACAAGGGAAAAGAAATATCAGCCCGGCTTGAGATGCCCCGGCAGTTTTTTCAAAAATGTGCTGATGGAAAATATCTCCGAAAAATCTCTGGAATCAATTGATAAAAAGAAAATCATCGAAGGAAAAATTCCCGCCGGTTATCTTTTGGAGGAGGCGGGCGCGAAGGGGATGAAGCTGGGTGGGGTGAGAATCGCGAATTTCCACGGCAATTTACTTATTAATTCCGGCCGGGCCAAGGCGAAAGAGGTCAAAAAAATGGCTGCCATCCTGAAGCGGAAGGTTCATAAGAAATTTGGCATAGAGTTGGAAGAGGAGGTCAGATACTTCTGATAATTCCGCCTAATACTGTTGAAAAGTTAGAAATTATGCGGGTTAGGCACTATAACCCAGCACTACAACGAAGTTGTAGTACTGGGTATAATAAGACCAATGGCCTTAGCTTATCTAATCCAAAGATTTTTCTTCCGCGTGGTTGAATTTCTCCGCCACTGGTACATAAAAAGCTTCAAAATTTATTCGAATTTCGTCTTCGACCAGCTCCAAAAAATGGACCGGACGCTGGCTTGGCGTGTGAATGTGAGATATCTCTTTCAGCCGCTCTATAAGGACTACTCCATAATCGGCTATGTTTTGGGCTTTATTTTGAGAATTGGGCGGCTTTTGGGAATAAGTATCATTTATCTGGTTGTTTTTCTATTCGTCATTGTTGCTTATGTTATTTGGCTCATGATACCGATTGCGATAGTCTTGAGGATTTTTTATTTCTAAACAATATGATTCAAATACTATGACAGAATTCATTTTCAAAGAGCCGCGCCTTTTGATGACTGCCGCCGGGGAATTCCTGGTTCGGGTTGTTTCCTATATCTTTTTTATTTTTCTCACCATTTCTTTTTTTATGCTTTTTTCTTCCGGGTCGGATTTTTTGAGGATGATGTCTTTTCTACTCGCCCTGTTCCTGATTGACCGGGCGATAGATTTTGGCGAAGCCGACCGGAATCTTTCGGAGCTCACGGGCCGCAATCGGAACATCGCGAGTGCCATCGCGCCCGACGCCTACCAACTCTTGAGCCGCGCTTTCCGCAAATCATATCTGGTCGGGGAGGATTTCTACCTGCTTTTTCTTTCGGAGCTCATCCAAAAAAGGGACATCCGGGAAATATTAAAGCGGCTGGATATAAAGACGGAAGATCTGGCATCGAAAATCGGAGAATTTTTAACCAAAGGAAAAGGCGGAGCCAAACCTACCAAGAGTGGGAATTTAGAATTGATAAATGATTTGGCTCTTCTGGCCCATCAAAGCGCGCTCAGTGCGAATGAAAAATTCATCGAGGCACGGAATTTCCTCGCGGCGCTTGCGAATATCAACAGTCCTGACCTCAAAATGCTTTTCAGTTTCTTCAATATCAATATTGCGGATATCCAGGCCGCCTCGGTTTTCGGGCGATTCCGAAGCTTTTTCGGCCGTATGCGGATTTTGCCCGCCGTGCTGGGCGGTTTCGCCCATCGGCCCAAATTCCTGCGCCATCGTGTGATGAATCGCTCCTGGACGGCTCGGCCTACGCCGACGCTCGACCAGTTCAGTACCGATTTTACCGACCTGGCTCGGGAGGAACAGATTGGATTCCTGGTCGGCCACGAGAGCGATTATGAGAAACTCATCCAAATAATCTCCCGGCCGGGCAAACCGAATGTCATTCTTTCCGGCGAAGCCGGAGTGGGCAAGTCATCCATTATCGCCCATCTGGCGTTTAAAATGATCAAAGACGAGGTGCCGCCCGTACTGTTCGATAAGCGCCTGGTTTCCCTGGAGTTGAGCCGGCTCGTGGCGGATGCGACGGGAGATGTTTTGAGCGGCCGGCTCCAGAAAATCACCGACGAGATACTTTTGGCGGGGAATATCGTTCTTTTCATACCCAATATCCACGACCTTTTCCGGACCGCCGAGACGAAAGCTCTGAATGCAATCGACGTCATATTGCCTATCATAAGAAGCAACGGCATTCCGGTCATCGGCGAAACTTATCCCCGCGAATTCAAGCAATTCATCGAGCCGCGTTCGGATTTCCTGGAGCAGTTCGAAATCGTGAAGGTGGAAGAAATTTCCGAAGAAGAAGCCGTCCGTTATCTTACTTATGAAAGCCTGATAATGGAGAGGGAATACCGTGTTTTCATTTCCTATCGCGCCATCCGCGAAGCGGTGGTTCTGGCCCACCGGTATTTGAGGGATAAACCCTTGCCGGGGAGTGCTTCCAATCTTTTGAAGCTCGCGCTTTCGGAAACCAAAGAAACCGGCGGAAAAACTTTGGATGCGGATCTTGTGGCGGCGGTGGCCGAGAAGATGACGCGGATACCCATCCAGAAAGCGGGCAAGTCCGAAACGAAAAAACTTTTGAATTTGGAAGATATCATTCACGAAAAATTCGTGAACCAGGACGCGGCCGTGCATTCGGTGTCGCGTTCTCTTCGGGAATACCGGAGCGGCCTCACGCGTCGGGGCGGGCCCATTGCCACATTTCTTTTCGTGGGGCCGACCGGCGTCGGAAAAACGGAGCTCGCGAAGATATTGGCCAAAACCCAATTCGGCTCCAAAGAAGCGATGGAAAGATTCGATATGTCCGAATACCAGGATAAGACGAGTATTTTCCGCCTGATCGGCAATCCCGACGCTTCGCAGACGGGCACTTTGACCGATGCCGTTTTGGAAAAACCTTACGCGCTCATCCTTCTCGATGAATTCGAGAAATCCCATCCGGATGTTTTAAATTTATTTCTCCAGGTTTTCGACGACGGCCGGCTCACCGACAGCCTCGGCCGGACGGTGAGTTTCGAAAATACGATAATCATCGCGACCTCGAACGCCCACTCGGAGTTCATAAAATTGGAAACGGAAAAAGGGAGACCGAGCGAGGAGATCGCCGACGACCTCAAGAGGAAGCTCACCGACTACTTCAAGCCGGAGCTTATCAACCGTTTTTCGGATGTTATTGTTTTCCGCAATCTGAACAAGGAAGAAATTGCTTCCGTGACCGAGTTTCTGATGCGGAATTTGGCGGGACTTGCTTCCGAAACGAACGGCATTACGCTTTCTTGGGATAAGGAGACAATCAAGCAATTGGCAGAGCTGGGCTATAGTCCCGTCTTCGGCGCGCGGCCCCTGCGGCAGGCCATTGCCGATAATATCCGGAGCGTTTTGGCCGAGAAAATCCTCAAAGAGGAGATAAAACGCGGCGACAGCGTGAAGATAACCTTTGAGAAAGACAAATTCGAATTCAAAATATGATTCCCATTCCCAATTCCAATCAGGAAATATCCGCCGGCGTCATCATCTACCGCCGAACAAACGAGGGGCCGAAATTCCTCATTCTCTATAACGGCGGGCCTTATTGGAATTTTCCGAAAGGGAAGCTCGCGGAGGGGGAACGAAGCTTTCGGGCGGCGCTTCGGGAGGTTTGGGAGGAGACGGGTTTGAGCTTCCGCGACCTCAAATTCTCCGACCGTTTCAAAGTGGAAGACAAATTCACCTACTTCCGGAATAAGCAGAAAATTTGGAAGACCGTCACCTACTATCTGGCCGAGACCTCGAATCCGTACGTCCGGCTGAAGATAAAGCCCGAAAACGTTCCGGGTGAAAAACACCAGGGTTACGGCTGGTTCCTTTTTCGGGACGCGATGCGAATACTGAAAGCGCCGAATTTGAAGAATAGCCTGAAAAAAGCCTACGGTCTGATTTCGGGCAAGAGTCTTAATCGTCCTCCGGCGGCCGCCCCGAAGAAATAAAAACCCAGCCAATCCATGGATCGGCCGGGTTATTTGACGGCTTCGACGATTTTCTTGAAGACCTCCGGGTGATTCTGGGCCAGGTCCGCGAGAATTTTCCTGTCCAATTTTATATCCTTCTTTTTCAGGGCATTTATGAATTGGCTGTACTTCATTCCGTGCTCCTTGGCCGCGGCGCCGAGCTGAACCTGCCAGAGCCGGCGATAATCGCGCTTCTTTTCTTTGCGGCCCTTGAACATCCGCGAGAGCCCGTGAAGCAAAGCTTCCTTGGCCGCCCGTTCTTTGGACTTGCGGCCCCAACGATAGCCCTTTGTGAGCTTCAATAACTTCTCCCTTTTTTTGTGGGCGACGGTGCCCCGTTTTACTCTTGGCATGTTTTTGGATTAAAAATATCTTTTTATCTTTTTTGCGGTAATAGTCAGTTGCCGCTCATTCTTTTTCCGTTTCATTTGGGAAGTGCTCTTGTTGGCGCGGGAGTGGCCGAGCGTGGTTGAGCGGCGCAGGATTTTGCCCGATTTTTTCACTTTGATTCTTTTGGATACGCTTTTTTGTGCCATATTTACCAGGTAGTGAAAATGCGATTGCAAATCGTGATTAAACCAACGATTTGTCCTTTAATTCTAATGACCTTTTATATAATTTCATATTCTGTGTTAAGTGATAGTTCATAATTTAAATTTAACCTAATCGCATTTCTACTACCCGGTTAATTTCTTCTGGCGATCTGGGCCACGAATCCCCGGCCGCCCTGTCTCGGGCTCATCGTTATCTCATGGGGAACGGAAATCATAGTAAGGAATTCCCGCATTTTCTGCAAGGCCCATTCCTTGTTTCCTTTTTCCCGGCCCCGGAGAAAGATGCCGATTTCCACCTTGTGACCCTCTTTTAAAAACTCGTCCGCCTGCTTCGCTCGGATTTGCAGATCGTTCAGCGCCGCCCGAGGACTGATGCGCACCTGCTTCAGTTCCTTCTGTTTCTGGGCCTGCTTCTGTTTTCTCTCCTCTTTGCCCTGGTAGTAGCGGAATTTGTCGAAGCTCATTATTCGCGCGACGGGCGGCTTGGCCATAGGGGCGATTTCAATGAGGTCGAGAGTCTTCTTTTGGGCCAGAGCGAGCGCGTCTTCTTTGCTCATCACGCCGAGGTTCTCGCCGGCTTCGTCTATTACCCGGAGTTCCTTGGCGATTATTTGATTGTTGATTCTGTTTTGGATATTCGAATGATAGCAGGGAAGAAAGATAAATTCAATTATAAAGAAACCAGGGTATGCCGAAAAAGTGTGCGCTCCGGGGCGCTAGCCCAAGTCTTACCCACTTTTCCAGCACACCCTGGTTTCTTTACATGTATTCATCTAGAGAGAAGATTATTAATTTTTTGAAAAAAAATAACCTCTCACATAGTAAGAGGTTAAATATATAAACTTGTGATTGGAATTCTCCAATCTGATTTCGGGTTTTGGGCCCGATTGAACTGTTATTCGCAGTGGCAAATTACTGATATAAGTATAGCATTTTCCGCGGCGGGGAATAGACCGGGCTGGGGATAACTAAATATAGCCTTTCATTTGGTTAATATTACACCCATCCGCATGAAAATAGAATAAAAAAACCGCTCACTTTTGTTAAGTGAACAGTTTTTTATCTATTTCAAATTCAATGATTTCCGGACCATCCTCAATACAGGCCCGAATCCTCTCTTTTTCCGAATTATAAATACCTATTTCTTTTTCCATGGATTTTGATATTTTATCCAGGAATTTTTCAATGCCATCCGACCATTTCGGCAGATGATCGGTTGTTTCTTCCCACTTCGAAATTTCTTCGCACCTGCACTCTTTATCCGAGGCAAAACACATTGTTTTTATGTTTTCAGTGCCAGGTTCCAAAAAAACCATAAAGTAGACAAACTTCGATTTTTCATCTTCCTCGAACTCCTTCTCAATATCGAGAAAAATGGAAAAAAATAGAACCTTTCTACCTTCGGCAAGTTTCAATTGGGGTTTAAATCCCCCTACAATTTTTTCCACCAAATCTTTCACATCAAATCTCGCTTCCATAAAATCCTCCTACTCATGAATTGGTTGATTTTAAAGCGTTTGGAAAATAAACTGCTTTTTAATTTACCACTAAAGTCGAAAAAAGACAATTCTTCTCCCTCATCCCTCGACTATGCTCGGGATTCATCCGAAGCCACGGACTTTCGCTTTATCATCCCCCGGATGCGCGAAAGTTCCGTTCAATTCCCGTTCAACTACTAAAAACACAAATACCCGGCCTTTTATGGTTGGGTGTTTGTGTTTGTGGAGACGGCGGGAATTGAACCCGCGTACGGAAAGATTCGGCAAGCGTTTCTACAAGTTTAGTTCCGGTTGCCCGGAGCGGTTTTGCCTTCCTGTTTTAACGGAAGATACGGAAAGCGGATCTCTCCCGCGAACTCGCGATATGACACCGGAAGTTCCCTAGCGAGTGTCGGGGCCGATGCGGCATTACGCGAAAGCGAATGCCGGAGCTACCGTTTTATTGGCAGTTATCTTGGAAGCCGTTTTAGTGAGCGGCAGGCTCAGCTTGCTGCGTTTGCTTCATTCATCCCGTCGAAGCCGATCATCCCCATATTCTGTTTTCAATCTACTCTCGGACGGCGCGCTGGATTTCTCTATCCACCTCCTTTTTCCTGATTGCATCGCGCTTATCTGCCTTTTTGAGGGGCTTGCCCAATCCTAACTTCAGTTTGATTAAGCCGCGTTTAGTGTAGACCTCAAGCGGAAGCAAGGTCAAGCCTTTCTCATGGAGCTTGCCCGTCAGATACTCTATCTCCTTTTTGGTAATCAGAAGCCGCCGGGAGCGGTTCGGCTCGTATTCCTTCGGAGTATTCTTGGGCTGGTATGGCGGAATGTGCGCATTCAAAAGCCACGCCTCATTGTGGCGGATGACGGCGTAACTGCCCGCAATCTGCATATGGCCGCTTTTGACCGCTTTCACCTCGAAGCCTTTCAATTCTATGCCGGCCTCGATCTTTTCCTGGATATCGTAGTCAAAACTCGCGCGTTTGTTGAATGCCAAAGATGACATACTTATATTCTAGCGATTTTTCTCCTAAAAAGGTAAATTTAATCTATGAGTATTCGCGATATCATCGCCTCCTATCTCGTTAAAGTCATTCCGAAGGGAACGGCGGTAGATCTGCGCGTACCCGATGAAAACCAAGACGCCCATTATGCGACGAGTGTCGCTTTTCGGCTTGGGAAAGAGCAGGATAAGAACCCCCGCGAGGCGGCGGAAGAAATAATACTAAAACTATTAAAAATCGCTCCGCCGGAGCTTTTCGATCGGGTGGAAGTAGCCGGCCCCGGTTTCATTAATTTTTGGCTTAGCCAAAAGACCCTGAATGCCGAGCTTGGCAAGATTTTAAAAGAAAATAAAAAGTATGGCACTTCCAATAATATAAAAGACAATATCCAACTGGAATTCATCTCCGCCAATCCCACGGGACCGCTCACGCTTGCGAACGGCCGGGGCGGATTTTTGGGCGATGTGCTCGGAAATATTTTGAAAGCCGCGGGTGCGAAGGTGGAGAAAGAATACTATGTGAACGATACCGGCAACCAAGTATTCACGTTCGGCAAATCGCTCTTGGCCGCGCGGGGAATAATCAAAGATGAAGAAAATTTCTACAAGGGCGGATATGTGGCGGAATGGGCGAAAAAGAACGCGAAGTTCGTAACGAAAATGAAAAGCAAGCCGATGGAGCTGGGTGAGCGGGCGGCTAAAGACCTTTTGAAAAAAATTAAAGCCGATATCGGTAAAAAAGCGAAGATAAAATTCGACCGTTATACATCCGAGAAAAAGATTCATCAGTTGAAATTGCCGGAGAAAATCCTTCAGATATTCGGAAAAGGCGGCTGGACTTACGAGCAGGATGGCGCTTTATGGCTAAAAACCACGCCTTTCGGCGACGACAAAGACAGGGTTCTTATCACAAGCAAAGACAACCTTCCAACTTACCTTTTGGCAGATGCCGGCCATTATTTGGAGACCAAAAAGAGGGGATTCGATACGAAAATAAATATTTTGGGTCCCGATCACTACGGCTACGTGAAGAGGATCCAGGCCGTGGCGAAGATACTGAAATTCAAAAAATCGGAGGTACTTATCACTCAGGCGATACGTCTGATGCGGGACGGGCAGGAGTTCAAGATGTCCAAACGGAAAGGGGAATTCGTCACTTTTGAGGATTTGGTCACCGAAGTGGGAGCGGATGTGGCGCGCTTCTTTTTCCTAATGATAGCGCCGGAGACCCATATGGATTTTGATATGAATCTCGCGAAAGAACGTTCCAATAAAAACCCGGTTTTCTATCTCCAGTATGCTTACGTGCGGGCGAATAATGTTCTGCAAAAAGCAAAAAATTATAAGTCAAAAGTCATAAGTCATAAGTTATTAAATACAGAGGCGGATGTGAAATTAATTCGCTCGCTCGCCCAGTTTCCGGATATCATCACCGATACAGCGAAAGATTATCAGGTTCACCACATCACCCGCTACGCGCTCGATCTCGCCCACGATTTCCATAACTTTTACGAGAAAGAACGAGTTTTGGGAGAACCGAAAGATATTGCTGCCGCCCGATATGATTTGATAAAAGCCGCCGCTAGTGTGTTCGAAAATCTTTTCGGTATTTTAGGCATCACCAAACCGAAGAAGATGTAGTTTTTTTGCCAAAAAGCTCCATTTTCATTAGAATTATTAGGCTAATGCTCAAGAAACTCGAAAAATTCTCCCTTCCGGAACTAGAAGAAAAGGTTCTGGAATTCTGGAAAACGAACGATATTTTCGGAAAATCACTCGCCAAAAATGCGAAGAAGAAAAAATTCATCTTCTACGAGGGTCCGCCGACGGCGAACGGCCGGCCAGGCATCCATCATATCCTTGCCCGTTCCTTCAAGGATATTATTCCGCGCTACAAAACGATGGCCGGATTTTCGGTGCCGCGCCGGGCCGGCTGGGATACGCACGGCTTGCCGGTGGAACTCGAAGTGGAAAAGAAGCTCGGCTTGAAATCCAAAAAAGAAATCGAGAAGTTCGGTATCGCGGAGTTCAATCAAAAATGCAAAGAATCCGTCTGGCAATACAAAGATGAGTGGGAAAAATTGACCGAGCGGATGGGTTTCTGGCTGGATCTCAAAAATCCTTATGTTACCTACGAAAATTCGTACATCGAATCGGTTTGGAGCATATTGAAGCGCGTTTGGGATAAAAAACTTCTGTATAAGGGCCATAAGGTGGTGCCCTGGTGCCCGCGTTGCGGCACGGGACTTTCCTCACACGAGCTCGCTTTGGGATACAAAGAAACGACGGATACTTCGGTTTATGTGAGATTCAGATTAAAAATTAAACCAGAAGAAATTAAAGGAAGATTTAATAGTGAGGATATTTCAATATTGTCTTGGACTACTACACCTTGGACTCTGCCTGGAAATGTGGCTTTAGCCATTAATCCAAAATTGGAATATGTTGCTGTTTTTACTAATCGATATGGTCCGCCAGCGCGATATTATATTTTGGAGAAAAATTCACTTGAAAGGCTTAAAAGTGAAATTCCAGATCTTGATTACACTCAAGTTCCACAGAAAATAGAAAAGGAATTTCTTTTGAATAGATATTATGAGCCGCTTTTTGATGTTTCGCCGCTGGAATCAAAAGATTCATACAGAATATACCCAGCCGACTTCGTGACGACGACGGACGGTACGGGCGTAGTGCACACGGCCGTGATGTACGGCGAGGATGATTATAATCTCGGCAAAAAGATCGGCCTGCCTCAGCATCATACCGTGGACGAGCAGGGGAAGTTCACGAAAGATGTGAAGGGTTTTGAGGGAATGCCCGTGAAGGCCAAAGAGACGGAAGATAAGATATTCGGACACCTGAAGGATAAGGATTTTTTGCTTAAGACCGAACCCTACAAACACGAATATCCCTTCTGCTGGCGGTGTAATACTCCACTCATTTATTACGCCTGCGACTCTTGGTTCATCGCGATGTCCAAACTCCGCCCGAAGCTTTTAGCGGCGAACAAAAAGATCAACTGGGTGCCCGGGAACATCAAAGACGGCCGTTTCGGCGAGTGGCTGAAGGAGGCGAAAGATTGGGCGATCTCCCGCGAACGCTATTGGGGCACGCCGCTTCCGATTTGGGTCTGCGACAAGTGCGGGCACGAAAAATTCATCGGCAGTATCGCGGAGTTGGAGAGTGGACGGAAAAAGAGCTCAAACCGCTATATCTTGGCGCGTCACGGCGAGGCGGAAAACAACGTGAAAAACATCATTGACCACGTCGCCGAAAAATCCGTCTCCAATTTAACGCTCAAGGGACGTTCCCAAATAGAGAAGCTGGCGAAAAAGCTCTCAAGAGAGAAGATAGACGTCGTTTTTGCCTCGGATTTTCCGCGCACCAGGCAAACGGCCGAAATTTTAGCCTTGGCCTCGGGAATAAAGAAGGTCAATTTAGATAAGAGATTGAGGGAAGTCAATATGGGATTTTTGAACGGCCGCCAGGCGTATGAATATCACAGGCTTTTCCCGAATGATATGAAAAAATTCACAAGGGCTCCGGAGGGCGGCGAAACCCTGAACGAACTCCGAAAACGCCTTTATGAATTCATAGAGGAGAAAGAAATGGAATTTTCCGGGAAGACGATCCTGGTCGTAAGCCACGAATATCCGATATGGATCTTCGCGAGTGTCCTGGAGGGGTGGGGAAATCGGGAAGCAGTGGAGGAACATCACCGCCGCGGGGGAGAGTTCATAAGCAACAAGGGAGAAGTGCAGGAGTATCGTTTCCGTAATTTACCGAGGAATGAGAACGGCGAGATGGATGTCCACCGGCCTTATCTTGATGCCATCCAGTTACCTTGCGAGAAATGTGACGATAAGATGGAGCGCGTGAGGGAAGTAATAGATGTCTGGTTTGATTCTGGCGCCATGCCCTTCGCCCAGGCCCATTACCCCCTCAATAAAAAGATAGAATATCCGGCTGATTATATCTCCGAAGCAATGGACCAAACCCGGGGTTGGTTCTATACCCTGCTTGCCATAGGGGTTCTAATGGGCAAAGACAGCCCCTACAAGAACGTTGTCTGTCTGGGGCTCATAATGGATAAAAATGGCCAGAAGATGTCCAAATCCAAGGGGAATATCGTAGACCCTTGGGAGGCCATGAGGAAGCACGGTGTGGACGCCATCCGCTGGTACTTCTACACGGTCAATCCGCCGGGCGAGCCGAAAAAATTCGACGAGTTCGAGATTACGAAAACTTCCCGCCAGCTTTTTTCGCTTCTCTATAATTCATTTCTGTTTTTTGAAACATATAGGGCTAAAAATTCGAAATCCAATCCGCCGGCCGGCGGACTAAATCCGAAATCATTCAGCGTGCTGGACCGTTGGATACTGAGCCGGTTGCACGAGACAATCGGCCTCGCGACCGAAAATTTGGACAAGTTCAATATCGGGGACGCGGGTCGGACAATTGAAGATTTCGTCGGCGATCTTTCGCGCTGGTATATCAGGCGTTCCCGGCGCAGGTTTCAGAAACCTGAATCGTCAATCGAAGGGCAAAATGACCATGAGAATGCTTCGAATATTCTGGGCTACGCGCTTCTCGAGACAAGTAAACTTATCGCGCCTTTCGCGCCGTTCTTTGCCGAAGCGCTGTATAAATCTTTAAATGCCGCGCTCTCGGTTCATTTGGAAGATTGGCCGAAGGCGGAAAATAAATATATCGATAAGAAACTTTCCTCGGCGATGGACGAAACGCGCAAGTTCGCGAGCGCGGTTCTGGCCAAACGGGCGGAAGCCGGCATAAAAGTAAGACAGCCCCTCGCAAAGCTTAAAATCCGAAATCCGAAATCCGAAATTTTGAACAACAGAGATTTAACAGAGATTTTGAAAGACGAAATAAACGTGAAAGATATAGTTCTTGATGCGGGCATCAAAGAAGATTTCGAATTGGATACGAATATCACGCATGAACTCAAAGAGGAGGGGATTTTGCGGGAGCTCACGCGCGCGATTCAGGGCTTCCGGCAGGACGCGAAATTGAAGCCGCAGGATATTATCGGGCTTTTTCTGGACGGCCCGGAAGAATTAAAGATAATTGTTTCGAAATACGGAGAAACCCTTAAAAAGGACGTAAAAGCCGAGAGCATCGAATTGAAGCGTTCGTCCAAATTCGACGCGGAACTCGAAACAAAAGTGGATGAAATGCCGATTTGGATAGGAATAAAAAAATAAAAATATGCCTCCTAAAAAATTCGAAATATTCAAAACAGAACCAAATCATGAAGAAGAGCCGGCTAAAGTAGCGCAACAACGGATTCTTAAAATTATAAATGCCCAAATTATTGAGGCTCAAGTATCGAAGATTTCCCAAGGTCTCCATAATGAGCTTCATCGAGAGAAGAGAATGAATATTCTTGGAGAAATTTCCATGTATGAGGATGCTCGCGAAGATGTTTATTTAAGTTTCGGCATTCCGGACGATGAGGAACATTGTTATCTGATGCCGGGAAAGGAAGGGATTCAGCGCGCATACAGGGCTTTTGTCGTGTTTATTGACAGAAAAAAAACCGATCCTAAATCAAAACTTCATGAAGCCTTTTACGGAGAAGGGCGCACGTCTCATAATCATTTGCTTCAAGCGGTTATTGATAAGGCAAATGAATATGGAATAAAAGATGCCAGTCTTGAATCATATATAGCCGAAACGGAAAAGAAGAGTTCTTCTGATTTCACATTTGCGGATCTTCCAAAAGATCCGGAGGCGACCCAGGGGCCTCGCTGGCTGTTCTTTAAGGGATTTTTGATTGCCAATGAAGATGAGATAAATCACCTCCCTTTGTTCGAACGCGAGAAGATAGAGGATTTATTTGCGACTAGAAATAAGATGGAGGAGTATATTTCCGATGAATCGGGGGAGATCCCGACTGAAACACTTCGCTGGTTTCTTACCGGCTCGAATGTGCCATCCTCGCATCATCTTTCGGAAAATAACCCGACTTAAAAAATCAAAGGAGTCCGATTCTCTTTTTCACCTCCAAAAGTTTTTTTGAGGCCGCTACACCGGCTTTCTTGTTTCCTGCCAAAGTTATCTTACCTATAAGGCTCGTCTTTTTCGTTAACTCTCCCTTTCTTTTCTGGAAAGGCGCGAGAGTCTTTATGGCCGCTTCCGCCAAATCGCGCTTGAATTGGCCGTATCCTTTTCCGCGATACCTCTTTTCGATTGAGGCGCCGGTTTCATTCGTGAAAGCGGAATAAAGAAGGACGAGATTTCCGATGCCTTCTTTGCCTTCCACATCGGCACTCACCTCCTTCCCTGAATCCGTAACCGCACCCATGATTTTTTTGCGGATGATGTCCGGTGAATCATCGAGGAAAAGACAGCCGGCTGGCCGGGATTTGGACATCTTCTTTTTAGGATCGTCCAAACTCATCACTCTCGGATTGTCTGTGAGAATAGGCATAGGTTCGATGAAGGTCTTCCCGAATTTGTGGTTGAATTTCCGAACGAGCGTGCGGGCGAATTCCAGATGCTGAAGCTGGTCATCGCCCACCGGAACGAAATTAGCGCCATAAAGGATAATGTCCGCGGCCATCAGGACGGGATAGTCGAAAAGGCCGAGATTCACGTTTTCCGGAGAATGTTCCGATTTATCTTTAAATTGTGTCATTCTTTGGAGTTCTCCTATTGAGGTCAAGGTATTCAAAATCCAACCCAATTCAGTGTGGGCCGGTATGGCGGACTGGACGAAGATGACGGATTTTTTCGGATCCAGGCCGGCGGCAATATAATCGACGAGCAATTCCATTATCTGTTTCAGCTTTTCTTTAGGATTGTTCCGCCCACTGGCGGATTCCGTAAGGGAGTGCAAATCCGCCACGAAGAAGAAGCATTGGTACTTGCCGGAGTTCTGGAGCGCCACGAAGTTCTGGAGGGCTCCCAGGTAATTCCCGATATGCAGTTTTCCCGTCGGCTGAATGCCGGACACAAGGATTGGTTTCATCCCGTTAGAAATAGTGCGCATGCGCATAAGAAGCAAAACATGCGTTATTTTTACTGACCTTTATTGCAGATTGATTATTCATGGTTATTTATATTGATTTGCGCACGCGATTTCTAACGGGATTCATATGGATTTAGTATAAATGAAAAACCCACCTTTTTAAAAGGTGGGTTTTTCTCTTAGACCTCAATAATAACCGGCAGGATCATCGGCCTCCGTTTCGTCTTCGTGAAGAGAAATTGGCCGACTTGGTCGCGGATGAGCGCTTTGATGTAGTCGCCGTCCACCGCTTGTTGGTCGTGAGGGAGTCGGCCGATGATGCCGCGCACTTTGCGCCGAATTTCGTCCAATAGACTTTGATTCTCTTTGAGATAAATGAAGCCGCGGGAGATGATGTCGGGATTCTTGAGAACCCGGCCCGTTTTTCTGTCCATGGTCGTGATGACCACAAACATCCCTTCTTGAGCGAGCGCCAAGCGGTCGCGCAGAACCACCTCGCCCACGTCGCCCACTCCCAAGCCGTCCACCATCACATAGGAAGAATTAACTTTTTCCTGGGCTACGGTCACCTTGTCTTCCGAAAAAAGCGCCATATCGCCATTGTCCAGAATTACCACCCTTTCCCGCGGGATACCGACTTCCTGGGCGATTTTCACGAGATTTTTTCTCATAAAATAATAGCCATGGACCGGAAAGACGAATTTGGGTTTCACGAGTTCCATCACGAGCTTCAAATCTTCGTGTTGGGCGTGGCCGCTCGCGTGGATGTCCAGAAGTTTCGTGTTGTAAACTTCGTCCACTTGGCGGGCGACATTGTCCTGGAGGAATTGAATGCTCCGTTCGTTCCCCGGAATAACGGAAGAAGAGAAGACGACGGTGTCCGTCGGCTTCAGGCGCACGATGCGATGCTCGCCGTTCACGATGCGCATCAGTCCCGCATTCGCTTCGCCCTGCGCGCCGGTCGTGAGAATCAAAACTTTGTCGTCTTTATGCTTGTTTACTTCTTCGAGCGGAATTATCGAGCCGGCTTTGGGCTTGAAATATCCGAGCTCTTGGGCAATGGCCATATTGTCTTTCATTGAACGGCCGTTCAAAGCCACTTTACGCCCGTACTTTTCGGCGATTCTCACGATTTCAAAAACGCGGGTCATAAGCGAGGCGAAAGTCGCGAGAATAATGCGATGCTTGGCACTTGCGATAAGCTTGTCCAAATTATCTTCCACCATCATTTCCGAAAAGGAGAAGCCGGGCCGGAGCGAATTGGTGCAATCCAAAAAGATGCTGTGAATGTTGCGTTTGCCGAGATTTTCGTAAACTTCGGTGTCGAGCGGCTTGCCGTTCTTGTCGATGCGCAGGCGGAAATCGCCCAAGTGGGCCATATTGCCGGCCGGAGTCTTCAAGAGAAAACCCAAAGCGTCCGGAATGGTATGATCCACATTGAAAAATTCGGCTTCGAAATGTTCGCTCAAAACGCGCTTATCGCCGTGCTTCACGACATCAAAGCGCAGTTTGGGGGCGTTTATGAATTCCAAATGTCTTTTTTCCACCACTGCTTTAGTGAAATCGGCGGTATAGATAAGCGGATTCGCGATTTTGCCGACAACATAGTGGATAGCCGCGATATGGTCGTAGTGGCCGTGGGTGAGCAATATCGCTTTGATTTTGTCCTTATTCTTTTCCAAATACTCGATATTCGGAATGATGTAATCCACGCCCGGCGTGGTTTCTTCCGGGAATTGAATGCCGACGTCCACGATGATTATCTCGTCCTTATATTCGAAGAAGGAGCAATTGCGGCCCACTTCCTCGAGTCCGCCCAGCGGCACGAAGCGCACCGAGTCGTGGTCTTTAATGGCGGCTTCGGCCGCGCTCATGCCCGGGCGTACTATCTGGATTTGGGGCATGGTTGTTCGGCTGGATGATTTGCGCCGAATCCCGCTCGATCTTGAGTTGTCTCTATAGGAAGATTTTCCCGTTCTTGTCTGTTTTAACATATGCTTATATTTTTATTTTTCGACTTTTTTATTAAATATTTACTCTGGTGGGGACGGGGAGAGTCGAACTCCCAATCTCTTGCGAGAACTAGCTCCTGAAGCTAGCGCGTCTGCCAATTCCGCCACGTCCCCTCGATATGTCTGCCATCCGCCCCAATCCTTCTATTTCTTCAGTCTGTCTATTATTTTTGTTTTTCTGGGGTCCACCTTGTTCAGTTTAGCTAGATACAAACTTACCCAATGGGAGAGAACGATACTGTTCCAGGTCTTTTCCTGTAAATTTCGTCCCTCAATAGGCACCTCGAAACTTTTCGCCCTATTCCCGATTATTTTTGAAATTATTTTAATTTTCTCGTTCAGGACGGCGGACGATTTCTCCTTAAGCCAAAAAATCGCCCACGCGCCTTTCGCTTTCTCAAATCCGGCAATCTCGTTGTGATTCAACTCGGGATAAATATTGGTAAAAGCGGGAATCTTCGCCGTCTCGTTGAGGTTGGTTTTCCAGATGTAACCCAGATGTGCAAACGAATGATCAGTGTAAATTAAAATGTTCCGATCTTTTGCCTTTCGGGCCAACTGTTCGCCGAAACCCTTCAAATGAAGAGGTTCAAATCCTTTAAGAGGAGAGGTTTTTATAAGCGGAAATACCGCTTTCAAAACCTTTACGATTCCATGGACCATTATACCCGATGCTTCTCTCGGAGTCAACCCCCACACCTGATCGCCAGGTGTGGGGGTCAAGTCTCCAGCTCGGAAGGTTACGAGAGGGAGCCCGCGCTTATCGGCAAACGATTTCAATTTGCCTCCCGAAGTCACAACCGCTACGCCGGATTTGCTCTTTAGAGCCAAGGCTTGTTTGAGGCAGGCAAGTGTTTCCGCCGTTTTTCCGGAGAAGGATACGGCGATAAAGAAAGGATTTTTGAGATAAAGCCGGGGAATTTTTTTATCCTTCACGATTACGATCGGTACCAGGAGCCCCAGTTCTTCCGAAAAACTTTTGATAATCATCCCCGGAATTCCCGAACCGCCCATGCCGCAGATAACGATGCCATCCGGCTTGGTTTTAGCCGGTTTTTTGAGCCGGAAATCGGCGAGGTTTTTGAACGAAAGTTGTTTGCCGAACTCCGCCAAGTTTTTTTCGTAGGAAACCATCTTTTCTTATTTTATCACTCTTACTTCCGCCACATACCATTCGTTTACGTTGATGAATTTGTCGGTCGGGGAAGAGAGAAAGTTGCCTGCCGGGGGGCGGATGAAGCCGCCCAAATCGGCCGAATGGATGTAGATATAGGGGAGGGAAAAAAGGAAAATGGCCGGCGCGTCCGCCAATACCGTTTTCCGGGCCTGGTCGGCCAAATCCTTCTGTTTTGATTCATCGGCCGTTTGCCGGACGTTCTCCATGATATTGTCCGCCTGCTGGTTTTGATAAAGGGCGAGGTTCAGGCCGGGGTAAAGGCTTTGGGAAGAATGCCAGAACGGGAAAATATCATTCGGATTCTCGAGGACGTTTCCGAAGAGCAGTATTTCGTAATCGCGGGATTTCACCGTTGCGTTGCCGGGCTCGTTCGGATTAAAGGTGATTATCCGCACCTGGTTTGCGCCGGCCTCCTCCCAATCTTTTTTGATAAGCTCGGCCGTCTTCTTCATAAATTCCGCGTCCGGTATGGTGAAAGTGATATCGACAGCCTCGTTTTTATTCTTCGCCTTGAAATCGGCGAGCATTTGTTTCGCGAGTTGCGGATTATACTCGGGCGAGGGGAGGCCGAGCGCGCCCGTTTTTTCGGCGTTCCCGCCGAGCGCCTCCTGGATAATCCTGTCCCGATTGACGGCGTAGGAAAGTGCAAGGCGAATATTTTTTTCCTTGAGGAGAGGATTGCTGTTTTGATTGAAAAATATGGCATAGTAGTCGGACATTGGAATTTTTTCTTCCGCCACGCCTCTCGCGCCCGAAACGTCGAAGTCCACCGGAGCGGCGCTCCCGAACCCGTTTACTTCATGGAGCCTGGCGGCTTGCGAAAGGTCTGCGGAATTCTGAAAAAAGTTGAAATAGAAATCTTTTATGTAAGGTTCTTTACCGGAGTAATTTTCATTCGGCACGAAGTGATACCGGGTAATGAAGCCATCTTTCCTTTTTGTGAAACTTTCGAATTTATAAGGGCCGCTTCCGACCGGCTCCAGATTATAGTCCGAAAGCCGGAAATTTTCCGTCGGAATTCCGCCGAAAATATGCTTCGGAATGATGGGTAAGCGCTCGATGTTATTTTTGAAAAATACGTAAGGAAGAGGGAGTGTGAGTTTTATCTGAAGCTCGCTGCCCCGTTCCGCCGCCACGCCCTGCCAGCTCTTAAGAAAAGGGGAATTCACCTCCGGATTTTGAACAGTCCGAATTGTGAAAATGATGTCATCCGAAGTGAGCGGCTCTCCGTCATCCCACTTCAAGCCTTCTTTCAATTTAAGATTGAAAATGCGGCCATCGGAGCTTGCGTCGTAAACCGAGAGGAGTCCGCCCAAGCGGCTGAAAATCATCGAGGATATTTCCTGGTCAATCGGATTCTGCGAAGTAATTGGATTAAGGGCAATAGGCTGGCCGACGAAGCCTTCGTGGTACGCCCCGCCCTTAATCGGAACCATTATGCTGTTTTCACCCACAGCCAGAGCCAATCCCGAGATGCCGGAAATAAAGAAAACCGCGACGGCGGCGAAAAACACCTTTCTTTCGGAAAGGGAAAAAACGGAAAATATTTTTTTCATCAGGCGCATTTCAAGAAACAGTTCAGCTTTTTATTTGACCAGGTTCAAAATGGCGAGCGCCGCGAAAATAACGGCGGCGCCGATGGTGCCCCAATAGACGAATTTTTCCAAGCCCCGACGGGTCTGATAAGGAGTCGCTCCCTGACCGCCGAAAACACCGGAAAGGCCGCTCGAGCGTTCTTGAATGAGAATAAGCCCGATAAGGATGAGTGATATGATTATTTGAGCGATGATAAGCATGCCGTTATTTATAACCCATTCTTGCCGCGAAGCCGACAATCAGGTTCACGACGCTAATTATAATAGTGGCGAGGATCAAAGGCAAATATCCCGCGAAAGCGATGGGCGATCCGAAGCCAAGGATTTGGAGGAGATAAGGGACAAGGAAGAGTGAAACGGCGTTTATCACAATAATAAATAATCCAAAAGTCAGTACGAGCAGGGGGCCGAGCATCATTTTAATAATGGGTCGGATGAAGGTATTAATGGCGGAGAGGACGAGGGCGGCGATAGCTAGGCCGATTAGGTCGCCGTTCCAGATGAAGCCGGAGACCACGTTCGCCGCTATGAGTATCGCGACGGCATTCGTGAAGATATGGAATATGAAGCGGCCGATGACTTTCATATGTTTATTTGTTTTGGTCCGAATACCGGTCAAAGGCGGCCATTTTGTCCGCGAAGTTGCGGTTCAGAGCATTTATCAGAACTACCCGATTGTTTATATCCCTCAAATTATCTCCAATTGTACCCCCGTTAGCGGTTCCGTTCGAGACCGATTTAGCCAAATTGTTCAGAAAGTCGTTCAAAGTGCCGGTGTATGAAATGAATTCGGAGACGAGCGAAAGTTCCATAGCGACGGCTTCGAAACCGATTTGTTGGCTTACGGATTGGACGCCCTTGAGCGATTCCGCCATCTGCTGGATGGATTGGGAAAGTTCGAAAGCTTTCTGATAGGCGAGCGTATTCGATTTTTTTGCCTCTTCAATGAGTCCTAAAATTCTTTGAAGATCACCCTCCGATTCCGCCCGATTCGCCAGCTCTATACTCTTGCCGGTTTCGTTCGTGATGTTCACGATATCCTGGCTCACGATTGCGGCCTTCTGACGGGCAGCGGTAAAGTCGGCGGGAATAACCACTCCTTCAAGAGAACTCAAAAGATAAGCCAGTAGGCCGGCCACGATTAATATCGCGCCGACCGCCAATATAATCTTCTTTATAATCGTCTTTTCCATATCCGTTTAGCTATCGTAAAATCATAGCATGCCCCTTTGATTCTGTTCAAACTATATGCCATTATATAAGCGAAAGTGGGATTAGTTTAGTGGTAGAATGTTTGTTTTCCAAACAAAGGGCAGGAGTTCGATTCTCCTATCCCGCACACTGGTTGAGTATTTACTCAACCTCAAAGAACCCTTTGTTTAAAAGGTTTTTTGTTTGTTAGAGTACCTCCAAAGAAAAAACACGGTGTGATAAATTGCCTCAAAGGACAATAATTCCCCTCTTCATAAAAAGTTCTAACCCTTTGGGAATCTCAGGATCTACGACATCGTGGACTAGGGCGCACAAAACACATTAATATGAAACTTTTTCTTACATCAAGCGTTCACGCCGTAGCGCATGATATCACCAAGAAAGCAAACCTTTCCAAAGCTAAAAAACTTGTCTTTATAGATACCGCGGCGGAAATTGAGGAAGGGGACAAAACATGGCTTAAAAATGACAGGCAAGCACTTATGGATGCCGGATTTGAAGTTGATGATTATTCGATTACCGGTAAATCAAGGAATCAGTTGGAAATCGATCTTGAAAAATTCGATTATATTTATCTTTCCGGCGGGAACACTTCTTATCTTCTTCAAGAATCCCAAAAATCCGGATTCATATCCCTCGTTAAAAAATTGGTTCAAGAGAAAGAAAAAATATATATAGGAACCAGCGCCGGCTCAATAATCGCGGGACCGAAAATTCCCGAATATTTGGTGGATGATAATCCTAAATTGGAAGATACGAATGCATATAATCTTGTTAATTTTACCGTTCTGCCACACTGGGGCTCCGAGGGTTTTAGGGAATTATATTTAGGCAAGAGATTAAAAATTGCTTACAAAAAAGATCAGATACCGATTTTGCTTCTTACGGATAATCAGTATGTTTACGTTCAAAACGACCAATCTACGATTATCGACGTTAAAAAATAAAATACTCATAAAAAGCCAGAAGCGTTTTATAAGAAAACCGTTTCGCAGGCCGAACGGGCACGGTTCGAGCGAAGCGAGAGAGTGAGGCCGAGAGCGAGCGCAATCCGCCGGCTGGGGCGGATTGATAGCGTGTTTTCGAGTGAAATACTTCTGGCTTTTTTACTCCCCTTGTATTAGGCGTTTTTTCTGCTATTATAGCCATTACAAACCGGGTAGTAGAACATAGCTGCGCAACCCGGTAAAGGTCGGAAGGCGTAACGTTACACCCCGTTACACTTAACTCAAAAACTCTAGAAACAAATCTTCAAAAACCTCGTTTAACTATGGAAGACGAAAAGAAAGTCATTTTGAAGGCCAGGGATGGCAATGAGCAGGCTTTCGGCCAGCTTTACGATAAATATATGCCGGCCATTTACCGTTTCGTCTTTTTAAAAGTAGGCGGCCAAAAGGCCCAGGCGGAGGATATCTGCCACGAGGTTTTCTTGAGTGCCTGGCAGAGTATCGGCAAGTATCAATTCAAGGGCTATCCGTTTTCGAGCTGGTTGTACCGCATCGCGGGAAATGCCGTGATAGATTACTACCGAACAAAGAAACCGAATATCAGTCTCGAATTGGTTCCGGAAGAAGCGATGGTTTATGAAACCTCGCTCGCCGAAAAGCTCGACGACCAAGCGGATCTTCGGACGGTAAAATTCTGCCTGAAGAAACTGGAGCCGAGCTATCAGGATGTGCTCATCATGAAATTCGTGGAAGAACTTTCCAACAAGGAAATCGCGGCGGCCGTGGAAAAGAGCGAGGGCGCCGTAAGGGTCATTCAGCATCGGGCGCTGAAACAATTGAAAAAATACATAGAAGATGAACGATCGAATAATCCTACAATTAAAGAGGCTTAGAGAAATCGAGCCGGAGGCTGGCTTTGTGGCCGGAAGCCGCCGGACGATTTTGGCGCTCAAGAAAGAACAGGTGCCGGTTTTCGTTTGGCCGAATTTGAGAATGGTCGGCGCTTTCGCCGGTTTGGTGGCGGTGCTCTCCGCAAGCATATTCTTTTTCTCCGGCCAGAATGCCCAAGAGGCGCTCGCGAGCCCAGAGGTTTTGAATAACGAATTTGCCGCTTTAAGCATAAACATCGAGCTCCAGGAAATTTCCTATCGTCAGAACGTTAATAAAACTATTTCTTCGGCCATCTCCGAGATCGGCAGTACGAACGCCAACCACATGAATAAGGACGTTTTAAACGCCGAGAGCGAAAAATTCAATCTCGACACTTTGGAATCCAATCCGCAAATAGACCGGCTTTTGGAACAAGTTATTTTTTAAATATGAATAAATTTATTGTCATAGCGGCTGTCGCCGCAATCAGTTTTTCTTCCATCTTCGTATTGTCCGCGAGTTCGGCTCAAGCCGAAGAAACCAAAGGAGTCCAGAAGGCTTACGAAAACGCCAAGCAATATTTGGATGACCTCGTGACGGCGAAGGACGAGAATCAGGCCGACAATGTCGGATTGAGGGTGGAAACTTTCCGCCAGGTGCTTGATCTCGCAAAGGCTGAAGCGAAGGATTTCGAATTTAAGCTCATTACTGTCGACAAAGACGAAACTTTTGAAGCGTGGAAAAAAGAAGTGATGGACAGCCTCACCAAAGATATGGTTTTTATCGATTCCCAAAAAGAGCTTTTGAGTGACATAAAATCCATCGATCTCGCGAAGGTGAAGAAAATCGCCAAGAATTTCAAGGCTTGGCGCGATGGGGAATATATGCCGCTTGCATCCCAAATCCAGGATTTTCTTCTGGTGAAACAGGAAGCCAAGGCGGTTCAAACGGCCCAAGCGCGTCTCCAGAAAATAACGACCGACATTAAAAACATCAAGCAACCCAAAATAACCGATTCCAAGGATATAAAGAATTTTTTGGATAAATCAAAAACACTGATAAATCAGGCCGCCGAATTGAACAAGAAGGCCCTTAACATTTTTACGGAAAGATACGCGAATTCGAAAGATGCTTCTTCGACGGATATCATCGCGACTTCCACTATCGCTATGACGACCTCCACTGTTTCCGTGCCCATTCTGAATCTGGCAACTTCTTCCGTTCTCAATTCATCTTCTTCCCTGCCTGCGCAGGCAGGCCCGGCGGATGTATCCGCTTTTCCTCCCATCGTATCAATCAAGGACTTGGTAAGGTCCTCTTTGGATAAAATCAAAGAGTCTTATCAGGGATTTATTGATATCAGTAACCTAGTGAGGAAGTTGCTGAAATAGCAAAATAAAAAACTCCCCTTTCCACCGATTGGCGGATGGGGGAGTTTTTTGTCGGTTCAATAAGGTCGGAAATTTATTTAACCGCCTCTTTCAAGAGTTTTCCGGCGCGGAACTTGGGCTTCGTCGCTGCGGCAATTTGGATTTTTTCTCCCGTCTTCGGGTTAACACCCATCCGGGCCGCCCGTTTGGCTACCTTGAAGACGCCGAAACCGGTAATCGCGACTTCCTCGCCGCGAGCCAGGGTCTTTACGATCGTATCAAAAAGAGCGTCCACTGCCTGTTCGGATTGTTTTTTAGTTTCAATTCCGGCGGATTTCATTACCGCTTGCACGAGATCTGATTTTTTCATCTTTTTTGGTAATCTTTTGATTCTTTTCCGACCTTTTTTAGATTAACCCCATTATAGCAGGTTTTATCTGGCAAATTCCACTGCCTTCACTTCCCGAATAACCGTCACTTTTATCTCACCGGGATATTGGACGTCGGCTTGAATCTTACCTGCGATTTTTTTAGCCAGCTCCAGTGCGCCGAAATCGTCGATTTTCTCCGGCACGACGAAGACCCGAACCTCCCGGCCGGCTGAAACGGCGTATGATTGTTTCACGCCCTCGAAGGTGTTCACGGCTTTTTCTATTTCCTGCAGACGTTTGATATATTTCTCGATGGTATCGCGCCGGGCGCCGGGCCGGGCGGCAGAAATGGCGTCCGCGGCCGTCACGATGTAGGCCTCGGGCGTCGCATACGGATAATCGTCATGATGGGATTCCATTGCGTGAATGACCGCTTCCGGCATATTGTACTTTTTGAGGAGTTTGCGGCCGATCTCGACGTGCGTACCTTCCACCTCGTGGTCGATGGCCTTGCCAATATCGTGGAGCAAGGCGCCTTTTTTCGTCGTTTCCACATTCAAATGAAGTTCGCTTGTGATCATTCCGGCGATATGAGTCATCTCAATGGAGTGGATGAGCACATTCTGGCCATAGCTCGTGCGGAAGTTCAGCCGGCCCAGGAGATAAATAAGCTCTTTCGGCAAATCCATTATTCCGACTTCATAGGCCGCTTCCTCGCCGATTTTATGGATGCGGTTTTCGAGTTCTTGGCGCGCCTTCTCCACTTCCTCTTCTATTTTCGCTGGCTGGATGCGGCCATCTTTCAATAGTTTTTCAAGCGCCATTTTCGCGAGTTCGCGGCGCATCGGATCAAAAGATGAAATAGTAACGCTCTCGGGTGTTTCATCCATGATAAGTTCCACCCCGGTCAGCCGCTCGAAAGCGCGGATATTCCGTCCTTCTCGGCCGATAATTTTCCCTTTCAGTTCCTCGTTCGGAATGCTCACGACGCTCGTCGTTACATCCGCGATGGAGTTGCGCGCGTAGCGCTGAATTGCGCCAATGATTATCTCTTCGCCTTTTTTCTCGATTTCTTCATGGCGGTCACGTTCCAATTTGGAGATTGCATTCGCAATTTCCTGGCGATGGCTGGTTTCAAATTCGTCGAAGATGGCTTTCTTCGCTTCTTCGCGCGAAAGGCCGGCCACTCGTTCTATTTCGCGAATCGCTTTTTCGTGGAGTTCCTTCACCTCCTCCTCTTTTTTCTTGAACTCCTCGTCTTTTTCGGCGATGCGCCGATTCTGTTTTTCCAGTTCCTTTACGCTCGAGTCCAGTGAATCCTCCTTTTTTATCAAACGCTCTTCCAATCGCCGCAATTCCTGCTTGCGTTCCCTCTCTTCTTTTTGGGCCTCGGAGATAATGGAAGCCGCCTGCGTTTTCGCTTCAACGACTATTTCTTTCGACTGGGTTCCGGCCGCTTCAAGTTCTTTCTCCGCCTTCCGCTCCAATGAGGAGTGAAGTTGCTTGGCCATTCCCAGACGCAGGAAGTAGCCGATTACGATACCTAGAACCGCCAAACCGCCCGCTAATAGGGGGTCTTGAATCATATTGTTTTATATTGGTTAAATTGTTTTTCATCGACGTTTTACCGTTTTTATTATATCGCTTACAATTAGCTTAATCAATCCCGTTAGAGACGTAAAACTTTAGAATTATGAATTATTCCAATTACAATCAAGTCGAATCAGCGAAATTAATCGAGGTGTCACGGATGCGCTTTTTAAGCGCATCCGGTCTCTAACGGGATGACCAAGAAACCGGTAGTTTTGGCGATTTTGGACGGGTGGGGGATCGGTAAGCTGGATGAATCGAATCCGATCTACCGCGCTGAACCTCCAACCATGAATTTCATCCGCGCCAACTTTCCGGCCGGAGCTCTTCAATCATCCGGCATTGCTATCGGCCTTCCGTGGGAGGAGGAGGGAAACAGCGAAGTCGGCCACCTTACAATCGGGGCGGGCAAAGTCCTTTATCAGCATTTTCCCAGAATATCGCTCGCAATCAAGAACGGCAGTTTTTTTAAAAACAGCGTTCTTCTCACAGCTATGGAGCACGCGAAAAAAAATAATTCCACTCTCCATTTGATGGGGCTTCTGACCGATGCCAATGTCCATGCATCTCTCGAGCATTTGGAAGCGCTTATAAAAATGGCGCGGGAGGAAAAGTGCCCGAATATCTCCCTTCATCTTTTTTCGGATGGCCGTGACACCGACCCAAGTTCTGTTTTGAAGATTTTAGCCGGGCTTTCGGATGACCTTAAATTCGATGCCCGCTCTATTCTCGCGACCCTGACCGGAAGGTATTATGCGATGGACAGGGACAAGCATTGGGACCGGACGGAAAAAACCTATCAAACTTTGACGGGAGCGAATCCGGTAAAAATCGGTTTGGAAGAAGCGGTTAAAAAAGCCTATAGTCTCAATTTAAATGATGAATATATTGAGCCGTCGATAGTCGCTAATGAACCGCGCTTCATTGGGGAAAACGATGCCGTTATTTGTTTCAATTTTCGCGAGGATCGGATGCGCCAACTTTCCGAAACTTTCATCGATCCGAATTTCGGCGTTTTTCCTGTGAAGAAATTTACCAATCTTTTTTTCGCGACTTTCACGAACTATGATGCCCGATTCGCCGTTCCGATCGCTTTTCCGGAAGAAGCGGCGGAAAATCCGCTAGGCAAGGTGCTTTCGGATAACGGCAAGCGCCAGTTGCGGATTGCCGAGACCGAAAAATATGCTCACGTCACTTATTTTTTTAATGGTCTCAAGGAAAAACCTTTTCCGGATGAATTCCGAATTCTCGTGCCATCGGAGAATGCCGTCCATTACGAACAGTATCCGCAAATGATGGCCGGGGCCGTGACTGATCGGGTGATCGCAGCGCTCGCAGAAGGGACCTACGATTTTATTCTGGTGAACTATGCCAATCCCGATATGGTGGCGCACACGGGCAATTATGAGGCGACGCTGAAGGCGATTTCGATCGTCGATCAGGGAATCAAAAGAATAATGGAAAGTGTTTTGGACCAGGACGGCGTGCTTCTCATAACTTCCGATCACGGGAACGCCGAGGTGCTGCTCGATCTGAAGACGGGCGAGCCGGAAACGAAGCACAATCCGAACCCAGTTCCGTTTTATCTGGTGGGGAAGCGTTTCAGAAAACGTTCTCCCGTGGATTCGCTCGCGCCCTTGCCGGTCATCGGAATTTTGTCCGATATCGCTCCGACGATTTTGGAATTGATGAAAATACCCCAGCCGCTCGAAATGACCGGGCAGAGCCTACTCCCGCAATTATTGAGTTAAAAAATCCAAGTAAATATTTGACTTTATATCTAAATTATTGTAATGTTTAAATATTCCTAAAACTTAGGAAAGCACCTAAACAATTTCATTTACCAACAAAGAAAGGATGGCTCCGATGAAAACTTCACTGGCTCCGTCTATCACTACCCGAGACTCCAAAGGTCTCAAATTCATGTCTATTGTTGAGGCCGCCTATAACAAAGCCGGTCTTTTCGAAGATGAAGCACAACGTGTGAACGAAGCTCCGGGCTTATCTGAGCTCGTCAGCAACTTCGTTAACGAAAACCGTACCACTAACCGTTTCTCCAACGAAGAAATGTCGTCGAAATACGGATACCTCTCCGGATACAAACCGA
>JBBTQX010000005.1:0-45189 GCA_038065455.1 Patescibacteria group bacterium
GACGCGCAAATGCTAGGCGAAATACTAAAAACCGACGACCTCCCCTCCAAAAAATCCTCCCTCCAAAAAATCTTCGGCTCGAACCTCACACTACAAGCGCGCGAAGGCTAAAGCATTGCTGTTTGTATCTAATCGCTTCGCTCTTAGACAAACAGGGAACGCGCGGCGTGCCCATGAATCCGTGGTTTTTCCTCGATGAGGAAAAACAAAAATTAGGGAAAATCCCTTTGAGTTCTATTTTAGTGCGCGGGAGAGGATTTGAACCTCCAAGCCTTATGCAGGCACCAGCACCTCAAGCTGGCGTGTTTACCGGGTTTCACCACCCGCGCGTATTTTAATTAAACTTTAAGCTTCTCCCTAACCTTCTTGCTGGAGAGCTTGCGGACGAAATAGAACTTGGAGCGATGGACTTTTTTCGGGGAGGAAAGTATCTCCACCTTGGATATGGTCATGGCATTTATCGGAAAAACTTTTTCCACTCCCACCTCCTGGAGAACAGCCCGGACGATAAAAGTGCCGCCGGACTCGTTGCCGTGCTTCCGGGAAATCACAAGACCCTCGAAAGCGCTCAGACGCTCTTTGTCCCCTTCTTTGATTTTTTCCCAAACCCGGACTTTCGCCCCGGTCTTTATTTTCTTCAAAATCTCAGCATTTATCATAGGCTTTCAGTCTAGCAATAATACTTTTTTGGGTCAAGATAAATGAAGAAGCTCCGCAAGCAAGGAATTTCTCGGAACCGAGGTTCGCTTGCTCCGGCGGCAAGCACCCTCTGCACTCTCGGCGAAAAAGTCCTTGCGGACACCAAGCTTTTTCGCCTCCGAGAGCTTCCTCAAAACTCCTTGTTTGTGGAGCAAAAATAAAACATTGGGAAAGCGAATCTCGGTAAGTCGGAAAAGTGGGTAAAAGCTCCGCTTTTTATCGACATCGCTCGGACAAAACAAAAACGTTGTTTTTACTTTGCTCCTCGCTCGTCGATATAAGACTTGGGGTGGGATAATCACCGCGAGCGGTGATTATCCGGAGATGCACACTTTTTCGGCTTGCCGGGATTCGCTTAAAATTCCTCTTTCGACTCTTTTATTTGAAGACTCTCCAAAAAATCCGTGAGTTCGCCGGGAAGCTCCGCCTCTATTTTGATTCGGCTACCGTCTTCCAAATTAAACTCCGCTGATTCCGCATGAAGAAACTGTCGGGTCAATTCCAACTCTTTGCCTAGCTCCCCATCCTCTTTTTTATTCCCGTAGAGCCGATCGCCCACGATCGGGTGGCCGATTGAAGCGAGATGGACTCGGATTTGATGCGTCCGGCCCGTCTCCGAAAATATCCTCAATAGTGAGTACTTCCCTTTTAAAACCTTGAGCACTTTATATTCCGTGACCGCCTCCTTAACCATCTTCAAATTCTTGCCGTTCACACTCCTTTTGACGGAGCCGGAGATTAACCCGATAGGTTTTTCTATCCGCCCCTTCCCAGTCATCCGTCCGTGAACCAAAGCCAGATAGGTTTTTTTCACTTCATGTTTCTGAAAAAGTCCTTTCAGGTGGCTGAAAAAATGCTGATTTTTGGCTATAAGCAGGATGCCGGAAGTGTCTTCATCCAATCGATGGACTATTCCGGGACGCAAAAAAGACTCGTCTCCCACCTCTTTAGTCTCCGGATAGTGCTCCTTTATCCAATCCGTAAGCACACTCTCCTTCTGAGCCGATTTAGGGCCCTTTTCGGGCCTATGGACAAGCATCCCGGCGGGCTTATTTATGGCCACAAAATCGTCATTTTCGTAGATTATATCTATCATTTAAGCCCATTATAGACTGTTCCTTAATCTTGCGGAAGCGGCATCCTGGGATTGACTTTTTTAACGAGTATGATACAATGTGCTTATAAGTATTAATCTCCCATGGAAGGGGGTTTTTTGTTGGGAAAAACTATGGAAACAATCAAAAAATATCTATTGCCCATATTTTACGGGATTCTTATCCTCCAGCCTACCTTCGGCGCTTTGCCGGTCGTGTCTGAAGTCGTTGCGGCGGATAAACCGATTGCCGGACCGGAAACCATCCAGGTTTGGGTCACGGCCTATTCGAGCACTCCGGAAGAGACCGACAACTCGCCTTTCACTACCGCTTCCAACAAGGATGTTCAAGATGGCTTTTTGGCCGCGAATTTCCTGCCCTTCGGCACCAAGGTGAAGATACCAGCCCTTTTCGGCGATAAGATTTTCACGGTGGAAGACCGGATGCATCGGCGCAAAATCAACTTCGTGGATGTTTGGATGACCACTAAAAAAGAAGCACTTAAATTCGGCATTCATCGGACGGATATAGAAATAATTCATTATCCCCCGCTGGCCAACGCAAAATAGAAAAAACCGCTGAATAAGCGGTTTTTTTATTTTAAAGCCATTTTATAATTTTCTTCGGCTTTTGCCCAATTCACCACGTTCCACCAAGCGCTGATATAATCCAACCGCTTGTTCTGATACTTCAGATAGTAGGCGTGCTCCCAAACATCTATTCCCAATACTGGTTTAAGGCCGCTCGAAATCGGATTATCCTGGTTTGCCGTCTGGATAATCTTCAAGGCATTATTTTCGCCTGTTGCGAGCCAGGCCCAGCCGCTACCGAAGACGCCCGCCGCGGCCTTAGTGAATTCTTCCTGAAATTTTTCGAATGTGCCGAAAGTTTTGACTACCGCTTTGGCGAGCTCGCCTGTCGCGGCTCCTCCGCCTTGGGGCTTCATCAGCTCCCAGAACATCGAATGATTGAAGTGACCGCCACCATGGTTTCGGATTGGAGTTTTCAAAGCATCCGGCGCATTCTGGAGACCGATCAATAAATCCCTTATCGGCTTGTCTTTAAATTCGGAATAATTCGCGAGCGCCTCATTCAGCTTCGCAACGTAGGTCGCGTGATGCTTCGTGTGGTGAATTTCCATCGTCTTCGCGTCGATGAAGGGTTCGAAGGCATCGTACGCGTACGGCAATTTGGGCAATTCATACATAGGAATAATTATAGCAAAAAGGTTGCTCTATTCCTCCAAATATGAGAAGGTTGGTATGCTCGCGAAAAAATATGTCTCAAAACGATGTCATACTTCGGTTCAATAAGGTTTCTTTTGAATACGGCCAAAAAGCTATTTTGAAAGAGGCCGATTTCTCCGTACGGAAAGGCTCGAAGGTTACCCTGATGGGCCAAAATGGCGCCGGCAAAAGCACTATCTTCCGCCTGATTACCGGCGATATATTTCCCGAATCCGGAATGGTAAGCGTCAATGATAATCTCTCGATTGCGACCGCCCGGCAAGTCGTTTCGCGCGACCAGTTGGAGCTCACGGTACGGGAATTCTTCGAAAAAGCCTTCGTCGAAAAAATATACAACATCGAGCCGCGCATCGACAAAATCCTGGAAGTCATCCATCTCGCCGTTCCCCAGAACAAGAAATTAGGTTCTCTCTCGGGCGGCCAGCAGGCCCGCCTGCTTCTAGCCCAGGCGCTCATCCAAGACCCCGATATTCTCCTCTTGGACGAACCAACCAACAATTTGGACAAGCAGGGCATTACCCATCTCACGGAGTTTCTTATTGAATACAAAAAAACTTGCATCGTCATTTCGCACGATGCCGATTTCTTGAATGCCTTCACCCACGGCGTGCTTTATCTGGATGTTTTCACGAAGAAGGTGGAGCAGTACGCCGGCGACTATTTCAAAGTGGTGGAGGATATCAAAGCCCGACTGGAACGCGAACGGATGAAAAACGCCAGATTGGAAAAAGATATCCAGAATCGGAAGGACCAGGCAAACTTTTTCGCCCAGAAGGGCGGACACATGCGAGATGTCGCCAAAAAGATGAATAAAAAAATCGACGAATTGTCGGAAGAAATCGTGGAGCTTCGCCAGGAAGACCGGACTATCCGGAATTTCTTCATCCCCTGCCAAGAAGGGCTCGCCGGCCGAATTCTGGAATTAAAATCGGTCTCCATTATGGTCGGCCATAAGCCGACGGTCAAAAAAGTGGATGTATCGCTCAAGAAAAAAGAACGCCTGCTTCTGACGGGACCGAACGGCATCGGCAAGACGACGCTTTTGAACATGCTCGCGACCGGCCACGCCAAAGGCGAACATATTCCGCCAGGAATTCGCATCAGCTACTACCGCCAGGATTTTTCGACACTCGACTTCGAAAAAACCGTCTATCAGACCCTCTTGGGCGTAATCGGAAAAAAAACGGAAGAAGAGCTCCGCTCCTGCGCCGCCGGTTTCCTCTTGGACGGAGAGATTTTAAAAACCAAGATCGGCTCCCTTTCCGAAGGCCAGAAAGGATTGGTCGCCTTCGCCGCGATAACTTTAGAGCATCCGGGGCTCCTCATTCTCGACGAGCCGACGAACCACATCAACTTCCGCCATATTCCCGTCATCGCGCAAGCGCTCGATCGCTATGAAGGAGCGATGATACTGGTCAGCCATGTGCCGGACTTCGTGAAGCAGATACGGATAGATTACACGCTGAACCTCGCGGCACTTTAATCTCCGTTTAAAATCTGAAATGGTGGACCTTAGGGGAATCTCCTATCTCCCGGATGTCCCGATAACTTTGGTGGACCCGACCGGATTCGAACCGGTGACCTCCTCGTTGCAAACGAGGCGCTCTACCAACTAAGCTACGGGCCCTCGAGGCTGTGGGTGTGGAAGGAATCGAACCTTCGACCTCTGTCTTATCAGGACAGCGTTCTACCACTGAACTACACACCCGAGTTAAATTACCAAGCCGACGCTCCGGTCGGCTCTCCGACCTCGCTCCGCGAGCGTCGGAGCTGAACTATGTGCCCGACTGACTATTTTTACACTTTATTCGGCTATTTTTCAATAAGGCCTCATTATTTTATAAGTTTGAGACTCTCGAAGCCTTGCGTGTCGAATTTCACGGCGGCGGCCGAAGGCGCCGGCACTTCGAGCGCATTTTCCAACGTTCCGCCAATCGAAACGATACTCCAAATGGCAAAACCGCCAACCAAGAGGCATATAAGGACGGCTAAGAACAGGAAAATGGTTTGTTTTTTTTTAAACATAATTTACCCGGTAGTAGAAACTCGATTGCGAAGCGAGTGATTTTCAATATTTTTATTGGATATCATTTGTATTAATTATAGCTTTTTAATTCGGGTATTTTATAATTCTTGCGAAGAATATCATCGAGTTTTCACTACCGGGTTTATCTGTAAAAAACTCGGGCGCTCACCGACATCGTGAGTTTTGTTCCGTCGCTATTGATGGAAATCTTGTCGATAGAATTCAAATACCGGAATTCCTGAAGAGATTTTATAAACGACATCAGAGAAGAGAAGTTCTCGGAACCCGTAACCAAACTAAAGGAGATTGTTCCGAGACCCTGTCCAGATTTGGGCGTTTCGCCGGCAAAAGAAAATCCGTATTCGACATTGTTCCGCGCCGCGAGCGTTTGTATGTCCCGATTGAGATTTATAAGCTGGTCATATGACGGAATAATGTTATAAAGAACATTCAGATAATCCTTGGCTTTTGAATTGTATTGGGAACGCAAATTAGCCAAATCTCCGGCTGAAGTCGTCCGACTCGCGAGAGAAGCTCGAGCCGTCTCAATTTTACCCATATAATCGGCCATATTGCCCTTAAAAAAGAGAATGCCTCCGAAAAGCGCGGCCACGAGAAGAAATGTGACGCTCGCCTCAATGATTAATTTCTTTTTGAAATGATTTTCCATTCCTTTGTTCTATTATAGCTCATTTAACCTATAATGATTAGAACTGCGATGGAAACTATCCGCCCAGACGAAGCGAATTATCCGAAACTTTTGAAAGAGCTGGAAAACGCTCCTTCCCCTCTTTATTTCACCGGCTCTCTGCCGAAGGCAAACGACGTATTGGTGGCTATCGTGGGCACGAGAAAAGCCGGCCGGGAAGGCCTTTTGGCGGCCAAGCAGATCGCCTCTGGCCTCTCCAAGGCCGGTGCGATCGTCGTAAGCGGACTTGCTCTTGGTATCGACGGAGCGGCGCACGAAGGCGCGGTCGCGGCGCATGGCCGAACGATTGCCGTTCTCGGCACCGGCGCGGATTTCATTTATCCCGCCGCCCACGAAAATCTCGCCCGTGAAATATTAGAGAACGGCGGGGCGATATTCTCGGAATATTCGCCGGGAACGCCGTCTCTCCCTTATCAATTTTTGGAACGGAATAGAATCATCAGCGGACTCTCTGTCGCAACCGTGGTTATCGAAGCGCCGGCCCGTTCGGGCGCGCTTGCGACGGCCCGCTTCGCTTTGGAGCAGGGCCGGGAACTTTTCGTCGTGCCCGGCCCAGCCGTGAGCCAGAATTATCGCGGCTCCCATATGCTTTTAAGGAACGGCGCCCGAGTCGTAACTTCCGCCGAAGAGATATTGGAAGACCTGGAAATCATCATGGAAAATCTCCAAATGGCCCTGCCGCTTGCGGAGAAAAAAGGAAGCAATTCCGCGATTATTGAAGCTCTCAAAAATTCGCCGGAGCCGCTCACAGTTGACAAGCTGGCGGAAAACACTAATCTTGAAATTCATATACTCAATCAGCGCCTGACTCTTCTGACTATGGAGGGGTTGATAGAAGAGAAGGGCGGCCGATTCAGATTAACCAGGCAGTAGAAATGCGATCATATAAAATTCGAATTGGATGATATTGGAAAAATGCTTAATGTTTGTGTAAAAATATATAACGGAATTATTACTGCGATTCGAAATCGCATTTTCACTGCCTGGTAAAAATGAATTTAGTCATCGTCGAATCACCCACCAAAGCCAAAACGATTTCAAAATATCTCGACTCGTCTTTCGAGATTCGGGCCAGCGTCGGCCATATCCGGGACCTGCCTAAAAACAACAAGAAGGCTATCGATATTCCGGCCGGTTTCGTGCCCCGTTACGAAATAGTGAAGGGCAAGGAAGCGGTCGTGGAGGAGCTGAAAAAATTGGCGAAAAAGGCCAAGATAGTTTATCTCGCGACCGACCCCGACCGGGAGGGCGAGGCCATCGCCTGGCATATCACCCAAGCCATCAGCTTGGGAAATCCTAAATCCGAAATTCCAAATTCCAAATATAAAAGAGTCGTCTTCCACGAAATCACGGAAAATGCCGTAAAAGAGGCGATGAAGCATCCGCGTGAAATTGATTTGAATTTATTGAAAGCCCAGGAGGCCCGGCGAATATTGGACCGGCTCTTTGGCTACGACCTTTCAGGGCTTATTTGGAAAAAAGTGCGCTACGGCCTCTCGGCCGGCCGCGTGCAATCTCCCGCTCTCCGCATTCTTATGGAACGCGAACGCGAAATAAAAGCTTTCGTACCCGAAACATTCTGGGCCATCTCCGGAAATTTCCTCACGGGGAAAAACGAGGAGATGACTCTTACGTGCGTCAAAGAACCCCGCGACCGGAAAGAGATGGAATATATTATTGAAACGGCCCGAACCGGCAAATGGGCCGTGACCGGCGTGAAGCAGACGGAAATAAAACGCTCGCCCCGGCCGCCCTTCACGACTTCCACTCTCCAGCAGGCGGCGAGTTCTCGGCTCGGCTATTCTCCTTCGCGCACGATGTCCATCGCCCAGAAACTTTATGAGCAGGGCCTCATTACTTATATGAGAACAGACAGCGTGAATATCAGCAAAGAAATCCTGCCCGCTATCCTAACGGAGGTGGAAAGCAAATTCGGCAAGGAATATGTAGAACCTCGCGTCTTCGTCACAAAGAGCAAAAATGCGCAGGAAGCCCACGAAGCTGTCCGGCCCACGCAGATAAAAAAAGGAACGGCCGGGAATACCGAGGAACAGAAACGCCTCTATGCGCTTATCTGGGAACGCACCATCGCAACGCAAATGGCGGATGCAAAACTCCTCCGTACGACCGTGACGGCGAATGTGAGTGTGAAAGACATTTTGCCGGATTTCACGGCGAGCGGCAGTATCGTGCTCTTCCCCGGATGGCTCGCGGGCGATCCGCGCTCGCGCGGCGAAGAAAGAGAAATGCTCCAAGTTTTGAAGGGCGAACCGCTCACTTTGAAAAAAATCGATGAAGAAGAAAAACAAACGGAGCCGCCGCCCCGCTACACGGAAGCCGGCCTGGTGAAAGAATTGGAAAAAAGGGAAATCGGCCGGCCTTCTACCTATGCCGCCATCATCTTCACCCTGCTCAAAAGGAATTATGTGGAAAAAGAGGGCCGGGCGCTCAGGCCCACCGATACCGGCGAAGTGGTGTCCGGATTCGTAGAAAAGAATTTTGAGAATTATATAAGCGACACTTTTACGGCCGAGATGGAAAATGACTTGGACAAAATCGCGGACGGCAAGCGGGATTACAAAAAAACCCTCAAGGATTTCTACGGCCCCTTCTCGAAAGACGTGAAAGCGAAAGATAAGCTGGAAAAAGCCACGACGCTGGGCGAGGATGTCCGCTTCAAATGCCCCCTAGACGAAAGCCACGGCATTATGGACATAAAACTTTCCCGCACCGGCCGATTCTTGAGCTGTAAGCTTTTTCCGAAATGCATGGGCGCGCGGAAAATTGACGGTTCGATTATGGAACCGCCCAAAGAAACCGGCGAAATTTGCCCCAAATGCGGCAAAGGCAAACTGGTGGAAAAAGAAGGCCGCTTCGGCAAGTTCATCGCCTGTTCCACTTATCCGAAATGCAAATTCATCAAACAGAGCGAGAACAATATCAAAGGCACGGGCGTAAAATGCCCTCTTTGTCCGCCAGCCGGCGGAGGCGGAGAAATCGCCGAACGCCGAGGGCGCTTCGGGCCATTCTTCAGCTGTACCAACTATCCGGAGTGTAAATTCATAATGAAATCCAAGCCCACCGGAAACAAATGCGCCCTTTGCGATTCACTGATGATGGAAGGCACGAAAACGATACCCGAAAGGTGCTCGAACAGGGCTTGTCCTAACCACAATCCCCACAAATTGAATAAATAAAAAATCCAATTAGAATGGTGTTAAAATCTCCGGCCCATTATTCGTAATGACGATAGTTTTTTCGAAATGGGCGCTCATACTTCCGTCTTTCGTGGAGTAGCTCTCATCGCTCTTGTTCTGGCGGATTTGGGAGGTGCCTGAGGAAACCATCGGTTCGATGGCCAAGACTAATCCTTCCTTCAATTTCATCCCCTCGCCCTTCCGGCCGTAATTGTAGACCGAGGGCTCCTCGTGGAGTTTCAGACCCACCCCGTGACCCGTAAGGCCCGCTATAATACTCAATCCGTTCGTTTCCACGTGGTTTTCTATGGCCCAGCCGATATCGCCCAGTGTGTTGTCCTTTCTGGCCTCCGTAATGCCCAATCTTAGGGCTTCCTCGGTCGTTTTAAGCAGCTTCTTCACTTCCGGTGCCACATCTCCCACCGCCACGGTCAAAGCCGAATCCGTGATATAACCCTTATAAACCACCCCGAAATCCAACTTCAAAACATCGCCGCTCTGGAGCGCGTAGCTCGTGGGTTCTCCGTGAACCACTTGATCATTCACCGAGGTGCAAATATTGAAGCTGTAGAGATGAGACGAACCTTCAGATTTGTAATTCAAAAAAGCCGAAGTCGCGCCGGCTTCCTTAAGCATCTTTTTGGCAAGTTCTTCAAATTCCAAAAGAACAACGCCGACTTTAACTTTGGCACGGAGTGCGAGAAGAATGTCCGTGAGTATTTTTCCGGAAACGCGCAAACCATCCAAATCTTTTTCGTTTCTGATAATCATATCGGGTTATTTGAGTTTCAGCGCTTTTTTGACGTTTTCGAAAACTTTGTAGGGCAGGGGTTCGCCGTTTATTGGAAAAACTTTGAAATTTCTTTTCTTCATTCCGGCGATTATAGGATAAGTGCGGTTGTGGTATTCTTTCAGGCGGACTTTTATCACTTCCGGCTTATCAAGCGAGCGCGTGCGCATCTTTCCGGCGCAGAAAGCGCAGTTTTTTATCTTTGTGCCGGATAAAAGCGGTAAGCCACAAACGGAGCACACGAGCCGATGACTGTTCCGATCAAGCGATGCTTTCTCGCTCACCTGAAGCTGCACTACGACGATATTGGCTTTGCCATAAAGCCTTTCGAGCACTTTCGCCAAACCGTTATCTTTCGTTCCGAACGCTTCGGGCAATGTTCTGGGAGAACCGCTGAAAACTATGCTATAGCCCAATTTGGACATTTTTCCGGCGAACTGAGCGGTAATCTTAAAAACCCACGAAGGGGTGCAAAGCACGCCCGAATCGAAAATGCGCCGTTCCCGCCGAAGGACCGCGCTTTTCTCCCATCCGGGAGCTCGGACCAGGCTTTCGATATACCGTCCCGTATCGAAATGAATGAAATTGTATCTCCGCGCCAAAAGCTCCGCCTGTGTTCCCTTCCCGCTTCCCGGCGGCCCATAGATAATGACGGCTTGTTTTTGCATAATACAATTATATCATCTTTTAAGAAAAATATGGGAACAACTAACACATAATCCCCTATATGCGGCAACTAAAACTCCGCGGCAGCCCTGCCTGCGCAGGCAGGCATTTCCGGAGGGTGGAGGGTTTTCTATTAAACGTCGAATTCGTGAATCGAGGCGTTATCGGGAGTTTTATCCAACACCTTCTCATTGAAAAGAAGGTGAGCTAATTTTAATATTCCTCCGTGCGCTATTATGAGCACTTTCTTATCGGCATAATCTTTCTTCAGCATATCGATGAATTTTATCAGTCTTGTTTTCACATCCTCCATAGACTCCCCTTCGTAGAGCCGATAATCATATTCCTGAGCGAAATCCTTAGTTCTGAAATCCGTATCGGAGTCGGAAATGACTTTCATTTCTTCCCAAGTTTTACCGGAGAATATTCCGAAATCCCTTTCCAGGATATCCTTACTTTCCACGATAGGGGCTTTTATTGCTTCCGCCACGATGTTCGCCGTATGCACCGCCCTCACGAGTGGGGAGGTGAAAATCACGTCAAAATTCTCGTTTGTAAGCTTAGTCGCCAATTTTTCCGCCTGTTTAACACCTAAAGCATTCAAATCATCGTTGGTCCGCTGGCCCTGCAATCTCATAGCTTTATTTGAATCCGTTTCCCCGTGCCTTGCAATGTATATTTTCATTAATCCCATTCTACCAAATCCCCACTCCATTCCAAAAGAAACGAAACTGTTCTTCCCGAAGAAGCCTCTCCCATTCTTTTAACTCTACCAAGAAAGAGCCCTAACCTTATCGTTAAGAAAACTGTTTCGCAGGCCGAGCGGGCACGGTTCCTGAGCCGCGCCGAAGGAGAGCGAGGCCGAGAACAAGCGCAATCCGCCGGCTGGGGCGGATTGATAGCGTGTTTTCGAGACGGTAAGGTTAGGGCTCTAGAATATCCCCTCGTATTCGCGCACCGTCAGTTGGCTCTCAATCTGCTTCATTATCTCAAGCGCCACCGCCACCACGATAAGGAGCGCCGTGCCGCCGATAGTAAGAGCTTGAATGCCCGTAAATATCTGGGTCAGGTTCGGAAGGACGGCAATAACGCCCAGGAAGAGCGCACCGAAAAGCGTGATGCGCCGCACAATCCGGCCCACCATCTCCGCCGTCGCCTCGCCCGGCCGAATGCCCGGAATGAATCCCCCGCTCCGCTGAAGATTCTTGGCGATTTCCTGCGGATCGAAAGTAATCGCCGTATAGAAATAAGTGAAGAGTACGACGAGCGCGAAGTAAGCCAAGCTGTAAAGCGGAATATTCGCGAAGAAGCCGCTCACAAGTTCGTTCAGTTTCAGGGAAAGCGCCGGAGAAAATATGGAAGCCGCCTGGGCGATGAATTGCGGAAAGAGCAAAAGCGAAATGGCGAAGATAATAGGAATGACGCCCGCCTGGTTCACGCGGAGAGGCAGATAGGTATTCACGCCGCCGTACATCTTGTTCCCCCGCACCTGCTTGGCATAGGAGACCGGAATTTTCCGCTCGCCCTCGTTCACGAAAACTACGCCCGCGATGACGATAATACTTAGAACCACGAAAGCGATGTAGGTCGGAAGCATAGCCGGATTGTAATTGAAGAAAGCCGAGCTCACCTCCTGGGGCAACTGGCTCACAATGCCGGCGAAAATAATCAGGGATACCCCATTCCCGATCTTGTATTCGGAGATGAGTTCGCCAATCCACATCAAAAAGATGCTGCCGGCCGTGACCACGATAACATTCCCGAAGAAATTGACGAAGGACAGTCTATCCAAAATTCCCTGGGAAGTCAGAAGATTCAAAAAGCCGTAGGCCTGAAGAATCGCCAAAGGTACGGTGAGATAGCGTGAGATACGATTGAACTTCGCCTGGCCCGCCGCTCCCTCTTCGTAATAGGCCTTCTTGAGATTCGGAAAGACGATAGTCAAAAGCTGCATTATAATGGTGGCCGTGATATACGGACCGACGCCCAACATCATCACCGACAGATTGGAAAGGCCGCCGCCCGAAAATATATTCAGGAAGCTGAAAAGCTGGTTCGAGCCCAAGAATTCCTGAAGCTTAAGAACATCAATACCCGGAATCGGAATGGTGGCCAGAAGCCGGAAAACGAAAAGCCAGAAAAGGACCATCAGGACCTTCTTTCTCAAATCCGGAATTTTGAATATCTGGAGAAACCTGTTCATATCCTTATTTTACACTACCGCCGGCTTTTTCTATCTTGGCCTTCGCCGAAGCGGAAACTTTAATGCCTTCGAGAGCGAGTGTCTCCTTCAATTCGCCGTTTCCGAGTACCTTTACGCGCTCCGAAAGCCGGCCGATGACTTTTTTCTGCACCAAAATGTTTTTGTCCAATTTTCCGCCCACGGCGTACTTTCCGAGATCGCCGACATTAAGCTCGGTGGCTGGTTCCCTCCTGGACTTGTTCTTCACGCCGCGGAGCTTCGGAAGCTTCGAAATGATGTCCCGCTCGGCCGGGCGCATGCGGCGGCCGGAGCGCGCCTTCTGCCCCTTTTGGCCCTTGCCCGAAGTGGTGCCGCGCTTGCCGCCGCGGCCGACCCGCTTCTTTCTCTTCTTTGCATTCTTCGATTTTAATTCGTGGGTTTGCATATTATTTTGATAAGGTTAAAATCCCTAATTTCTTCAGGGCTTCGATGGTCGCCATCGCATTCGCCAGTTTATTGGTCGTCCGGCCCAGAATCTTCGCCGAAATATCCTTGATACCCACCATCTCCAAGACGACGCGGGCCGAACCGCCGGCGATAAGACCATGATTCAAGCGAGCGGGCTTTATACGCACTCGAGCGGCGCCGTACTTTGCCTCGACATCGTAAGGAATGGTGCGATTGTCTTTCATAACCACCTTGATGAGATTTTTCTGCGCCTGGCGCTTGGCTTTTTCGACGGAGGCGGCCACGTCGAGACCCTTCGCGATGCCGACGCCCACCCGGCCCTTGCCATCGCCGATCACAACCGTCGTGCGGAAGCTGAAGCGTTTGCCGCCGGCCATCACGCGGGTCACGCGGCGCACCTCAAGCACCTTGTCGCGGAACTCGCTCTTGGGCTTCATCGGCCCCCTGTTATTCGAACGGTTGTTGTTTCTCTGGTATGCCATGGGATTATAATTTTAAGCCTCCTTCCCGCGCCGCTTCGGCGAGCGCTTTTACCCGGCCGTGGTAGCGGTAATTGCCCCGGTCGAAGGCCGCTTCCTTCACTCCTGCTTTCACGGCTTTCTCTGCGAGCGTTTTGCCGACCGCTTTGGCGATATCCGCCTTTTTGATTTTACCCTTATTCTTGATTTCGAGCGAAGAGGCGGAAGCGAGCGTCTTGCCGGTCGCATCGTCGATAATCTGCGCGTAGATATGGATATTGCTCCGAAAAACCGAAAGACGCGGCCTCGGCGAGACGCTCTTGATGCGATTCCGGACCCGCTTTGCCCGGCGCATCTTGACCTGATTGTGTTTTTTTACGGAATTCATATTTTTGTTTTAGGAACTGGCCGAGGCAGTCGCTTTCTTGCCGGCCTTGCGACGGATGACTTCGCCCAAATAATGGAAGCCTTTGCCTTTATAGGGCTCCGGCTTTTTGAGCGCCCGAATATCCGAGGTTACTTGGCCGACGAGCGCCTTATCCGTTCCTTTGATTTTGAGAATTGTATTCTTTTCAACTTCGAAAACGATGCCCTTGGGCGCCTCGTATTTCACCGGATGTGAGAAACCAAGATTCAGAGAAAGATTCTCCCCTTCTTTCGCCATGCGGTAACCCACGCCGTCGAGAATGAGGGTTTTTTCGAAATCTTTCACGAGTCCGCTTATGGCATTTTGAACGAGCGCCCTCTGAGTGCCCCAATTGCTCCGATGCTGTTTTGTGGAATTATTAATCGTGAATTTCAATTCATCGGCTTCGAGATTCGAATCCACGCCCGAAAGCACGGGAACGACGAGCTCGCCCTTCTGGCTCTTTACCCGAATCTCTTTCCCTTCGAATGAGACCGTGATGCCGGCCGGTATTTTAATTGGTTGTTTTCCTATTTTAGACATGTGCCGATTATGTACGAATTTTCGAGTCTACGGACGAAGAAAATTCGTCCACAGAAGCGAGCATCCCGCACCTATGCGTAAAATCGCGACTTTTGATTTGAGTTGATGATGTCATATTCGTTCCCTTGTTTTTGTTTTTTATATTTATCATACGCATTAGGTGCGGGATAAGGTTTGATGCTGAAGAATTCTACGCCTTTGGCTTGAATTCTTCAATCAAGCCCTTACCAGATTTCGAATAAAAGCTGTCCGCCGACCTTCTCCCTTCTGGCCCGCTCATCCGTCAGAATGCCCTTAGGAGTCGTTAAAACCAATGTACCATAGCCGCCCTTCACTTTCTTGAGCTCGCGGTAGCCGGCGTAGTTCCTCAAAGAGGGCTTGCTCCGGAATTTTAATCCGCTGATTTTCTTCGCGCCGTCCAATTCTATCTCGAGATATTTCTTGTATGACTTGCCTTTGAGCTCGACGCTTTTCACGAAGCCGCGCTCGGAGAGCACATCCGCCACCGCTTTGTCGGCTTTGGTGGCCGTGACTTTAAGAATCGGCTTGCCAGCCGCCTGGGCATTTTTTATTTTTATGAGTAAATCTATGTACATATTGTTTTTACCAGGCAGTGAAAATGCGATTGCAAACTTCGTTTGAATCGGCAACTTTCATTATTTCCAATGACTTTTTTAAGTTTTTCATAATTTTGATGTTTTTCGTTTTATTATAATCGCATTTCTACTGCCTGGCTTACCAGCTGGCTTTTTTTATTCCTGGGATATGGCCTTTCGAAGCCATTTCGCGGAAACATATTCGGCAAAGATTGAAATCACAAATATAGCCCCTCTTGCGCCCGCACCGGAAACAGCGCAAAACCTTCCGGGTGCTGAATTTCGGTTTCTTTTCGCTTCTTGCAATGACGGATTTTTTGGCCATATAATTAATTTTTGTTAGGTGTGGGGGTTTATTTTTTCAATGGTAACCCGAGCCGGCGATACAAAGCAATCGCGGCTTCGCGGTTTTTCTTCCGGGGAACAATCGTGACCTGGAGCCCGAAGCTGGTTTTGGATTTTTCCTGGTCGATCTCCGGGAAAACGTCGTGTTCTTTGAAACCGATATTGAGATTGCCGCTTTCATCAATATTGCTCAACTCCAATCCGCGGAAGTCCTTCACGCGGGGCAGGGCCAAATTCACGAGCCGCTCGAAAAAATCTTCCATGTGCTTCTGGCGGAGGGTAACCTTGAGGCCGATAATCTGATTTTCCCTGATTTTGAAGCCCGCGATAGATTTCTTGGCCGCGCGGATCGAAGCTTTCTGACCCGTGATAGCGGCGAATTCCTTTTCCACTTCCGGCAGGATTTTCTCCTCGAATTGCCCCTGCTGGCTCAACCGGCCCAAGCCGGCGTTCACCACGATTTTTTCGATTTCTTGCCTTAAAAGTTTTTCTGTCATTATAATTTTTACTACTTTAGTATTTTTCATATTTTTTGTGTAATGATGGCGGGGTAAGTGTGCCCTTATATTGTCGCTTGGCACTTCCGGCAGAAGCGGACTTTGATTTTATTATCCAGGCGATGGCCGACTCGCGTCGCTTTGTGGCAAGAAGAACAAACGAGCATTATATTGGAAACGTTCATCGGGCGCGAAAGCTCGATTGTCTGGCCCTTTTCGCCCTGGCGCTTCGGCCGAACATGCTTTTTGTATAAATTCAAACCTTCCACGCTCACGCGATCGGATTTCTGGTCGATCATAATCACCTTCCCCGTTTTACCGCGGTTCTTTCCGGCTAATACTTTTATCATGTCGCCTTTCTTAATATCCATATTATTTTATCAGGCAGTGAAAATGCGATTGCAAACTCCGTTTGAGCAAGAATCTTTCATTATTTCCAATGACCTTTTTGAATTTTTTCATGATTTTGATTTTTTTGTTTTATATAATCGCATTTCTACTGCCTGGTTAGACGAGTTCTTCGGCTAAGGACGCTATCGTGTCGTAGCCTCTTTCTTTTATCTCTCTCGGAATAGGGCCGAAGATGCGTGTCGCCTTCGGGTCCTTTTTATCCTTATCGATGATGACAACCGCATTTTCGTCGAAACGGACGTAAGTGCCATCCGCGCGATGGATGGCTTTCCGCTGGCGCACCACGAGCGCGTGGATAATGTCCTTTTTCTTTATCGGTTTCCGTGGCTCGGCCACCTGAACCGAAGCGATAATCACGTCCCCCACTTCGGCATAGCGCCGGCGGCTCCCGCCAAGCACGCGGAAACACCGGACGATTTTGGCGCCGGAATTATCCGCAACTTTCAGTATGGAACGTTCTTGTATCATTTTATTTTATCTTTTCGACGATTTCCCAACGCTTATCCTTCGACATCGGGCGGATCTCCTTGATAATCACTTCGTCACCCAGCTTATATTCGTTCTTTTCGTCGTGGGCTTTGAAACGCGCGGTTACGCTGTAGCGCTTGCCGTAGCGCGGATGGACGACCAGGCGGGTGACGGCCACGACCCTGGTCTTCTGCATTTTATCGGAAACGATTTTACCTTTGAGTTTACGCATGTTGTTTCAATAAAGTTAATATTTGGGCGATGTTTTTCTTCAAATGGCGAATCTCGCGAATATTCTTCACCTTACCTGCGGCCAGGTCAAAACTCAAGCCTTCCAGCTTTTCGCGCTGTTCCCGAATCTCTTTTTGGAGCTCCGCCGACGGCTTTGTTTTGAAATTTTGAAGTTCTTTCTTTTTCATATGTTTAGGCTTTTTCGATTACTTTGGTTTTAATCGGCAATTTGAACCCGGCGCTTCGCAGAGCCTTCATCGCCTCCTCTCTCGGAATGCCATCCACTTCGAAAAGAATTCTCCCGGGCTTGACCGGCACGACGTATCCTTCGATATTTCCTTTTCCGCCTCCCAATGTCACCTCGGGTGGAAGCTTCGTAACGGGTTTGTCGGGGAAAATCCTGATCCAAATCTTGCCGCCGCGTTTCAAGGCGTGCGTAATCGTCTTTCTCGCGGCTTCAATCTGTTTGCCGTTCACCCAAGCCGCCGAGCGGGCCTGAAGGCCGAAACGGCCGAAACTCAAATAAAGCCCGCGGGTTTCGACCATTCTCTTCCGAGAACGGCCCTTCTGCTGTTTGCGATGTTTTTGTTTTTTGGGTTGAAGAAACATACCAATTTTATTTATGAGCGAAGCGAGTAATCATAAAATTGAGTACCCCGCACATAAAATCAAACGAACGCCCTTTAACCATAAAACATAGGTATTCTAAATTCATTTCATTTTTATATATAATTGATTTCATAAATTTATGTGCGGGGTTTTCGAAAAACGAACACTCACTTTTGTTCGTGTGGTTTTTCAGAAAAAATTTCGCCTTTATAGAGCCAGACTTTGATGCCAATCGTGCCGTAAGTGTTGAAAGCCGTCGCTTCGCCATAATCGATGAGCGAACGGAGCGTTTGGAGAGGCATTTTGCCTTTGGCCAGCCAATCCGTCCTCGCGATTTCGTTTCCATCCAAGCGGCCGCTCATCCGGATTTTTCCGCCCTTCACTTCGTGGTTTTGCATCAATCCTTCGAGCGTCCGTTTCATCAAGCGGCGGTAAGGCAAGCGTTTTTCGAGGTCGGTCGCGATTTGCTGGGCGATAATCGGAGCGGAAACTTCGAAGCGCTTCAGCTCCTCGATATTCAGACTCAAATTGAAATTAGCCGGAAAAGCGTTCTTTACCCGAAGTACCTGGATTTTTTTCACTATCAGATTTTTGAGATCTTCTATTCCTTTTCCGCCGCGGCCGATTACGAGTCCCGGCCGGCCGGCGCGCACGAGCACCCGGACGTTCGTTCCTGTCCGCTCGATTTCAATCGCGGCAATGCCGGCGGCGAGGATTTTTTCGCGGATAATCTTCCGGATGGTCTCATCCTCCTCAAGAAGGAACTTAAGGCTCTTTTTGAAGAACCAACGGCTGGACCAGGCCAGATTGATGCCCAAGCGATACGAATTTGGATTTATTTTTTGTGCCATATGTTTAGATTGATTTTCTCTGAAACATCTTCTTGAATAATCCGGATTTCGCCGATGCTTTCACTTCCGCTTTCGCGGTTTCTTTTTCTTTCGGTTTTTCGGGCGCGGACTTGCTCTCGGAATCTTCCGCTTTTTCGTGTTTGTGTTTTTTGGTTTCGTCCTTCTTTTCCTTCTTCTTGATTTCAATCGTGAAACGCGGCGCTTTGCCGTTGGGCAAAAGTCCCAGAATCAAAGTAACGTGCGAAGTTTTCTTTTCGATTAAGCTCGCCGAACCGCGCGAACGGGGCGTCCAGCGCTTGGACTTCGGCCCTTGGTCAACCCGGATTTCCTTGATGAATAGCTTCGAAACATCCAGCTTGAAATTATTTTTGGCATCGGCCGCGGCGGAACGCAGAAGCTTAATAAGCGCTTCTTTGGGGCGGCGGGGGCTCATCATGAGCTTCGCTTCCGCTTCCTGGAGCGGTAAGCCCCGGATAACATCGGCCAAAATCCGCACCTTTCGAGGCGGTATCTTCAAATGATTCAATTTGACTTTGATCTGTTCCATATTTTTATTTCGCCGGAGCCGGCTTAGCCGCTTCCTCGGCTTTCTTTTCGGTTTCTTTTTGAATTTTGCCACCGTGCTTAATGAATTTCCTGGTCGGCGAAAACTCTCCGAGCCGGTGGCCCACCATATCCTCGCCCACTCTGACTTCGATGAAATTCTTGCCGTTGTGGACGCCGAAAATGAACCCGACCATTTCGGGCGAAATCTCGGAACTGCGCGACCAGGTCTTAATGACCGTGCCGTCGCCGGACTTGAGGCGTGCCATCTTTTTGATGAGCTTGGGATCTACCCAAGGCCCTTTTTTTGTTGAACGGCTCATATTATTTTTTGATGCGTCGCTTGATTATCATTTTGTTTGACCATTTCTTTTTCGAACGGGTCTTATGGCCGCCTGTAATCTTACCCCATTTCGTCTTGGGTTTCCTAGTGCCGCGCGGCTGGCGACCTTCGCCGCCGCCATAAGGATGATCGCGCGGATTCATAACGGAACCGCGAACGGTCGGACGGATATTCAGCCATCTGGAACGCCCGGCTTTGCCGATTGAAACCAAATTGTGTTCCGGATTGGAAACTTGGCCAATGGAAGCAAAGCTGTCCCAGGATACCCGGCGGGTTTCGCCCGAAGGCATCTTGAGGTCGGTATAGCCGTCTTCGTGGGCCAGTATCTGAACGGAAGCGCCGGCGGAGCGGCCGAGCTGACCGCCCTTACCCGGCATGATTTCTATATTATGAACGAAAGTACCCACCGGAATTCTTTTTAAAATGGTGCGGTTGCCGAGTTCGAGCGGAGCGTCAAGCGAAGTGATGATTTTCGCTCCGACTTCCAGTTTGTGCGGCGCGAGCAGATAACGGCGATCGCCGTCGGCATAAATCACTTTCGCGATGAAAGCGGTGCGGTAAGGATCATACTCGATGGTTTCCACCTTGCACGGCACGCCTTTCTTTTCCTGCAGGAAGTCCACATGGCGGTAGATTATTTTGTTGCCGCCGCCCTGGTGGCGCATCGAGATGCGGCCCTGATTGTTCCGGCCGGCGTTTTTCTTCAGTCGCTTCGTGAGCGCTTTTTCGCGCGGAATTTTCGTCAGCGTCGAGTAATCGGCGGCGGTCATCGAGCGGCGGGAATGGGTATATGGCTTGAATTTCTTTATCATGGCTTTATTGGATTTCTATCTTATCCCCCGCTTTAAGAGTGACAATCGCCTTTTTGATGCCCGTCTGGAGGCTCGATTTGCGGCCGAAGTGCTTCATCTTTCCCTTGATGGTCACTGTATTCACGCCCGTCACCTTCACGCCGTAGCGGCGCTCTATTTCTTCCCGCACGGCGGGCTTGGTCGCCGTCGGTTCCACAAGAAATACATATTGTCCCCGAGCCGCGAGAATGGTCGCCCGTTCGCTGAACCAAGGCTGCTTCAAAACCGATTTAACGCCCATGCCCGTTGTTCCGGTTTTCATCGGCGCAACTTTCACCGGCTCGGCTTTAGAAACCGATTGCACAGTTTTCTTTTCTTCAATTTTGGTTTTTTTGGAAAAAAGACTCATAGGTTTGAAATTATTTCTCGTACTGGCCGATAAATTCCAGAATAGCTTCCTTTTCGAAAAGGATTTTCTTATGATTCAGGGAATCGGCGACATTCATCGAATTAGAAGAAAGCACTTTTAATTTGGGGATATTCCGGGCAGCCAGCTTCATATTCCGATTATTCTTAGCCGGAATAATAATGACACTTGGAGAAGCTTTGAAAAGCTTTTTGAAAATCGCCGCGGCGGTCTTAGTCTTGGGATTCTCGATTTTTAGGGAATCGATTATTTTAAAATCGTCTTCTTTCAGCTTCCGCGAAAGCAAAGAAAAAAGAGCGGCTTGCTTCATTTTTTTGCTGATTTTTTTCGTATAATCCCTGTCTTTCCGAGGACCGAAAGTGACGCCGCCGCCGGACCACAAAGGCGAACGGATCGAGCTGTGCCGCGAACGGCCGGTGTGCTTCTGAGCCCAAGGCTTCTTGCCGCCGCCACGCACTTCGCTGCGGTTCTTGGTGTGCGCCCAAGGATGATGCTTATTCGAAGTCTGGATATCGAAAGCCTGCTTCACGAGCTCGGCATTCCACTTCGCGCCGAAAATCCGCTCCGGCAGCGTGAGTATTTCAACTTTCTTATTATCTTTGTCGAAAATATCAACTTTCATTTTATTATTTCCTCAGTTCAACCGTTCCGCCGGCGAAGCCGGGTACGGCGCCTTTCAAAAAGACCACCATTCCTTCTTTTTCGATGCCCGCCACCGTGAGATTCCGAACGGTCATCTTCACGTTTCCCATATGGCCTCCCATCCGGCGACCCTTAATAGTCCTCTGGGGCGCAGTCGGACCGTTGGAACCCGGAGCCCGAAGGCGGTCTTTCTGGCCGTGGCTCTTCGGACCGCCGTGAAAGCGGTAACGTTTGACCACACCTTGAAAACCCCGGCCCCTCGTCTTGCCCGTCACCTTGACCTTATCCCCCTCTTTCAATTCGTCAATCGGAGCGCCCGCATTCAAGCGGATAGCCGTAACCGGAACCGATATTTCGGATTTCCAGAGCTGGGTCATTTTCATTTTTTTTCCGGTCAATTTCGTCATATTTTTTCTTAATTTGGTTTGGGCTCAAAAAAACGGCCGAGACTTCGCCGGTCGTTTTTTTTGGCTACTTGTCTCGCAGGGAATGTCCAAATCGGATTCTCCTGTCTTTTTGTATTTGAACCTATACTACATCATCTTTATTTCGACGTCAATGCCTGAAGGCAAATTCAAATCGGTCAAAGACTCGATGATTTTTTGCTGGGGATTCAAAATATCCACCAGCCGCTTGTGTACCCGAAGCTCGAATTGCTCGCGGGATTTCTTGTGGACGAAGGTGGAGCGGTTCACCGTGTAGCGCTTGAACTCCGTAGGAAGCGGAATCGGGCCCATCACCTCGCCGCCTTGGCGCTTGATAGCCTCGATAATCTGCTTCACGGAATTATCAATCAGCTTGGTGTCGTACGCTTTCACCTTTATCCGCAATTTTTCTTTTTGAATTTGCTCTTCCTTTTTCATGACCTATTTGGTCTTTATTTATTTGATTATTTTGGTAACTACTCCTGCACCGACCGTTTTTCCGCCTTCTCTTATAGCGAAACGCTGTTTCTCTTCCAACGCAACCGGAGCAATGAGCTTCACCGTAAAGGTAACCGTATCACCCGGCATAACCATTTCAACACCTTCTGCGAGCGTTACCTCGCCGGTCACGTCCGTCGTTCTGATATAGAACTGGGGCTTGTAGCCGGTAAAGAACGGGGTATGCCGTCCGCCTTCCTCTTTGCTCAAAATGAGCACTTCGGCGGTGAATTCGGTGTGCGGCGTCACGCTACCAGGCTTCGCGATGACTTGGCCGCGCTCCACATCCTCCTTCTTGAGGCTCCGGAGCAAAATGCCCACGTTGTCGCCTGCCTGAACTTCATCGAGCAATTTCTGGAACATTTCGATTCCAGTCACAACCGTCTTCACGGTCGGGCGTAAACCAATGATTTCCACTTCATCGTTTACTTTAAGGACTCCCCGCTCGGCGCGACCCGTCACGACGGTTCCGCGGCCTTCGATGGAGAAGATGTCTTCGATCGGCATCAGGAACGGCTTATCGGTCTCGCGAATCGGAGTCGGAATATAATCATCGAGCGCTTTCACGAGTTCCATAATCGGCTTGGCGTCTTCGCTGTCGGCCGAGGTGGAATTCAAAGCCTTCAAAGCGGAACCGCGGATAATCGGGGTTTCGTCGCCCGGGAAGTTGTATTTCTTGAGCAATTCCCGAATTTCGGACTCCACGAGGTTCACGAGCTCCGGATCATCCACCATATCCGTCTTGTTCAAAAAGACGATAATGGAAGGCACGCCGACCTGGCGGGCCAAAAGAATATGCTCGCGGGTCTGAGGCATCGGGCCGTCTGCGGCGGACACGACCAAAATCGCTCCGTCCATCTGGGCGGCGCCGGTAATCATGTTCTTGATATAATCCGCGTGGCCGGGCGCATCAATGTGCGCGTAGTGGCGTTTTTCGGACTCGTATTCCGAATGATGTAAAGCAATCGTAATGCCGCGAGCTTTTTCTTCCGGAGCATTATCAATTTGATCGACCTTCTCTTCCTTCTTGGCCCAGCCCTTCATATAAAGGACGTGCGTGATGGCCGCGGTCAAAGTGGTTTTGCCGTGGTCAACGTGGCCGATGGTCCCCACATTCACGTGAGGCTTATTCCGCTGAAATTTCTCTTTTTCTGCCATGTTTTTGTTTTATTTTTTATTAGTTTCGACCTAACAATACTTAAAAAGCGACTTTCGCGCCAATGTAATAATAATTCTCGGCGATTAGCCCCAAAATGTCAACACCCCCCGTAAAAGAATGGGATTATTTCTTCTTTCCTTCAATAATCAATTGGGCGATATTCCCCGGCACTTCTTCGTAGTGGGAAAATTCCATAGTGAAAGAACCGCGGCCTTGGGTCATCGAGCGGAGATTGGTGGAGTAGCCGAACATTTCCGAAAGCGGTATGTTCGCATCGATAACGCGGATAGTGCCCCGCTCGCCCATCGCTTTGATTTTGCCGCGCTTCGAGCTCAAGTCGCCCGTCACATCGCCCAAGAAATCCGGCGGAGCGATAACCTGCACGTTCATTATCGGTTCGAGCAAGACGAGCTTCGCCTGACGGCAGGCCTCCTGAAGAGCCATCGAGCCGGCGATTTTGAAGGCAAATTCCGAAGAGTCCACATCGTGGTAAGAGCCGTCGAAGACGGTAACCTGCAAATCGACGAGCGGATAGCCCGCCAAGATACCTTTCTGAGCCGCCTCGGTTACACCCTTCTCGACGGGTGCGATAAATTCCTGCGGAATGGCGCCGCCCTTAATCTCCTCCACGAATTCGAAGCCTTTGCCACGTTCAAGCGGTTCAACTCGGAGCCAAACGTGGCCGTATTGACCACGACCGCCGGACTGGCGGATATATTTACCTTCGGCCTCGGCTTTACCCTTTATGGTTTCTTTATAAGCCACTTGAGGCCGGCCGGTATTCGCTTCCACGGTGAATTCCCGTTTCATCCGTTCCACGAGAATTTCCAAATGCAATTCGCCCATGCCCGAAATAATGGTCTCGCCGGAATCCGGGTCGCCAGAGACGCGGAAAGTCGGGTCTTCTTCGGTCAAGCGATGCAAAGCAATACCCATTTTTTCCTGGTCGGCTTTCGTTTTCGGTTCAATACGCATGGAGATGACCGGTTCGGGGAAAATAATCCTTTCGAGAAGAATCGGATGTTCCGGATCGGTCAAAGTATCGCCGGTCGTCGTGTTCTTCAATCCGACGATGGCGCCCAAATCGCCCGCATAAATCTCATCCACTTCCTCGCGGTGGTTGGCGTGCATCCGCACGATGCGGCCGATGCGCTCCTGATTATTTTTGGCCGCGTTCAAAACATAACTGCCACGCTTCATCGTTCCCGAATAAACGCGGAAATATGTGAGACTGCCGACGAACGGGTCCGCCGCGATTTTGAAAGCAAGGGCCGCGAGTGGCTCATCATCTTTCGGATGGCGCTCCAGCTCCTCGTGCGTTTCTAAATCTAATCCCTTAGTCGCAGGCATATCCGCGGGAGAAGGCAGATAATCCACAACGCCGTCCAATACCAGTTGGACGCCTTTATTTTTCAAAGCCGAACCGCAGAAAACCGGCACGAGCGTGTTATCAATCGTGGCTTTCCTCAAAACTCTTTTTATGTCGGCTATTTCGGGTTCCTTGCCTTCGAGATACGCCGCCATCAAAATGTCATCTTTCTCCACTACTTTTTCTATCAGCGTATGGCGCGCTTTTTTCGCTTCATCCGCCATATTCGCCGGAATTTCGCCTTCAATGATATTTTCACCATGCTCCCCTTCGAAGCGGAATGATTTCATCCGCAAAAGGTCTACCACACCTTCGAAATTATTTTCCAAGCCGATGGGAAGCTGAATGGGAACGGCGTTCGGCGTCAGCCGTTCAATAATAGAACCAAAACTTTTATCGAAACTCGCGCCCGTCCGGTCAAGCTTATTAATGAAGCAGATGCGAGGCACCATATATTCGTCGGCATAGTGCCAATTGGTTTCGGATTGCGGTTCCACGCCCGCCACACCATCGAAAACGACGACCGCGCCATCCAAAACGCGCATCGAGCGCTTAACTTCCACAGTGAAATCAATGTGGCCAGGCGTATCGATGATATTCATCCGGTACTCCATATTCTTGTCCCCTTTCGCGTAGGTCGGCGTCCAGAAACAAGTGGTGGCGGCCGAAGTGATGGTAATGCCGCGCTCGCGCTCCTGCTCCATCCAATCCATTACGGTATCGCCCTCGTGCACCTCGCCGATTTTATGGGCGACGCCGGTATAGAAAAGAATGCGCTCGGAGGTCGTAGTTTTACCCGCGTCGATATGCGCAACCACGCCGATATCCCTCGTTTTTTCAATTGGGTATTGTCTTGGCATGCCTTAGAATTTTTAATTATTAATTTTTGAATTTTTAAACAATATTTAAATTCAAACTTTAAAAATTAAGATTTATTTATAAAATTAAAAATTATAAAATTCGACTAATTTCTTATGTAGCTCGCGAAAGCGCGGTTTGCCTCAGCCATTCTGTGCGTATCCAGCTTCTTCTTGATAGCCGAGCCCTCGTTCTTCGAAGCCAGCATCAGTTCTTCCGCGAGTTTGTCCGACATCGGCTTGCCTTTCTTGGCGCGGGCCGCGGCGATTATCCAATGGGTCGCGAGGAAAAACTTCCGTTCGGGGCGCACCTCGCGCGGAATCTGGTAATTGGCGCCGCCGATACGGCGAGAAGCCACCTCGAGCAAAGGCGTCGCGTTCTCGAGCGCTTTGTCGAAAACTTTGACCGGGTCTTCTTTGGTTTCTTTTTCAATCTTCGCCATCGCGTCGTGGAAGACTTTTTCGGCGACGCTTTTCTTGCCGCCAGTCATCAAATAGTTGACAAAGCGTTCAATATCAACGCGGCCGTACTTGCTGTCGGCCTTGTGTTCGTTTTTTTTGAATCCTTTTCTTCTCATAGTATTTGAAATTAGCTCTTGGTTTTCTTTTTCTTGGCGCCGTATTTGGAGCGCTGCTGGTTCCGATCCACGCCCGAAGTGTCGAGAATTCCCCGCACGATGTGATAGCGAACGCCCGGCAAATCTTTCACACGGCCGCCCCGAATCATTACGACGGAGTGCTCCTGAAGGTTATGTCCTTCGCCTGGGATATAAGCCGTGACCTCCATGCCGTTCGTGAGCCGGACCCTGGCCACTTTCCGGAGAGCCGAGTTCGGCTTCTTCGGCGTGGTCGTAAAGACCTTCAGGCAAACCCCCCGCTTGAAGGGCGAGGAAGAATTCACCGGGCGGTTTTTTAGGTAATTAAAATAAAAATCCAGGGCAGGCGCTTTGGATTTTCTCGGGGTTCTCACCCGTCCGCGCTTAATTAGTTGATGTATTGTAGGCATTTTTTAAATGCGTAGTTAAATCTAACGAATGACCAGTGATATGTCAAGGTTAGGCTTGCAAACCCAGAATATCTCCTATTGATTGGCGAATTTGAAGGTGGAGAGAATTTGTTCAACTATTTTTTGATCGTTCCCCCTACCCCAGACCAGCAAGCCATAATAGGTATTTCTGTCTTTGAAGGCGTAAAAAACATCGAACTCGCCCCCGGGACCGGCAAGAACTTGATTTTTGAAACCTAAAACTCCGATTGGCGATATGTCCATAATTTTAGTCTCATTTGAGTCTTTTGATCCCTTTGAATTATCATAATCCAAATTTAACTTGCCAATAAAACCGTTCACCCCCTCACTGATTGATAGATCAAAACCAGAATCCTCAACGATGTACCTTTGAATCTGTATTTTTACGCCGTTTGGGTTACCTCTTTCATATTTATTCTCATCATAGTTGATAAGATTATGGCCAAGATATACGTGATACACGTTAGGATATGAAATAATAAATCCGAGTCCTTGATTCGTATATTGTTGCCAGCCGGAAGTATCAATCTCCGCCACAGTTGAAGTCGGCGCTTGTACCTGCGGCGTCGGCACCGGTGTCTGGGTTTTCGTCCCGAACGCAAAATACCCTCCCACAACCACAGCAAGAGCGAGGATGAAGATTACGATTTGAGGAGTGGTGAAGGCTTTGTTATCCTTGAACATGATTTTTTACTTTTGGAGCTCCTGTTTTAAAAACGGGATGTCTTCTTGCGCGGTCTTCCACACTGCTTCAACATCAATTTCAAAATAATCATGGATAAGTTTATCGCGCATACCGGCAATTTGCTTCCAGGGAACATTAGTGTAAACGCGTTTAAATTCTTCTGATAATTTTTTGGCGGCTTCGCCAATAACGCCCAATTCTCGCATTACGGCGCTTAACACCAACTCGTCCTCAATAAATTTCTAGAACGTCAAACCTGCAGTGAATTTCTCAATCTTTGTAATCGATTCTAAAATATGTTCTATATAGAGCTTGTCATTTCCCATAGAACGGTTGCAGATTCGCTAAAACGCTCTCTTTTATATGCGGACAAAGAGCACGTTCGGTAACCAAGTCAACTTTCCTCCCTAAAATTTCTGAAAGTTCTATTTCCAAGCCAACAATTCCAAAGAGACTCTTTGGCTGATTGAATCTCACCAAAAGATCGACATCGCTTTCTTGATGTGCCTCGCCTTTCGCAAACGAGCCAAAAACGCCCGCAAACGCAACATCGTTGCTTTTGAGAACCGGTATGATGGACTGTAAGTTCAACTGATTCATAATCGTCATTATTATAATTATAATAGCTTAAAAGCGGGCGCGATTCAACCCTACACGACGACAAGAGCGAGGATGAAGATTACGATTTGAGGAGTGGTGAAGCCGAACTTATTCATATTTTTATTGTATCACTTCTCAATTTTCAAAACTATTTTTGGGTCGCCGATAACCACATCCATCCAAGAAAGGAACGGAGAAGCCGCATAAAAGCTCTCCGCGAGATTATAACCCTTGGTATAACGGTCAAAAAGCACTGAAACATCAGCCATGGCCGAGGAGTAGGACTCATAAACATATCCCTTGGCACCGGTTATACCCTCTTCTATCAGATCGGCAATAAGCGACTGGCCGTATAGGGCGGGCTTGTTGAAAGTCCGACCGGAGGTGGAAACATAGGTTTCGGCAATTGCGCCGGGCACCCAAGTATTTTTCGGCTTGGCATACTCCGTGGAACTCGTCGCGTGGCGGTCGTTGCTCCCCCAACTGGCATAGCCGATTACATTTTGCTGATTAGCGAGGAAGGTTTCGGTGGTGTCTAAAACCACATTAAATCCTCTTTCTTGGAGTGATCTGGCCGCATTCGCCATTTGCGCATTCAGATTTAAAGCCCAAGTAGGATCCTCATCGAAAACAAATTTGTCCGCGGAGAGAAGAACGGGATTTTTCGCCCGATCAATAAGAGCTCTCACATCGGCTACCGTATATCCATCCAGACGGGTTACCAAATACATATCGTATTTGTTTTTTGCAAAATGACCGTCGGCCATAAAATATCGCGACCCTAAACTGCTGGGATTACCGATGTATTGGCTATCTTGGGGAAAAATTAAAGCCAATTCGCTGTCCACCGAAGCGGATTTGCGTTCGCTATCCAAAGCCGAAGCCGGCTCACCATCCGAATCGAAATCCCCGCGTTTCACCTTGAGTGGTACGCCTTTGGTGGTCACGATATAATTTATTTTTTGCATCAGGTCGTTGATTCTCAAATGATTTTCTATCTGCGAACGAATGTTTTGGAAATCCGCATCATTTCAATGGGAAAAACTTGCGCCGGTGTTTGAACCACTTCACCCATTGAAATTACCGGATTTTTGTTTTTATCCCAAAAAACGAATCCTTCTATAACAAGAAGACCGGCTAAAGCTCCCAGGATTGCGGATTGTAATTTTGACATTTGATTTTTACACCCCCAGCAGAAATCCGGCGATGACGGAAACAATCGGGCCGAGAAAAGGCAAGCCGGTAAAAATAAGGATAATGAGAATAAGCCAGCCATAGGGATTCCGCTCATCGAAAAATCTCTTAAATACCCCGGCGGAATCCGGTATCAGGAATGTCGCCACCTTCGCACCATCCAAGGGCGGAATGGGAATAAGATTGAAAACCGCGAGCACTATATTAATAACTACGATAATGCTTATTAAGTAGGATAAAACGGCGAATGTTTCCCCGCCTGCCAATCCGACCAAACGATAAACAATGCTCAAAACTACGGCAATAGCGAGATTACTCAAAGGTCCGGCAGCGGCAATCAAAGCCGCGCCCTTTTCGGGATTTTTCAGGTTATAGGGATTATAAGGCACGGGCTTCGCCCAGCCGAAAATTATTCCGCCCGGCACAAGCGAAAGTATCAGCGGCAAAAATACCGAACCGACCGGGTCCAGATGTTTCAAGGGATTCAACGTAAGCCGGCCGGCATCACGCGCCGTCGGGTCCCCCAATTTTTCCGCCATGAAGCCGTGGGAAACTTCATGGATTACCGCCGAAAAAATGAGGATGATAATTTGAAAAACGATTAATTCCATTTGCCTTAATGTTATAATGATAATGAATGAAAAGCGACAAGACAATTTATTTTTTCGTGCTGGTCTTCGCCTTCCTGGTTCTGGGTGGCTTTTATCTCGTCTTCGATAAGATAAGCGGACTTGAAACAGCGGTGAAGAATGTCGAGCTCAATTACCAACTAGCTTCAAAAATCGGTGTGGTGGAAAAGCCAATCGTATCGGCAACATCGACTCCCGAAGTCACTGGTAATCCTCCGATTCAAAATCCTCCGGCGGATAATACGAGCGCCGATATAATCATTCCGACCGGAATAATTTTCACGGCGAGTTCCAGTCCGGCTCTCCAGCCCCAAACCCCGGTCACCGTCACAATAGAAAGCGTAACGAAAAAATCCGACGGTTCAATCATTGTCCAGATAAAAACCTTTACGAGCCAAGCGACAGGCTACAGCGCCATCGACCCCAAGACCTTCATCCAATATGTGAGCCTCGATTCCGAAAATCAGGACCCGGCGAACGCGAGCCCCATCTTCGCTTCGATGCCGCCCAAGAGCGTAAATACCGGCACTGTCATCTTCTACGCAACCCCAGATAAAACGGCGATAATCCTCCAAATGGGACGAGGCGATAATCCGACATTCTACGAGTTTAACTTCACGAAAAAGACCTACAAAGAAACCGTCGTCGGTTGAACAATAGAAAATAATTTTTATCCCTGACATTATTTAGTTTATTGACAGGGAAAGGCGTATCGCCTATTCTTAAAATCGTTATGCGAATGTGCGAAAAATGCGGGAAATCTTCGATTGGTGGCGGAACGCGCAAGCTTCTGCGCGGCCACTATAATCCGACCAACTGGACCAAAAAACGGGCGAATTTGCAGTGGACGAACTTGCTCATCAAAGGCAAACGTTCTTACGTTTGCACGAAGTGCCTCCGAACACTCACGAAAAAAGTGAAGTAGCACGGGCTGTAGTATAGCGGTAGTACGCATGCATGGGGTGTATGTAGCCCGGGTTCGATTCCCGGCAGCCCGACAAAAAGAATGAAAAAGTGGGGATATCGCCTGCCAAACTCGCTCTTTACGGCAAGCTGGACCTGACCGATATTCGGCGGATTGCCTCCCAGTAAAATAGTTAATCTCTTGAAAAGATTTTTATTATGCTCATCCATTTCGATTCTCCTTTCGTTATTAAATTATGAAAAAAAACCAACTGGAGTATTTTTACCTTATTTATATCAATAAATCAATTAATATCCCTCCAGTTTCTTGGCCTTGTCGTGTCCCCTTATCTTATCCAAAGCCTTGGCTTCAATCTGCCGAATGCGTTCGCGGGTAACGCCGAAAACCTTCCCCACTTCTTCCAAAGTGTGCGGAATATTATCTTCCAAGCCGAAGCGCATCGAGAGTATTTTCCGTTCCCGCTCCGTGAGATCATCCAATATTTCCTTGATTTGGTCTTTCAGAAGCGCATGGCTCGCGAGCTGGTCGGGGCTCAAACTCTGTTCGTCTTTAATGAAGTCGGAAAGCGAAAGGTCATCCTCGCTGTCGCCGATCGGCGCTTCGAGCGAAATGACTTCCTGGGAAATTTTCTGGATGTAGTGCACTTTCTTCACATCCATTCCCATTTCGGTCGCGATTTCTTCGGGCAACGGTTCGCGGCCCAATTCCTGCATCAGTTGGCGCTTCGTCTGGGTATATTTCGTAATGGTCTCCACCATATGCACCGGAATACGGATAGTGCGGGAATAATCCGCCAAAGCGCGGGTGACGGCTTGGCGAATCCACCAAGTCGCGTAAGTGGAAAATTTGAAACCCTTCCGATAGTCGAATTTATCGACGGCCCGCGAAAGGCCGATATTCCCCTCCTGAATCAGATCCAAAATGCTCAAACGCGGACTGCGGTTCACATAGCGCTTGGCGATCGAAACCACTAGTCTCAAATTTGCCTGAATCAATCTCTTTCGAGCGAGTTCATCGGACTGTTCGGCGCGCTTCGCCAAATCTTTTTCTTCCTGCGAAGTCAAAAGCGGCGTCTTGCCGATTTCTTTGAGATACATTTGGACGGCATCGGGCAGAATCTGGTCGAAGCGGGTCGCTTCCTTCAATTCCTGAAGGGAGATTTCTTCCAATTTCGTGTCTTTGATAAAAAGACTCGTCTCTTTTATCTTTACTCCATGCTCTTCGAGTTTGTTGTAAGCCCGCTCCAAAAAAGCGAGATTTTTTTCGATGTCCGGGAAATAATTCAGAACCTCGGCATCAGTGATAAATCCTCGGCTCCGGCCGCGCCGGACAAGCTCCCTAAGCCCTTCATCATATCCTTCCGGCACTTTCAGCTTCTTCTCTTTCGGTTTGGCTTTTGAAACCTTCTTTTTGGCCTTGGGGGATTTTTTTACTTTACGAACCTTCGGCTTTTTGGATTTATTGGCTTTTTTTCCTTTCTTCGCTTTTTTTATTTTTTTTGCCATATAAGTGTTCCCTTATTTATTTAAATTATCGATACGCTTCGTCGTTTCCGAAAAATCTTTCAAAATATCGTTCACCGAATCATCATCTCCGACGCTCTGGGCCCTTTTAAGCGCATGCTTGAGGGACAACTGGCGTTCCTTGAGGCTGGTATTCTCGAGCCTTCTCATCAAATCCTTGAATTCTTTTTTCATTTTTTCCGGCTCCGCGTCCGCGAACTCGTAGGAAGATTGGAGTTCCAGGAATCCCCGGGACTCTTCCGCCGGATTGGCGAGAATCTTCTGGTAATCGGGCGGCAGAAGCTGGCTATTGGCTTTCAATATATTCAAAAAATCCTCTTTTGTCAAAGCGAGAGCAACCAATCGTTTCGCAACCTGGTCTATATAATCCGGCAAAGGCGCGCCGGCGTCCCCTTCCTCTTCCGTTCCATAGGACGAAAGTTCTCCGGTGTCCCCCAATTCTTCCGTAAGCGCGGCCTCCGATATACCCGATCTCTTCGAAAGCTCCTTAACCCAAATATTCTCTTCCATCGCGCTCTTCAAGGACTTTACCATTCCGAGGAGGTGGCGAATTATCCTCTTTTGTTTGGGAATATCGCCTTCGGTCCAAACGCCCGGCCGGAAATAAACGCCGAAAATATAATCGAAGGCAGGCGCGGCCCGTCCAATGACATCTTTCAAAAAATTCGGGTCGGATTGGGCAGCGTCGGCCGGGTCCTTGAATTTCCCGAGATTCAGCACCTTCACGTGGAAATCGAACCGGTTGAAAAAGTCGAGCGCGCGTTCCAGAGCTTTGAGCCCAGCCGCATCATTATCGAAGCTCACGAGCACGGTATCCGCGAAGCGCCGGAGCTTTTCGAGATGATAGGGCGTAAGAGCCGTGCCCGAAACCGCCGCGACGTTTTTTATTCCGGCCTGCCAAGCGCCCAGAAAATCCATCTGTCCTTCCACCAGAACGGCTGTTCGGCTGTCGGCGATGGCTTTCTTGGATCGGTCGAAGCCATAGAGCGTCCGCGATTTGTTGAAAATGGGAGTTTCGGGCGAATTGAGGTATTTGGGCGGTGGAGTCGGAGAATCTTTGTACCTCGCCTCCGCTTCCGGCAATATCCGGCCCGTGAAGGCGACGGTCTTACCCACCTGGTTCGCAATTGGAAAAATTATCCGCTCGAAAAATTTATCGCGGTAAAGGCCGTTGGTATTTTTATGACTTAAACCCGCCCGCACCACGTCCCCGACCGCGTACCCTTTCTTGATAAGGAAAACAGTAAGCGAGTCGCCCCCGGGGCTGTAACCCAAATCGAATTCATCGATTGTCTCGGGTTTTATGCCTCGGTCTTTCAAATACTTTTGGGCCGATTGGTTTTTCGCCAATTCGGCTTTGTAGAAATTCTTCGCCTCTTCGTGGAGATCGTAAAGAATCCCGAACTCCCTCTGCTGGGTCGGGCTCATCGTCTGAATCGGGATACCGGCCTTCTCGGCCAGGAATCTCAAAGCTTCCGGAAATTCCAGATGCTCGTAGAGCATCGCGAACTTGATGACATCGCCGCCCAAGCCGCAGCCGAAGCAGTGCCACATTTTCCGTTCGGGCGAAACCATAAAAGACGGAGTTTTTTCACCGTGGAACGGACAAAGACCCTTGAGATTCTTCCCTGCCGGCGCGAGCGTCATATATGACCGAAGGAAATCGGCCAGGTCCAGTTTTTCCTTGATTAAATCAACTTCCTTAGCCATTGTTTCCTTTCAGTTTACCCCCACGCCAAATGGGGAGCAAGTTAAAATGAAAACTCCTTATTTAGTGTGGGGGGTTAATCCCCTAAATCCTAAAAGGCAATCTCGCTAAAAAAACCGTGAGCGTTTACAATGAAATCAAATGCTTATAGACGACATAACTATCCGGGTTTCCGGCGGACACGGCGGGCGGGGCGCCGTCGCTTTCAACAAGAATATGAAATCCCTGGGCCCGACGGGCGCGCGGGGCGGAAACGGCGGAAACGTCTTTTTTCTGGGTGTCTCCGATTTGAACGCCTTGAACCGCTTCCGGAACGAAAAAGAATTCTCCGCCCAGAACGGCGAAAACGGCAAGAGACAGAATAACGACGGCAAAACCGGCGCGGACGTGATTTTGAATGTTCCCGTAGGAACCGTGGTTCATAATCTGACGAACGGTTCGGAAACCGAAATAACGAAAATCGGAGATAAAGTGATGATGGCGAAGGGCGGCCACGGCGGCAAAGGTAATTACCATTTTCGCTCCGCCGTAAACACGAGCCCGACCCAGTTCAAAGAAGGGACGCCGGGCGAAAAATTCGAGCTTAATTTGGAACTCAAGATGATAGCGGACGTGGGATTTATCGGATTGCCGAACGCGGGAAAATCCAGCCTCTTGAACGAGCTGACTAAGGCCAAAAGCAAGGTGGCGAATTATCCCTTCACGACGCTTGAGCCGAACCTCGGCGCGTATTACGAGCTTATTCTTGCCGACATTCCGGGACTCATTGAAGGCGCATCAACCGGAAAAGGCCTGGGCATAAAATTTCTGCGCCATGTCGAAAGAACCAAAATACTGTTCCATTTCGTCTCCGCCGAATCCGATTCGCCGGTCAAGGATTACCGCGTCATCCGGAAAGAACTCAAAAAATACAGCCCCGCGCTCATAAAAAAGTTTGAATATGTATTTCTTACAAAAAGCGACTTGGCAGACCCCAAGGATTTGAAGAAAAAAATAAGCGCCTTAAAAAAGACACTGGTCAAAGTCATCCCAATATCCGTCTACGACTGGGACAGCTTAGAAAAAGTTAAAGAAATACTAAATAAGATTCAAGCAAAGAAATAGCCGCTATTTAACTGTTTCTTTGAATTTTACGGTTGCTTTCCCCTCTTTGAAATCAACCGATTGCCAATCCACCACCGGTATTTTAACGCCGACACTTTGAAAGTTCTGGGAATTCTGGCCAACCAGCTTGCCGACGAAGAAATTCATCAAAAAAGCGGGAACCGGCATAAAGCCGTAACGCATCTTCAAAAATTTAGGATAAAGTTTGCCGTTCTCCGCCGTAATCGAGGCCCGGACGAAAAGCGTCGCAGTGATCGGCTTCTGGGCAACCGCCGTTACCTCCGCGTAGCCGTCGAAAATCTTCACGGTCGCGCTTTTTATATATCCCTTCAATTGCCCGTTCACAACATCTATAAATAGCCGGTCGAAATCTTTCTCAAATATAATCATCCGGGTGACGCCGTCGGCGTCAACGGTCTTTTGAATCGTCCCCATTTGTTCAGGTATCTTATCCGTCGCCGCCTGCGCGGAATTCAGACAAATTATTGCGAACAGAGCGAATATGACGGCGGAACGATTGATTTTTTTCATAAATCCGCTAAACATTCGATAAAATCTCAAATCTGTTTTCCGAATTTCAATAATTTTTATTCGTTGTCTTCCATCTTGTTAGTATCTTTCTTATTATCTTTTTCTTCAGCCTCCGGTTGTTCCGTAGCCTCCTCTAGTTCATCAGCCTCTTCTGGTTCGTCTGCTTCTTCCGCTTCTTGTTCTTCCTTTTGCTCGATTTCTTCCTTTTCCTGATCAGCCTCACTCATTTCTTTTTCAATATTTTTCTGCTCGTTTTGGAGAGAATTTTCAAGCTGATCTTTTTTCTGACCGAGTGCGTCGATTTGTCCGTCAATATCTTTAAGTTGTGCCTCCAATACTGCTATCTGGGCAGTGTCTCCGACGCGGCGCGCCTCCGCAAGAAGATTCGTTTTGATTTCTTTGCGCTGGGCTTTGAGTTGCTCTTTGGCATCTTTGAAAGTTTGCTCCAGAAGCTTATCCCGCGCGTCAAATTCATCATCCAGCGTTTTGGCAAGAGCGGAAACATCTTTGCCGGCTGTTTTCTCCTCACTTACAATCTCTGCGGCATACGCGACATTGGCCTGAAGAAGCGATTCAGCTATTGCCAGTCCCTTGACATTAACGCCTTTTTTCTCAATCATAACTTTGATTTCCGTGATACGCTCCCCCGCAAATTCAATTTGAAGCTTGGCTTTCGCCTCGGGGTTAAAGGTAAAGAATTGCCGCAGGTTTTCGCCAAGACGGTCAAGGAAATAGAACGAGCTTTCGGGAGTGAGACCTGCCGATGGAAGCGTAACTTGCAGACTTTGCGCGAAGACGGTGCCACTCGCGAATGCAAACACGGCTACTAATGCGAACATGCCGGATATAAATGTTTTTTTCATATTTCCCAATATAGCACATTACAATTTTCTTTTCAAAAATACCAAACGAATAAGGATTATCGCGACAAATAGAGATAAAAGGAAAAATACCGCCCTTACTGACCACATCTCAATGGCAATTAAAGCGTTGCCGAAAAAATAACCCAAAAGAATGAATGTTATCGACCAGAGAACCCCGCTCATAATATTCCAGAATAGAAAAATATCTTTATCCATTTTCCAGAAAAAATTTTATCCCTTTCGTTCCCAAATAATAACTGATGCCATCGCCAAGGATTGCGCCGATGGCGGCAAACCAAATTAAATCTCCAATATCAAGATAACCCCGCGCAGACATAAAACCAAAAAATCCGACAAAAATTGTTCCTGGAATAACCAAGCCTATAAACGGCAGTGATTCTACTAAAGATATCAATAACACAATCCAATATCCCCAAATTCCAAAACTCTCAATTGTCGGCAAAAATGAGTTGATAAATTCCATTGCTTAATCAGTATCGTTAAATTGTAAGTTATAGAGCCGCTTGTAAGTTGGGCTTTTCTTTAATAATTCCTTGTGTTTACCGGTCATTTCAACCTTATTTTCCTTGAAAACGATGATGATATCCGCATGGAGAATGGTAGAAAGCCGATGAGCGATGATGAACGAGGTGCGATTTTTGATGAGCGCGTTGGCCGCTTTCGTGATGAGCCGTTCGCTCTCCGTATCTAAATGACTTGTCGCCTCATCGAAAATCAATATACTCGGATCACGAAGCACCGCCCGGGCGATACCCACCCGCTGGCGTTCCCCGCCAGAGAGTTTTATACCCCGTTCGCCGACAACCGTCTTATACCCCTTGTCCAATTTGAGAATGAAGTCGTGTGCCAAAGCAGTCTTCGCGGCATTTTCAACCTGTTCTTTATTCACGTCGGATTTGCCATAAGCGATGTTTTCAATGATAGTTCGGGAGAAGAGATCCACTTCCTGTGGCACGACGGCAATCTGCCGGCGCAAGCTTTCCTGCGTTACATCACGGATATCGTTTCCATCGATGGTAATTTTCCCTTTCTGCGGGTCAAATGAACGCAAAAGCAGATTAATGAATGTCGTCTTGCCACTTCCCGATCTTCCCACCAATGCAATCGTCTTCCCCGCTGGGAAAATGAGATTAATATCTTTGAGCGCCCATCGCTTATCATTATGATAGCCGAATGAAACATTTTTAAATTCGATTTGTTTTTGAAGCGGCGCAAGCTCAATAGCATTAAGCTTGTCTTTTATGGCATTCGGCTCATCTAAAATCGAGAATAAACGTCCGGCCCGGGTGGCTTGGCGCCGCAATTTCGGAAAAATAACGGATAATTGCGAAAGCGGCTGGTAGGCCATATTTTGGAGCGTAATATACAAGACGAATTCTCCGATAGTCGCCGTGCCGTTTAAAACGAACCAAGCGCTCAATAAGAGAACCGCCATCCGACCCGTCGTCGCAATCGCGGTCTGTGTATTTTCTATGACCTGCCACAACCGTTCGGCGCCATATTGGATCTCCCGCGCTTTATACATAAGTATTCTTTCTTTCTCCGTTTCCACGATCTCTTGAGAGAATTTTTTAACCGTAAGCACATTTCCCGCCACGTCATACATTTCCTTTGAAACATCTTCAAAAGCATTGTTCGCCTGCTGTTCGATCTCATAAATCCGATTGGACAATTTTCTGGTGACCAGAAGGTAGATCGGAAACGGAACGAGCACGGCAAGCGCAATCCAGACGTTTTCATACAAGAGTGCCGTAAAGGAGCCAATAAATATCACTAAGGGCGGCAAGAGATTTTGCCCGATGACATCGTTCAAAATACTGTAAATGGCGTTCCTGCCACGTTCAATGCGCCCGATAATCTGGCCGCTTGAAGAACCATGATGGAAAAGCGCGTGCAACTGAAGATACTTCTCAAATGCGGCATTGGACGCCCTGTCTTCGAGATCCGTAACGAGCTTGAAAAGATGATAATTATAACTGGATTGGATAACGCTGGTCACTAGGGTCGCGACCAAAATACCCAAAGCGGAATAAATGATTATGTTCCATGGTAAAACCCCGCCATTCCTCAAAAAACCCGTCAAAGTATCGATCAAAAATCTGGAGATGAAGGGCACCGATATATTCGAAGCCTGAGAAACAACGACTAACCAGAACAAAAAAATCACCGACTTCTTGCGGTCCTTAACGAGCGCGATAACGCGCCGAATGGCGGAAGGTTTTTTAGCCGACATAAATACTATTATATTCCTTTCTATTCTTCAATTGTAAGACTAATCTATCGCAAAGCGGACGTAGATTCCGGCGGGAACCAGCCTTCTCGAACCAGCCTCCTCTATCTGAAGTTCGCCGAATTCCACGCTCTTTTTATCAAAAAAACTTTGAACCGCTTGGAAAAAAGATCGGGGCGAGTATCCCGCCGCGTAGCCGTTCAAAATCAGAAAAGCGCCTTTCTTCGGAGAAAGAAGTTTCTTCACCGGCTCCAATAACCGGAGTAAGTCCTCCTCTATTTTCCAGACTTCTCCCTTCGGGCCTCGGCCGAAAGCCGGCGGATCGAGAATGATTCCGTCATAAATTTTTTCCCGGCGGACTTCTCGTTCCGCGAACTTGAGCCCGTCGTCGAGCATATATCTTATCTTGTCTTCCGGAATTTCCGAAAGCCTCGCGTTCTCTTTGGTCCAATCGTTCGCCTGTTTCGAAGCGTCCACGTGGGTGACATATGCGCCGTTCTTCGCCGCCACGATGGTCGCGATGCCCGTATAGCCGAAAAGATTCAAAACCTGCGGAGCTTTGAGCGCGAGCGTTTTTTTCTTGAGCCATTCCCAATTCGGAACTTGTTCCGGAAAAATGCCGGTGTGTTTAAAAGAAGTGAGCATTACCGAAAAACGGACGTCTTCCCAGGAAAGCTCCCATCTTTCCGGCATATCTTTCTTGCTCCAAACACCCTTGCCTTCGAACCAGCGGAATTCCGCTTTGGCTTTTTTCCATTCATCGGGCTTCCCCGGCTTCCAAACAGCCTGGGTTTCCGGCCTAATGACGATAAATTCGCCGTAGCGCTCCAGTTTCCGGTTGTTGCCGGAATCAATGAGTTCATAATCTTTCCACGGATGGACGACGAGATTCAGATTATCCATTTCTTTTGAGGGCGCCCGGATGGCCGAGACTCCAATAAAAAAGAACGATGGCAGCGGAGACGGAGGCATTCAGCGATTCGCACTTCGGATTCATCGGAATGCGGAGCTGGACGTCGCACCGCTCGAAAGTCTTTTCGCGGATTCCCCTACCCTCATTCCCGACGATGAAAAGCGACGGCGCGCCGAATTTCTCGTCCGAGATTTCTCTCTCTCCATTCATTTCCAAACCGTATACGCGAAAATCTTTTTCCTTCAGAATATCCACGGCCCGATTCACGTTGCCCACTTCCACTATCGGGATGCGGAAAACCATCCCGGCCGAAACCTTGACCACGGCGCCCGTAATGGGCGCCTGGTTTTTCGCCGGCAGAAGGACGCCGGAAGCGCCGAAAGCGACGGCGGAGCGGATTATCGCCCCGACATTTTGCGGGTCCGTCAACTCGTCCAAAAGCACGAGAATGGTGTTTCCATCCGACTTGAGATTTGAAACGAAATCATCGAAATTTACGAGAATCTCCGCTGGGTCCACCGCGGCAATCACTCCCTGGTGCGACGCGTCTTTGGAAACCATCCTGCCCGCGTCCCCGCCCTTCATTGCCGAAAAAGGGATTTTATTCTTTTCCAAAGCGCCGCGGAGTTCGCTCGTATTCGCTTCGGGCGACAAAAAAACTTTCTTCACCGCCCGGGGCGCGTTCCCGAGCGCCTCCATAAGCGCGTGCTTTCCGTATATATATATCTTTTCCCGTTCCCGTTTCATAAGTGGATTAATGCCAGTCCAATCAGTATATGAAAAAATCCCCGCTTTTCCAAGAACGGGGATTAAAAACAATTTCGTTTTTAACCTACAGGTTATTCAGCTGGTCATCGATATTCTTCATTTCCGCGTCCAAATTGCCCGTATCTATCGAATTTAGGTCGTTTTGAATAGCGGCTGTGGTATCGCTCCCCGACTGAATCTGGAGAGAATCCGAAACTCCTCCAATCGGAGCCAGAGACTGGGTATTCTGGGTAACCGCGAAGTAAACGGCTATGACTACGATTATCGCGACAATGACATAGACAATCGTTTTCATTGGTGATTTTGTTTGGTCCATATTTATTGAGTTACTTCCAATTCATCGACTTTGGGTATCTGGGCAAGGGCAGTGGCGACATTATGCACCGCATCACGCGCCGCCTTTAGCGTGGTTTTTACTGATTCCAAGTCCTGCCTTAATTGATTCCTCGTGCCAGTCAAATCAGTCCGAAGCGTATTTTCATCGGAGACGGTGGTTGAGGAAGAAACAACCGAGTAGGTTTTGCCGGCTTGAACTTGAATTGCCGCGCGAGCATCTTCTATGGCTTTCTTGGCCAAATCGCTCGCCGCATTCACCGCATCCACATTCGCGCCGTTCGCGGCGGCTTTTTGGGAACGGGACAAAATACGATTCAAGACCGCTTCAATCTGATCGACGGATTTTTTAAAATTATCCATCGCTTTTGTATTCAACGAATTAATGCCGTCAAAAAGTTTTTCGGCAACCTGTTTTTTTCTCTCGTCTTTCACCGTTTCGAGTCTTTTCTTAAATTCCTCGCGCTTAGTCTCGATTTCTTTCTTCATTTCTTCGCGCTTTGATTCAAAATCTTTTTTGAATTCTTCCCGTTTCATTTCGAATTCGTTCTTAACCTCTTCCCGTTTATCCTGGAAGGCTTTCAACTGTTCGGGCATGAGCCGTTTCGCTTCAATCGCGGATTTCACTTCCCCTCGAACGGCATCAAATTTCTCTTTCGTTTCTGTTCGCGTTTCCTTCACCTGCTCGCGAATATTTTCGGCTTCATCTTTCGTTCGTTCGCGAATATCTTTAACATCTTGCTTTAATTCTTCCCGCACATTTTTCGTTTTTTCCACCGCATCCTTGCGAATATTCTGAATCGCCTTTATTGGTGCAACTTCCCTCTCCGTATTATTGCTGGTCTGAGCGAACGCCAAAACCGGCGCGATTACCGCCAGACCCAATGCAATGCTCAAAATTTTTCCTTTTTTCATATATTATTTTTATTTTTGACCTTTCTTATATTATAGCAAATCCGATGGTTTTTATCTTTTCAGATAATGTTCCAGGGTATAAATCCAGTCTTCGTCCTGGCCGCTGTCGTTCGTCTTCTGACCCAGGAGCCATTCCAAATAATTCCGGTCGGTTTTCGCCACTTCTTCTACCTTCTTATCTTTATATTTGCCGAAATTGAACAACTTAAAAAGAATTGGTCGGGCCGACACTTCGAGCATTTCCGCAATCGCCTGTTCTTCCGTCCGGCCTTCTTTAATCATTCTCGCGAGAAGCCGATTGAAAAGACTATGAAGCACGTTCACATCCGCCTCGGCGTCATGAACGTTGGCTCCTTCCACATCTAGCTCGAGATAATAGCGCAGGAATTGCAATCCGTATTCCGGAATGACGTTATTCGGATCCAAATGGCGCGCGATGCGGAAGGTACAAATGCGCCGGGGAACACTCATCCCCTCGGTCTCCAACATCGCTGCATCGAATTTGGCATTGTGAGCCACCATAATCCCCTCGTCTAAAAGCACTTGGAGTCCACTCATCATCACACTCCCTTTGAAAGATTTCTTGTCCTCCAATATTTTATTCGTGATATGTGTGATGCTCATCGCCTTCACCGAAATCGGAATGGGCGGCTTGAAATATTCCGTGAACGTCCCCGCGGAGGTCTGATAACAGACCTGGCACAGCCGGTCCTTGAAGATGTCATTCCCTGTTGTTTCCGTATCCAGAAAAATAAGTTGATTCATTCTTCCATGATAATACTAAAATACCCAACCACAAGGGCTGGATATTTTAATATTGGCGGTGTTTTTTGGGCGAAGTTCGAACATTTTTTGACGAAAATCCGAATTTCGAATTTTAAAATCCAATCGCTCGGGCGGGCAAAAAGGAAGGGGGTTGGGGGGAAGGAATTTTTGCCCGCCCTCGCTTTCCGATTCCAATTTTTTTCCGCCGCCGAATTTCGTGCCAGTTGAAAACTGGCGCGCCGCCTAATTTATAATCGTATTGATAATCTGTAGAATGTCGTGTTTGTGGTTTTTTGACAGAATACCAAACATTTTTAACATCTCCAAAAATACTTTAATATTGCTCTTTGAGATTTCAAAATAGGCAATTTCTTTTACTTCGGCACATCGTCCGATTAAATTATTTTCTGTTTTTAATTCTGTAATTGGAAAACATAAATATAACATTGGTTGCGTGCCAACCGCATACTGCTTTTCGGTAATTTTTATTTCGGTAACTATTTCATATCTGTTAAATTTGTAAATCAAAAGTGGATATTTAACCTGAGTATATTCAAAATCAAATCCGTTTATGTTTTTTTCAATTGGGTGGCTACGATCAATTTGCAACTCAGAATTATTATCAATCAAATTTTGTTCTTGTATTGAATTAAGATAAGCAACAACATTTTCCAATTCTTCTTTAGTAATGATGTTCCATTTATAAAAATACCAGATATATTCTGATAATTCGTAAAGTGCTTTGATTTTTCCGTTTGCTCCAATAAATTCAGTTTCGGGTAGCGATGATTCCGCTAGCTTTTCTGTTTCCTTTTTAACCACATCATAGCCAATTTGCCATTCAACATAATTGCTCAACAAGAAACCGTCTCTTCTAACTGCAACTGGCGTCCCATACTCATTCACGATTGATCGGTTTTTAATGCGAATTTTTCCGCTAACAGCGGTTAATAAAATTGGAATTTCAATTTTGTGTTCGTCTTTTTTAATTAAAATTTGTGGCATATTTTTTTCCAAATTTACTTCCCAACAACTCCCTAAAATAGTTATCTATTTTTAGTTTGGCATCAGGAATTTCTCTAAACTTAAATTTATTTTTTAATATCGGATTTGTATGAACGCTTTGGGCGATAAAACATTCTTTTATTTTTCCGAATTTTTCATTATCAATTATTACATCACAATTTCCAATGAAATATGGCATTCTATCCGTATATTGTTTAAAAATATCAATGTAGCAATAATAAGGCAGTTTTTCCATTAATACATAAACAGTATTGTAAGTATCTTCATTAATAAAAGTTCTGTTTCGTTTAAGAGCATTTATATCCCTCAGTGTCCAAAACTTTGCTACTGGCTTATCATTTTTATTTAAAAAATTTTTATTTGGATATTTTTGAACGTAGTTGACTATCGTATCAAAATCTTTTAAACGAAAGACGCCATCATCCTTTACCTTAAACTGATAATTTTGAATATAATCGTAACCCATTCCTACTTCATCCCTTTTATAAAGGGCGATCAAAATCGGAAAGGCCATTCCGCGAGAAGTATCAGAAAATTCATGACTGCTTATGATTATCCCGTCAATTAATTTATAGTTTTTGGCGAATTTTGAAAGCAAGGCAAAATTGGCTTTTTTTATTAAATATGATAAAGGATGCAAAACGCAAACATAATCCGCTTTAAGTTTGTCGTAAGACAACAAAAATGACATACCCAAATCTCTAGTTTTTATGTCGGCATCAATTTTGTCCTGAATAGAAGTATCTTTAATGGAATTACGAATTATGGACGTAGTATCGTTATATGGGGGGTTGCCTATGGTTATAATTTTTTCATCATTCTTAATCGTTAAGCTTGAACGATTAACATTCAAAAGAGAATTTTGGCAGATAAAATCAACTTTGCTAATTATTTTTTTTGCTTCAGAAATTGCTTTTTGATCGATATCGGCCCCAATCAATCTTTTCGCAATGTTATTTTTTGCCAAAAACGAACCGTAACCACAAGAAGAATCTATTATTGAAAAATTTTTAATATCTTTAATATTATTTTGCAAAACAGAATAAGCCAAATCAACAATAACCTCGGAAGTATAATAAGATCCAAGGTTAATGGCGTCTATATGATTAAGATGTTTTTGGCTTCTATCCATACAACTTCATTATATCAATTTTTTCTAATTTTGAATAATCTTTTTTTGACATATTTTTATTTCATTAAATCATCAATGCCAATTCCCAAACCTTTGGCTATTTTTATAACTGTTTGGATTGATGGCTTAGTGATGACATTTGTTTCAATTTTGGTCAGTGTTGTATAGGGAAGATCGGATTTTCTCGCCAATTCGTCCTGCGTTAAACCCTGCTTATTTCTAAGTAGTTTTATCTTATCCCCAATTGTTTCGTTTTCGTTATTGTTTTGACTTTTCATAGTTTCCAAAGTATGATAGTATTAGTATGGGTGCTTGTTTAAGCCTTCATAAATATGATAACAAATATAACGAATTTAATCAAACAAATTTCCTGGCGGCGCATTTCGCAAAGCGCAATACGAAATTCGGCGGCGGCGGAAAAAAATTGGAATCGGAAAGCGAGGGCGGGCAAAAATTCCTTCCCCCCAACCCCCTTCCTTTTTGCCCGCCCGAGCGATTGGATTTTAAAATTCGAAATTCGGATTTTCGTCAAAAAATGTTCGAACTTCGCCCAAAAAACACCGCCAAAATTCGGAATTCAAATTTCCGCCAAAAATATGGGCGGCGCGAAGCGCCGTCTGTTCTGCATTCCCCCCACAAAATCCTGATTCTGCAAGGATTCGCCACGCTCCGCGTGGCTCCTCGTTTGCCAATACAATTATGAATAATCAAACCAAAAAGTTTTTCATTTATACTCGCAAGTCTACGGAC
>JBBTQX010000006.1:0-28019 GCA_038065455.1 Patescibacteria group bacterium
TCGGTTTGTATCCGGAGAGGTATCCGTATTTCGACGACATTTCTTCGTTGGAGAATTGGCTTGAAACGGAAAGTTCTTTTACTTTCGCAATCGCGGTTTCAAGCATCGCCGATATTTCGGCTATCTCTTCACCCGCGTCTTGGATGAATCGTTTGATTTGTTTCTTCTGTCCGGAGGTAATTTCTTTGGATGTGATCAATGCTTTTTTCATTGTCATCATCTCCTTTCGTTAATGAATGTGAAATTGTTTAAGAGCGTTCTTGAGTTTCAAGAATGAAAGAACAATATCACAATATAATAACAAAGTCAATATCCTCAAAATACGAGGATTTATCTATAATAAACCAGTAATGCAAAAAGCCGATAAATTGGACGGTATCCGCCACTCACTGGCTCATTTGCTGGCGGCGGCGGTTCTGAAGAAATTCCCCAAGGCCCAGCTCGCCATCGGGCCCGTCATTGAGCACGGCTTCTATTACGATTTCAAACTCCCCCGTCCGCTTACGCCCGAGGATTTGAAGGAGTTTGAAAAAGAAATGCGCCACTTCGTGAACCAGAAACTTCCCTTCTCGGGAAAAAAGATTCTGCCCACGGCCGCGAAAAAACTTTTCAAAGATCAACCTTTCAAGCTAGAACTCATAAAAGAGTTTACTAAAAACAAACAACAATTAACTGTCTATAAAACGGGAGAGATTTTCTTTGATCTCTGCCGGGGCGGCCACGTGAAAAACACTTCGGAAATAATTCCCGATTCGTTCAAGCTCGATAAGACCGCGGGTGCCTACTGGCGCGGGAACGAAAAGAATCCGATGTTGACCCGCATCTACGGCCTAGCCTTCAATTCAAAAAAAGAATTGGAAGAATACCTGAATATGCGGGAGGAAGCGAAGAGGCGCGACCACAAGATACTCGGGCCGGCTTTAGACCTCTTCATTTTTTCCGATCTCGTCGGCGCCGGTCTGCCGCTTTGGACGCCCAAAGGAACCATTCTTCGGAATACCTTGGACGATTTCGTCTGGAAACTCCGCAAAAAATACGGCTATCAGAAAGTGGAAATTCCCCATATTACCAAAAAGGACCTTTACGAAGTGAGCGGCCATTGGGAAAAATTCCAAGAAGATTTGTTCAAGGTGAAAACCCGCGAAGGGCATATCTTCGCCATGAAGCCGATGAACTGCCCCCATCACACCCAGATTTACGCCCGGCGACCCTGGAGCTATCGTGAACTTCCCCAGCGCTATGCCAATACCACGATGTGCTATCGCGACGAACAGACCGGCGAACTTTCCGGTCTTTCGCGGGTGCGCGCCTTCGCCCAGGACGATGCCCACGTTTTTTGCCGGCTTCCGCAAGCCAAAGAGGAATTTTTGAAAATTTGGGACATTATTCACGAGTTCTATGGCGTCTTCGGCTTTAATCTCCGCATCCGGGTTTCCACCCACGACCCGAAGCATCCCGAGAAATATCTGGGTGACAAGAAGAAATGGGCCTTTGCCGAAAAGATGCTCTCCGAAATCGTGAAGAGCAAAAAAGCGGATACCTTTCTAGGCATCGGCGAAGCCGCTTTCTACGGCCCGAAGCTGGACTTTATGGCCAAAGATTCGCTGGGACGCGAGTGGCAGGTGGCCACTATCCAGCTGGATGTGAATATGCCGGAGCGCTTCGACCTCACCTGCACCAATGAAGAAGGCAAGCCCGAACGCATCGTGATGATTCACGCCGCCATTATGGGTTCTATTGAACGCTTTCTCTCGATTATTATCGAGCACTTCGCCGGCGATTTTCCGCTCTGGCTCGCGCCGATCCAGGTAAGAATGATTCCTATCGCCGACCGGCACCGCCCTTATGCCGAAAATATTTTGAAATTGCTCGAGGAAAACGATATCCGGGCCGATATCGCCGCGGAGGGCGAAACGCTCGGCAAAAACATCCGCCAGGGAGAGATAGAAAAGATTCCCTATCTTCTCGTTGTCGGAGACAAAGAAATAGAAATGAAGGCCGTAAATGTCCGCCGCCGCCACGAAAGGGACACTGCGACTATAACGCTCGAAGAATTTTTGGAAAAAGCGAACCGGGAAACGGAGAAAAAAACCGGATGGAAATAATCAAGCCGTTCATTATTCAATGAACGGCTGATAGATTTTTTACACTGGTTATTCGTGAATGCCACCGCTTGTATCGACAAGTGATGGGTCAAATTGTTTCTTGAGACTTTTTGCGACAACAATGACTGTTGTACAAAGCGCAAACATGCTTATAATAACCAATAATTTTTTCATAGTATGACTCCAGGAAGGAATGTTTTTAAAGGTGGCCGGTTAGGTGGCTTCTGCTCATACAATAGGATAATATCGAGAATATGTCAAAAGAACGAAAAATAATAATAATCGCCGGACCGACGGCAAGCGGAAAGAGCGCCTTGGGCATCACCTTGGCGAAAAAATTCGGAGGGGAGATAATTTCCGCCGACTCCCGCCAGATATATAAGGGACTGGAAATAGGTTCCGGAGCGGTAAATAAAAAGGAAGCCGGCGGCATCCCCCATTATCTTATAAACGTCACAAACCCGAAAAAAACTTTTGCAGTCTCCGAATACAAGAGATTGGCTCGGAAAAAAATGGAAACAATCTGGAAGAAAAAAAAACTGCCTATTCTTGTCGGGGGGACGGGGCTCTATATCCGCGCCGCCGTAGATGGCCTCGTTATTCCGGATGTGAAGCCGAATCCGAAGCTCCGCCGGAAGCTGGAAAAGAAATCCGTTTCGGAACTTTCGCTGATTCTTAAGAAAAAAGATGTCCGGCGCTGGAGGGAAATAGACCAAAAGAACCCCCGCCGGCTCGTCCGGGCGATTGAAATCGCGATGGCGCTCGGAAAGGTGCCGGCAATCAAGATAAATCCCCTCGCGGCCGAAGTGCTTTTCCTGGGAATCAGGAAAGAAGGAAAAATGCTCGAATCGGCAGTCAGAAAAAGAGTCGCCAAAATGGTTCGGGAGGGACTTGTCGCGGAAACAAAAAAACTCGCCAAGGCCGGCGTGCCGGAGAGAAAAATCAGGGAATTCGGCTTCGAATATTCGAATATTCTGGCATTTATCGGCGGCGAAATCGCTTCAAAACCCGAACTCATCGATAAAATCGCGAAATCCACCCGCGATTACGCCAAGCGCCAAATGACGTGGTTTAAGAAAGACGGAAGAATTATTTGGGTTAAAAACAGGAAGGCGGCGCTTGATTCCGTCCGAAAGTTCCTTTATACTTGAATTATTATGGGTGGAGTACCAACAAAGCATCATTCCAAGTCAAAAGTCGGCCGGCGGCGTTCCCAGCAAGCCCTTAAGAAGATTAAGATAATGGTTTGCCCGAGATGCAAAGCTCCGACCCTTCCCCATCGCATCTGCCCGAACTGCGGCGAATACGTCAAAAGCCCCAAAAAACCAAGCGCCAAAAAGTAGAAGCAGTCGAGTTCAGTATTTGTAATTTGAAATTTTAACTTTATATGGCCACCCGTCACTTAGCGCGAACCATCATTCTCCAATCCCTCTACGAATGGGATTTTTATGAGCATAATGCCGACCTCGCGGCCATCATTGACCGGAATATGAAGGAGTTCGGTCCTGGCATCGACGAACCGGACTTCGTTTGGCGGATTGCCAAAGGCGTCATCGAGAACATTAAAGAAATCGACGATATCATCAAGCGCGTGGCGCCTGAGTGGCCTCTGAACCAGATCGCCATCGTAGACCGAAATGTGCTCCGAATAGGCCTCTATGAGCTCCTTCACGCCGATAGGAATGAGGTGCCGCCAAAGGTAGCCATCAATGAGGCCATCGAAATCGCCAAAAACTACGGCGGTCAAAACTCCCCCAAATTCATTAACGGCGTCCTCGGAACCGTCTTTAGGGAATTGGAAGCCAAAGAACCCAAGAAATAATTGCAAAATAAAATAACCATTAATACTAATGGTTATTTTTAAATTCTTTATAGGTCAACTATATCCGTCAATCCTAGGTGCTATCTTTGAAGATAGCACCTCAAAACAAAAAAGACCGGACATTATCCGGTCTTTTTTTCAAAATATGGGAATTTAAATCAGTCCGTGATTTCAATTCCCATATTTTTTGCGGTGCCGGCGATGATTTTCATAGCGGCGTCGATGTCGTTCGCGTTCAAATCCGCCATCTTCCGTTCGGCGATTTTTCTTAAGTCGTCTTTAGTTACTTTGCCCACCACGGTCTTGCCGGGCGTGCCGGAAGCCTTTTCCAACCCCGCGGCTTTTTTGAGGAGTGCGGAGGCCGGCGGAGTCTTCAATTTGAAATCAAATGTGCGGTCCTCGTAGACGGTGATTTCCGCCGGAATGACGTCACCACCCATATCCTTGGTCGCCTCGTTGAATTGCTGGCAGAACTGCTGGATGTTCACGCCGTGCTGACCCAAAGCGGGGCCCACGGGCGGAGCCGGATTCGCCGCGCCGGCCTTCATCTGTAATTTTAATCTTGCTTTTATAGGTTTTGCCATATTTTTACCAGGCAGTGAAAATGCGATTGCAAGCTACGCTTGAATCTGCTATTTTATTCGACTCTATTGATTTTTTATTGTATATTTTCATATTTTTGGTTTCACCTTAAATTTAATCGCATTTCTACTGCCTGGTTACAATTTCTTCACCTGGAGCGAATCGAGCTCCACCATTGTATCCCGGCCGAAAATCGGAACTAGGACTTTTATCTTCCCATGTTCCTCATCCAACTCGGACACTTTCCCTTCCTGATCCTTAAAAGGACCGTCGGTTATTTTTACCACCTCTCCCAGCTTCAAGTCAACTTTGAACCTCGGCTCGTTTCCGCCGATTCTCGCCATCAATTCTTCCACCTCGTCTTTCGAAAGCGGAGTCGGAGTAGCACTGTCGGCGCCCACGAAGCCCGTTACCCGAGGGGTGTTGCGCACCACATACCAGGAATCGTTGTCCAAAACCATATCCACAAGCACGTAGCCCGGATAAATCTTCTCCTCCGTCTTCAGGCGCTTGCCGTTCTTTATCTTTATCTTGGTTTCCTTCGGCACAATAACATTGAAGATTTTGTCCGTCATCGAAAGCGATTCGACGCGCTGTTTCAGGTAGCGCGCGACGGCATCCTCGTAGCCGGCGTAGGTATGGATTGCATACCAGTGGCGGCTGATTTCCTTTTGGCTTTTTTCGGATTTGATTATCATTTTATAGGATGATTTTTTGGAGGATTTGAATAAAAATATAATCCAAGATACCCAAGAAAGCGGAGATGACCAAAGAAAGCACGATGACGAAAATCGTGTAGCGGACCGTTTCCTCGCGTCTCGGCCAATTGACTCTTTTGAGTTCCTGCTTGGATTCCGTCAGGAACAATTTGATTCGTTCAAACATAAAACAATACCCATCTAGGCTTTTCTAGAATTTATCATAGTATGGCTAATTTATCAACCGTTTTCAACTGCCCGGTAAACATTTACGGCGCCCTCCCTGATTACCTTAACCCGGCCATTTTTGAGCGCGATAAGCGTAGACGGCTTGGATTTGAGCATTCCTTTGTCGAGATAGAAATCCGCCCTGTCACCAAAATACTGCCGGGCTTCCCGGATATTCTTTGCGGGCGGCTCCCCTTCCCGATTGGCGCTCGGCGCCACAAGTGGTCCGGAAACATTCAAGAATTTCCTAAGAACCCTGTCATCCGGCAAACGAAAAGCGACACTCTTCCCCCTAACCGGCAAAACCACGCTTACTTTTCCCGGCCAAATTTTTTTCAATATACCCTTGGTTTTTTTGTTCAATTTCACCCCAAAAATTTTCAAATCGTTCAATTCGGAAATCAGCACGATAAGCTGTTTTTTGGCGCTTCTTTCCTTCAGTTTGTAGATTCGGGCAATCGCCCGTCGGGAAAAAGCCGAACCGACCAGGCCATAAAGAGTATCGGTTGGAAGAACGCCGATGGCTCCTTTTTTAATTTCCCGAGCCAGCTTCCGGCTGAATTTCCCGTAATTCCCGCGAATCGGTTTTTTCATTTTTATGGAGCAAAGAATAAACGATTGCCCAGCCGGCCAACGCGACCAAAATGCCGCCCGCGATATCCGTCGGATAATGGACGCCAGCGAAGATTCTCGCCAAACCGTTCAGGAAAGCCAGCGAAATGAACCAATAGCCCCAGCGCCGATTAAGCGAAAAAATGACGAAGCCCAAAGCAAATAAAAACGAAGCGTGGCCGGAAGGAAAGGATGTATTGGTCTCGTTCACGAGCGGCTTGAAACCCAAAGCAACGAAAGGTCTGGGGCGGGCGTAGAAATAAGCGATGGCTCCCGCGATGATTCCCCGAGAGATGAGAACTGTGAGCGCGAGACGGAGAAAAGTTCCAATCTTCGATTTCAGGCCCTTATTTTTGAAAATGAAAAATACCGCCGCGCCGAAGAGAATATAGGCTAGATATTGGGCGAAAAAAATTATAAGGCCGTCCGAAAAAACGGACCAGCCCGAAACGCCGTGAATCCAATTGAAAAGATTTATATCCCAGGCCATTTGAATTTAACTTAATCGCATTTCTACTGCCTGGCTAGCGCCTGACGAAAGGCAGAAGACCCATCGTTCGGGACTGCTTTATGGCTTTGGCGAGGCGCCGCTGATGCTTGGCGCAGATGCCGGTGTGGCGCGGGTCGATGATTTTTCCCTGACTCGAAACGAAGCGGCGCAAAAGCTCCACTTCCTGGTAATCTATTTCCTTGGAATTCTGGGAACAAAAAAGGCACTGTTTGGCTGATTTCATCCCGTTTAGAGACAGGATGCGCTTCTTGAGCGCATCCGTGATGCATTAATTGACTCGACTTTATTGGATTTTATTGATTGTTCGGTAATCATATTGTTCATAAGTTTGGTGTCTCTAACGGGATTCATGTTTGTTTTAAAATGGGATTTCTTCCGGCTTAATATCGCTTTCGTCGATATTTATCTCCGGCAATTCTTCTTCCCTCGAATCCTCCGCCTTGGGTTGGGATGGAGCGCTCGGGCGCTGTTCCCCGCCGAATTGGCCGCCGCTTCCGCCCGAAGATTTGGGACCGAATTGAATATGATCGGCAATAATTTCGGTTGTGCGCCGCGTCTGGCCCTGCTTATCCTGCCACTCTCTGGTTTGAAGCCGCCCTTCCACCATGGCTAAGCCGCCCTTCTTGAGATATTGGCTGGCGATTTCCGCTTGTCGGCCCCAAACCACGATATTGTGGAATTCCGCTTTCTGCTGCTTCTGGCCGGACTTGTCCGTATAAAAACTATTGGTCGCAATGCCGAAGGAAGAAACCGGTTGGCCGGCCGTCGTCTGCCGGAGTTCCGGATCGCGCGTCAGATTGCCTAAGATGAAAACTTTATTGAGGTTCATCCCGTTAGAGGCAGGATACGCTCCTGCCTGCGCAGGCAGGCAAAAAGCGCATCCGTGATAGATTAATTGATTCGACTTTATCGGATTTCATTGATTGTTTGATGAATATATTTTTCATAATGTTTATGCCTCTAACGGGATTCATTTTTTATTGTAATATCTCTTCTATTTTCTTCTCTAAAGCTTCATTCGTCAAAGTTTTCTCCGCGGGCTTTCCGGCCGAGCTTCGAAAACTCAGGAAGGAACGGGGACGGCCTTCTTCCCTGACCTCATTTTCCGGCCTGGGCTTTTTCGCCCGGCGGAAGAAATAACGGAGCAAACTTCCCTCAAGATCGAGGTCGGTCCTCAAACCGGCGGTAGCGGAAGGTTCCATGGAAAATACCAAATGGCTGAAAAAACCATAGTTTTCTTTTTTAATGGGATAGGCAATGTGGATTTTCTCGATTGCTTTTTCCTTCGCGACTTCTCCTCCGTGCTTTGAGACGAGTTTCTTGACCGCAACGACGTTTTCGTCCTTGGTCAAAAAAGCGACTTCGTAATTTTCCGTCTTTTTATCCGGTTCCATTTTATTTTTATTGCAAGATTAGATTATCAATCGAAATTTGGGCTGTCAACCCCCACACCTAATTGGGATTGGATGGTGTGGGGGTCAATTTTGACCTCAACTCCATAAGCTTTTCCTGGTCGACTCCCCGAAGGCCGGTGCCCACCGGAATAAGTTTTCCGATAATGACATTTTCTTTGAGGCCTCTCAAAACATCCACTTTATGCTGGACGGAAGCATCCACCAAAACGCGCGCAGTTTCCTGGAAAGAGGCCGCCGAGAGGAAACTTTCCGTTGTCAGGGACACCCGAGTTACGCCAAAAACCCTTTGGACAGCTCGCGCCGGCTGTTTCTTGGATTTTTTCGCCGCGCGGTTTACGGTCACAAACTTCGGCTTTTCTATTACTTCGCCCACCATGAAATCCGTATCGCCCGCGTCTTTCACGGCTACGCGCGAAAGCATTTGTTTCACGATTATCTCGATGTGCTTGTCGTTGATGGCGGCGCCTTCCGGCACATAAACCCGCTGGATTTCGTTTATGACGTAATGGATAAAAGCGTCGGTGCCCCGAAGGACGAGTATTTCGCGAAGATCCAAAGGACCTTCGAAAAGCTGTTCACCCTTCTTGACCTTGTCTCCGATTTTGACGAAAATCGTCGTATTCAAAGGCACGAGATATTCGAAGATATCCGCTTCCGTTTTTGTTTTCCGGCGCGTCACTTTTGCCGCTTTTTTGGGGACGGTTTCGCGGATTTTGATAACGAAGGAAAGTCCCCGTTCTTCGATATCCGAAACAATGCCGTCGGCCCGACAAAGGGCCGCCTTGCCTTTAGGCGGACGCGCTTCGAAAATTTCCTCCACCCTCGGCAAACCATGGGTGATGTCCGCGCCCGCGACGCCTCCCACATGGAAAGTTCGGAGTGTTAGCTGGGTGCCCGGCTCGCCGATAGACTGGGCGGCAACGATGCCGACGGCCTCGCCGAGTTCTACGAGCCTATTCCGGCTCAAATCCAAGCCATAGCAGGCGGCGCAAACGCCGTAGACCGTCTTGCAAGTGATGGGCGAACGAACCTTAATCGACAGTAAATCGGAATCCTGGATTTTCTTGGCCGCTTCGCGGCTCACGATTTCCCCGGCTCGCGCGACGACTTTTCTATCCACTCTTATGTCATCCAAGCTCACCCGGGAGTAAAGCCTCTCGCCGAAAGAATATCCGAAAGCGTCGCCTTCGCTCCTCACAATTTCCATTCCCTCCTTGGAACCGCAGTCTTTTTCCCTGACGAAAATTTCCTGAGCCACGTCAACCAAACGCCGGGTCAGATATCCGGCCGAGGCGGTCTTCAAAGCCGTGTCGGTCGAACCTTTGCGGGCGCCGTGCGTCGTGATGAAATATTCCAATATTTTCAAACCTTCTTTATAGGAAGAATGGGCGGGCAATTCCATCGTTTCTCCGCTCGTGTCCTGCACCAAGCCCTTCATACCCATCATCTGAACCATCTGGTTCCAGCTACCGCGGGCTTTGGAATTGATGACGGTCAAAATCGGATTGCCATCCTTGAAAGCTTTGGGAAGCGCCGCCGCCACTTTTTCCCGCGCTTCGGTCCAGATGGTCGCGATTTTGTTTTTCTTTTCGTCATTGGTCAATAAGCCATCTTCATATTGAGCTTCAATTAAGAGGGCTTCCTTGTCACTCGCCGCGATAATGGCTTCCTTTTCCACCGGAGTGATGGTATCGCCGATTCCCCAGGAAACGGATGAGACAGTCGCATATTTGAATCCGTAATCCTTAATTTTGTCGATGTAATTCCGGCTCTCCTCTATCGTGTAATTTTCGATGATGCGGCCGACGAGATTCGAAAGTTTTTTCTTGTCCAAATCCTCGTTTACAAAATCAAAGTCCGGCGGCATAATGCCGTTGAAAATCAGCCGGCCGTAGGAAGTTTCGATGATTCCCTCTTTCGTGCCCGCCTTCACGCGCGCGTTCAAATCAATCGCGCCTTGCTCGTAAGCCATGGCGGCTTCGTTTATGTCCGAGAAAATTTTGCCTTCGCCCCTCATACCCTCCCGGATATGAGTCAGGAAATAAATGCCCAAAACCATATCTTGCGTCGGTGAAACGATCGGCTCGCCATTCGCGGGCTTCAAGAGATTCCCTCCCGCGTCCATCAAGGTGGCGGCTTCCACCTGCGCCTCGGCCGTAAGCGGCAAATGCACGGCCATCTGGTCGCCGTCGAAGTCCGCGTTGAAAGCGGCGCAAACCAAAGGCGGAATCCGAATGGCCATATCTTCAATCAAGACCGGCTTGAAAGCCTGGATGCCCAAGCGGTGCAATGTCGGCGCGCGGTTCAAAAGCACGCGGCGATTTGCGATGACCTCTTCGAGAATAGCCCAGATTTCGGGCGGCCCCTGCTCGATAAGCCGGTTTGCCTGTTTGATATTGAAGGCCAGTCCCCGCTCAATTATCTTGCTGATGACGAAAGGCCGGAAAAGTTCCAAAGCCAAATGCTTCGGCAAGCCGCATTCGTTCAATTTCAATTCTGGGCCGACGACAATAACCGAACGGCCGGAGTAATCCACGCGCTTGCCGAGAAGATTCTGCCGAAAACGGCCCTGTTTCCCTTTCAACATATCGGCCAAAGACCGAAGCGGCCGGCGCTTGCTCGAAAGGAGCTGGCTGCCGAGGCGGGCGGTATTGTCTATCAAAGCGTCCACCGCTTCTTGAAGCATTCGCTTTTCGTTCACGATGATAACTTCGGGGGACTTGAGCTCCAAAAGTTTTTTCAGGCGGTTGTTGCGGTTGATGACGCGGCTGTAGAGGTCGTTCAAATCGGCCGTTGCATAATGGCCGCCGTCCAAAGCCACCATCGGACGCAAGTCCGGCGGAAGAATCGGCAAGGTCGTCATAATGCTCCATTCGGGCCGGATGCCGGACTTTATCATCAGGCGGGCGAGGCGCAAACGCATCAATATCCGCTTCTGGCGGTTGGCATCCTGCACCTGTTCCAATTCCTTGGTCAATTCTTTCACGGTCGCCTTAAGATCTATTTTTTCCAAAATATGGCGGATGGCGCCGGCGCCCTGGTCGGCTTCGAAAACATCGCCGAATCTTTCGGAAAGGCGGAAATATTCGTCCTGTGTGAGAATGAGACCGGGCTTCAAAACCGAAATGACTTCTTTCACCTGCTCCTGTTTTTCCTTGAGGTCTTTCTCATCCATCACCTTCTCCGATTTCAGCGATTTGAATTCTTTTTCGAGTTCCGCGAGCGCCCGCTTGCGATTGTCTTCATTTATGGCCGTCACAATATATGAAGCATAGTAGATAACCTTCTCGAGTTTCGGCACGGAAATATTCAAAAGCAGGCTCAAGCGGGAAGGCACCGTTTTCAAAAACCAGATGTGCGCCACCGGCGATGCCAGCGTGATATGGCCCATCCGTTCGCGGCGGACCGCCGCGCGCGTCACTTCGACGCCGCACTTCTCGCAAACGACGCCCTTATAGCGGATTTTCTTGTACTTGCCGCAATAGCATTCGTAATCTTTGGTCGGTCCGAAAATTCTTTCGGAAAACAAGCCATCCTTTTCCGGCCGCTGGGTGCGGTAATTCAAAGTCTCGGGCTTGATTACTTCGCCGTGCGACCAGGAGAGAATCTCTTCGGGGCTCGCCAGACTGATGGATATGGATTTGAGATCGTGGTTATTCATCCCGTTAGAGACAGGATGCGCTCAAAAAGCGCATCCGTGATGGATTAGTTAACTCGACTTTATTGGATTTCATTGATTGTTTGGTAATCATATTTTTCATAAGGCTTATGTCTCTAACGGGATTCATTCTTCCTTTTCTTCATTATCCTCCCGACTGTCTTCATATTCGTAATTCACATTCAAACCCAAGGATTTCAATTCGGAGACCAATACATTGAAGGACGCGGGGATGTTCGGCTTCTTGATTTCCTGTCCGCGGATAATCGATTCGAAAGCCGCTGAGCGTCCGAGCACATCATCCGATTTTATCGTGAGCATCTCCTGGAGCGTGTGCGCCGCGCCGTAGCCCTCGAGAGCCCACACTTCCATCTCGCCGAAGCGTTGGCCGCCCAATTGGGCTTTGCCGCCCAAGGGCTGCTGGGTAATGAGCGAGTAGGGTCCGGTCGAGCGGACGTGCATCTTGTCCTCCACCAAATGGTTCAGTTTCATTATGTACATATAACCGACGGTCACCGGCTCTTTAAATGCCAACCCATCCTGGCCGTTCCAAACCGTCATCTTGCCGGTCTCGGAAAATCCCGCGGCTTTGAGTTCGTTCCGGATGTCTTCCTCGCTCGGGCCCACGAAATTCGGCACCACGGCCCGATAGCCGAGTTTGTTGGCCGCGAGGCCCAAATGGGTTTCCAATATCTGGCCCAGATTCATACGGCTTGCGACACCCAGCGGATTCAAAACTATGTCCACCGGCGTGCCGTCTTCGAGATACGGCATGCTCTCCATTTTGCGAATCTGGGAAATGACGCCTTTGTTGCCGTAGCGGCCGGCCAGCTTATCGCCCGCCCGTATCTTGCGCAACTGAGCCACCTCAATTTGAATTTTTGTAATAATACCCGGCTCGAGCTTATCGCCCTTATCGCGCGAGAATATCTTGATGCCGATGATGCGGCCCTGCTTGCCGTGGGGCATCGTGAGCGAGGAATCTTTCACATCGCGGGCCTTCTCGCCGAAAATAGCGCGAAGTAATCTTTCTTCGGAGGTCAGTTCCGATTCGCCTTTGGGCGAAATCTTTCCGACCAGAATATCGTTGGCCCGCACTTCGGCGCCAATGCGAACAATGCCGTCCGCGTCCAAGTTCCTCAGTTTTTCTTCGGCCACGTTCGGAATATCGGGCGTCATCATCTCCGGTCCGAGTTTGGTATCGCGCACCAGGCAAGTGAAAGTTTCGATGTAAATGGAGGTGAAGAAATCATCCCGCGCCACCCGTTCGGAAATAACGATGGCATCCTCGAAGTTGCCGCCCTGCCAGGGCAGGAAGGCCACGAGCAAGTTCCGACCCAAGGCCAGAACGCCGTCCTTGGTCGCGGGGCCGTCGGCCAGGACCGTGCCCGGCTTCACTTTGTCTCCCACCGAAACGGCCGGCCGTTGAGTCATGCAGGTGGACTGGTTGGAACGCTTGAATTTGTAGAGATTGAAAGTTTTATTGCCGTCGGAAGTTTTCACGGTGACGGCGCGTCCGTCCGCTTCCGTCACGATGCCGCTCACGTCCGAGATAATCACCTGGCCGGAATCCTGGGCGGCTTTTTCCTCCTCGCCGGTCGATACCAGCGGCGCTTCGGGATTCAAAGTCGGCGTGGCTTGCCTCTGCATGTTCGAACCCATCAAGACGCGGTTCGCATCGTTGTGCTCCAAAAACGGAATAAGCGACGTGGAAACGCTGAAGAGCTGGTTCGGAGAAATGTCGATGAGATCGACTTCTTCGCGCCGGCAGATGCCCGGCACGCCTTTGTTCCTCGCCGAAATAATCGGTTCGGCGATAAATCCTTTTTCGTCGGTCTTCACATCCGCCTGGGCGATGTTGTATTTCTGCTCGTTAATCGCGTCGAGCCAAATCGTGTCTTTGGTGACCGTACCATTCTTGATTTTGAAATAAGGCGTTTCCAAAAAACCGAAATCGTTCACGCGAGTGTAGTTCGCCAAATAGTTCACGAGGCCGATGTTCGTGCCTTCGGGAGTGGCAATCGGACAAATACGCCCATAATAGGACGGATGCACGTCGCGGACTTCGAAACCCGCGCGCTCGCGCGTGAGACCGCCCGGGCCCATCGCCGATATTCTGCGTTTATGTTCGAGTTCGGCAAGCGGATTAACCTGGTCCATAAATTGCGAAAGCTGGGAAGCGGCGAAAAAGTCACGCACGACTGAGGTTAAAAGTTTGTAGTTGATGAGCTGGGCCGGCTGAAGTGTTTTCCTTTCCAAAGTGGACATTCTATCTTGGATGCCGCGCTTCAGGCGGGCGAAACCTACCCGCAAACGGGCCTGAACCAACTCGCCTACGGAACGAATCCTGCGATTGCCCAAATGGTCGATATCATCCGGTTCGGCGTTCAGATTATTGTTCAGGCGAATCATCTCCGAAATAGCGGCGATAAGGTCTTCCAAATCCAGGAGCCGGCTGTCTTTCTTTCCAAGCTCCAGACGCTGATTGAATTTATAGCGGCCAACCGGGCTTATATCATAGCGGTCAAAGCGCGAAAACATCGGCTCAACCAGAAGCCGAGCGTTCTCGACAGTCGCGAGATCTCCCGGCCGGAGGCGGCGATAAAGTTCAACAAAGGATTCGTCCGCATTCTTCGCATCATCCTTTTTGAGGGTTGCTTGGATGTACTTTATGGCGCCGGTATCCACCTTGGCGAAGGCCTTCAAAATCTCGTCGTTATCCTTCAGCCCGAAAACGCGGAGCAGCTGGGTGACGGGCGCTTTGCGGCGGCGGTCGATTTTCACGCCCAGAAATCCGTCAGCTTCGGTATCCAACTCCACCCAAGCGCCGCGATTCGGAATTATTTTCCCGCCAAAAAGCTTCCGGCCGCGGAACATATTGGCCGTGAAATAAATTCCCGGCGAACGGATAATCTGCGAGATCACCACCCGTTCCACGCCGTTCACGATGAAAGTGCCCCGCGCGGTCATCAGCGGGAAATCACCGAGATAAACTTCCTGAACTTTGGATTGCTTGGTTTCCCGGCTTACCAGTTTCACGTTCACTCGAAGCGGCGCCTCGAACGTCTGGTCCTTCTCCGTTGATTTAGCTTCGCTGTATTTCGGCTGGTCGAATTTGTAATCCAAAAAGCTCAATTCCAATTCTTTACCGGTGTGATCCTTAATCGGAGAAATCTCTTCGAACAATTCTCGGATTCCTTTTTCCAAAAACCACTTGTAGGAATTGATTTGAGTCTCCACCAAATTCAAAGGAGCGAAGGTCGGACCCTGGTAAGACGAAAATATTTTTGTTTTGCGCATTTTATTTTTTATAGGTATTTGGCCCGGTTATCGTTATGCTCGTCCAATGTTTTCGAAAAAATGATTTTTTGAGAACCTCTGGCGGAAAGGTAGTAAAGGTAGCCGCTAGACTGGGGCGAAAGAGCGGCCTCAATGGCCTCTAGCCCGGGATTAGCTATCGGAGTCGGCGTCCAACCGCCATTCAAATAAGTATTATAAGGGGAAACAAACTTCAAATCCTCCCGGGCAATGCCGCCCGGACAGCTCGCGAAAGACTCGGCGCACTTGGCGTAAGCCACGGTCGCGTCTATTTGAAGAGGCATTTTGAGGCTCAGGCGCTTCAGAATGATGCCGGCCACTATTTTCCGGTCGTTCGCGCCCGGCACTTCCCGCTCCAAGTAAGAAGCGAGAATGAGGGTTTTGTACCAATCCTTCTGGTTTCCGATTTTCGCCCAAGCTTTCCTTTCAAAATTATCCAAGAAACTCCTTAAAACAGCTTCGGGCGAAGAACCGATTTCGAAATTGTAAGTGTCGGGAAAAAGAAAACCTTCCAAAGAATTTTGGCCGGCCAAAAAAGAATACTGGACGGCCAGATTTTTGAAAGGAAAATTGGAAAGGGCGCCGGGCGTGATTATGCCGGCTTCGGCCAGAACCGCATCGATATCTTTTGCGGAGAGACCCTCGATTATTTTGACGGTCACATCGCTCTCTCCCCCCGAAGAAAGATAATTCACTATTTGGGGCACGGTCATCGTGCTCGCGAGCTGGTAGACTCCCGGCTGGAACTTGCGGGCGTTGCCTGTAAATATTGAGTATGTTTTGAACACGGCAATGGATCTTATAAGCGACTCTTGCGACAGGCGCGCACCGATTGCTCGGAAACTTTCCCCTTTTGCCACTTTGAATTCAACAGGATTGTCGTTCGCAAAACTCGGCTGAAGACCATAGAAAAAATAGGCCGCCGCCAGGATGAAAACTAAAACGATTCCCAACAAAGTCAGAAAACGCAGGCTCCACAGCCCCATTTTATTATCCTGAGGATTCAAGTTTTATATGTTGAATTATACTTATGAGGATTGCTACCGTCAAGAGGCTGGATCCTCCATAGCTCACGAAGGGCAGGGTAATGCCGGTTACCGGCAAGAGCCCAAGATTGGCGCCCATATTTATCAAAAACTGGATAAAGAAGATCAGCGCACAGCCGAAGGTCACAAATTTTAGGTCATTGCTTCCCGCCCTCAAGCTTATGTTGACCATTCTAAAGATAGCGAGAAAGAAAGTCAATATTAAGAGTGAACCACCCAATATCCCCCATTCTTCCGTGAAAGCCGCGAAAATGAAATCGGTCTGGGCCTCCGGTAGGAAGCGCAATTGGGACTGAGTCCCCTCACCGAAACCCTTGCCCCAGAAACCGGCCGAACCGATAGCGATTTTGGACTGGATGACATTGTAATTTATTCCCAATGGGTCGCGCTCGGGAAACATAAAAGCCGTGAACCGGTCGCGCTGGTATGGCCTCAAAAAGAAAGTCCACAGAAGAACGAAGGCCGCGATGACGACGCCGAGGCCGATAAGCAACCTTTTTTTATGGATGCCGCCCATCAAGATAAAGCCGACCCAGATGCACAGGATAATGAGCGTGGACCCCAAGTCGGGATGAATGGCAATCAAAACCGCCGGAACAATCGCATATAAAAAAGATATGAAGAGATTTTTAACGCGCCAAACGGCCAGATAGCGGCGGGTGAAAAAACCGGCCAAAAGAATGACGAGCGCCACCTTCGCGATTTCCTCCGGTTCAAATTGGATGCCGCCGACGACGAGCCAGGCCTTCGTCCCCCGCACCGAATATGATTGGAAGTTGGCGGCGAGAAGTAAAAGAGTGGAAAAGGCGTAAAATCCGTAGCGGAAGACCGGCCACCGCAAAAGCCAAGTCCAATTGAATGTGCTGCCAAAAAATATTATGGCGAAAGCAATGGCATACCAAATAAGCTGGCGCTGGAATAGGTCTTGATTATAGCCGGCCAAAAATCCCAGGCTCGCGACAGCGAGGAAGGAAAGGGCGCCCATCAAAGCCCAGTCGAGATTCCGCCACTTGGAGAAAATGGCGCTTATCATCGGATGGCGTAGAAAAGCACCGAAGTTTTATTTATATCCAATCTGTCGATAATGGCCTTCTCCGCCGGGAAATAAATCTCGAAGTCGGCTTCCCCGAGGCCGCTTATTCCGGGAACGGCGGTTTGGCCGGCGAAGAGCGGGTCGCCATATTTATCCGTCAGAATTCCGATGATTTTTGCTTCCCCTGCCGGAAACGAGCTCAAATTCTTCATTTTGCCGGAAACTCTGATGCCGTCGGAAGCGATTTTCGTTTCGGAGCCGGAAATTACGGAAAAATCGGGCTTTACGAATTCCGCCGCCGGACGAAAATCCGCGCTTTTGATTTCAAAACCCGGACGTTCTTGTATAAGTGATAAATCGGCTTTGCCGGCATCGTAGATGCCAAGGATATATTTCGTTTCGGAGGGATAAATTATTTCGTTCCCCGGCACGGAAGCAATTGTCTTTCCATCTCGGTCGAATATCAAAAAGTCGTACGAGAAAACGGAAGCGCCGTAATCCGAATTCGGATTCGTCACTTGTCCGAGTACCACGACGCGATGCGCGCTTTCGCTCTTGAACATCTGGGGCACGCCCGATACCTCGAGCGGCAAAGGTTGATTTGTTCCGCAGGACGGGCCGAAACAAACCGGTGTCGGAGCGTTCGAAGACGGAATAAAAGCCCAAACAATCAATCCGAGAACGATGATATAAAACAGGCCATATGAAAATTTCTTTTGTCCCCGAGTCATATCGTTAAATGTAGATTTTTAAATCGAAATATTCAAATCAAATAATTCTTTCACTTATTTCCCGGTGCTATCGTTGACTATAGCGCCTAATTTTTATTTATTTTTAGAGCTGGGAATTAATCTAATTATCTTATTGAAATCTCTCGAATTGAGGCTGGCGCCGCCGACGAGGAGACCATTTATGGCTTCGGCTTCCAGAAATGACTTTGCATTTTTGGCATCCACCGAACCGCCATATAAAATTTTTGAATTTTGAATTAAAATATTCTTTATAAATTGCGCCATCTCTGAGGCATCCGCCGGAGTGTCATTCCGGCCGGTACCGATGGCCCAAATGGGTTCGTAGGCGATGATCAAATTTTGATTTTTGTCCGCCGGCTGGCGGATTGAATTTTCCAAATCTTTTCGGAGCTGACTGGCGACGAATTTTTTGGCCGCTGCGATTCCCTTCTTTCTTACGCTCCATTTTTCGCCAACGCATAAAATTGCCTTAAAACCATGCATTAAAGCGGTTTTCACCTTCTTGTTTATAACCGCATCCGTCTCCCCTAAGGCCCGCCGATCCGAGTGCCCGATAATTATGTATTTCACGCCAAGGCGTTTCAGCTCTTCCGGAGGAATTTTGAGATCCTGCGCCCCCAGCGCCGCTTTTTTCAATATCTTCCCAATCTCTTCGATAAAAACGAAAGGCGGCGCAACAACCGCCCCTTTCTTATCCGATGCCTTCGCGAGCTTAATCGCCTGAGCTAGTGTTTTTGGATTTAATTTCCAGTTTGCAATAATTATCTTTTTCATATTATTCATTGCCTAAGTATCCTGGCGGCGTCATCCGGATCCACCGGATTTATCTCTATCCCCGTCCCCAATTCGAATCCCGCCGAAATATTCAATTTCGGAAGTATCTCAACATGCCAATGGTAATGTTTGAAAGATTTCGCGTTCTTGACCGGCGCGGAATGGATGAAAAAATTGTAATCCGATTTTTTTATCTTCTTTTCCAATTTTATCAGAGCGATTCTCAAAGCAAGCGCGACGTCTTTTAATTCGCTCTCCGGCGTTTCTTCCAGATAGGGCCAGTGCTTCAGCGGATAAACCCGCAATTGGAAAGGTTCGCGGGAAACATAGGGCGCAACGACTATCGCCGACTTATTCCTGAAAACTATCCTTTTTTTCTCCCTCAATTCCCGATCAATCGCCCGGCAATGCATGCATCGCCCCGTTTTCTTGAAATACCTTTCGGAATTCTCGAGCGAGGTTCCCACCAGACGCGGAACAATGGGCACGGCCAAAATCTGGTAATGGGGATGGAGAATACTCGCTCCGGCCGCCGCGCCCCAGTTATGGAAAATTGATATATAAGAAACGTCTTTCTCTTTCTTAAGAGTCCTTAACCTTTCTCGGAAGACTTCGAAAACCTCAATCGCGTCTTTCGGGGAAAGTTTGGGAAAGTTGTTCTTATGGCTCCTTGTGACGACAAGTTCGTGATGGCCGAAGCCCTTGAGAGTTTCATAGGTTCGGCTCTTTTCTTTTACAATCGGCCCGTCGCCGTGAACCACAGCCGGATATTTGTTTTCAAGAACCGCGACCCGCCAATTCTTCGGATTGTCGTAAAAAATAATTACATTGTGCCCCGAAATCTCGCCTTCAAACGGGCAAGGCAGTTTTTTTTTATTCTTTTTAAAATCGTTCGGCCGCTTCCCCCGCTTCGGGGAAATTATCACCCAATTACCGGAGATTAAATCGTGGCGTATTTCCGGACCTTTAATCATAAATTTTCTTCGAATAGGCCTTCTGCCAGAGCCAAATCCTGATGAGCGCTACATCCCACAGAGTGGAAAAGTAAGCTCCCAAGCCGACTTTGGAAGCCATGTCGTTCACCCATCGCACCGGCATCTCTTTTACCTTGAAGCCAAAAAGGCGCGCTAGCGCGATTGCCTCAACGTCGAAACCCCAGCGTGTTATTTTGGCGGCGCCGAAAATCCTGATAGCCGCTTCTTCCGTGAAGCATTTGAAACCGCATTGCGTATCCCAAAAACCTGGGGTAGCTAAAGTCTGAATCACGAGATTGCCCGCCTTGCCGAGAATCTGGCGATACCACGGCTGGGATGGTTCCAATTTGGCGCCCTTCACGGCGCGCGAGCCGATTACCGCGCCATAACCTTCTTTGAAAAACGGCAGCATCTTGTCGAATTGATCAATGGATGTGGAATTGTCGGCATCGGTGAAGATGCGGTAGTTGCCGTTCGCTTTGAGCATTCCTTCCTTCACCGACCAGCCCTTTCCGCGGTTTTCCTTCCTGTCGATTATTTTAAGATTCTTGATTATGTGGCTAAAGCGGTTCGTCACATCCACCATGGCATCCTTTGAACCGTCGCTCACAACGATTATTTCGTAGGAATATTCCCGTTCCGAAAGCTTCTTATCAATATCCACGAGCGTGAGCGGCAATCTCTTAGCTTCATTGTAAGCTGGGATGATAACGGAAAGATAAGGCTTAGCCATTTTAATTTTCTTTGAATACGATTTTCTTGTAGGTTAGGAAGTTCCAAAACATTGCCGAAAATACCGCTATAATCGCTCCGATATTCGCCCAAATTTTGGGATCTATGCCGTTCGGGACGCCGATAACATTCACGACAATCGAAGCGACTGTCACATTTATGGCGATTCCCACGAGAGTAAAAGCTCCGAAACGGGCATATTCCGAGATCGTTACCGGCAGTTTGCTTCCGAATGTCCAAAATTTATTCCAAAAATAACTGTTGGTTGTCCCCACTACGAACGATACGGCTTTAAAACCGGTAAAAGAAAGTCCGCCATAGATGCCTGTCATAAGCATTAGAAGATTTAAAACTCCCAAATCCAATAAAGTGTTCAATGTCCCTACCGCTGCGAATTTGCCAAACTGTTCGAAAATCGGCCAAATGCGGCCGAGTTTTTTAAGGATAAAAAGCGCAATGGGGGCGAAAATAGTTAAACCCAGAACAGAAACTGAAATGAATATTGGCGAAATATCAAGACCAATATTTTTGGCCGGTAAAAGGACTAGCCATCCGACCAAAAAACCTATTATCGCGACCAAATAGTAATCTTTTTTCATTTTTATTTAATTCCGAAGGCGATTGTATATTTCCTGCTCCACTGCTTCTCTGGGACGGCCGTATCTCTGCCTCGAAAATTCCTTGAAACCCCGGGCCATTTCCCTGTCGGGCGGGTCGGCCTTAATCATCCGCGCGTTGAAGGGCTTCGCCGTCTCCCCGTTTATCAAAAGCTTAACATAGGCTTGAAAGTTATCAATATTAATTAGGTCTTGTTCCTTGAAAACCGGCTCGAATTGCTTGACCAAAAATTCGGCATCCTTGCTTCCTACCCGGAAAGAAATGAGCGAACCGACGTTGCCGAAAACCGCATCGCGGATTTTATCGGGCAATTGGGCGATAAACTGATGCGCGAGAGTGAGATCCAGCCGGTATTTCCGCGCCTCCGAAAGAATCGTGGCGATGGAATCGGTCGCGAAATTCTGGAACTCGTCGATATAAAGATAGAAATCGCGGCGCTTATCTTCCGGCATATCCGTCCGGCCGAGCGATGCCATTAATATTTTTCCTACGACTATCATACCCAGAAGGTTCGCGTTCACATCCCCCACTCGTCCCTTCGAAAGATTCACAAGAAGGATTTTCCCGTTATCCATCGCTTCGCGAAAACTGAAAGCGGATCTTACTTGGCCGATAATCGGCCGGACATAATCGTTAGCGGTGAAATTATTGAACTTGGAAGTAACGTAAGGCGTAATATTCGCCAAAGATGCTTCACCACCGGCTTTGACCGCCTCCTTTTCCCAGAAGTCGATGACAATCGGATTTTTTATCCTTGCCAGCTTCCGGGCGCGGAAAGCCGCATCCGAAAAAATTCTCGGCACTTCCATCAGCGTTGCCGGCTCATTCACCGAGTCTTCCATCAAAAGAAGGAGCGCATTCCGCATATATTGCTCGAACATAGGGCCGCCGGTGGCCTTGAGATCATACAGCTTGTCGAAAATATTCAGGAGTTCGTTCACGATGAAAGTTTTTTCTTCCGGCCGGTGGAAATCGTACTCGAGCATATTCAAACCCACCGGATTCGCGATATCGCCCGGATCGAAAACAATTACATCCTGCATTCGATTTCGGGGCACAAGCCCCAAAATATCTTCCATCAAATCACCGTGGGGATCGATAACCGCAATGCCTTTGCCGTTTCTCACGTCGTCGGCGGCCATATTCGCAAGCAGATTGGACTTACCTGTGCCCGTTTGCCCGATCAAATACAAATGCCGGCGACGATCATCATCCGATATCCGAATATCAATCGCTTCTCCACGGAAAACACTCCGGCCGATCAATACGCCGGTTTTGGGAAGATTGGGCGGCGGCGGCGCTTCCCTAGATTTTACGTATTTCACATTGGGAATATCAGTCGAAGATGTCGGCAAATGGAAAATACTGGCTATCTCTCCGCTCGTCAGCGCTATTGCCCCTTTCGAACTGAAGGCGCGGAAAGAATAATTGTGGAAAAATTCCCGGTCATTGCTCTTTACTCGCGTCACTTTGAATTCATTCCGATTCGGGGCGGCTACTTGGGAAAAACCGGCCATAAGCCCGTCCAAAATAGAATCGGCTTGGAATTGACTCGGAGCCGAAGCGGCTATTCTTATATTCACCTCAAAGAGCGGCTTGGCTAATTTTGAACTTATAATCTTCACCTCTTCCTCATCGGCTTTTACAATTTGATCCTTATCTTTTTTTGACTTTCCCCGAAGAGCCTCGGATACCTCCGAAAGATTAAAATTCGCGCCACCTTTCAAAACATCTCTTAGTTTTGAACCTTTTTTCAAATTCTTCAAAACGCTTTGAATTTCTTTCTTAAAATTCTTTCCGGCCGGCCGAATCACAAATTGAACCGCCCCCCCCTCACCCACGTCGTTTATATTGGCGAAGCCGCCCAAGATAGGAAGAAAACTATCCGCTTCCATTTCCTCATAAGTGCGGATAGGAAGAACAAAGCGTTCTTTTTCGGAAACAATCGCGCCTGCGGAAACTCCGCTGTAGTTGAAAATATTGTAATCTTCCGCCGCTTCCACGATTGAATCACTCCATAAAGATTGGATTTGTTTCCGGAATGGCTCCGCGAATCGGGCCGGAACGGAAGCATAAAAATAAATTTCTTTGCCCACATGCGGCACCGCTACTTCAAAAGCAACGGACGAACCAAAAGAAATAATAGAATTGAAAAGCTGTTCGGAAACGGCTATTTCTTTTTTAAGATCCTTTTTTTCATCGCTGACCTTGGGAATGCGGATGGAAAAAAGTTTGGTTTCCAATTGGCCGATAAGTCGATTTCGCCGGACATTTTTCCAGAAAAAATAAAAACCGACTCCGCCGGCGAATATCAGCATCGTAACGACGAAACTTAAGAATGGGGACATGGATTATTTTATAATGCCGCGTTTTTTGAGCTCCGGAAGAAATTTATCGATTAACGCATCATGAAAGGCATCTTCGACGAAGGGCGGATATTTTCTCGCTTCATTCACGGCTTTCTCGATATCTTCGTTGGTCACGATTTGAAGCAAATGTTCCAGGGATTTTTTTATCCCATCGCTGTCACCGGAAGTAAGATAATTCGGCAAAAAATCTTTGTTCGAAGTGGAAATGGGCGCCAAAGCGGGCACAGCCGAAACAGCAATTTCCGCGGCCGGCAGATTGGTTTCTTCTCGAGCAAATGATTTTAGAGACTTCTTCACAATTTCCCTTTCGGTCAAGCCAACTCTATCGGGTAATTCCATTTGTCTAGTCACCTCGTGCCCGAGCCGAGCCAAGCCCTTTTCCACGTTCTCACTGAAATTTTTGACTTTAGTCATTTGGTTTAATTATATCCGATTACATTCACTATTGCTGGGTAAGATTCTGTATTTGGAAAGAACCGAAGGTACTCGTGGAAACTATATTCGTAGAGGAAGAAAATTGGCTATTAGGCGAAGTAATCGGACCGGTCTGGCCGCTGCCGCCTATCCAATCCGTCTGCCGAATGGAAAAATTACCCCAACGAGTGACGAAACGCGATAAACTGACCTGATCTGCACTCGCTCCGAAAATCCATTGGGTAGTCGCGACGATTTCTTGCGTCAACGGGTCGTCCGCCGTACCCCCCGGACAAGACGATATCGTGGAGGTGGAAATGTCCGCCAATGAATCGTTTGTGCGGCAAACGTTCAAAACATAGAAATCTCGAGCAAAAGATTGGCTGTTATAAATTTGCTGAACCTCAGCCGCGGAAAGCGCGCGATTATAAACACGTACATCATCGATTTGGCCAGTATATTTGTAATTACTATCCCATGGCATATTACCCAATTGGAACGCACTCGACAAAGTTTCCAGTGTAGCTGTTGCACTTCCTTCAAGGATTCCATCAACATACATTCTGACTGTTGTTGAGTCATAAGTTAATATTACTTGGTGCCAATTTCCATCACTTTTTGAAACAGCCGAAAATATTTGATCCGCTCCGCTGCCACTTTCAAAATATACTTTCCCGGTACTTCTAAGCGTGATTAAATAAATAGGCTTACCTGCAACGCCCGTACCATAGGCAAAAATAGTATTATGGTCTTTTGGCGTGCTTGTTGCTTTAAACCAAGCAATTACTGTTCTTGCACTATTTCCCAAAGGAAGTCCCGAGACGGAAGCAGAAACATAATCATTTACCCCGTCAAAACTCAAACAATTCCCGACCCTGCATGTTGAATTGGTCCGAGTCGGTCCATTCGTAAGAGTTCCTATGTTATTGTTTCCAGACATGTCATAAGTCAGAGTGCTCGTGCTCGCCGCATCTTCATCAAAACCCCATTTGGCTATAAGATTACTCGTAACATCATTACTCAATAAACCCTCGCGACCGGCTACCGCGAAATAGGAAGTTCCCGAAGCCACCAGAAAATATTGATTACTTGAACCTTTAGAAAGTCCGTAGATATTTTGCCATTCGGAATTCGCGAATGTCTGAACGTTATTCAAAAGCCCCTGAGTGACTTGGGAAGCAGTGCCAAGATTCTGATTGGTCGAAGTGGAACGGAGCATAAACGCGATACCGAAACTCGCCGTACCGATCAGGACCGCCCCGATGCTTAAACTCACGATGATTTCCATCAAGCTTTGCCCGCTCTCGTCCCGGAGGAAAGAGTTCGGAAAATTTTCTTTCATTGTCCTAATTATATACCAAAACCCGCCATTATGGCGGGTTTTATTATTTGTTTACACTGAGCTTGTCGAAGTGTGCCCTTTGTTTGAAAATGCGCGAACCTATTTTGAACGGAACTGACCGCCTCCGCTTCGCTCCGGCGGAACGCTCGGGTGCGGCGGAATTCCCCCCACACCCCCCTTCCGCCGCCCCCTCGCTCCCACAGCGAAAAATTTTTGCGGGCTTTGTCAATTCGTAAATTTTATCCAAAGAAAAATTGCAAAAATTATGATTGCTATGATTCCAAAATTTTTCCAGAAACTAAGTTGTTTTAATGTTTTGGTCTGACTTTCTGCTTGATTTTCTAAAATCGAGGAAAGGTTCGTCAGAAAAAAGTCAGCCGGATAACTATGTATAATTGGCGTTCCCATTACATCTTGCGGTGCCCAAATAACATGAACAGCACCATTTTTATATCTCCATGGGATTGCATACCAATCCCATAATTGAATAGCAAAAGCTCGGCGATTTAATCCCTTGTACATTTTTTCCGCCGATTCAATTTTTGTTCCCTTCTGCCAATCCGCAAGATTTATAGGGACATTTGCGTCCTTCATCAATTTTTCTAATAGAGTTATTTCCTCGAAATAATCCGCTTCAATATCTTTATTACCGGAAGACATACTATAATCGGATGATAGCCTTTCAGAAATATCAGGAGCGGAGAACCCATTAAGGCAAGCATATTTAAGAGGAAAATCAGAAATAGCGAGGCGATTTTCGCCGTTCTTCAATGTCTTTATCGCCTGTTCTATAAGCGGTTTGAAGTCTTTGCAGTGCAACGGTTTTGATTTTTCGATATCGTGTAAATTCATAACTTATGAAAATAATCTAATTTATTCGGGGCGAATAAATTTGTTTCTGTCTTTGGTGGCTTCTCGATATAAATTTCGTGCAATTTTTCCAAGTATATCTCTATTCTTTTCCAAAATTCGCTCTTCCATTTCGTACGGAAAAGCTTCAACTTTCGCATTTGTTCCGATAGTGCACGCATTTAAGATTCGCTCCTGAACTGATCCGCTATCGAAACTATATGTATAACCCGCCGGTACCATTTTTGAACGTCTCGGATGATAAAAATCAAAACATAAGACATCCCAATGTTTTCCGTCCATTGTTACCACCTCATAAACATCAACCACTAAACCACCAAGCTCCTCAACTTTCAAAGACGCAGGCCGATGATATATGAGTCGCTGACCATTAAAACGTAATCTATTGAGATATTTATACTCCCCAACAACCCCGTTCGCAGGTATAGGGTTTGTCGAGCTTGTTCCGAAATCTCCAAATCCACCTGAAATTTTATCACAATCCTCACCACCCAAAGCTTTCTCTAATATAGTTTTTGCACGTGGGTCATTCCATCTTTCTTTCAATTCTTCCTCTTGTTCTTTTTTGTTACCATCTTTCATTTCATCTAATTCAGCAAAAAATTCTGCAAATAATTCGGTTATGTCAAAATCATCAGGGGCAATGCCCAAATCTTCAAGACCTCGTTGTAAAAGCCCGGAGTTCTTTTTAAGTTCCTCAATGGGATATTGAGGTACTTTTTGGATTTGTTTATTTTGGTTGTTATCCTTGTCCATATTTTTTCTTTAATCCACCGAGCTGATTTTCTTTTTTGGCTATATCCGTCAAAACTTTTTCGGAAAGTTCATTGAGTAAATCTCGCTTTTGTCGAGTGGCAGTTTCAATGTTATTTTTGAGGATTGCCCATTCGGATTTTCGCATAACTTCAAAGTCAGAATTTGCTTTTTCGATTGATTTTTCGAGGGTCACCAACTTTGCTTTCAGTGCTTCAATCGTTGAAGTTTCAATATCTGCGGCGGATTTCTCGCGGTCAATTGCTCGCAAGGTTTCCAAATCTCCTTCTGCGTATGCTTTGTTTATCTTCTTCATTATTTCCTCGTTTCCATGCGCCAAATCCGGGTGGTATTTATGCGCAAGTTTGCGCCAAAGTTTTTTCAGTTCCTCTTGCTCGTCAGCGGAAATAATTTTTCGACTCTCAAAATCCTTTGCTTCCTCGTCAAGTTTATGATATTCCTCTTTGATTTGTTCGCGTCGTTTTTTCAGCGTTTCTTCAACTATTTTCTGCGCTTCCGAAAAAGAAAAGCCCTTATCGAGTAAATCTTCAATTTTTTTGAATTTCAAAATCTCTAAATCAACCTCATCAAGCCGCAAATACAACCGCCCGATTTTAATATCATATTCTTGCTTGAGAATCGATAAGTCTATTTTCAATTGCTCGGCTTTTTCGAGAAGTGCTACAAGGAGTTTTTCTTTTTCGGCAATAGCGCGCTCCAATTCTCGCTTTTCTAGCGGTTCATCAAGAGAGGAATTTGTTTTTATGATATTGCTCATAGTTATTCTTTCATTAAATCGTCAAGCGAAATTTTCAACGCCTCGGCAATTTTCTTCACTGTTTCAATTGTCGGATTCGGCGTTGCGCCCGCTTCAATTTTGGCGATAGTATGAAAAGCGAGATTGGCTCTTTTCGATAGCACATCTTGAGAAATACCGAGCTTTTGTCGGTATTTCTTCATATTGTCGGCAATTGTGGATTTTGACTTTGACATAGTTCGTATAACTATACTATGATAGTTAGTATAGAGCATTTGGTTTCACTATCACAATTTAGTATATGCAATTTTTCACTTTTTATCAAATGAATTTTAGGGAGTTCCTTGCTCTTTTCCGCGCAGGGAGGGAGGGGCAAGGAAAAGAATTGAAGCCCGCAAAAATTTTTCGCTGTGGGAGCGAGGGGGCGGCGGAAGGGGGGTGTGGGGGGAATTCCGCCGCACCCGAGCGTTCCGCCGGAGCGAAGCGGAGGCGGTCAGTTCCGTTCAAAATAGGTTCGCGCATTTTCAAACAAAGGGCACCAAATTGGACTTCGCGATTTTTTGGAAGCCAAAGCGATAGTCTGCTCGCCGCGCCTGCGGGCGCGGCTCGCAAGGAATTGGGCGGTAAAATCATACG
>JBBTQX010000007.1:0-40109 GCA_038065455.1 Patescibacteria group bacterium
ATTGCGGGATCGTCTAAAGGTAGGACGTCGCTCTCTGAAAGCGAAAATTTTGGTTCGATTCCAAGTCCCGCAGCACTTAGAAAATCAATTTGAGCAAAGCGAAAATTAGATTTTCAAGTGCTCCGATCAAAGCATCGGAGCTACTGAGTCAGCGCAGTATCGAGGAAGACCAGGGATTGTCATAGATAACCCCATAACGTGATATAAATATAAAAATGATAAATATTAAAGATCTTTACGCAATTTTTAAAGAAGCTGGGAAAATAGATGAATACCAAAAAATTTTGGAGTTGCTAGACGACTCGTTAAAAAATAGAGAAAAAATTGAAGAACTTACAAGTGAAAACAAACGACTAAAAGAACAATTAGCGGTTGCTAGAAAGATCCGATTCGAAAATAATGCCTACTACCTAGGACAAGATGGTCCCTTTTGTATGAATTGCTATGATAGCGACAAAAAACTTATTCGATTGCCAGAACGACCAGGATTTGATTCATTACAATGCCCTACGTGCAAAAATTACTTTGATCAGGGAAGAGGGGGCGGACTGCCAGTTATGCCTAGACGACCTCAAAATCAAGCAATATAAAAAACAAAGGAAATATAGTACTTATAATTATCGTCGCCGTCGCTATTATTTGGGGACTTGGCACGCTTCTTAAAAAAGATACATACATCGGATTCTATTATCCTGATGCGAGCAATTTATTTAATGATATACAAAGCGGGAACTCATTTGATTCATTGGATGCATGTCGTAATTGGGTAAGTGAACAAAAGTCTATTCATAATCCTAACGGTACGAATTCTGATGATTATGAGTGTGGAAAAAATTGTGACTTACAAAATGGACAAAAACCTTATATCTGCGAAGAAACCCTTGAATAGTTCTATACTTGAGGTGGTAAAATAAAACCATGAAACCCGAAGATTATTTGTGGCTATTAATTCCTCTGGGAGTTATTACACTTATCATTCTCTCTGTCCTTTTTATACCTGCAGAGAAATATGATCCAGATTTCGATTCTAGAATTGAAAATTGTGGACCTGGTGGTACATCGTGCTAATCCGACTAGACCGAGATGGGTAAATTGATCCCCGAAACCGACCCCAAAGAACGCTTGCGGGGCTTGAACGGTGGTGGTACTAGACCGGGGAACACAGCCAAAATTAAAATAAAGTCTGCGGTTTTCCGCCTTCGTACTGGATTTCTTTGAGTTTTAATTTGCTTTCACCGGCCGATGAATCGAGCTCGGCTTTCAATATCTTCATTCGCTTGTCGCCCTTCATCGTCCAAACACCCGGCTCGGGATTCAAGGCCCGCACTTTCCGATAAATTATTGCCGGATCGTCCTTGTCCAAATCGACGAAGCCGTCCTGCGTGGAGAATTTTTTTGTGAATGTCGCCTGGCTTTCATCCTGTGCCGCCGGTTTTATTCCGCTCTCCGCGAAGTCGGGGAGAATTTTTACAAGCAAATCTCCGGCCAACTCGGCCAATCTTTCTTCCAATTCCTCGTACGTTATTTTGGAATTTGTCATTTGGAATTTGTCATTTACTAGAATATCCCCGTGGTCGATTTTCTCGTCCATTCGATATAAGGTGACGCCGGTTTCCTTGTCGCCATTCAGGATAGCAGACTGGATAGGCGAAGCGCCCCGGTATTTCGGGAGAAGCGAAGGATGAACGCCGATAATGCCCTTCGAAAAGGCATTTATAACCTCTTGAGGAATTATCTTCGCATAGGCGGCCACTATAGCGAAATCGAATTTAGAAATCAGAATCTGGAATTCAAAATCTAGAAGATTCTCCGGCTGATAGACCGGAATGCCGCATTCGAGCGCCAAAACCTTCGCCGGCGGGGGAGTGATTAGTTTTTTGCGCCCGACTGGTCGATCGGGATTCGAAACCACACCCGAGGGCGGCATGCCGGAGTCAATCAGTTTTTTTAATACCGCCGCCGAAAATTTCGGCGTGCCGAAAAAAAGGTACTTCATTTTATTTACCTTCGCGTTTAATCTTTTCTTCGCGAGTGACAAGCCGCTCCGAAGAAGGGGATTTTTGCACATTCTTTGTTCTATCGATAAAGAGTTTGCCATCCAAATGGTCCGTCTCGTGCTGGAAGACACGGGCCAAAAGATCCCAAGCCTTTATCTTTATCTTCCGCCCATTCGAATCTTGGCCGGTGAGCGTAAGCCGATAATGGCGTTCCACCTGACCGAAAAGGCCAGGTACGCTCAAACAGCCCTCCTCGAGCATTTCCATTTCTTTCGAAACCTTCACGATTTCGGGATTGAATACCGCATAAAACTTCGGCCGGCCGTTTTGGTCCGGCACCTGGGCCACAAACATCCGAAAGAAAAAACCGATTTGGTTGGCCGAAAGCCCGACGCCGTTGGCCTGTTTCATTATTTCCCGCATTGATTTTATGAGAGCTTGGATTTCTTTTTTCGAATATTTCCCGAAATCAAACTTCACCGTCTTTTGGCGAAGGAATTTTCCGCTCTTTTTATCGTCTATGAGCAGGATTTCGTTCATTTCTTTTTGGACTTGGATTTTTTGGAGAAAAGCACGCTCATAAAATATGCCCCTTTGTTTTTAATATTCATGTTTTCTTTGATGCCCCCCGCTATCTTCATCAGTTTTTCCTGGTCATGCTCTTTGGCGAGTTTGATATAAAGCGCTTTATGTTTCTCATCCCCAAGGGTTTCGGAAAGCAAGAGTCCCACCATCTGGTGTTTCTGGTACACATGGCTCTTTTTGGAACGCTCCCGAAGGTTCTTGAGGTAATCGTTATCAAGCGCCATTCTACACATTTTAGGCGATTTCCTTTAATATATAAAGATATGATTTTAAACACCAGAAAAACGCTGGCCTTGGGTCTAATCGCCGTCATTTTGGCCGGAGGTATCTTTTACGCCGGCTTCAATGTCGGTTCCATTCAGAAAGTCGGTGGATTGGCTTTGGAAAATTCCACAAGTTCTTTGGCCGCCAATCCCGAGATACTCTGGGAAGCAATAAATCTGATAAAGGAAAACTACGTCAGCGCTAAAGACGTGACCGACAAAGATTTGATATACGGAGCGGTAGCCGGCGCGGTGGGCGCCCTCAAGGACCCCTATTCGGTCTTTTTCAATCCGAGCGATGCGGAAAAATTCAGCCAAGATTTGAATGGCAGCTTCGGCGGCGTGGGAATGGAAATCGGCATCAAAAACAGCCAGCTGGTGGTCATCGCGCCCCTCAAAGGCAATCCGGCGGAGAAAGCCGGTTTTAAACCGGGTGATATGATTCTGAAAATCGACGATACTTTTACGAACGATATGGATACCACCGCCGCGGTGAAAATAATCCGGGGCGAACCGGGTACGAAAGTAAAACTCCTAATGATGCGCGAAGGTTGGAAAGAACCGAAAGAATTCGAGATTACCCGAGCCATCATCGAAGTACCGACCTTGGATTGGGAGATGAAAGAGGGGAACATCGCTTATATTCAACTCTATAATTTCAATTCGAATGCCGGCTCGCTCTTCTACAACTCGGCTCTATCGACTCTGATAAGCGGCGCAAAGGGCGTGGTGTTGGATTTACGGAACAATCCGGGCGGTTTTCTCGACATCTCGATTGAAATTGCCGGTTGGTTTACGAATCGCGGCGAGCCCGTTGTGCGGGAAAAATTCCGTTCGGGCGAAGAAAATGTGATGCGCTCAAACGGCCCGAGTGCCCTCGTCAATCTGCCTGTAGTGGTGCTCGTGAATGGCGGCTCGGCCTCGGCCTCCGAGATATTGGCTGGAGCGCTCCAGGATGTCCGCAAAATAAAACTCGTGGGAGAAAAGACTTTCGGTAAGGGCAGCGTTCAGGAAATAGAGAATTTGAAAGATGGTTCCACTCTCAAAATAACCATTGCCGAATGGCTCACGCCGAATGGGCGGCATATAAATAAACTGGGCATTATCCCGGATGTGGTGATTAAAATGCCCGATGACGGCATTATCAACAAAAAAGATCCCCAGCTCGACAAGGCACTCGAGATAATAAAACAAGAGATAAATAAATGAAAATTATATTAATTAAGGATGTAAAGGGCATCGGCAAAGCATTCGATGTGAAAGAAGTCAAAGACGGCTATGCCCGAAACTTCCTCCTGTTGAAGGGACTAGCCGAAGCGGCCACGAAAGAGGCTGTCCAAAGGTTGGAACGGCAGAAAAAAATTCGGGAAACCGAGCATCAAAAACTTGTCGAGGAGCTCAAAATCGGAGCGAAAAACCTCGAGGGATTGGAATTGAAATTCAAGATGAAAACGGGGGAGAAAGGCGAAACTTTCGGCTCGGTGAGCCGGAAAGACATCGAGCTGGAGCTCGCGAAACACGGCTATAAAGATTTGAAAATAGAATTGGAAAAGCCCATTAAGGGCATCGGCGAACACTCGGTGCCGATAGATCTAGGAGAAGGGATAATGGCAAAAGTGAAAGTCTTAACCGAGGCGGAACAGAAAATCCCGGCTTAAGCCGGGATTTTCATTAGATTACGCTGACTACCTTCACTGATTTCTTCGAGCCGTCGAAACTGGTTTTGCGCTTGTCGGAGAATTTGATCACGCCGATTTTCATCGCGTAGATGGTATCATCGCTGCCGATCTTCACGTTCTTGCCCGGATGGTATTTCGTGCCCCGCTGGCGGATGATGATATCGCCCGGCTTGGTCTTTTCGCCCGCAAAGAGCTTCACGCCAAGCCGTTTGGATTCTGATTCTCTGCCTAACTTTGTAGAGCCTTTAGCTTTTGTATGTGCCATAACGTTCTTATATAATAATCAAAATGCTCCTCTGATGTCAAATTTCACAGCCTGGATAAGGGAAAATCGGGTAAGAATCGTCTTTTGGCTCGGCCTAGCGATAATCGCGTCCCTGGCCTTCGGCCTCGGCTATCTCACGGCCGGCCAAGCCAACCCCGCACCGATCATCATTCAAAAAAACTCGCGATAGGCCTTCAAATTGACGGCATAGGCCAAACTGCTCTAATATATCGGCATCTAAACAAAAGGTGTTTAGGTGCAGTATCTTACCAACAAAACAACGAGGGCTCGGAAAGCCCAAGGAGATTGCTATGTTGAACACATATTTGCTCGGCTTCATTATTTTTCTGTTGTTCGTTATTCTTTTTTTTGTGCTCCCAAAAACGCCTAAAAAGAGGTTTGGGGAAGGGAGAAAATTAACAAAAGAGAAAAGAATTTGGATCATCGCGGAAGCGATAACGCGATATATAAAACGGAATGAGGCGAACAACGCTTTATATAAAGCCTTCAATATCACCTCGCCTGACAACGTTTTCATTGATGTCCGGATATTTCTCACGCGGTATGCGATACCGCGAGGGTTAACGTTATTTCAGGATCTATTCGACCAAATCCTGAAAATGTACGCGGAAGACATGCAAAAAATCTTCAACCGGGAAGATCAATTAAAGGAAAATTACGGGGAGGATGAGGTTTTTTGGAACTCCATGTCCCGCCACGATTTGGAAAAGAAAATGGAAGAAAAACGCGATCTGGAAAGAGATAAGGAGCGCGTTGAAAACGAATTCTGGACGCTGTATGACGCGCTAAAATGTTTTGGAATTAAAACATTCGGCGATGGTAGAAATTACAAACCCTATCTGGTTCTAACGTCGGCGCAGCAGAAAGTATACTTACCCAACCCCCAGTCTTTTAAACCCAACATAATGAAGGAGAAGGTATGAAAGTATTGATTGTGGACGATTCAACCGTAATGCGACGAATAGTCGCCAATATGTTAACGTCTTTTGGCTTTGACCCAATTGAAGCGAAAAATGGAATGGATGCGACTCGAAAAATCCTGGATGAAAAACCCGACTTGGTTATTACGGATTGGAATATGCCGGAAAAGAATGGAGAGGATCTCGCAAGATGGATAAGGACCAATGAGCAGTTCAAAAAACTGCCAATCATAATGGTAACCGTGTCCAATAACAATGAGGAGATCGCCAGAAAAATGCGATTCCTCGTGAATGACGTCATCAATAAGCCATTCCCACCGCAAAAGTTGTTGAGCAAGATAGAGGCGATAATTTGCGAATCGAATAAGTCTTCAGTAAGTATAAGATAAAAAAACACAAAAATTAATGAGACGCTCCAAACATTGGAACGTCTTTTTTATTTTCCATTTAATTTTTATAATATTCCTATCTCCGATAATTTCCACTTGAGCGAGCGGAATTTCAGCGCTTGGAGGTCCGTCTGCGAGCGAGAGTGGAGATTATCGGGGACACTCCTAGTTGTATCCAACTTTCTTCAACCAAAACTCATTCTCCCATTCCCATAGGCGCTTTGCGCCCAGGAAAGCGTGGAAGTCCTCGTGCCAGTAGGGGAATTCCTTGATTTCAATGAGGCCGGTCACCGGACCCCAATCGTGCTCGCATTTTTCGGCGGCCGTCCGGCCCACGCGGATTTTTTCGTAACGGATTTTGTCCCTTCCGCCCTTGCTCCGCATCGTCGCTCCGCAGATATGGCAGGTCTTCACTTGGTCGATTCTTAAAATCCAGCGCGTCTCCAAGCCCTTCACCTGGTCCTTCATCGCGGCGATATAAGCCGAAGTCTGGAGATTATAATCGCGATAGATGGCCATTGAGGTCTTGATATCCAAAATACCGAGCTTCCCGCCGATTAAGGCGATTGCGTCCAGCGTGCCAGCATAACGCTCCTCGTAGTTCACAAGGCGCTTTTCCACAAAATCTTTGTCCACTTGGATTTTGTTTCGTTCGGTAAACTCCACGAAGGCCTGGACGGAGGGGAGTATCTCCGGCGGAATCTCCGGATTTTTACCGAGCAGGATGCCCTCCACGGCCTCGTGCACCAGTGTGCCCTCGCTTGCAGACTGGGATTTTATCTTCTCGCCGGCATCAAAGTTCGGCAGATTCGCGTAGAAGCGGTAGAGCTCCGGCTTGGACTTTATCTCCATTATCTTCGTGACCCGCGGATACCAGAAGCCGTCTATCTCGTAGCCGGCCAGCTCTTTGAATTGGTCAATATCTTTGTAATACATCTGCCTAATCTTACTTCATTTTCTGGAGAAGTTCATTGGTGTATTCCACGACCGTGCCGGCGCCCATCATAATTAACACAGAATTATGAATTATGAATTTTGAATTTTGAATTACGGCTTTTTCTACGGCTTTTTTCAAATTTCTGGGATTTTTTAGATAGATCGCGCCGGGGATTTTTTCGGCGAGCGCCTCTGAAGTATATTTTTTGCTTGAGATATCCCGGCCCGCCACCCTATAAGAGGGGAGTAAGATGAGCGAATCGGCATCATTGAAAGCGTGCGCGAAATCATTGAAGAGCGCCTTCAAGCGGTGGGCCTGATGGGGCTGAAAAACGCAGATGATTTTCGATTCAGGATACTTTTCCCGGAAGGCCTGAAGCGTCGCTTTTATCTCCGTCGGATGGTGGGCATAGTCGTCGTAAACCGGCATTTGTAATTTGTAATTTGTAATTTGTAATTTCCCCCTATATTCCATCCGACGCCAGGCGCCGCGATATTGTTTGAGCGCGGAGAGAATCTTTTTTTCCGGAATGCCCAGATTTCTAGCGAGCACATAGACCGCCATTGCATTCTGGAGATTGTGCTTCCCCGGAACGGAAAGATTTTTTTTCAGACGGGAAACGATGGACAGAGAAGCGGCCGCAACCGAATACCAGACGAGTTTCACACCATTCCGTTTCGTGAGTTTTTCGATCTCGCGCTTCAGCGAGAAAAGTTTTTCGTCGTCGCGGTTCGCGACGAGAATCCCGCCGGTCTGGATGTTCCAGATGTATTTCAAAAAACTTTTTTTGACGTTCCCGAAATTTTTATAGAAATCCAAATGCTCGCGGTCGATATTCGTGATAATCGCGCCGAAGGGGGAGTAGTTCCAAAAAGCCCCTTTCCATTCGTCGGCCTCTAAAACCAGGAAGCCGCTCTTGCCCAGGCGGAAGTTCCGCCCGCCGAACTCTTTCAATTTAGTGCCCACGATGACCGTCGGATCCCAGCCGGCTTTTATCAAAACCAAAGAAAGCATGGCGGTAGTCGTACTTTTTCCGTGAGCGCCCGCAACTCCGAAAGTTCGATAACGGCGGGTGAGTATGCCGACGGCTTCCGGATATGACTGGGTTTTAATACCTAAACGCCTGGCCTCCAAAAGCTCTGGATTATCCGGTTTTATGGCATTAGTATAGACTACTAGGCTTGGCAGGTTCATATCGTCGGGGATTATATTGGCCTTTTTATGCCCTATTTTGACCTTAAAACCATCCTTTTTGAGCTTCCTAGTAATTATCGACTCGGCCGAATCCGACCCCGAAACAACCCATTTTTGGCTCTTAAACCAATAGGCCAGGGAACTGACCCCAATGCCGCCGATTCCGATGAAGTGAACAGAATTTTTCTTCATTTTGTTATCTATTAACTATAAACCAATAGAGGTTGATATGAAAGAAAGCCCGCAGAATACTGTCGCACATTGTTGCTTTTGCGACAGGACACGGAACTCTTATAGGCGCTCATCTTTCCGTGAATCTCTTTCAAGAGATCTGTATCTTCTTTGCCAACGCTTTTCCCTCAAATGTATGGATAGTTAAAGATACGAGAGCCCTACTTTGATAAGTTTGATGACTATTTCCCAAATCCAAATCACGAGATTGGCGACGGATTTCACTATTTCAGTGAAGCTCACGCCGATATTTTGCAGAAACCAATTATTGATGGAATCCCAGCCGGATTTTACGTTCGAAAAATCCAAGGAATCACCGGAAACGGACGGCTGTCCGCCGATATCAATACCCTTAAGCTTATCGATAAAATTAGCGATGGGAGCGGGAATACTCTCCGTAATGGTCTGGCCGACGTCGATTATGTCCGGGATAATCGGCGCCGTCTGGGCCGAAGCGAAAATAGGCACAACGAAAAGCGGAAGCGAAAGGATTGTTATTGAAATTTTTTTGAACATGCCGATATAAAGTAGTGTGCCCTTACTTGCTTCCCGACATCGAGATTAAACCGCTCTCCGGCAAATAATCCATCGGGTCGATGGTCACGCCGATCGGAACGAGGCCTGCGGCCGGCTTTACCGGCTTCAATTGAATACTGGGCGTCCAATATATGCCGAAGTGCAGATGCGGACCGGTGGCAAAGCCCGAATTGCCCGAATACCCTATCAAATCTCCTTCCTTAACTATATCACCTGCCTTCACGATTGCACGCGAAAGGTGCGCATAAAGACTCGTGAGATTATTGGGATGCTCTACCAGGATATAACGCCCGTATTGATAGCGATTCCAGCGCGAAGTGCCCCGGTCATTGTTGTCCACTCGGGAAATCTTTCCATCCGCCGTGGCAAAGACCGGTGTACCGATGGTGGAGCTAAAATCCACACCGGTATGAAATCCCGTCTTATAGGCGCGTTCGGCGAATTTAGTCGGGCCGTAATACTGGGTCAGAACCGCGTTCGACACCGGGAATTTCAAGACACCCGGCCGTTTTAAAGGTAAAAGACTCGGATTGAAAGAGGCGCGCAATTTATCTTCGATGCCTTCGATGAATTCGCTGATGGCCAATTGCTGTTCATCGAGCTTGGATATCTGATTCTGGTATATCTGCTCCTGGCTTTTGGTTACGGAAAGAATATCCTGCTTCTCGTTTTTTTGATCCTGAAGGATATATTGGCTGCTCGCGAGACTAGCCTGTTCTATTTCTCTTTGACGCTTCCGCTGGCTTTCCGTTTCCAATTTATCACTTAGATCTTCCTGAAGAGCGCGGAGGCCGGCGATGCTCTTTGCCAACTCGACATTCAAGGTGGCAGTCTCGTTCGCCCGGCTCACGCTTTCCGAAAGTCCGCCGGTCTGCATCACTATAAAAAGAAGATTCTGCCGGTCTTGATTCTGCATCTCGCGGAAAAGTTCGCCAATCGCCTCCTTCCTTTTTTTGATATTCGATTCCGCCCGGCTGATATCGCTGCTCATAGAATTTATCTCGAGATTGAGCTTTTCTACCGTGAGCCGGTTGGATTTTTGCTGAAGGTCGAGCTGATTGATTTTGTAATTGATGCCGTCTATCTCGCTCTTCAGGGTTTTATTGGATTGGGAAATCTTGTTCAATTGGGCCTGGAGGGCGTCTTTTTGATTCTGGATTTGCTGAAGCTCGCTATTTTTCTGATTGATGGCGCCCTGGAGTTGATCGGCGGTCGTCTGGGCGAAAACGCCGACTGGTAAAAATACGGCGGCGGCCAAGAGCAGACCCAAGGCTATCGATATTTTTTCTTTCGTTTTCATTCCAGTTTTCCGATAGCGAAATTTATCCTCCGCGCGCCTTCTTCTTGGCCGATTATCTCAAGAATATCGGCAGGACCCGGCGAAGCCTCTCGGCCCGAAAGCGCAGCTCGAAGAGGCCATAATACTTCGCCCCGTCCCCTCTTGTCGGCTACCGTCATCACGTATTTCTCGATAGTTTCCTTTTTGAAATCCCCCGCCGGTATTTTAGAAATGACGTCGAGCGTGAAGCGCAGATTATCGAGAATGGCCGCTTCCGGCGTTTCTTTCCAAATCAGAAGACTCTTGGAATAATCCGGCAATTCAAAAAAAATGTCGGCCAATTCCCTGAAATCCGAAAGTTTTTTCATCCGACCTCTGTCCACCTCGGCGATTTTGGCGAGCATTTCTTTCTTCTTCACCCATTCTTTCGGAATAAAATCCTTGAGCGCCTCCGCGAGCTCTTCCGGAGGCAAAATCTTCAAATACTGTCCGTTCAGCCAATCCAATTTTTCCGGATTGAAAATCGCGCCGGCTTTCTGAACCCGTTTCAGGCCGAATTCAGCGATAATTTCTTCGCGGCTCAATACTTCGCGGTCATTCTCCGGATGCCAGCCCAAAAGCGCCATAAAATTCATAACCGCCGGAGCGAGATAGCCTTTCGTCCGATATTCATTGAATGACGTTTCGAGATACCGTTTGGAAAGCTTTTTGTGGTCGGGTCCCAATATCAAAGGCAGGTGCGCATACTGCACTTTGGAAAAACCCAACGCCTCCTGAATGGCAATCTGTTTCGGCGTGTTCGAGAGATGGTCTTCGCCCCGAATGACGTGCGTAATTTTCATCTCCTCGTCGTCCACCACCACCGCGAAATTATAGAGCGGGGTTTTCAGATCCTTTGCGATGACGATATCGCCGATGAGCGCAGTATCAAAAGAAACCTTTCCCCGAATGATATCGGGGAAGGAAATTATCCCATCGTCCATCCGAAAACGGATGACCGCCGGTTCTTTTTTCGCCCGCGCTTCCGCTTCTTCAAGCGAAATACTTCGGCACCGCCCGCCGTACTTCGGAGACAATCCCTGGCTCATCTGAGCCTGGCGCTCGTCTTCCAATTCCTCCGGCGTGCAAAAACACCAATAGGCCTTTTTTTCTTCGAGAAGCTTTTCGAGTTCTTTTTTGTAGGCGGGAATCCGCTCGCTCTGGCGGAAAAAATCCTCGTCCCAATCCAAGCCGAGCCATTTGAGGCACTCCAGCATATCCTTCTCATATTCCTTTTTGGAGCGCTCCTTATCGGTATCTTCTATGCGCAAAAGGAACTGGCCGCCTTCGTGGCGGGCAAAAAGCCAGTTAAATAGGGCTGTTCGGGCATTTCCCAGGGAAAACGGACCCGTCGGCGATGGGGCAAACCTGACTCTGATAGGCATGAGCCTATTATCCCCCATTTTTGGGTGTTTTGGGAGAGTTGACATGATACATATAACGTGCTATCCTAAAAAGATAATAAGCATCTTAATAATTAAATAACTATACGAAAGGGTACGGAAATGATCGAAAAAATCGTTCAAGAAATTACCGACATAGAAACAAGGCTGAAAGAAATCACCGACAAGAACGATGAAATGATAAGCAGGGAAGTAATCGCTATGAACGAAATAATTGATAAGTTTTTGAAAATATTGAATTTGCCAGAAGAAGCAAAGAACGAGTTTTCAAATAATTTCTCTGAAAGATGGAGAGGAATAGATTTATCCCTCCGCAATGCGAACAAAGTCTTATTAACAAAGACAAGAGGGATATTGATACCGATACAGCAACTCCTTTCATCAATTTTACCGGATGAAGAAAATAAAGAAAAGGATTACACAGAGCTTATCTGCAAAAGAGCAAAGGAAATAACCGAAAAAATACAAAAAGAAACAAGCATAATAGACGATGAATGGGAAATTGAATTGAAGGATTTTTTCATTGATTCCAAAAAAGATTTGGAGAAAGATCTCTGTAAATTCGCTGGAGATTATGGAATCAACTTTAATCCGGAATCTTTTGATTTATAATAAAAACAAAACAAATCGGCACTACAATCAATTGTAGTGCCTTTTATTTTTGAATTGAAATCTTAAGAGTGGCGAAGAATTTGGAATATTTCCGCCGAAATCATTTTCGCGGCGTCGGGGCGAGCGAATTTGCGGGCGGCGGCCGTCATCACCGCATATTTGCCTTTGTCGCCCAGGATATTCTCGAGCTGGCTCAAAATAATATTCGGCGTCAGGTTCGCCTCTTCTATTACAATCGAAGCGCCGGCTTTCGCATACTCATAGGCATTCATTTTCTGGTGATTGTTCGCCGCTTCCTCGAGTGGAATGAGAATGGATGGTTTGCCGAAGGCGGCAATCTCGAAAATGGAACCCGAACCGGCCCGTGCGATTACCGCGTCGGCTTCGGAAAACGCTTCTTTCATTCCGTTCAAATCCAGAAAACCGGCGAACTTGTATCCGGCGTTTGCCGAAAACATTTTGGCTTCATCAACATTCTTCTCCCCCACCTGGTGGAAGATGCGGTATTTTTCGAGCAAAGCATCCAAATTGTCGAAAACAAAGCGGTTTATGCGCGCCGAACCCTGCGAACCGCCCCAAACGAAGACGAGCGGTTTTCCGCCCGAGTTCGGTTTACTCCCTCCCCCGACAAGCTCTTCCCGCGCGGGATTGCCGGAAACGAAGGTTTTATTTTTATCGAAATAATTCGCCGCCGCTTCAAATCCAATGCCGATTCTCTTCGCGAATTTAGCCGAAAGTTTGTTGGTCAATCCCGGAACGGAATCCGATTCGTGGATGATTATCGGAATCATATAGAAGCGCGCCGCGAGCACGACTGCGAGCGCTCCCGGACCGCCCTTCGAAAAAACCGCGTCCGGCATCAGGAAATAAAGCCGAAAGAGCGCCTGAAGAATACTCCAAAAGAATTTCGGAATATCGATAAAATTGACCGGCGAAAAATAACGCCGAAGTTTGCTTCCTGCGATTCTATAGACCGGGATATCCCGATTCAAAAATTCTCCATTAAGCGGACTCTTCGGCCCTATATAATATAACTCAACGTCCGCAAAATCCGTCTTCCGAATTTCTTCGGCGACCGCGATAAGCGGGAAAATATGCCCTCCAGTACCGCCTCCAGTTAAAAGTATTCTGAACATTAAATTAGAATTTAGAACTTAAAATTTAAAATTATCTTTTCATAGATATATTAACCATAAGGCCGCTCATGGTCAAAAAAACCGCAAGCGCCGTTCCGCCGTAGCTCACGAAAGGCAAAGGCACGCCGGTCAGAGGAATAAGCCCCGAGTTCGCTCCGATATGGACGAAAACCTGAAGCCCGATGATTGTCATAAACCCGATACCCAAAAGCCGGCCGAATGCATCGGACGCTCCCTTTGCAATCGCGAGGCCGCGCCAGACAAAAAGAAGGAAAAAGAAGATAAGCGCAATGGAGCCGATGAAGCCCAATTCCTCGGCAATGACCGCGAAAATGGAATCACCGATGGGTTCCGGCAGATAGTGCAATTTCGTCGTCGAGCGACCGTAGCCCACGCCCGTGAGACCGCCCGAGCCAATGGCGATAAGCGTTTGGTTTATCTGGTAAGTTTTGCCAAGCGGATCGGAAGCGGGATTCAAAAATCCCAAAACTCTTTCCATCCGATAAGGAGTAATAAAAAGAAGCGCGGCAACGGCAAAAAGAGTAATCGCTCCGACCGAAAAAAGGAATCTGATTTTCGCGCCGGCCGTAAAATACATCGCGAGCACAGCTCCAAGAATCAAAACCGCAATCGTAGTCGAAGGCTGAAGAATAAGCGGCATAAGCACGCCGGCCGAAAGAATCATGAACGGAATAAAACCTTCTCTCAGATTCTTGCCTCGGCTTTGGCTTTTGCCGATCCAAGCCGCCATATATATTAAGAAAGTAATTTTCACGAGTTCACCCGGCTGGAAACCCACACCGCCGATCGAAAGCCATCGTTCCGAACCATAAGCTTTGAATCCGAGCGGCGTGAAAACGAGAAGCAGGAGAATGACGCTTCCCGCAAGAAACCATATCCCCCACTTCTTCCAATTTTGGTAATTTATGAAAAACGCGGCAAAAAATCCGACTAGTCCCGGTAAAATACCGAAAAGGATTTGATGTTTCAAATAATAATAGCTGTCGCCGAACCTGGCTTTCGAAAGGTCGGAGGAGGCGCTCGTGAGCATCACAAGACCGAAGATGACGAGCACGATGAAAAAAGCAATGAAGGAATAATCGAGACTCGAACTTTTTTTTAAGTTTCGAAACATCTTTTATGGGGCGGCTTTCACGATTGCACCGGCCTTTTTCTTCAAAAGCATTCCGTTCTCCATCGCGATAACGCCGTTTACCAACACCGTTTTCGATTTCCAATTTTCCCAAATCACCGCGTCCGCCCAATAATTTTCCTTTATCATCCCGCGTTTCAATATGCCGTATTTCGCGGCCGGAAGGCCGGTGAGCTTCGCTACCGCTTTCTCGACCGGCAACTTACCGCTCTTTTCGGCCCAGGAAAAAAATTCACCCGCGCCCGCTTCTCCGCCAAAATGATGATAGCTTAAAGTAACGAATGAATGCTGACTCGCAAGAAAATCTTCAAGAACCGCCTTATCACCCCAAAAACAGAATATTTTTCCTTCAAGCCCTATAAGAGCCATTAATTTCAAAATAGAGCGCGCCTTCGTGAGGCCGTGGTTCCGGGCAAAATCGTCGAGCGACTTGCCTTCGAGGAATTTTAAAGCCGGTGGTGCGAAAGCAATTATTGCTCCGTCAATTTTTATTTTTTGAAGATGTTTCAATACCCGATCTTTAACGGTTTTTTCTTTGAGCGAGTTCTTCACTTCTTCGAAATCGGCCGCTCTTAACCAATCGGGAAGAAAATAATAAAGCGGTACGGATACCACAGGATGGGGAAAGATATCGAAATTAATATGGCTTTTGGAAGCTTCTTTTTCTAAAAGAGCGAGCGCTGAACGGTAATTTTCCGAAAAGCCGCGCAGGGGCTGGAAATGGCTTATTTCGACGCTCGCGCCCGCGGTTTTGGAAATATCGATTATTTCCCGAAGCGATTCCAATATATTTTCGCTGTCCCGACGCAGATGAGCCGCGAAAACTTTTTTCATTTTCGCCGATTCTCTGGCAATTTCGATAAGTTCATTCACGGGTATGCCCCGGCCGGCCGGCGAAGACAAATCCAACGAGATTCCCAAAGCGCCCTCCCGGAGAGTCCGGCTGACGGCATTTTTTGCACTCTCCGCTTCTCCTTGATTCAAATCCCGACCGATTCCTTTTGTGAAAAATCGGCGGATATCTTCATAACCGGCGAGTGCCCCGAAATTTACGCCCACTCCCCGCTTTTCCAAAAAAAACAGTGTTTCCCCCAACGGCCTTCCGAATAAACCTTCAACGGAACCGATTACGGTCGTAATACCTCGCTTCAAAATATTTTCTTGATAGGGTTCAGCAAAGATTCCCGAATAATGTTCGGCCTCAAAATTCATATCAATAAGGCCTGGCGTTACAACAGCTCCCGTGGCATCCAGAAAAATATCGGCCGTTTCTTTTTTAAAAGAACCCAATTGGGCAATATGCCCATTCCGAATAAAAATATCTGTTTTGAGCGGGACACCACCCGAGCCATCGTATACCAAACCGTTTTTTATCAGAATTGTTTTCATCGTTTACCAGGCAGTGAAAATGCGATTGCAAATCGTGATTAAATCAGCAATCATTTTCTTTGTTTTTTTAACCTTTTATTTAATGTCATATAATATATCTGTAAAAATTTGACGGACGATTTGAGTTTAATTTAATCGCATTTCTACTGCCTGGCTAGACAAATCGCGAAAGGAAAAATAGGACTAATCCGAAAATCGTCATTATCGCGCTCATAATCCAGAAACGCATCGTGATCTGGCTCTCGGGCCAACCCAATGCTTCGAAATGATGATGAATCGGCGTCGAAAGGAATACTTTTTTCTTCCGGAATTTTTTGCTCGCCACCTGAACAATGACCGAGGCAGATTCAATCGCCAAAATAAATCCGAAGAAAGGCAGAAGAAGCGAAGTGTCGGTCAGCATCGCCATCACGCCCAAAGTAATACCTAAAGACATCGAACCCGTGTCGCCCATAAAAAATTTCGCCGGATAAATATTGAACCAAAGAAAAGCCAAAAGCGCCCCCAAAATAGAAGCGCTCATCACCGACAAATCATAGCGATGAAGGACGAAGCTCACGACAACGATAGCCATAAAAGAGAAAAGCATCACGCCTCCCAAAAGACCGTCTAAACCATCTGTCTCATTCGCCGAAAAAGCGGTTGCAACAATGACGAATATGTAAAAAGGAATATACCAAAGTCCCAAATCCACAGTCCCAATAAAAGGAATGAAGAGCGTGTGCCAATCGAGGCGGAAATAAAACCACCAGGCACCCAAAACCGCCACGGCTCCGTAGAGCAGGAGCTTATGTTTCATTCTTAATCCGCCGCCGTGAGGACCGATTTTCAAAATCCCCAGCATATCGTCCGCGAGACCGACCAGAGCTGCGAGAAAAAGCGCCGCGATAGGCAGATAGGTTTCGGCCCGATTCACAAAATTGAAATACTCGAAAAAGCCATCAAAAAGATTTCCTAAGACGAAAAAGACAAGAGCAATCGAAAGAACGGTCGCCCAAATAATGATTCCGCCCATCGTGGGTGTATTGGATTTATTTTTGTGGAATTGATAAAAAACCGGCGCGCTCGCCTCATCGCGGATATTCACTTTTCTCAGATTGAATTTTTCAAGAAACCGAAAAACGAGGGGCGTGAGTAATAGCGCTACCGTAAAGGAAAGAGCAAAAATTATAAGAACGCGGACTGCGGCGAAGACTTCCATTTGGATATTATACCTTAAAATTCATACGCTCGGGCTATCCAACCGAACAACTCATCGGTCTCTTTAAAGCGGTCTTTGCTTCCCAGAAGCACCACCGCCACCCGACGCCCGTTCATCGAAAGAATAGCCACCAAATTCTGCCTGGCGAGAGGCGAAGTGCCCGTTTTTCCTCCCAGAAAATCGGACCGACTCGAAAGCGGGTCGATATTCGGCACAGTGTGGCTCCGGTCGGAATTAGCCGGCTGAACGAGAAGATTCGGAAGCCTGGTGTAACTCAGGATATCCGGCTCCTTTTCCAGAATATAATTCAAAAGGGCGAGCATATCGCTCGCCGTTCCCTGATTCAAATCATTCAAGCCCGAAGCGTCGTAAACCACGGTCTGGGTAAGCCCAATTTCGCGAGCCTTCGCCATCATTATCTTCACGAAATCGTCGTGGCCGACGTGGTATTCGAAGGCGGCCGCCGCCCGGTTTGACGAGGCAATGAGCATTATTTTCAAAAGGTCGCGAGCGATATATGTTTCGCCCGGCCGCAAATCCCCCGCCTCGCCTTCCGTCGCCGACACGTCCTGGGAAATGATTATCTTTTCGTTCAAATCCATTTTTTCCATCACTACCACGGCGGTTAGGAGCTTGGTCAAGGACGCGAGTGGCCACATCTTGAAACTACCAGACTTGAAAAAAGGAAAACTATCGTCGAGTGATTGGACGATTGCGGCTTCGGCAGAAAGTTCCGGGTCAAGCACTTTCCAATTCCTTACCGGCACTTTCTTCGAATTATTTTCCCAGTTGGAGAGTGTGGTCTTTTCCGGCGCATTTTCCGTGGCGGGTTTTTTGCTTTCCGTTCGGCCGGAACGGACAAGACTTATAACAATCGCCGAGGTCAAAACCAAGAGCGTTAAAAAAATAATCTTCCACTTCATGAAATCAAACGGGATTTTCTTGATTCTCCGGAAGCGGATTTTCCGGAACCTGCGACGCTTCGAAACTCGTCAGGATATTCTTGTATTTTTCGAACTCCGGCAATTCTTCGATTTTTCCCAACCCCAAGTGCTTCAGAAAATTAAAGCTCACTTTATATTCGAACATATTCTTTCTCGCTTCCTGGAAATGGCGCGTCACGAGTCCGCGCACCAAAAGCGCCCTTAGAATAAAACTGGAATTCACGCCACGGATATAATCCACCGTAGAGCGCGCCACAGGCCCGAGATATGCGATTATAGACAGCGTTTCCAGAGTCGCCGGAGTAAGTTCTTCCTTGAATTCTTCCTGAACGAGTTTTTGGCCGAGCCAAGCCAAATCCGGCTTCGTCGCCAGCTGAAAAAGATCACCGTGCCTTACAAGCATAAAACCGCTCTTTTCATCCGAATTCAGTTTCGAATCCAATTCATTTATCAAGATGCCACACTCCCCTTCGCTTACATCCAGGAATTTGGCTATCTTTTTCGCATCCAGCGGCTCGCCATAATAAAAAAGCAAAGCCTCAAGGGCAGCAACGGTATTGTTGTTTCTTTCCATGTTTATTGGATATTTTAAGCCTCCTTTGGTTTCCGCGCAATCGTAATTTCATCGAATTGAGCTTCCTGATCCGCCGATATGAGCTGGTCCCTTATGAGATGGAGAATGGCGAGAAAAAGCACAATAAGCTCGCTTCTTCCTTTTCCTTCATGCATTTTTTTGAAACCGATGGGAATTTCCGTGAGCCGCCTGAAAATTTCCTCGATTTTCTGCTTCAAGTGGATTATTTCGTTCTTCACTTTCACGATGGGCTTCAGGAATTTTTCGAGTTTGCCAACCACCCCGGCCGCCGCTTTCGCGAGCGTTTCTCCTGTCGCGGATTTGGGCGGATAGAACGTCGCTTCCTTCGTCATTAAATATTCCCGCGAAAACATTTGGGGCGAAACTTTCCAAAGTTCTTTGACGTGAAGCTGGGCTTTTTTGAATTCCTGATAGATTTTGAGCCGGCCTTCTAAGCCCCGTATATCCAATTCTTCTTCGTCGGTAAGAGGGAGCGAAGGTAAAAGTACTTTGGATTTTATAAGAATAAGTTTCGAGGCCACTACCAAAAAATCAGCAAGAATAGAATGGCTCACGCCGGCTTTCTCCAACTTCTTCAGATAATCAAAAAAACCGCCGGTCACCTCCGCCAGGCTCACGACCATAATTTCCATCTTCTTCTCTTCAATCAGTTCCAAGAGTTTCTGAAGCGGTCCCTGATACTGCTCCAAATTCAATTCATAGCTCATTTAACTAAATAATAGAACATTTTATGGATAATAAAACCTCTCTCAAATAAAACCAGGTGGCGAGATTTGGCACATTGAAAAAGTGGGTAAAAGCTCCGCTTTTTATCGACATCGCTCGGACAATATAAATATGCTTTTATTTTGCTCCTCGCTCGTCGATATAAGACTTGGGGTGGGATAATTCACCGCGGGGCGGTGATTATCCGGAGACGCACACTTTTTCGGTATGCCAAATCTCGCCAGACATCACCCATGTCTAATAACCATCACATCTCCATCCTGCACCACATAATCCTTCCCCTCGAGCCGGAGCCAGCCTTTCTGTTTCGCCGCACTCCAAGCATTAGCTTGTCCTGAGCTAGTCGAATGGACAGCCGCTTCCAATAATTTATCGGTCGAGATGACCTCCGCCCGGATAAATTTATTTTCGAAGTCCGTATGGATAACACCCGCCGCCTGCGGCGCCTTTGAACCGCGCTCGATTGTCCAGGCCCGCGTCTCGTCCTCCCCGGTTGTGAAAAAACTCATCAGATTCAATATTTTGTAGGCCTCAAGGATAAGATCGGGAATCAACACGACTGAATTCAAATCAGAGATTATGAAATCAAAACCCATTCCGGCAATTTTCTTCTTCAGTTCCTCGCTTGCCTCTTCCGACTTGCCGTTCAATAAAAAGAGTTGCGGCTTGGCCGTCAGAAGCTGAAGCTCTTTCACAACCGGCTCTCCTTTAAACTCCGATGCCAAATTCCCACTCTCCAATCTTTTTCTCACTTCGTTCAGAACGGTGAGATTTTTATTTGCCGTTTTATCTCCGCCCCGTGCTTCAGCTTCAAGTGAGTGTAGGCGTTTCGTCACGGTCTCCAAATCCTTGAAAACCAGCTCCATTTCGATGATATCTATATCGCGAATCGGGTCTACTCCGCCCTCAACATGGATAATGTCTCCCTGGCCGAAACAACGCACCAGATGGAGAATGGCCTGCACATTCCGGATATTCGCCAGGAATTGATTGCCCAATCCCTCGCCCTGGTTCGCGCCCTTCACGAGTCCCGCGATGTCGTAGAATTCCACGACCGCCGGCACGGTTTTTTTGGACGCGCTCAATTTCGTCAATTTCTCCACCCGTTCGTCGGGCACGACGACCACACCCACATTCGGGTCTATGGTAGCGAAGGGATAATTCGCAATCGTAATCTCCTGATTCGTGAGGATTTTAAAAAGTGTGGACTTCCCCACATTCGGCAAACCTACGATTCCAATTGACAGTTTCATATAATTTTTGCTATTGTATTTTCAGTTCAATACAACTAAATAATAACTGAAATATAAATTTTTTTCCAAAGGAGGGAAAAATGGAAAATAACATTTTTATATGCGTTCTCTGCGGCATTCATAAAGATGGCAAAACGAGCCGTATGAACCAAGAAATGATAAAAACAGCCTGGATTCATAAAAATAACGGTTCTGGAAAAAATGAACAGAGGACAATTCTCCAGGGAGGATTTAAAAATCCCAAAGGAGAAACTGAAGCAATGTCCGCATACTGTTTTGCTAAAACACGGTATCCATTTTCAGAATTAAGCTTCGTCTTGGAAAAAAAATCTTTCCGAACTCATAATAACGCGCTCGAGGGATTGGATATAATTTCAAAAAGATTCCCGAAAATCGGAGTTATATCTCTTGTCGGTCATCCAATACACATGGCAAGAGTAGCTCTCTGTTATGAAATAGCTAACAGATTATTTCATGATAACCGCTACACTATAATAAAATTTCCATCAAAGGAAATTTATGACCCTCTGGTTTATAGGCAGGAATATTGGGTGGATGATCAAATATTCGCCGCCAGGGAGAAAAAGGTGATGATATTATATCGTTTTCTTTTATTCCGTCCATGGGCCAGATTAGGCTTCTGGGTGTTAAAAAATATTTGGCCATCTCACAAACAATGACGGGAAGGGAGAGAAAGAAATTGTATGAAAAAAAACGGCGTTCTCACATCAAGGACGCCGTATTTTATTTTCCGGAATGAATGTAAAATCTGTAGCACTTTTTGGCCCAGATCGACCCCGCATAATCCACCCCGATGCGTGGGGATTTCTTTATTCGGGATGGCTTTATCTCAATTCCCCTACCTTCAATCCAAAGACCATTCTTTTTATCCGTTATTTTACCGTTAAACTTTTTATCGATATGAAAAAATTTCGTAACGCGCGCCGGACCATTTATCCCTTCTACGCCGCGTATTAAAACCGCCGCGGGATATCCTTCTTTTCCCGTTACAATATTCAACATCCAATGCATTCCGTAGGTGAAGTAGATATACCAATGCCCGGCCGGTCCGAACATAACAACATTCCTCGGCGTCATTCCGCGCGAGGCATGAGAAGCTTTATCTTTGAGTCCGTCATACGCCTCTACCTCCGTTATCATTGCGGAAATGATTTTTCCCCGCCATTTTCGAACGATATATTTTCCCAATAAATTTTTCGTCACCGCAAGCGTCGGCCGCTCGAAGAATTTTTCTTTCAAAATCATATGAAACGCTTGATTTCTTTCAGGACTTCCGCAGGAATCGGGTTGCGAGTCGGACTTTTCCCCGGATACCGCCACACGGTGATTATTTTTATTATTTTTTTCGTTTTGGAATTTGGCATTTGGAATTTGGAAATTGCTCGCCTCTTGGCGAGCTTATACATCGCCCAGATTTCGGTATAGCGCTTCGTACCGGCCGGTTGCATCACCGCCACGGTTTTCTCAACGATTCCTTCTTCCGTTCGCGCCGGAAATTGGATGATTCTTTTTATCCGCGACTCCGAAAGGCCGTAGTATTTGAGCTTAAGCTTGGCGTGAACGGTCCAGAGATATTTATCACTCATTTTTCCTCCCGTATGTTCCCATCAAAACCGTCTGTTCGAGAATATGTCCTTTCATCGCTTCTTCCAATTCCGTCTTGCTTGAACCGGCCGGCAATTCCAGGAGCGAGTCCAGCGCGTAGGCTTTGAACATATACCTGTGTGGCGCTTTGCCCCGCGGCGGACACGGGCCGTAATATTTCAATTGTCCGGCGCTGTTCTTTCCCAGAACCGCCCCGAACGGAACATTGTCTTCGGAAACATACTGCGTTTTTGGGTCGATATTCCAGACCACCCAATGGTCCCAAACCTGCCCGCGCGTCGCGTCCGGGTCGTCCATCGCAACCGCCAGACTCTTCGCTCCGGCCGGAATGTTGCGGATTTCGAGAAGCGGATTGACGTTATCCCCGTCGCAGGTGTGCTTCGCGGGAATTGGGTCCCCGTGCCTGAAAGCGGAACTTTTGAGAATGAGGCCGCCGGTATTTTCCATTGGTCTTATGATAACCGAAATTGCCGATATCGCCAAAAACGCTCTCATGTGGTAAACATAAATGTAATGAGCAGTCTCGCGATATACCGAAAATACAGGCCGGGAAGTTTTGAAGAGCTTTTGGGCCAAGAATCCATCGTCCATATTTTGAGGGAAGCGGCCCGCCAGGACAAACTCGCCCATGCGTATCTTTTCGCCGGCCCCCGCGGCACAGGCAAGACGACGACTGCGCGCCTCATCGCGAAAATTGCGAATTGCGAAAAGAGGAATGCCGAAGAAAAATTCCGAACTAAAGGCGAGCCGTGCAACGAATGCCGGACTTGTCTCGCGATTGACGAGGGGCAGAATTTGGATGTGATAGAAATCGACGCCGCTTCGAACCGAGGCATAGATGAAATCCGCAATCTCAAAGAGAGCGTGCGCGTCTCCCCCGCTATGAGCCGCTACAAAGTCTTTATCATCGATGAAGCGCATATGCTGACGAAGGACGCTTGGAACGCGCTCCTCAAAACCCTGGAAGAGCCGCCGGCTTACGTCATCATCATTCTCGCGACGACCGAGCTGGAAAAAGTGCCGCTTACCATCAGTTCGCGCGCGCAGAAATTTCTCTTCAAACGCGCCACCCGGGGAAAAATCGTTGAGAAACTCAAGAAAATCGTGGCCGAGGAGAAAATGAAAATAGACCAGGAAGCACTCGACCTCGTGGCCTCCTCCGCCGAGGGCAGCTTCCGCGACGCGGAGTCACTTTTGGATCAACTTGTGGCTTTCGGGGACGATAAAAATATCACTCTTGCCGAAGTGGAAAAAATGATTGGGAAGGTGGGTTTCAATAAGCTTTCCGACTTTGCGGGAATAATCCTCGCGGGCGAAATGGACAAGGCTTTGAAGGCGCTTTCGGACATTGAGGATGGCGGTTTCAATCTGACGCAATTCGCGAAGGATTTGATTCAATACGTCCGCCGGGTGGCGGTTTTGAAGACCAATCCTAGAATGAAGGATGCTTTCAAAGATGAATTAATGGAAGACCATTTGAAAAAAATAATCGCCCACGCCGAAATCTTCCATGAAAAGCATTTGGGGCTTTTGAAAGCACTCATCACCGCCCACGGCCAGATGCGCTACAGCCAATTCCCCATTATTCCCCTGGAAGTGGCGCTTATTGAGAATGGGAAATAAATTTTCCTATTTGATTGCCGAGAGAAAAGGCAGAATTGCAAAAATCTTTCCGCTGAAAAGGAATGTTAAGACAGCCGCCGCGACGAAGGGCCATCTGATTGTCGTATAAACTTCTTTTAAAAATGAATGGCGGAAGAGAGAAAATAAAGCTACCGCCAAAAACGCGAAAGGGAGGAAAATGACGAAATCCGGCCAACCTATGGCGAGCGCGAGAACCAAGCCCAGCTCCGTCTCGCCCGATTCGAAGAATCGCTCTTCTTTCTTCTGAAGCGCTTTCAAAAAAAACCAGAATAAAAACGCTAAGGCGATGGAAAGCATGGCTTCCATCCAAAATCGGCTCCAGGAATAAGAAAAGATATAATTCAGAAAAGGTTTTGTGAAACTGTCCAAAGTCCAAACATAATATTGGCCGAGGGAAAGTATTGCGGCATAAAAGATCTTGAAGCCGATCGCCCACCAGGCCAGTTTTTTCAAATAATGAACGGGCGCGGCGGCGGCAAAAATAATAGTTGCCCCGAAAAAAACTCTCGGAAACCATTCGAGAACCAGATTTAAAAGAGAGATTATTGAATCCATATTCCGGCTAAATAGCGAACATCCCGTTTCGGTAGATCATCTTCGCGCGCCCGTTTTTTAAGTGGGCTGTGACCATCCGCGGAGTCGTGGAAATCATATCCTGATGGATGGCGGAATCGTTAAAACCGAGCCGGACCCAATCGGATTTTTTCGGCTTTGAAGGGTCGCCCCGGTAGCAATCGTGATACGAAGCGCCGACGGCCAAATGCGTGTTGCCGTTCGGCCCGCCGATATTCTCATCAAAAAGCGTTTCGGCCATGAACTTCGTAATCCTCGAAAATCTTTTGTCCGTGAGCGAATATTCCCCTATTCGGTTGCCGCCGGGCGCGGAAATCAGTTGCTTCAATAATTTTTCGTTCTGTTTGGCCTTCGCTTCAACGACCAGACCTTTTTTGAATTTCAGTTTGACGCCTTTAATGAGCTGGCCGTAGGTGTAAACGGGCTGATTGAACCGAATCCAACCATTCGTGCCGCGCCAATCGGGCGAAGTAAATATCTCGAAGCTCGGAATGTTCCGCCCGCGACCGCCCTCCCAGAGCCTTTTTTCGCCGAGCGTTATCCAAAGATCCGCATCCGGCCCCGTGATATGTAGCTTATCTATCGGCATCCTGTTCAACTTATCCTTCGTTCGATCTATCTGTCTTCCGATTTCCCGCCATTTGGCGACCGGATTCGGATAATTCAAAAAACAGGCGTCGATTATCTGCCGCCAGTATTCTTTCTCCGATAGTCCCGCTTCCTTAGCCATCGCGGGCGTGCCGTAAAGAGCGAGCACCCAGGTGAATTTTCCTTTGTTTTCTTTTTCGTTCCGCCATTCCCGATAGGGTTTTATCGACTTCCCTCTTTCAATTATCTTTTTGGAATCAATACCTTTCAAAGATTCCATATCAGTCTCGCTCAAAATCATTATCTGATGGTCCATTTGGTCCACCAATCCGCGGTAGTATTTGGCCGGAAAGAAATTAAGCTGATGCTCTTTCGCGTTCAGATAGAAATCTCGGCTGATATTAAATTTTTTGTCGTCGTCCGGCGCGTATTTGGAGATAAAATGCCCTCCGGCTTTAATGATGGCTTTTAATATCTCCGCATACAGGGGCTTCGCGCATTCGCTCGCGACAACCTGGATTACTTCGCCCTTCTTCACACCCTTCCCGCTATTAGGAGCGAAATTCACCAATACATCGGCGTATCTTTCCAATATTTTTTTATTCGGGATATATGGCATTTATTTTTTAATTTCCAAATACTCTAATTTTATTTGCTGTTTATCTTTAAATACTAAAGAGGCTGGTTTTTCTAATACTATTTCATCGACTGAAGCTTTAAATATATATCCATCGCGGTTAAATGATTTACCCCAAACATCGAAAAAATCGCCAAGAACATAAATACGCTTATCTTGGGATTCCACGTGAATGACTCCGAGTGCGGCATCATCGTCGTGAGTATGAACGGCGCGCTCGCATGATGCTGAAAGGCCTATCTCCGCGGGTATTGACTCAGGTTTCCCATCCACCGTGATGGAAATTATCGGATGAATGTGTTGAACCAAAGGAAAATTCCGTATAAGGCACGGCACGGATGCGCTATTCGTACGATTCGCGTTCCCAAAAATACTGGGATACAAAAAAAGAAAAACAAGGAGAATAAATAGCCCTCCTCCCCACCAAAACATGGGCTTATTTGATTTCATGGTTTAATTTTAGCATTTAATCTTATTTTTTTGGATTTTCGGTCGCGAATAAAAGCGACAACGAGCCATATAAACAGCGAAATCGCGCATAAGATTCCGAAAACAACCACATAAATAAGAGCAACCGCCGGCATAACGATTACACCTCCCAGGCCCGCTTTGCTTGCCGGAGACGACAAACGATAAAAAACATATGCGATAATCCCGATAGAACCAAGAATAAAAACCACGAAATGATAAATAATGATTTTAAGCTTTTTCATTTATTAAAATAATTTTCTTCTCCCGGCGCCAGTTCTTTATCTCCGCCTCCCTTTTCAACGCTCCGCTTCTGGTTCTGAATTTTTCCGTATGGACGATTTTCACCGCTTTGCGCGAGCTCGTATAGTGTCCGCCTTTTCCATTTTTATGTTCCTTGAGTCTCCGTTCCAAATCGGTGGTAATGCCGGTATACAAACTCTTGTCTTCGCATTCCAAGAGATAGATGAAGTACATTTCTAAAGGCAAATCTATTTTTTTCGCGGGTCGCCCCAATTCCAATGCGGTTTTTCACCTTTCCAATAACCGAAAATGAAGATAAGCGCGATCATCAACAATACGCCCATAAGCGCTGCTCCGGGCGCATCATCGATTTCCCCGACGTAGATGCCAGCAAAAACTAAGGCCAGGCCGATAACTATAACAAGCCATCCCCGCCACCTCACCGGCACCCAGCCCCAACCAAACCAGCGGGCCTTAAACCAAAGCCCCTGCGGGTTATCCCTTAGATATGCTATATATTCTTTAATCATGATTATCCCGTTTGTTAGCTTAATTTTAGCACGATTTTTTCGAACGGTCTTGTATTTGACATTTCTATTGATATCAAGGGAAAATGAAGATATGAATAAATCCACTATCCAAAAGATTGATTTGGGATTGCTTCGGAAAGAGCTTAGGAAGTTTGAGAACATGTGGGTAGCCATTTCTGGGGAAAATAAGATAATCGGTAGCGGCTCTACTTATGCCGAGACTATAAAGAAGATTAATTCTAAAGAAGACATAATGCTGTTAAGAGTTCCGCCTCTTAATGCTTCTCTTGCTCCATCTGCATGAAGTTTTCTTATCAAAAACTTCCCTTTGAAGGATTTGACACACGACAACCTCTGATAGCCAGACCAATTCTTCCAGTTTATCTCCACGGGAAAAATCATAGAACACCTTCCCCATATTATGCTCTTTTGGACTCAGGGGCCGATAAAATATTGATGCCGGCCGAACTTGCCGAAGTAGTAGGAATAAAAGATTTTACAAAAGGGAGACTTGAGCCGACAGTTGGAATTGCGAACCAACGTGCTGATGTTTATTATCACGATAACTTATCCATCGAAATCGTCGGACACTCTAAGAAATTGTCGATAAGCATTGGTTTCTCGGATAAAATATTTCTTCCTATTCTTGGACGTTCTTTTTTCATTCATTTTAAATCAGTGATATTCAGCGAAAGAAAAGAAGAAATAGAATTAAAAGATTAAAAGTTGCTAAAAGATTACTTACAGTGCTGGCCGTCTTGAGGTAGAACCGTTGAGACTAAATCCTTGTTTAATGGAATCTTAATTACTTCTCCCGAAAATCCTTCTTAATCATTTTAATAATCTCGGGAAATTTAGGTATGGTAAAGTGTCCTCGTTTGTTATTATAGACGACAATGTGTGCCTTTTTTAGTTTCTTTCTATATTTCTCAGCGTGAGAGACGGGCACGACATCATCGTCTTTCGAAAAAAGAATGTGGAGATTCTTACAATTTCTTTCAACCAAAGATAAATCGGCTTTGAGTTTAAAACCGCCGACCAAATCCTCTGTAGATAAAGTTCCATCAAAGGGCGCACAAACGAGATACACTGATAGTGCTTTTTTTGACAACTTGTGTTCGGATAGATATTTTGCAAGAAAAATTCCACCGAGAGAAGAGCCAATGAGAATAAAATTGTGCCTGAGAAGGGGCAGATACCTCTCAAAAAGAATTTCCCAATCTCTGTACTTTGCGTTATCTTGCAGTGGCATTCTCGGCCTAACGATTTCAAATTTGTTATCCAATTTTTCTTCGAGATCAGCTTCCCAATATGGTCTTTTCTTGGTTGAAACATTTTTATTCTTCAACCAGTGCAAATAATCCTTTTCACTCTTAAAAGTCATCCCACCGTGAATCATAAGTATTTGAGGCTTCTTTTCCATGAGCTTATTTTGCTACTGATTTATATTACAATCAATGAGTCTCAATCTCTCACATATGTGTACTCAGGTTTGTTGGCCGTCTCGAGGTAGAACCATTTGGGTTCAAGACCGGCTTAACAATTTAGCCTAATTTTAGCATTAATTTTTCGAACGGTCTCAAACTACCCAAAAGAACTATTTACACATAGCAGAGTGAATATCTTGGTGTGGATAACTATTGACTTTTACCGAACGCTTAGTATATATTGATATTATCAATATGAGAAAGGACCCAAAAGGTGTTAGTGCCTTAGGGGCCTTTTTCTTTTTATTGGAGGTAGTTTTTTATATTTTCCAAGAAAGTGCATTTCTCAGATTTTCGGAATATAATCATTTCCATGGAATCACATAATTTCCTCAAAGATAAATACAACCTCCACAACGCCCCGGAGGTGGAAAAAGCCGCCGAACGCACGGAGGAACGCACGGGCGAAAAGGTGCCGCAAAATCCCGATGCCAGGATAGAAAACTACCTTGACCGCCTGGAGCGCCTCGCCTTAGATCCCAATAAAGAGCAGGAGCGCAAGATGTTCGGGGACGAACCCCGCCCCCGCGCCCTTTCCCTCCTTCGAGAAATGGTGATGAACAAATATGTACGTCCGAACAAGGAGAAGATGGCCGAAGGGGCGGCGAGAGTCGAGGAACGGGCCGCGCGGGAAATGGGCATCGAGGCGCATTACGGCGAGCAAGAACTCGCGCAGAGAGGCGAAATCGCCGCGGCAGACCTCGAAAAATCCCTGGACAACTGGATCTCATATCTCTCGGATGCGAATGAACCGTACCCGACGTGGTTCCGGTATTACGCCTTCCGGAACGTCCTTGATCTCGGCGACTACGACAAGGACAAGGGAGAATTCACCAAACGCTCCCGGGGAAGCGCCAGATTGTTCCCCGACATTGACCGCGGCGCCCTGGCCTATGTCGAGCAGATGATCGAAGCCGCGAAGGACCCGGAGATGCTCGAACGTTTGAGAAAAGCCCAAGAAACCACGGGAACTCCGCCGGATCAGTTACTCACCAAGGAAAAAGCCGCGCAGTTTTCCAAATTTTCTTTCAGCAAGCAGTACGTGGAAGGTATCCGGCAAGCCGGAGAAATCACTCCCGAGATGCGGGAAGAAACCCGCGGCCAGTGGGTAAAATACCAGCAAGGAACGGACCCCACGGCCCTGTGGTCGTCGCTCCAAAACAAGGGCGCGGCCTGGTGCACGAAAGGATTCGGAACGGCCGAGACCCAGCTCAAGGGCGGCGACTTCTACGTCTATTACACTCTCGACCGGCAGGGCAAACCAACCATTCCCCGCGTCGCGATCCGAATGCAGGAAAAAAATATCGGCGAAGTGCGGGGCGTCGCGGACAACAACCAGAACCTCGAGGGCAACATGGCCGAGATCGCCGAGGAGAAGATGAAAGACCTGCCGGGAGCGGAAAGATACAAGAAAGTGTCTGCCGACATGAAAGCCTTGACTGCAATTGAGAAGAAAACGATGCGCGGCGAGGCCCTCATGAAAGACGATCTCGCTTTCCTCTACGAACTCGACGCGCCCATCGAAGGGTTTGGGTATCGGCGAGATCCTCGGATTGGCAAGCTTCGCGGCAAGCGCAACCCCGAAGAAGACGCGCCGGTCGTTTTCGAGTGCACTCCGGAGCAGATCGCGCGGAACGTAAAAGAAATAAGAGAAGGCACCAAGGCCTATGTCGCCCCCCTCGTTCTCGGAATCTTCGACAAGATCCAGGAATACGGCATCGAACACGTCTATACGTCCTTCCCCGAAGGCCGAATCAGGAAAGAAACGATTGAAATCGGAGGAAAAAGCGCTAAGGAGCTTGAAAAAGAGATGAAGAAAAAAGGCATTAATGTCTCTGATTATGCCAAGTACATGATTGAAAGCAAAGATTTCACGACGCTCAAAAAATCGGAGCCGGAAGACCTGGTCCGCCTCAAGGTGGGCGATCTCGGTTTCCCTAAAGACAAGAATCCCACGACGGACGAAGTATACAAGCGCATCGAAGAACTGGGGCTCGAACTCTGCCCGGCGGAAACCGGCCCGCAATTATGCCTTAAATACGCGGACCAACCCTTAAACGAATGGGTGAGAATCGGCATGAAGCAAATAGCCGACCGCAGCGGCGACCCGGACGTCTTCAACCTGACACGCAATGATGGCGGTTTGTGGCTGAACAGCCGCTGGACGAATCCCGAGTACAGGTGGGATACCGACAATGAGTTCGTCTTCCGTCTCCGCAAGTTGAAAAACTTAAAAACTTAGAACTTTGTCTTTAGTTCTTAGTTTCTTTAACGCTTTTTCCGGCGCAATTTTTTTGGTATAATCGCAGCCGGACGGGTTATATCGGGCGGCTACGGTTTCCCGGGACCCTTCCGGCGCTTGCGCGTTGAGAGCGCGGACGGTCAAGGCTTTCCGCGGAGGATGCGCGGGCTCGCCAATAAAAAAGAAACAACTTGGTGCGCAGCGCTGGCTGATTAAAAGGAGATTCATCTCCCAGATCACGAATAAAATACAGCCCAGTCTCTTCTTTCATATAGACGGGCAGTGGCGCGGATGGCGTGGCGCACAGAACCGACCGCAGCGGCAACCCGAACGTCTTCAACCTGAAACGCAATGATGACGGTTTGCGGCTGAACAACAACTGGACGAATCCCGAGAACAGGTGGAATACCGGCAATAAGTTCGTCTTCCGTCTCCGAAAGTATTTTCTTTCCGCGCTTATAAAGCGCGGTTTTTCTTTTCGGGGTTATTCAGGCTTTTCTTCCAGCCACCGAGCATCCGGCCGATCTCCTCCAGTTTCACCGCGATATCCTCGCACTGCTTGTTCGATATGAGTTTACCCTCCCACGCTATGGAAATCAGAAATTTGAGCGTATCGGTTACAAGGATGCACTCCGCGATTTTCCCCGCTTTCTTCTCTTTTTCGGTAAAATAAGCGAGATAGGAGAGTTCGATGAGGTCGAGGAACTTGTTTTCAATCCTCGCACCTATGGTATAACGGGCCCCCTTAGCGATATGCGGCACAAGATTCATCCAAAACAAATACCCCTCTTTGATTCTGTTCAAGATCGAGGCGTTACCGAGAGAGAGAGCGGACGGCCGGGTCATGTTTTCCATGATATCATTTCCGTGGAGAATCTTCTTTCCGCATGGCGGAAGTTTTTGCGCGGCAAGCGGAAGCGCAGGGATGTCGCCGTATTCTCCCTGAACCTCATAGGCAACATACTCGCGCTCCACCGGGAACTCGCGGATAAATCCTACCGCCACGGCCCTTATATGGCATTCAAGATTAACGACCCAAAGCCACGCGACATCCACAAGGCCGAGGTGCGCGACCGCCTGTTGCACCACGCCATCTACCGGGTTCTGTATCCGCATTTTGACCGGAAATTTATCTTCGATTCATATTCCTGCCGCTTCGACAAGGGCGCCTACCGCGCCATGGATCGGCTGAATCAGTACGTGAGAATTGTTTCGCGCAACCACACGCGAACTGCTTGGGTCCTCAAATGCGACATCAGGAAGTTCTTCGCGAGCATCGATCATAAAATACTGAAAGATATTTTGGGATGGCGTCTCGACGACAGCGATATTCTCTGGTTGCTGACCGAAATCATAAGCAGTTTCCACACAAAGAATGAGCCGGGTACCGGTCTGCCGCTCGGGAATCTCACGAGTCAGCTCCTCGTGAATATTTATATGAACGAATTCGACCAGTTTATCAAAAGGAGATTGAAAATCCGCTACTGCGTGCGTTATGCCGACGACTTCATAATCGTGCATAAGGACAGGCGGCATCTGGAAAATCTTCTGCCGCCGATACGTGGTTTTCTCGAAACGCGGCTGAAGCTCTCGCTCCATCCCGATAAGGTTTTTATCAAAACTTTCTCTTCCGGCGTCGATTTTCTCGGCTGGGTCCATTTCCCGCATCAGCGGGTACTGAGAACCGCGACCAAAAGACGGATATTTCGGAGAATCAATGGTAGCCCGGAATCAGCAACCATCACTTCTTATATGGGTTTATTGAAGCACGGCAATACTCAGCTGCTTAAAATCGATATATTCGGGATATCGTTTCGAATCCCGGAAGGGTCGCCGATTTCGGACTCGAACCGACATCCAAAAAATCCAGGAAACAACGCTCTCCGGTCTCCCACGGATGCGTGCTCAAGTTGGCTGGGGGGCAGGGATTCGGACCCCGATAAATACCTTCAAAGGGTACTGTCCTACCGTTAGACGACCCCCCAATATTTGTTTCGTTTCAGAATATCACGCCCCTATTCATTGGGCAATTTCGTCCTTTTCCGAAGACTGATTTTGGCTTAAACTTAAACCAATGAACGGTTCCACGACGATTAAGCGGAGTCCGATTGTCCTCATCCGCAATCTCATCGGGATAGAGCTCGCCGCCTTTCTCCTTTACTTTCTTTCGCTCGGCTACGGCAGCTACAAATACGACCTTTGGAACCAAATCTTCCTTTCGAACGTATTCTCGTACGATATCGCCAAGATGGTATTTCTTTCCGGCGCTCAGCTCTTCATCACCATCTTCGCCTTCTTGAGCTGGTATTACGAATCGTACGATATCCGCCCCGGCGCCATCTCCCATTCCCGAGGAGTGCTTTTCAAAAATAACCGGACTCTTCCGCTCGAAAAATCGATGACTGTAACCCTATCCTCCGGCCCGCTCGGCAAAGTTCTCCACTACGCGACTATCCGCCTCGAAAACCATAATTACAAAGAGATGGAATTAAATACGATCTCCCGCCCCGAAAGTTATCTCAAAGTAATCGAAAAATGCATCGACCCGAATATCCGGAGGTTCGTGGAAAAGCCGGATATGAGCCGGCTCATTTCGCAGGATGAGGACGAGCGGCTGGAATTCAAATCATCGCTCCGCTTCGACCGCAAGCTCAATCAGATGAACCGCGAATTGGAAAAGGCCGCGATGAAGACTGTCGCCGGCTTTCTCAACTCCAAGGGCGGCTATCTCGTGCTCGGCGTCGACGACTCGCGGAAGCCCCTAGGACTCGAGGACGACTACCAAACTATCCAGCGCAAAGACAGCGATGGCTTCGAGAATCACTTCACCCAGATATTCAATTCAATGGTCGGCCCGGAACACCGGCACCTGGTGAAACTTTGGTTTTATAACTTTGAGAATCGGGATATTTGCGCCGTCCAGGTAAGCCCGAGTCCCCAGCCGATATATTTGAAAGTGAACGACGGCGAGCGCTTCTTCGTGCGGACCGGCAATATCACAACCGACCTCAAATTCAGCGAAGTCGACGCCTACACCCGTTCGCGCTGGCCCCGCCGATAGAATTAATATCTCCTCTTCGTTCTGAATTTAGTGAAATTCCTGGGAGCGCTCTTCCTTCTGAATTGTCTTTCCTGCGGCGGCCGCTCGGATTTAAAATATTCGTCCTGCGAAAGCTGGCTCGGCAATTCGGGCGGGAGTTTCGAAACCGGCAGAACGATTTTCATCAGCCGCTCGATGGCGCGGATTTCCTGCCATTGGTTCGGCATCGCGAAGGATATCGCGCGGCCTGCCATTCCGGCCCGGCCGGTGCGGCCGATGCGATGGACATAATCTTCGGCTTGGTTCGGCAAATCGTAGTTGATGACGACTTCTATCCCCTGTACATCAATGCCGCGCGCGGCGATATCCGTCGCAACCAAAACCCGATAGACGCCGCTCTTGAAGCCGTCCAAAGCCTGCTTGCGCTGAGCCAATGTCCTATCCGAATGGATTTCGGCGGATCTCTGGCCGATGTCGCGGATAAAACGATTTATTTTTCTGGCGCCGTGCTTGGTGCGCGTGAATACCAATACCGGTCCGCGGTAATCTTTCAAAATCTTTTCGAGCAGGCGTCCCTTCAGGGCCGGCTGGACGAAAAATACTTCCTGGACGATATCTTTGGCCGCGGTGCCCGAGGGCGCGATCTCAAGGCGAATGGGCAACTTCATGAAATTCGCCGCAATACGCGCGATTTCATCCGGCATCGTCGCCGAAAAAAGCATCGTCTGTCTTTCCTTCGGCACGGCGAAAAGTATCTTTTTGAGTTGGGGCGCAAAACCCATATCCAACATCCGGTCGGCTTCGTCCAAAATGAGGATTTTCACCTTATCGAGCTTCAATCGGCTGTTTTCGATATGGTCGATTATCCGGCCGGGCGTCGCGATGATGATATGCGGATTCCTTTCTAAAGCTTTTCTCTGAATGAACATCGAAGCGCCGCCGATTACGACCGCCATCTTGAGCCCGAGCTTGCCGCCCAGTTTGCCGAGCATCTCCTCCACCTGCATCGCGAGCTCCCGCGTCGGAAGAACCACGAGTCCCTGGCCTGCCTGCGCAGGCAGGCCGCTTTGCATCTGCATCAGGCGCTGAATCATCGGCACGCCGAAAGCCAGGGTCTTGCCCGTGCCCGTCTGGGCTATACCGATAAGATCATTGCCTTCAAGGGCCACCGGGATGGATTTGAGCTGAATCGGCGTCGGAATCTTGAAATGAAGGTTTTGAATGGCCTCAAAAAGGGCCGGCGCAATGCCTAACCCGGAGAATCCGGAGAGAATGTCCTTGTCTTCCATTTGCGTCAGTTTATCAGATATACAGGAAATAAGCGAATTTTCGGCTCCGTTTGTCTGGACTTGGATAAAAAATAATGTTAGATTGGGGTCAGTTAATTTACCATTTATCCGCATCACGAAAGGATTGAAAATGAAAAAATCCGAAAAGAAAGTGGTTAATCCGAAATTCGCCCAAACCGAAAAATACCGCAAAATTCTTTCCGCCATAGAATCCGAGAACAAATGCCCTTTCTGCCCGAGCAACTTCAAGTGGCATAAAAACCCGATTTTAAAAAGATTGGGTGATTGGTTCATTACGGAAAATAGCTGGTCATACAAAGAGGCTCGACATCGTTTTATCGTGATTTGCGAAAAGCACAAGGAAAAACTTTCCGAATTGAGCGCGAAGGATTTGGAAACGGTTTTAAAGCTGGCAAAATGGGCTACGGAAAAATATAAGATTTCCGGCGGCGCTCTCGCGATGCGCTTCGGAGACACTCGTTTTACCGGCGCAACGGTCTGCCATCTTCATTTTCATTTAATTTCGCCGAAATTGAATAAAAGAGGGACCGCAAAGGCAGTGTACTTCCCAATCGGATAAGCCAAAAAAATAAACAGCCTGTTGATATAACAGACTGTTTTTATTTTTACCCTAAAATCATAAACCTACCGGCGCGGGAATGAACGGATACGGGTCGTATCCATCCAAATAAAAATCATCGAAGGAGAATTTGAATATATCCTTCACTTCGGAATTTAAAATTACACGAGGCAGATTTTTCGGCGTGCGGCTAAGCTGGAGCTTTACCTGTTCGAAATGGTGCAGATATATATGCGTGTCCAGCAATATATGCACGAATTCGCCCGGTTTCAAGCCCGTTACTTGAGCCAACATAAGGAGAAGCAGCGAATAAGAGGCAGTATTGAACGGAACGCCGATAAAAACATCTGCGCTCCTTTGAATCATGGCAAGCGAAAGTTCTCCGTCCGCCACGAAACATTTGAATATTCCGTGGCAGGGCGCTACGGGAACATTCAAATCCTCGGGATTCCAAGAAGTCACCATATGCCGCCGGGAATCGGGGTTGGATTTCAAATCCTTCACCAATTCCGCGATTTGATTGATTTCTCCCCCGTTTCTCTTTTTCCAATGAATCCATTGGGCCGGATATATCCTTCCCACATCTCCTTCTTCAAGACCATACTGTTCGGTCACTTCTTTGGCCGCCCATTGGTTCCAGATGGGGATTTTGTTTTCTTTGAGGAAATCAATACGGGTATCTCCCCTCAAAAACCAAAGTAATTCGCCTATCACGTAACGCAAATTGATCTTTTTCGTGGTAAGCAGGGGAAATTCTTCCGCCGGCCGAAAACGCATCATATGCGCGAATACGGCGACATTGCCCACTCCTTGGGGATCGGACTTCTTTTTCCCGTATTTCATGACATATTCCAAAAGCTCCTGATATTGTTTCATATCCTTGCTCCTTCATATAAATGTTTTTGATTTTTAAAATAAAACTGACTAGAACATATCACTAAAACTGGTTATCTGTCAATATAAAAAACCCCGGACAAATTTATTTGCCGGGGCTTGAAACATTAGCTTTTTACTAGAATTATCTCCACTCCCGCCGCTTTGAGAATTTCTTCTCCGTTCAGCGAAGCATGGCCGGATCCGAAAAAACACCTTTTAAATCCGGCGTTAGCGATGAGCTTCGCGCAAACAGGGCAAGGAAAAACGGTTACATATATATCCGCTCCTTCCAAAGATATGCCCTTCTTCGCGGCTTCGGCTATAATTGCCTGTTCCGCGTGGATTGCGGATGAAAGATCGCTTCTTTTCCCCGCTGAAATAAAATCGCGCGGATCGCCGAAAACGTAGGGCGTGTGTTCGGAAGGCAAATGACGGTTATATTCCTTAATCGGGATATTCCCGTCTTTTACCGCCACTGCGCCGACATGCCGCCACCAATCGGAGCTTTTCCCGGCTTCTTTGCAGGCGGCATCCATTATGGTCCGGTAAAAAAAACCGCTCTCCTCTCGATTATAATCAACCGGTTTTTTCGATAAAACGTTTTTTTCATCCCATCTGAGAAAGATCGGAAGAAAAATAACACTATTCGGAATAAGATATTTATCCGCGAAACGCCGACAGATTTCTTCTTCGACGGTTATGAAAGAAATCCGGCCCTCTACGCGCAGTTCTTGAGCAACCTTTTCGTCGAGAATTTCCACTTTTTTGAATAATCCGAGCGAAACAATCATATTACCTATGACTCGCGGATCGATGGCTCGAATCTCTTCTTCCAAAAAAGTGAATTCTTTTACCAAATCATCCCCTAAAATATAGAGACAATCGACGACACTGGCGTATTTCGAGAAAAGTTTCAGATACCCGTTATGTAAAACGGGCACATAAAGAATCATGACTGTTCTCATAATTCCTCCGCTATATTGTGAATTTTGGCCAGATACTTCTTTATCGTATTCTGGATAAAATTCGAAGTGGAAGTTTCCTCCGCTTGGCGCGGAAGCACAACCACATCTCCGCAATATTTCCTTATTTCCTCTATCTGTTCGGGAGGATAACTGTCCTCCACTGCGACGAAAATATCCGGCTTGATAGCGTCAATGAGCCTGTACTGCCATTTGCCTTTTTCGTCGATGTCATCGATGATCGTCACAAAATCGACCGGCGATTGATAAGTCAGCATTTCACAACGCTCGTTTTCCGGCACCACCGGGCGAAAATCGCCTTTATATGACTTTATGCCGCGATCCGAATCCACTCCGACGACCAATATGTCGCCGTGTTCTTTCGCTTTCATCAGATAGCGGAGATGCCCGATATGGAGCATGTCCCAAGACCCGATTGTTACCACGATTTTGCGGCCGACTGCCTGAAGGCCTTTCGTGGCCAACACTAGGTTTTCGTAATCCTTAACTATTTTCAAGTCGGAATTACTGCCATTGCCATTCAGAATACCCATAAATCCTCCTTTGGAAATGAGTTGTTTTTGTTTGCTGTTATTTATGTGAATTAACTGTCCTTACACTAAACAAAAATGGATGATTATGTCAATCACCAGCTCTTCTTATTCCGTTTTATTCTTCTGTCTTTTTCTTTCGTTCTCCGTCAGATATTTCTTGCGGATGCGGATATTCTTCGGCGTGATTTCCACAAGTTCGTCGTCGCCGATGTAGTTCAAAGCGTCCTCCAGGCTCAAAGTGACCGGCACCTCTATCTGATCCGCCAAACCTTCGTTCTTGGCGCGGAAGTTCGTGAGCTGGCGCGTGCGGCAGACGTGCACGCCGATATCGTCGGCCTTGGCATTCTGGCCCACCACCATCCCCGCATAGACTTCAACAGCCGGACCGAGGAAAAGCTTTCCCCGTTCCTGGGCAGTCGCAAGGCCGTAATTGTTCGTGAGACCCGCTTCGGTCGCGACGATGGAGCCGTGGGGCTCGTTCCGCAAATCGCCTTTGTATTCTTCGTAGCCCAGAAAGATACTGTTCATTATGCCCGTGCCTTTGGTGCTCGTGAGAAATTCATTCCGGATGCCGATAAGACCGCGGGTCGGAATCGCGAAATCCACGAAGACGGTGCCGCTATCCACCCGCATATCTTTCATAATGCCCAAGCGTTTGCCCAGAAGCTCTATCACGATGCCGGAAAAATTCTCCGGCGCTTCAACCGAAACCAATTCTATCGGCTCCATTTTCTTTCCTTTTTCCTCCTTGAAAATAACCTGTGGCTTGGAAACTTCCAATTCGAATCCTTCCCGGCGCATCTTTTCTATCAAGATGGAAAGATGGAGTTCGCCGCGTCCGGCCACCGTCCAGCGGTCGGTACTGTCCTGGGCGACGGAAAGAGCCACGTCGGTCTCAAGCTCGTGTTCCAGACGTTCTTTGATATTCCGCGAGGTGGTGTATTCTCCTTCCTTACCCGTAAAGGGCGAAGTATTCACGCCGAAAGTCATTTTGATAGTCGGCTCGTCTATTTGGATAACCGGAAGAGCGATGGGATGCTCCGGGTCCGTAATCGTTTCGCCGATTGAAATGTCCGAAATACCCGCAATGCCGACAATGTCGCCGGCAAAAGCCTCCAAGGCGTCCACCCGAGTCAGCCCCTCGAAAAGGACTACCGAGCTTATCTGTCCTTTTTTGACTTCGCCCGCGCGATTGATATGGGCAACCATCATGCCTTTTTTAAGAACGCCCGAATAGAGCCGGCTGATAGCGATTTTGCCTTTATAGTTGTCGTAGACGAGATTTACGGTAAGCATCTGGAGAGGCTTCGAGACGTCCGCGACAGGCGCTGGAATATATGAGATGACTTTTTCAAAAAGCGGCGTGACGCCTTCCATCTCTTCCAGATTCGGCTTCAGGCCGGCCTTGCCCTGGATGGCCGAAGCGTAGATGACCGGAAATTCCATCTGAACATCGCTCGCTCCCAGCTCGATGAAAAGTTCGTAAGTGGCGTTCAAAACCCATTCCGGCCGGGCATTCGGCTTGTCGATTTTATTAATAACCACGATTATCTTGTGGCCGGCTTGAATAGCCTTCCGAAGCACGAACTTCGTCTGGGGCATCGGCCCTTCTTTCGCGTCCACCAAGAGAAGTACACCATCCACCATCCGCATAATGCGCTCCACTTCCCCGCCGAAATCAGCGTGACCGGGCGTGTCCACGATATTGATTTTGAAATCTCGGTAATGAATGGAGGCATTCTTGGAAAAAATGGTAATGCCGCGCTCCCGCTCCAATTCATTGGAATCCATTATAAGCTCGTCCGAAGCTCCGCTCTTGAGCTTGAAGTTTTCGGATTGCTTAAGCAAAGAATCCACGAGAGTGGTCTTCCCGTGGTCGACGTGCGCGATAATGGCGATGTTTCTGATTTCCATAATTTTACTGAATGAATCTCCATTGAAACATTAAAAAAGTTGATAGTCAACCGGGTAGTAGAAACTCGATTAATTTTTCAGCCGCGCTGCAATCGAGTTTTCACTACC
>JBBTQX010000007.1:40209-51298 GCA_038065455.1 Patescibacteria group bacterium
GGTAGTAGAAACTCGATTAATTTTTCAGCCGCGCTGCAATCGAGTTTTCACTACCTGGTCAACCTCATCCGCATTCTTCGCCGCCATCAGTTTTATCCGCAATTCTTTCGCTCCCGGAAATCCGTTCGCATAGGCCTTGTAATGCTTTTTCATCACGTCAAAAGATTTTATACCGGAAAACATTTTCTCGAAAAGCTGGGTATGTTCCACCATCACGCGGAGCTTTTCTTTTGCTTCCGGCTCCCCCGTTCCCGCGAAGCCCGGTATCACAACTTCGTTGTGGTACCGGGCGAAGAACCACGGATTGCCGAATATTCCCCGGCCAACCATCACGCCGTCCAATCCGTATTTTTTTGCCTTCACTTCGGCATCCGCCAGATTTTTCACATCCCCGTTTCCCAATATGAGTGTTTCTTCCATACCAAGACCAAGCTCTGCCCTGATTTTTACCGCCTCCGCAATGTCTTCCCACCTGGCCGGCACAAGCGAGAGTTCTTTGGCCGTCCGGCCGTGGATTATGACGGCGGCCAGCTCTGTTTCCAAAAGGCGCGGCAGCCAATTTTTTAAAGTATTTTTCTTGAGACCCAATCGGGTTTTCACCGAAACCGGCAAAGAGCCTGCTCCGCGCTTCGTTTCGCGGATAATTTCTTGAGCCAGCTCCGGCGTCTCGATAAGCGCCGCGCCCGCGCTCTGCTTCAAGACCGCTCTGTCCGGACAACCCATATTAATATCTATGCCATCGAAGCCCAACTCTTGCGCCAAAAGCGCCGCTTGATAAAAATGTTCCGGTGTCGCGCCAAAGAACTGGGCGACAATCGGCCGCTCGGCTTCACTGAACTTCAAATCGACAAGCAAATGCTTCCGGCCGGCCGAAGCCAAACCGTCCGCCGAAACAAATTCCGTATACATCAAATCCGGCTTTCCGTATTTCGCGATAATCGCGCGAAAGGCGGCGTCCGTGACATTTGCCAGGGGCGCCAAAGCCATAATCGGCTTATTCAATTTTCCCCAAAAACCTTGATTGTCCAAAATCTCAATCAAACATTCAAATAACGGCGGGTGGCAATGACGCTCGAGACAACCCCAAGCACGATGCCGAAGATGAATTGATAAATAAGGAGCGAGGCGAGATTGCTTTTGAAATAAGCCAGCAAATCCACCTCCGGAACGAAGCTCGCGATATGGGGCGAAACAAAAATGATAATTGGAACAAAAATAAGAAAGCTGATTAGAGCGGAAATTATGCCATACATCAAGCCTTCCACAAGATAAGGGCCGCGGATGAAAGTATTGGAAGCTCCCACGAGGCGCATTATTCCGATTTGCTCACTCGCGGAAAAAATGGCGAGACGGATAGTATTGAATGTCACGATAGCCGCGAGGAAAGCCAGAAAGGCTGTAAGAGCGAAACCGCCCCGGCCGAAATTGTCCACGAGCGAATTCAATCTATTTATCACCACCTGATTCTGAGCGTAGCTGACTTTTTCTATCATATCCTGGAAATCCGGCTTTGCGAGATATGAGGCGATGGAGTCGTACCGATGCAAATTGTTGGCCTTGATATTAAGGGACGCGAGAAGCGGATTATTATCCAGCTCGTTCAGTGTCTGGGTGATGGTTTCTTCGTTCGCGTGCCGCTCCTTGAAAGTGGCGAGCGCCTGTTCCTTCGAAACATATTCCACGAATTTGACCTCATCCAATCCTTCGAGCGAACGCTTCAAATTCAAAACCGTGTCTTCCAGAACATTGCTCTTGAAATAAACGCTGATATCCACCTTCTCTTCTATCGCTCCGATGGCGCCCTTGCTCACGACGTTGAAAATAATAAGCCCTTCGAAAACGACGAGCGCTAATATCATCACGGCAATGGTGGAAACGGAAAGCCAGCCGTTTCTCCAAAAACTTTGCCAACCATATTTGAATATCCTGAAAAGTGTGACCATGATTTGTTTACCAGTTAATCCAGTATGAATCTTCCGTGAGCTTCGTCTTTAATAATCTGGCCAGCCTCAAGTGTAATGACCCGTTCGCCCAGCGTATTGATTACTTCCTTGTCGTGGGTCGCGAGTATCACCGTGCTCCCCAACTCATTGATTTTCTTCAAAAGTTTGATGACCTCCCAGGTATTGAAAGGATCCAAATTTCCCGTCGGCTCATCGGCAATTAAGACGTCCGGCTGGTTTATCATCGCCCGGGCAATCGCCACCCTTTGCTTTTCTCCACCCGAAAGTTCGGCCGGAAAATTATTCGCCTTATCCTTCAATCCTACCATGTCGAGCACCTGGGGCACGAGTTCGTTGATTTCCCGTTCGAGCCGCCCCTCCACTTCAAGAGCGAAGGCCACATTCTCGAAGGCGGTTTTCTTCGCCAAAAGGCGGAAATCCTGGAAGATGACGCCGATATGGCGGCGAAACTCCGGCAATTCCGAAGACTTCAGCTTCTGAACTTCGTAGGAGCCGAAAAAAATCTGCCCTTTGGTGGGCTTTTCCTCTCCGATTAGGAGCTTGATGACAGTCGATTTTCCCGCGCCAGAGCGCCCGACGAGCGTGACGAATTCGTTCGGCTGGATTTTGAAACTGACTTTATCGAGAGCCACCGACTTGCGATTATGGTCGTAGTCTTTGGATACGTTCTGGAAGATTATCATGGTCTGCCTATTTATTTTAACTTATCCTCCTTGGGAAGCAACAGGTCCAATTCCCCGTCCAAGACCTGCTCTACGCGGGAAATTTTTTCTCCGGTAATGTGGTTCTTCACCTGTTTGTACGGGTGCAGGACGTACGAACGGATTTCGTGGCCCCATTCGGGCATGACGCGCGTCCGCAAATTCGATATTTCTTTCTCATGCTTCTCTTCAGCGAGCTTCAAGAGCTTCGCTTTGAGGAGATTGAGCGCTTTTTCTCGATTCGCGGATTGCGAACGCTCCGCCCGGGCCGAGGAAACCAGCCCCGTCGGCAAGTGTGTGATGCGCACGGCCGTCTCCACTTTGTTCACATTCTGGCCGCCGGGGCCGCCGGCGCGCGAAAAATCTACTTTTAAATCCCTGTCGGGAATATTCACATGCGCCGCCTCCATCGGCGGCAATTCCGGAAAAACTTCGACGAGCGCGAAAGAGGTGTGGCGTAATTTTTTGGCATCGTATGGCGAGATGCGCACCAGGCGATGCACGCCATATTCGCCTTTCAATCTTTCGTAAGCCCCCTGCCCCTTCATCTCAATCGTGTTGTCGTCTATCATCTGCTTCTTCCAATTTTTGATGTCGGCAAAACGGCCGTACATTCGCATAAGCATTCCCGCCCAATCTTTCGCGTCGTCCCCGCCCGCTCCCGCAAAAATAGTTATCGTCGCCACATTGGGATTGGAATTCATTAGGAGATTTTTGAACTTAAGTCGCTTATCCAAGTTTTTATCTTTTCGGAAAAAGAGGGCTTATTTTTAATGTTTTCCCTTAAATCTAATCTTTCAATCAAATTAAACATTTGTCCGTCGGATGAAACTTTCGAAAGGTCGTAAAAAAAATTAGGTGGAAACATTTCCGAAAAAGAATTTTTGAATTCGGTATCGTTAAAATTGATTCCTTCTATCTTACCCCTGATAATTGCGTGCCAAACAGTCTCTTCATCCAAACCAACTGCTAAGCCGATTTTCTTTATAAAACCTTCCAAAAATAAAACTGAACCGTCGTAAGGCATTTTGCCTTTTTTGCTGTATAAAACATCTTCAAATTCTTTCACGTTCTCTGTTTTGGAAAAATCGGGATTCTTATCTAAATATTCGCTTGTTATTTCCCTAGCAATCTTTTCCGTCACTCCCTCGTCAAAAAAACGAAATAGGGAATTGAATTGGCTAGATTCATTCTCTTTTTGAATTGTTCCAATAGAGAATCCTGACTGTGTTTCAATCACGCCATTCTTATTCCTTATAAACTCTTTTAAGCCGACACAAGATGTATAGGAAATTGCATGAGTTTCTTCGTGACATAACACCTGTAAAACCATAAGATCTTTGTTTAATCCCATATCTGATGAATAACGCTTAATCTCTTCATGGGAAGCATAAATTATATTTTCCATTATGCTGAATTCAGCCATTCTTTCACCTTCTTTAGAAGACAGGGAATTGGAAATTCTTTCGGGATTTAAGAAATTTATTTTTTCCGAATCTACGCCAGATTTTTCGGCGATATTCGAAAAGATTTCTCTCAAGGAATTGAAATCGATTTTGGCCAATAACTCTTCGAACTCCGGTGAATTTTCCGATTGCTTCATTATTCTTTTTCTTGATCCCTCTTCAAATCCAGCTACCCAGTTCTCATTCTCGGATTCACCAGATAAATTAAAGTGTTCCCGATTGATTTTATTCATCTTGAGCCACCTCCGAGATTCGAACTCGGGACCCCATTTTTACGAAAAATGTGCTCTACCAGCTGAGCTAAGGTGGCTTATTTATTCTTCAATAAACGTCCTTCTTTCGCCCTATTACTTAAAACTCTATTCTTTCTGCCATTCCCTCTATTTAATCCTGCGTATGTCGGGGTTAATGAATCGCAATTCGGACATATCAAACGGAGATTGCTTTCAATATTATTTCGCCAGTCTCCATTAATATGATCGGCCACCAATGGAGAGTCTCCGGTTTTTGGATTAATTTTCGACCAACCGCATAAACAGCACTTATTCCCAAATTTCTCCCGTAGATACCGTTTAATGTGAACTGATACTATACCCAATCCTTGTAATCCATTAATCTTACTGGCTTTCCAATCAAGAATATACCACATGTGTTGATATTCTAGCTGACACTTATTACTGCAATACTTATATTTTGCACGAGCGGTTTCTTTTCCACAGAGTAAACAATTACTCCTAGGCTTTTTCGGCATTGGCATAACTTCATTATACTGAAATTACAACCAAAGTAAATAAGTAAATTGGGTCGTATATTGAAAATTACTAGCTTAATAGATCATCAATTAAGCTTTCCCATTCTAACCATAATTGACAAAAAGTTCAAACAGAACATATAATTCCTTCAGTGAATCAAGAGACAGCTCTTTTAATTAGATTAGAAGAGAGGAAAGTCCGGACACTCCTCCCGAGCGCAAGCGAGGGAAAGAATAGCGGGTAACGCCCGCCGTGCGCGAGCATAGAGGTGCGAGCAGAAACGTCCCGAGGCGAAAGCCGAAGGAAGACCCCATCCCAACGTTGAAGGTCTAGTTCCGCCATAGGGATAAAAAGCGGAAATGAAACGGCTAAATCCTTATTTGAGTGCAAGGTCGTGTCAGCTCGATATATCGATATTTCGAAATTTCGGGTTGGAGTGCCGCATAGTCCTGAGAGAAATCGAAGGGCTTGAGCCTGAGAGCAATCGAAGGCCCAGATGAATTGTCTCATAAACAGAATCCGGCTTACGATTCACTCGAAAACCCGCCATATGGCGGGTTTTTGTTAATCAGATAGGAATTTTTCTATAACTTTTATATCTTTCAAATCTTTTTCCCTGCCAAATTTTTTCTTCCACTCAAGAACGCTTTCAATCCTATAAATTTCTTATTCCCATCGGCGCACTACCAAACAAGGCATACTTGCCTATCGGTAATTTAAGATCTTTAATTTTCTGAAATAAATCCTTATTGCTCATAATTTTAAGTATAGCTTAAATGATTAATTACTCTTAATTTCCAGGTGGTGTCTTTAAAGACACCACCTATTTGTTTTTCTCAATTTTTTTAATTACACCGTACCAAATTAATATAAGTCCCGGAGCGCACACTTTTTACGCGTGCCGAGACTTATATAAATCTCCCGCAGAAAGTTTTTCGATGCATATCGGAAAGGCCGTGATGTTTTAATTTTTTCATATGGTGCGCGGTGCCGTAGCCCTTATGCTTCGGAAATCCGTAATGCGGATATTTTTCGTGCCGCCGAACCATCAGCGCGTCGCGGCTGACCTTGGCGACAATAGAGGCAAGTTTTACCGCGTCTATACTCTCGTCCCCTCTTATCACGGTGCGGACTTTCAATTTCTTTCTCCAATCGTTTTTGAGATATAAGCCGCCGTCCAAAAAAACGAACGGTTCGGTTTTTAGAATCGCTTGATCGGCCAATTTTTCGAAAGCCTTGGTCGCCGCGAGATTCGCCGCTTGGGAAATATTCATCCGGTCAATCGCTTTGGGCGAAACGCTCGCGGTTTTGAAAAAAATATCGCTTCTTTTCTTCAGGTATGCGACCCAGCGCTTCCGCCCGGCCGGCGTCAATTTCTTGGAATCGCGCAAATTCAACTTCAAGCGCTTCAATTCCGCCGGGTCGAAACGCAATCCCGCCTCCAGGGCCAGTGCCCCAACGGTCACGGGCCCCGCCAGAGCGCCTCTCCCCACTTCGTCGATTCCTATAATGTATCGTTTCCGGATCATTGCGGCGTATGTTTCCAAGTTATAATACAAAAAGGGTTTGCGGGCAATTGTTTTTAAGAACGGGGTTTATATAATGAATGGGTATGTCGGGATGAATGCACTCCCTTCGGACGGCGCAATCCCAAAAATTTTTAATTATGAAATTCGTTCACTTACACGTTCACTCTCACTATTCCCTTTTAGACGGATTGGCAAAAATCGACCAGCTCATTACCCGAACGAAAGAACTCGGGATGGATTCGATTGCGCTCACGGACCACGGCAACCTTTACGGTACCGTGGAATTTTATAAGAAGGCGAAGAAGGCCGGAATCAAACCGATTATCGGCGTTGAAACTTACATCGCGCCTTACGGCCACCTGAACAAGCGCCCGAAGATGGACGAAAAAAGATTCCATCTTATTCTGCTCGCAAAAAACGAAATCGGCTGGAAAAATCTTATCAAGCTTGTCACAATCGCGAACCTCGAAGGATTTTACTACAAGCCGCGCATCGACAAAGAACTTTTGGAAAAACACCGCGAAGGGCTTATCTGCCTTTCGGCCTGCTACTCGGGCGAAATCGGCAAACTCTTGGCCGCGAAAAATTACGACGCGGCGGAAGAGGCCGCGGCTTGGTATAAAAATACTTTCGGCGAAGATTATTATCTGGAAATCCAGCCGCACGCGCCGGAATTCCACGAACCGATTCTCAAAATTTCCAAAAAACTCGGCATCCCTGTTGTGGCGACGCAGGACATTCACTACGCGCAGAAAGATGACCGTACGGCGCACGAAGTTCTTCTCGCCGTCCAGACGAACAGTAAATTGGACGATGAGGACCGCTTGAGCCTAAAAAAATATGATCTCTCCGTCACCTCGCCCGAAGAGATGGCGGAAACTTTCAAGCATATTCCGGAAGCTCTCGAAAATTCCGTGAAAATCGCCGAGAAGTGCAATTGGGAATTGGAACTCGGCAAAACCCGCATTCCGAAATTCCCCGTTCCTAATGAAAAAACTCCCTACGAATATTTGGAATCCATCGTGAACGAAAAGCTTCATAACCGCTATCCGGTAAGGACTCCAGTCATCAATGAACGGACGATAATGGAGCTCGGCGTCATCAAAAAGACCGGTTTCGCCGATTACTTTCTCATCGTGCAGGATTTCGTGAACTGGGCGAGAGAGCACGGCATCGTGGTGGGCCCCGGCCGCGGCTCGGCGGCCGGCTCGATTATCGCCTATATATTAGGCATTACGAATATTGACCCCTTAAAATACGAATTGCTCTTCGAGCGCTTCCTGAATCCGGACCGCATCCAGGCGCCTGACATCGATATGGACTTCACCGACACCCGTCGGGACGAAGTGCTGGCCTACGTGCGGGAAAAATACGGCCACGACCGGGTGGCGCAGATAATCACCTTTGGAACTATGGCAGCCAAGGCCGCCGTGCGCGACGCCGGCCGGGCGATGGGTTTTCCCTACGGTTTTTGCGACCAAATTTCCAAACTGATACCGGCCAACGTCAATTCCAAAATGACCAGCCTAAAAAACGCGCTCGAGGGCATTCCCGAACTCAAGGAGATATATAAAAAGAACGCCGATGCAAAAAGAATCCTGGACGCCGCGCTGAAGCTCGAGGGCACGGCCCGGCACGCCTCCGTCCACGCCTGCGGCGTCGTCATCTCCGACGAACCGCTCACAGAACTGATGCCGCTCCAAAAAGCGCCCCAGGGAGAAGACACAATTCTTACGCAGTTCGAAATGCACAGCGTGGAAGATATGGGACTTTTGAAAATGGATTTCTTGGGATTGAAAAACCTGACCATTATTGAAAAAACTCTCCGGCTGATAAAAGAAATCCGCAACGAGGATGTGGACATCGATAAGATTCCGCTCGATGACTCGGAAACTTTCAAACTCTTCCAGCGGGCGGATACGACCGGCATCTTCCAGCTGGAATCGACCGGCATCCGACATCATCTGAAAGATTTGAAGCCGAACTCGCTCGAGGATATCATCGTGATGATATCGCTCTACCGCCCCGGCCCGATGGAACTTATTCCGCAATATATCAACCGTAAGTTCGGCCGGGAAAAAGTTACTTATCTTCACCCGAAACTCGAGCCCATTCTTTCCCAAACCTACGGCGTGGGCATCTATCAGGAACAGATGATGAGAATCGCGCGGGACTTGGGCGGCTTCACGCTCGCCGAAGCCGATACGCTCCGCAAAGCCATCGGCAAAAAAATCAAATCGCTCTTGGATGAACAACAGGATCGGCTGGTCAAAGGAATGATAAAGAACGGCATCAATCCAAAAACGGCCGCCGCCATTTGGGATCTCTTCCCGCCTTTCGCGCGCTACGGTTTTAACAGAAGTCACGCAGCTTGTTACGCGATGATCAGCTATGAGACGGCATATCTCAAGGCCCACTATCCGGTGGAATTTATGACGAGCTTATTGAACGTCTCCGGCACCGAGATCGAGCGCGTTAACTTCCTCATCAACGAGGCTAAGCACTTGAACATCAAAGTGCTTCCGCCGGACATCAATCAGAGCTTTCAAGACTTCGCGGTGGATATGCCGAACATCCGCTTCGGCCTCCTAGCCGTGAAAAATGTCGGCGCGAATATCGTGGGCGTAATTATTGAGGAGCGCGGCAAGGGCGGCCCCTTTACCGATATGGCTAATTTTCTCACCCGCGTCCAACACCGCGACCTGAACAAAAAATCGTTGGAGAGCCTCATTAAGGCCGGCGCCTTCGATTCATTCAATCTGGAACGGGGGCAATTGCTCGCGAATATCGAGGAACTCATCAAATTCAACCAAGCGACCCGCAAGAGCGCCCTTACCAATCAGAATTCCCTCTTCGGCTCGGTCTCGGCTTTCTCTTCTTTGCGGCTGAAGCCCGCGCCGCCGGCGGATAAGAAAACCAAAGCCGGCTGGGAAAAGGAGCTTCTGGGCCTTTATCTCACCGACCATCCGATGAACGGACACCAGGAAAAATTGAATGGTACGGCGAAAACGATTAAATTCGCTCTTTCCCTCCCCAAAAACGGCGAACGCTCTTTGAAATTCCGGCTCGCGGGCGTCGTGAGCGGCATCCAAAAATTCATAACCAAAAAAGGCCAGCCGATGCTTTTTGTGACCTTGGAAGATCTGAACGATAATATGGAACTTTTGGTCTTCAACGACCTATTGAGCAAGACCGCCGACGCTTGGCAGGAGAACCAGGCGATCCTCGTGGACGGCTTTCTTTCGTGGAAGAACGGCGATACGAAGTTTATTTGCGACGAGGTTCGGGTGCTTTAGATATTTTCTTATATTCCCTTTAGCACCGGGTGTCGCTCGTCTCCTGCGGCCGAGCGCACCACTAAGCTCTCGGCGGAAAAATCCCTTGCGGGATACCGAGCTTTTCCGCCTCCGAGATTTGCTTCAGGAAACATAAGAAAATATCTATTTGGTAGTTTTATTATTTATTCTGCCTGCGAAACAAGCTTCCTCGAGAAGAATAATCGCTTTTACCTAGTGGCCTGACCCCCATATATTAGACACGAAGGTCGAAAGCAATATACCCTTGTGTCATGAAGAAAACATACCGCACCGCTCCTGAAGTGAAGGAGCAGATATTGAAGAGAATCAAGGAGGAAGGCATCCCGGTCATTCAAGCCGCGAAAGAACATGGTTTGAACCCTGCCACCATATACAACTGGCTGGGCAGAGGCGTGAAAGGCACACCCACAATCGGCGAACTGGTCAAATTGAAGCGCCAGAACGATGAGCTCCTCGCTCTCGTGGGCGAGCTCACCCTCGCCTCCTCCCGAACTCAAAAAAAGCGTTGATCAAAAAGCAGAAGAGGACGAAGCGGGAGCTGGCTCAATCTCTCGGCCTCTCCCGCGCTTCCCTCTGCTATATCTCGAAACAACTGCCCAAGGATTGGTCACTCAAGGAACGAATCATTCCCGTATTGAGAGACCGCCCTTCATATGGCTTCAGGAGAGTGGCGCTGGAGCTTCGTATCAACAAAAAAAGAGCTCAACGCGTGATGAAGCTCTTTGGAATGAAAGCATGCCGGAGGAGAGGCAAAAGACCAAGGAAGACGGGTCTTGCGAGCATCCTGTATCTCTCAACCGTGATGGATTTATTTGCCAGAGAAATCGCGGGTTGGGCCGTGATGAACACCCATTCGGTGCCTCTGGTCCTCCAGGCTCTCTTCTCCGCGGCGGAACATCATCCGAGACCAAATATCTTCCACTCGGACAACGGCAGAGAATACGGCTCCAGAATCTTCACAGGAGCGCTCTTGGGGTTCGGTATCCGGATATCCCGGTCAAAGAAGTCCTCTCCCTGGGAGAATGGATATCAGGAGTCCTTCTATTCGCAGTTCAAGGCGGATCTGGGAGATCCGGAAAGATTCAAATCATTGGGAGAACTGGTCTATGAGATTCATCGCCTTGTCTGGGACTACAATCACCGGAGAATCCATTCCGCCCTCAAGATGCCGCCGGCGTTGTTCTCAAATCGCTACCAGAAACTCGTCAAAAAAGTGTCTTAACTTTGGGGGTCTTTACAGAGAGAGTTCGGTGACGGCAATCCGTGAACGGCCGTTCATGAACCTAATCTCACTCTGAATTATACAAAAATAAAGAAGCTATCCACAATGGAGTGAATAGCTTCTCAAAAATATAACGCA
>JBBTQX010000008.1:0-96312 GCA_038065455.1 Patescibacteria group bacterium
CTCTCCCGACTCTCTACTCCCAACTTTCGCTATTCACCAGCGGTTATTTTGATGTGATTATTTCCGATGAAGCCCATCGGTCAATTTTTGGAATTTATAACAGTGTCCTTTCGCACTTTGACGCTATTCGCATTGGGATGACGGCAACGCCCAGCGGATATGTTGATCGCAATACTTATAAACTTTTCGGATGTTGGGATGAAACGGAACAGAAAGGAAAGCCGACTTTTGTATATAGCATTCGCCGCGGAGTCAAAGACGGCTTTCTTGCTGGTTATGACATTGTGCAGATTGATACGAAAGTATCGCTTGAAGGTGTAAATTTTGAAGGCGAAGATTACAGTCCGGAAGATTTGGAAAGAAAGATAAACATACCGGCCAGAAATGAACAGGTTGTCCAAGCTTATTTTGCCGAAGAAGAAAAGCGGGAACAGAAAAAAATGCGCAAGGCTATCGTTTATGCTGTAACCAAACGTCACGCCGCTCAACTGGCTTATTATTTCAATCAAGCTAAGCCGGAATATAAGGGTAGGTTTGCCGAGGTTATTACTTCCGATACCGAAGACCCTCGTGGGGCTATTCGCCGCTTTAAGCTGGAAGAAATGCCAACGATTGCTGTTTCTGTGGGTATGATGGATACCGGCATTGATGCGCCAATGGTTGAAAATATAATAATGGTTCGTCCAACACAATCGCCGATCTTATATCAGCAAATGCGTGGCCGGGGCAGTCGTCTTGATTCTCGGATCAATAAAAAATCATTTAGGATTTACGACTTTGCCGGCGTTACTAAGTATTTTAATGACGAAAGCTATAATCCATATTCAGAAATCGCTAAAGCCAAAGCTGGTATCCCGTGGGGAACGGAAGCCAAGGACTTTATTGAAGAAGACATTGAAGTACCGGCCAGTTTTATCCAGGTTGCGGAGACCGCTCAAGAAAATATTGATGTCGTTATAAAACGCGCTTATGTTGAGATTGGAGCTGAAGGAGAAAGAATAGACTCTGATGATTATCAAACGGCATGGGAACGGCAGGTTCAGGAGCTTGCGCAAGCTGAGCCGTTGGTGAAAAAAGTAAAAGACGGGCAGGAACTTACAAATGACGAATCTCAAATTTTAGCGGATCGTCTCAATTCACCGAAGTTTTATTTCAATGAAGCGAATTTGCGCGAAGCGTATCGTTATCCAATTGGGACACTGAATGACTTTATAAAAACAGCTCTCGGTATCCAAAATCTTCCTACTGAAGAGCAATTATATGAGGACCGAGTCGGCGAACTCTTTGAAGCCTGGATGATAGATAAGCAGTTTGAGCCGGAGCAGGCTAAGATTTTGCGTTTGGTTAAAAGCCAATATATCGCTCGCCGCGCGCCGATTGAGGTTTCTATTTTCAACGAACCGATTTTTTCGGCCCTAGGCGGTCTTAATTATGTGCTTAAGGTCTTTGATGATGATAAACTTAAATCAACGATTGAAGAGTTAAATCATTCGGTTTTTATAAATCAATAAAAGTTATATTCATGTCATTTTTTAAATTCAACAAAGAAATAAAAACCGAAGACTTAAAACTTTCTGATTTTGATAAAATCTGGACAAAGTTTTGTTTTTTGGACGAAACAGGCACATTAAGCGATCAGAAAGACCAGTATTTTACTGTCGGAATATTGAAGATGAGCCAACCTTATTATTTGCAGAGTAAGCTATTTTTTGAGAGAAGTAGGGCTCGATTTTATGATGAAGTAAAATTTAATAAATTATCTAAAAATAATATCGGCTTTGCTAAAACCTCAATGGATGCTCTTTTTGAAACAAGGAGTATTGGATTTTACTCCTATTCTATCAGCACAAAGAGTGATTATTACCTTAAGAATTTTGATAAAAATCCATGGTTAGCCTATGAACAGATAACGCTCAAGCTGTTGGATGCCGCTCTTTCTAATCAAGAAATTATTGTGCTCATTGCTGATTATGTCACTACTCCAAGAAATATTCGATTTGAGGTCAGTATAAAGAAGAATTTTAACGCCGAGAAAAAACGACTTGCTTTGGCAGGCGTGTGCAGATTTGATTCAAAATCAAACGACTTGTTGCAACTCGTTGATCTTTTAATCGGCGCGATAACTTATGATATAAAGTTTGCAAAAAGGTTGGTCGACGGTTCAAAGTATAAAATTGAAGTCGTGGAGTATTTAAAAAGTAAGTTAGGAACAGAAACATTTACGAAGGGCTTCAAAAATCACAATTTCAATATCTTTGTAGATAAAACAGACCATTTAAATATGCCAGAAGATAAAGAAGAAAATGAAAAAGGGCTATCGTCCTAACGGTCGACGCCCCTTTTCGGTACTGTAATTCTAGTATAGCAACCGCTCGCCATAAGTCAATAGTTATTAACACCCTTTACAATAGTTCGACAAGCTCACTATAATATGACTCAAAATATCCAACAATTAAGAGAGGGATTTAAGCAAAAGATAGATATTTTGAATAACTATCTTTTCGCGCAGGGTTTAAGCGACCCAATGACTCGCATACAGCAGTTAAGCTTCTTTTTCTTTCTCAAAATGCTTGAGGAACAGGATATCGCAAAAGAAAGAGAAGAAAAAATCACGGGGCATAAACATCGCTCATTGTTTGAGGGCAAGAAAGAAAAATTTAGGTGGTCAAAGTGGCGAGAAAAAATTGGCGGAAATTTATACAAATTCGTCCGCGATGAGATTTTTCCGTTTATTGAAGAATTGCACAATGGCCATTCAAACATCAGTCAAATTTTTCACGGCGCGAAATTGCTTATTCCCGATGAAGCCACACTGAAAAGAGTTGTTGAAATTATAGACACCATAGAATTCTCAAGTTTGGACACGGATGTAAAGGGTGATCTCTACGAGTATCTTTTGAGTCAAATCAGTTCAGCCGGCAAGTTGGGCGCGTTTCTCACGCCGCGGCATATTATCCGCGCGATTGTTGAGATGGTGAATCCGAAAATCGGCGAGACAGTTCTTGATCCGGCTTGTGGCACGGGCGGATTTTTAATAACAGCATACGATTACATCAAGTTTAAAAATAGCGATGCTAAAAATATTGAAGAAAAAAATGGGCACAAAGTAGGATATGGCGACAAACTAAATAAAGAACAGTGGCAGTTTCTCACGCAGAAAACTTTTACCGGTTATGATGTCGCGCCGGAAGTTTCGCGGCTGGCATTGATGAATCTTTTGCTTCACGGACTTGAGGGTGCGCGCATTTTACGAAAAGATACCGTGGCAGGAAACGAAGATGGGAACGACCTTAAAAGATATGAGGTTATTTTAACGAATCCTCCTTTTGCCGGTTTGGTTGACGCTGGAAGAATAAAACCCACACTACCCGTTCAATCTAAAAAAACGCAGGTGCTTTTCTTGGGCTATGTTATCAATTCACTTAAACCGAGCGGTCGAGCTGGCATAATCTTGCCGGAGGGTTCGCTTTTTGGCACAAATAAAGACGACAAAGACATTCGCCGCTTTTTGCTTGAGAACACAAAGCTGGAGGCAGTTGTCTCGATGCCAGCCGGAGTATTCCAGCCCTATGCCGGAGTAAAAACTAGCTTTCTGGTTTTCAAAAAGAAATCCGCGCCAAAAATTGACGACAAAGAAAAGGTTTGGTTCTTTGATATGAAAGGCGATGGCTCATCTCTATCGGCCGCCAAGAAGTTCGGACCGCAATACAAGAATGATATTCCAAAACTGCTGGAACTCTGGAATAAAGATCAGGCAGTTGCCAAACCTTATTCGTGGTTCACTACCGTGAAAGAAATTGCCGAAAACGATTACATACTTTCGGCCAATACTTATAGCCCATACAACGGCGAAGAAGAAATAAATCACCGCGATCCGAAGGAGATTTTGAGAGAAATTGAAAATGCGAAAAATAAATTAGATAAATTACTAGGCGAAGTCAAAAAGAAAATTTAAAAACATATTTGGATATGGGAGTAATAACAAAAGGCAATAACATAAATACTCAAACGGCTATTTTTATAGATGGCAGCTGGCTTTATGCAACTACTAGGCGGATAAATAAAAATGTTGATTACACCAATTTTTTTAACGTCCTTATAAAAAAATTTGGAGCAAAGACTAAGATATATTATTACGGTGTAATCGATCCAACCAGTAAAGGACAAGAAAAATTTTACATATCGCTCGAAAAAATTGGTTATATTGTACATTGTATAAAATTAAGAAAAGTAGGTGATAGAGTTATTTCTGGCGGTTTAGATATAAGTTTGGCAGTAGATGCAATGCGCATTTTGCCATCGTTAAAAAATTTCGTATTAGTTTCGGGAGATAGTGATTTTGTAGCTCTCCTTCAACAAACTAGACAGGCCAAAGTTAATACTTATGTAATTGCTCTACCTTTTTCAATGGGGTATCTTCTAAGACAAATTGCAAATACTTTTTTAAATCTAGAAACTTTAATAGTTGAGCATAAGCCAACAAGATTAAAAAAGAAGGCGAAAATAGCAAAATTTGTAGATCAAAATTATATAAAGAAAGGAGATTCCTTTCAGTCGTATATTAAACTCCGAAATTTAATGAAATCCACGAAAAACAGTATTATTATCATTGATTCATATATAGATGACCAAATCCTTTTAATGATTCAACTGTTAAAACCAGGGATTAAAAAGATTATTATTACTGACACCAATAAAATCACCCCAGCAGATTTTTTTATACAGGTTGAAAAATTAAAAAATGACGGACACTTGATAGATATTTATGAAAGCAAAAAATTCCATGATAGGTTCATTTGCATAGATGATATTTGGTGGCACAGCGGACATTCGTTTAAAAATTTCGGAGAGAAAGATTCTATGTTTAATAAAGTTACCAAAGAAGCCGCCCAAAACATAAATAATAGAATGGCCGAAGTGAAGAAAAAATAATATGACTTGGCTAACAAACCCCGAAGGAAAGCCTACGGCTTCCTACGGGGCAAGAAAATTAGAAAAATAAAGGTCAAAAAAATTAACGAATAAAAAATATGATAAAACCAATTAACATAACTCCTCTAAATACAACAAACACTCTGCAATACAAATGTGAAAAGTGTGGCGATTACGGAACAATTACTTTAAAGAACATTATTATCAATACTGATAATGCTGGAAATTCATTGGTGCCTCTGGATGATTACGAATGTCAGAAATGTGGAGAAGAATTATGAACACGACACTACAATTTATTATTACATTATTACTTAGCGGCGTTATCGCTGCCTTAGTATCAGCAGTAATGCAAAAAAGAAACGAAAAAGAGTCGCGCCTTTTTAACGCAAAACTGGAGGCATACAAAGAATTCGCTGCTCACTTGGAAAGCAAGTTTGTTTCGCTCACAAAAGAAGGAAAAAGTTTGAATATTACGACACTGGCAGAAGTAAGTGCAAAATGCCTTTTGATTTCAAGCCCTATTGTAAATAAAGAACTAAAAGCATTTCTTGTATATGTTAGCGAAGTTTATAAAAGATGCTGTGCGCCCGATTATGATAAGAATAAAGAATCGGAAATGTTTGATAAATTATGGAGTGACGCCGATAAAATTGAGGATTTAATGAGGCAAGATTTAGGATTTAAATAAATATGACTTGGCCAATAAAAAAATTAGGGGAAATTGCGGAAGTGGTTATGGGACAATCACCACCATCTTCCAGCTACAACGAGCAAGGTATTGGTTTGCCATTTTTTCAAGGCAAGGCGGAATTTGGAGAAATTTATCCTATCCCAGTTAAATATTGCTCATCTCCAAATCGAATCGCGGAAGCGAACGATATTTTGATATCGGTTCGTGCTCCCGTAGGAAATATCAATATTACAAAAGAAAAATCTTGTGTTGGTCGCGGTTTGGGAGCTCTCCGCGCAAAGGAGGACATTTTAAATCAAATGTTCCTATTCTATTTCATGAAAAAGAATGAAAATAATTGGTCTAGACTTTCAACTGGAAGCACATTCTCTGCAATCAAAGGAAGTAGTTTAAGAAATTTTGAAATCCCGGTTCCTCCTCTTGCAATCCAAACCCAAATTGTTGAGCGGTTGGATAAAATCGCCAAGGCGCAGAAATTGAATGATGGGCTTATCCAGAAAACTGACGAGCTTTTTCAATCGCTTTTGCATAAGGAATTAAACCCCGTTAGAGATAGCAAACACTCTAACGGGGTAAATCCGGCCGGCCCCGCCGACGCTTCCGCCTTCGTTAAAACTTCGGCGGATAAAAAAGCTATGGCGGGCAAGAAGAATTGGGAGATTAAAAAATTGGGAGATATTATCAAACCACAGTATGGATACACTACATCGGCAAAAGACTCAGGAAATTATAGGTTTATAAGAATTACCGACATTGGTGATGAGGGCGAATTAAGAGATTCTGATAAAAAATATGTGGCCATTAGCCAAGACGAAGCAAAAAGCTATCAATTACGAAACGGTGATCTGCTACTGGCACGGACTGGCGCAACGTTCGGCAAGATTCTCTATTTCGAAGAAGGCGAACCGGCAATTTTTGCATCGTTTTTGATTCGCTTAAACCCTGATACTTCAATTGATCCATTTTACATTTGGTTATTTTCTCGATCCCAGGACTATTGGCAACAAGCTAGATCGCTGATGACCGGCTCAGGGCAACCACAATTTAACGCAAATAGGCTAAAGCAGATTAAAATTCCTCTTCCACCCCTCGAAATTCAAAAGCAAATCGTCGCCAAACTTTCCGCGATTCAGAATTACAAAAAACAGCTTCTTGGACAAAAAGCAAAACTCAAAGAGCTTTTTGACTCGGCTTTGGCGAAATCAATGTCGAAAGATGCCTAAAATTTTGATAAAATAAATTTATGCAAAGAACGCCGGTTTCATCAACAAATATTAGTTCAATTGGCTACGATCCACAGTCGGCTACTTTAGAGGTGGAGTTTACTTCGGGCGATGTGTATCAGTATTTTAATGTACCGGAGCGTTTATATGACGGATTGCTTAAGGCGGCGTCGCCTGGGCAATTTTTGAATATAAATATTATTCAATATGGCTATCGGTATCAGAAAAGAAGTTAATTTTATGTTTACGCCAAAAACACAAAGAATAAAAGACATCGCAGAAAATAAACAGGAAGTCATCAAACGACTTGAAAGTGTTTTTGATGCAAACACTCGCGTTTATATTGATTATGCCAATGTCAGACCGTGGAGTGAAAAACTTGGGTGGCATATTGACCTAAAGCGTCTCAAACAGTTTTTGGATTCTTTCAGCACTATAGAGGCAATCAATTTCTATAATGGATATCTTGCGGGCAATGAGCGCTCGGAAAAAGAAAAATCAGAAGCAGAAAATTACAAATATATTCTTCGAACGAAGCCAGTCAAAATACTCAATTTTTCTATCAATGCCTCAAGCGTCTCGTCAGATTCGACGGTTCTTGTAAAGCAGTTTATTCGCCGCGCGTTACTGAAGAAGTACGAAGTTGGGACAATTGAATACTTAAATCAGCGTTTTGCCGACATGAACAAGAAGGGCGAATATTTTATTGAGGATATGAAATGTAATTTTGATGTTGAAATCGGCGTTGATATGCTCCTTGATTGCGAACGAAACAGCGCGGAAACTTTTATATTATGGAGCGGAGACAGTGATTTTGCCGATCCAATTAAAAAATTAATAGCCGCCGGCAAACAAGTTTATTTGTTTGCGACAGCCGGTAGAATTTCCAGCGAATTGAACGAACTTAGAGAAAACGGTCTCAAAATAGTAGATATTTTTGATCTCAAAGAGTTTATTTGTTGGTTAAAAGAATCGGCTTATAAAAGCACAAAAGACCCCGTTGCCGAGGCCCTTTAGCTCTAAAATCCGTGATCTTACGATCAATTACACTATAGCATAAGACAAAGAAAATTGTCCACAGGTGGTAAATATATGGAAATCGAATCAAAACAACCCCATACCAGTTCGCTACGGGGCAGGCAAGGGCAACCCCGCCTTCGCACTAGGCTACGGACGGGCAGGCAGTCAAAAGTTCGAAAATCGTTGAGCAGGGCGAGCAAGCGAGCGAAATATAAGAGCGCCTTCGGGCGCTTTTATATTTCCGAGCGCGCTCCTCGGGGTATAGCGAGTTTGCGAGCTATACCGAGGAGCTGACGAGTGAAGTGCAAGGCCGCCGTAAGGCGGTTTTGAATTTCCGAAGCGGCGACTCGGAGTATTCTCTGAATACCCGAGGAGCAAACAATTTCCATCCTTTGTAAGAGCTGTAAATTCTCTCATATTTAGTATAATTTTAGATATGGGTATAGAACAAATTTCATCAGATCAGGAGAAAAAAGCCATGTTTAATGTAGGCGAAGGTGTAATGCCAAGGTGGTCAACTGACGAGAACCGTGAAGAAATGATGCCCGCCATGAAACTGGACAAAAATTATTATGTTGTCGATCAGGTTGATGAAAGTGCTGGTAGTATCCATCTTAAAGGAACGTCATTGGATGACTGGTATGAAGCCAAATTTTTTGTCAAAGCTTTAGATCCGAAATTCAGACAACCTAGCGAGAGAGAAAAACGAGCAAGTCCTGAGGGTTATGATACTCTAGCTCCTTAATGAATGGATAATTCAAGATTAGAGCAAGTTCGGTTATAAACTGAATCTGCTTTTTTATTCTTCCAAAACCATTCCAATACATTCGCTTCGCTCAGTATCTACAACATCGTCCCACTCGGAGAGCAACGACTTTTGACAATATAACACTAACCAATCATCTTCAAATATTGTTGCAATTCTTCTTTTATTTTTTCTAATATTTTTCTAGTTTCATTTTTTTCAACTTCATTTATCTGATTAAAAGTTTTTTTAAATTGTGGATAGTACCAAACATGCCCCATCCACCCATAAGAAGGAATGTCGGTATTTTGCGGTTTTTCAACTATACAACCAAAATCCGTAGTGTCCTCAAGCGACCACAAAAGATTACCACCCTTAGCTAAAGCCAGTGCTAAATGATGGGAACATCTTCTATCATCTCCTTTTAGACCGCTCATCAGAGAAATAAGAGTATCTACTTTTTCTTTATCGGTTTTGGTTTCTCCCACTATTCTTTGATTTTTTAAAATATCCCATTTATCGCCTAGACCCGGAATATCTACACCCACATCTGAAGCAAAAACGTACCAGTCCGTATGTTTTGAAAGTTCCACTGCTTTTTTTCTAGCGTTGGCTTCTAAACTGTTCTGGTCTTCTTCAATAACTATTTGGCTCGATATTTCGTCCAAATAATGAATTTTAATATCCTTAACCTCATCCAAGAGGCTCATCATTTCAGCCACCTTATATTGATTTCTTGTCCCGATTAATAGATCCATATTTAGAGGATATAACATTTTCTAGTGTTTCCCTACCCCAACCAACATTCCAACACCTGCCTCCTGCATGCGCAGGCATGGCACAGACAGGTCCCACTCGGAAAAACAAAACAAATCTTGCGTCCGGGCGAGTTTTATTCAATAATTCAAACAGTACTATTTTCAACAAACTAAAAATCAAATAACAACTGGAGGTTCCAATGAACATCTTTTTTGCTGTATTGCTGATTTTTTTCGCGGCATTTTCAAGACTAATCCCCCACGCGCCGAACTTCACTCCGATGATATCCGTAGCGCTCTTCGCTGGAGTCTATCTCGAGAAAAGGCTCGCGCTCGCTATTCCCCTTTTGGCGCTCCTTCTAAGCGATATCTTCTTGGGCTTCTACGGCCCACTTATGGCAATCGTCTACGGGAGTACGCTTCTCGTTTCCGTTTTCGGATTCCTAATGAAAGGTAAAGTTTCAATCGGAAGAATCGCCGGAACGTCTTTCGCCGGGGCCGTCTTCTTCTTTGTCACAACGAACTTCGGAGTCTGGGCACTCTCGGGTCCGGCTTATCCCAAAACATTCGCGGGCTTGGCCGAATGCTACACCGCGGCAATACCGTTTTTCAGAAACACTCTCGCAAGTACGCTTATATAGCGCGACGCTTTTCGGAGTCTATGAAATAGCGGCAAAATACGCCTGGAAAACAGAAGTAATATAATTCAATACGCAGCGGCACCTGTAAATAGGTGCCGTTTTTCTATTTGACAAAAATACTGTTGTTTGATAGCATAAGCATCAGTTTAGAGACGGGGTCGGGTTTCTAGAAGTATAAACACAAACATGACGGGAAAAATCAAAACATTGACGGACCGGGGGTTTGGATTCATTGCTCGCGATGGCGAGGAAAAGGATCTTTTCTTCCATTCCAAAGATTTGAACGGCGTGACGTTTGATGAACTCAAGGTAGGCGATGAGCTTTCTTTTGAGATCGTGCAGGGCGACAAAGGCCTGAGCGCAAAGAACGTTTCGCGCGCTTAAGCGCCAAATCAGAACCCAGCCAGTCCATTGGACTGGCTGGGTTGTTTTTATCCATCTTTCTCTGTTTAGGAGCAACCTCCCGAAGAACTGCCGCACTGAAGGCAGGTCAGGCAGGTGCCGGTGCGCACCATCATTCCCCCGCAACTCCGGCAAACCGTATCTCCGGCGACCGATTTGACGCTCTTTTTGGGAGTATCGACATTCGCCTCCGGAGAAGAACTCTTAACCGAAGCGGCCACCGCCACTCGAGCCGGTTCTTTCGATTCCTCCTTCATTTCAATGAGATGATTATTATGGGATTCGCGGGACATTCCGAATTCAGAAAGATCGTCTTCCGAAAGGAAGTCGATGGCCAGATACCGGAACATATAATCAATAATACTCGTCGCAATCCGAATATCGGGATTTTCGGTAAAGCCAGCCGGCTCGAATCGGCTATAGATGAATTTGTTGGCGAGCGCCTTGAGCGGCACGCCATACTGAAGCGCCATGGAAACGGAAATGGCGAATGCATCCAAAAGCCCCGAGAGCGTGCTTCCCTGCTTGGCCATCTTCACAAACATCTCCGCCAAACTGCCGTCTTCATAAATGCTGTAGGTGAGATAGCCTTCGTGGCCCGCGATGGAGAATTTATGCGTTTTGGAAATTCTGGTCGGAGGCAGACGTCTTCGAAACGCTTCGCCCGCCAATTTCAATTCCTTATTGTCTTTGGACTTACTTTCCGACGTATTCAAAGGCTGGGCGGACTTGGAGCCGTCGCGATAAACGGCGAAGGCTTTAATACCCATCTTCCAAGCCATTACGTAAGCTTCCTCGATTTCCCCCTTTGTCACGTCGTGGGACATATTGAAAGTTTTGGATATCGCGCCCGAAATAAAAGGCTGGACGGCGGCGACAATTCTTATATGCCCGCGCCAGGAGATTTCCCGCGTGCCCTTCTGGGCTTTGACCGCGCAATCGAATATCGCCAGATGCTCGTCCTTCATACCCGGCGCGTTTTCCACCGTGCCGTTTTCCGCCACGTAATCAATGATGTTTTTTGCGTCCGTCGCCGAGTAGCCGAGCTTCAAGAGCGCGTTCTCCACGCCGGCATTCACGATTTTCATCCAGCCGCCGCCGACGAGCTGTTTCATTTTCACAAGCGAGAAATCCGGCTCAATGCCCGTGGTGTCGCAATCCATCATAAAAGCAATCGTGCCGGTCGGCGCAATGACCGTCGACTGGGAATTCCGGAAACCGTGCTCTTCCCCGAGCGCGAGCGCTTCGTCCCAAATCTTTTGAGCCTCCGTTCCGAGCTTCTTATCATCGAGGAAATTAAGATTGATTTTCTTCGATTCCGAACCATGGTGTTTTATGACCTCAAGCATCGGCTCGCGATTCGCGGCATATCCTTCGAAAGGCTTCACGCGTTCCGCAATCTTCGCCGAAAATCGATAGGCCTCGCCGGCCATCAAAGACGCGATGGCTCCGCTCCAAGCGGCGCCTTCTTCGGAATCGTACGGAATGCCCTTAGTCATCAGAAGCACTCCCAGATTGGCGAAACCGAGGCCCAATTCGCGGAATTTACGGGCGTTTTCCCCGATTTTCTCCGTCGGATAGGATGAACCGCCTACAATAATGTCTTGGGCCAAGATAAAAACATCCACGGCATGTTTGAAGTCATTCACCATAAAAGTGCCGTCTTCGCGGAGGAATTTCATTAAATTAATGGAAGCGAGATTACAGGCCGAATTATCCAAATGCATATACTCTGAGCAGGGATTCGAGGCATTGATGCGGCCGGAATTCGGACAGGTGTGCCATCGATTAATAGTGGAATCGAATTGAACGCCCGGGTCGCCGCAATCCCAAGCCGCCTGCGCAATTTCGGAAAGCATTTCCCGAGCCTTGTATGTCTTGGCCGGCTGGCCATCCGTGACGCGTTTCGTCTGCCATTCACCGTCGCGCTCCGCCGCTTCCATAAAATCATCGGTAAGCCGAACGGAATTATTGGCATTCTGGAATTGAATGGAATTCCAGGCATCGTTATTCAAATCGGCCATATTATAGCCCGCATCGATGAAAGCTTTGACCTTCTTCTCCTCCTCCGCTTTGGTGCGGATGAAATCCATTACATCGGGATGATCGATATTCAAAACCACCATCTTCGCGGCGCGGCGCGTCGTACCGCCGGATTTGATCATGCCCGCGACGGAATCAGCGCCGCGCATAAATGATACCGGACCGGAAGAATACCCTCCGCCGGACAAATTTTCCGTTCTGGAACGGAGATTGGAAAGATTTACGCCTGCGCCGGAACCGCCTTTAAAAATAATTCCTTCGGTTTTGATCCAATCCAAAATTGAATTTATGCTGTCTTCCACCGAAAGAATAAAACAGGCGGAACACTGCGGATGTTCCCGCGCGCCGACATTGAACCAGACCGGACTGTTAAATGAACCTTTCTGGTTGAGAAGAATATATTTCAATTCGTCTTCAAATATTTGCGCTTGATTCGCGGTCGCGAAGTAGCCGAATTTTTCGCCCCAGCCGCGGATGACACTCGTGACCCGCGTAATCATTTGCTTCAAACTTTCTTCGCGCACCGGCGTGCCGAGCTTGCCGCGGAAATATTTCGCCACGGTGATGTTCACCGCGTTCAACGACCAGAAATCCGGAAACTCCACTTCTTTTTGTTCAAAAACTTTTTTGTCGCCGCTGCCTACGACTGCGTCGCGTTTCACCCACTTCACTTCGGAGAACGGATCTGTGCCCGCCTTGGTAAAAATTCTCTTCAAAGGAATGACCTTTTTATCTTTTTTGGAGACCGTTTTTTTTCCGCTCATATTTTTTGTTTTTTATCCGACTGATTTTTATTTTTTTGTTCGTAAGCTAATTTTAAGGTAGTTGCCAAAACAAGCAACGGTGGATAACTCACTAGGAAACTAAAAAAATGGACTTTTGTCCATCCCTTAGCCGCACCATGCAACCTTTATCTCTTTTTCTTCCTTAGAAAAGTGGGAATGTCCCAAGGCTCGTTCTTTTCCGACTTCGGCGAGGCCGATTTCGGACCCTTTTCGCTTTCCTCATCGAACATATCGTCATTCTTTTCGGCTTTATCCAATCCCGCTTCAGGTTTTACCTCCTTTTTCATTCCTTCGCCACTCATAAAAAGGGTTGGAATCATCGAACGCTGAGGAAAAACGCCGTTAAAGCCAGTCGCAATGACCGTCACTTTGATGGCCTTATCCTTCAAACTCCGGTCATGATAGGCGCCGAAGATGACGCGCGCATTCGAGTCCAGATTAGCCGATATGGCTTTCGCAATATCGTTGATTTCGGACATTTTAAGGTCTTTAGCGCCCGCTATACTAAAAACAATACCCTTCGCGCCATCCAAAGAGACTTCCAAAAGCGGCGAATTGATTGCGGCATTCACGGCTTTAATGCTCCGATCCTGGCCCGAGGCCATACCAATACCTATTAACGTGGTGCCGGCATCCTTCAATATCGTCTTGATATCGGCGAAGTCCACGTTAATGATACCCGGATTGTTTATAAGTTCGGTAATCGCCTGCACCGACTGTTTCAAAATATCATCGATTGAAGCAAAAGCTTTCAAGATTGGCGTGTCTTTATCGATAAGGGAAAAAATACGGTCGTTCGGTATCACGACGAGCGCGTCCACTTTTTCTTTGAGACGGCTCAATCCTTCTTGAGCGATATTCATCCGTTGAGCGCCTTCAAAGGCGAAAGGTTTTGTGACGACTGCAACCGTAAGAATTCCTTTTTCCTTCGCGATTTCCGCAACCACTGCGGAGGCCGAAGTGCCCGTGCCGCCGCCCATGCCGGCCGTGATGAAAGCGATGTCAGTGCCTTCGAGCATCTCGCCGATTTCCGAACGATTCTCTTCGGCGGCCTGTTTGCCGATTTCCGGATTCATGCCCGCGCCCAAACCGCGCGTCAAAGCTTTCCCGATGTAAATCTTTTTATGCGCCGCCGCGTAATCCAAATCCTGAGCGTCGGTGTTTACCGCGACGAATTCGACGCCGCGCGGCCGGTCGCCATTCATCATTCGCGTAACGGCATTGCCGCCGCCGCCGCCCACGCCGATCACTTTGACACAGGTCAACCCGTTCTTACTTTCTTTGGGTTTCAGCTTAAGATTCTTTTTAATTTTTTTATGGTTCTTTTTTGACATTTCGGTTTTCAACTTTATCAAGTGTAATGAAAATAAAAATTAAGGCAATAAATTGCGGAGGAATTTCTTGACCGCGCCTATACCCGAAACGGGCGTCTCATTTTCCGTCTTGCCCCAAATGACAAGCCCCGCCGCTACGGAAAATTCCGGATCATCCATCATCTCCCGATGAGCCGGATTCAAAATCTCGAATTCGGAAAGATTCGGAAAGCCGATTTGAACCGGAAGTTTGAGTTCCTGCTTCACGAGATCGGCCAAGCCGGCCAGTTTTACTCCCCCGCCCGTCAAAACTGCGCCAGCCGGAAAACGAGCATCGCGCCCGATTGTTTTCAATTCCCCGGCGACCAAGTCGAGTATTTCTATCAGCCGGCTTTCGATTATCTCCGCCAAAAAATGACGGGAAACCTCACCTCCACTCTTCCCATCCACCTCCGAGAGTTTTATCGTCTCCCGCCGATTGATATCTTTCGCCAGCGCGCAACCGAAAGAAGTTTTGAGCTTTTCCGCCACCTCGACGGAAATTTTTAATCCAATTGCGATGTCATTCGTAACATAACTAGAACCCACGGGCAGACTTCGAACGTGGAGTATCTTACTATCCTCATAGACCGCCAAAGTCGTCGTGCTCGCGCCAAAATCAATAACAAAACTGCCGAGTTCTTTTTGTTTTTTTGAAAGAACCGAACGGGCGGCGGCCAAAGGATTGAAAATCACTCCGCCTACGCCGACGTTCAAACGCTCCAGAGTTTTCAAAAGAAGGCTTACTTGGGGTAAAAATCCTTCCATAATAAGCGTCGAAACCTCCAGCCGACTGCCGTTCATTCCCAAAGGATTAGAAATATCTCCCACATCGTCTACGAGGTATTCCTTTATTATATTATGAAGCACGATTGAATTAGGCAGAATCTTTACCGCCTGGGAAAACTGAATCGCCCGCTCGATATCTTCGGTTTGAATCTCCTTGTCGCCCCGCGCGACAGCCGCCACCCCCCGGGAAACCCGGGCTTTCACCCGCTCGCTGTTCGCGTTCACAAAAATATTCTGAACGGCTTTCTTGGATATTTTTCTGAGGTCAACAAAAAGATTGTGGAGCACCTTGGTGGATTCTTCAACATCTACCAACACGCCTTTTCGAAAACCGGCCATCGGCTGTTTGAAAACCGAGATGACCGAAAGGGTCCCGTCCTTCTTCACTTCCGCCACTATCCCCTTTACCTGGGACGTGCCGATATCCAACCCGGTAATGATTTGAGACATAGTTCTTCTTCGAGTATTTCCATTCTTATCCTATCACGTTTGCCCTTGTGGGTATATCCCAAAAGATGCAAAAAACCGTGGATAAAAAGGAAACCGATGTTTTCCCCGCGGGCGCGGATATAATCCGGCGCGAGAAATATTTCGCCCAGAAAACGGCGCCCGCTTCCCAGATCGGGCCGAAGCGAGCCTTTTTCCGCCTCGAAGCTCAAAACGTTCGTCGGCCGATTTTTACCCTTGAATTTCCGGTTTATTTTTTTCATCTCCGAGTCGGAAACAAGAAAAACCTCAAGAGAGAGGTTTTTTTTTTCGGCCAGCTTCGGCAGCTTCCGAACGAGCGATTCCACTATTTCAGTTTCCTTCGCGAATTTTTTATTTCGATTAAAGACCAATTTTTTCCTTGATAATTTTGGTTACGAGCCCCGCGTCGGCGATGCCCTTCAATTTTTTCATGGCCTCATTCATTACCTTACCGAAATCCTTGGGACCGGCCGGCAAAACTTTATCCACGGCTTCCTGGACAATTTTTTCCACGGCGGCGGAATCAAGCTGGGGCGGCAAATAATCCTCCAGAATTTTAAGCTCTTTTTGTTCTTTAGCGGCCAGCTCGGGACGATTACCTTTGAGATATACTTCGATGGATTCCTTTCTTTTCTTGATTTCCCTCCTCAAGATTTCCGACAAATCGTCGTCGGTAAGATTGGCGTCTTCCCCGCGCCCTTTCTTTTCAATTTCCCGATTATGGGCGGCGGAGAGAAAAAGGCGCAAGGTGCTGACCTTCGTCTCATTTTTATCCTTCTGCGCTTGAACCAGCTCTTTGCTCGTCTGGTCTTTCAAGTTATCCATCATTATTTTTTCTGGATACGGCCGTATTTCTTTGATTTGGCCATCTCGTCCTTCTTCTTCATCCGATAAAGAGCGCTCAATTTGCGCTTCCTTTTATTCTCGGGGCGCGAACGAACACGGCGCTTTCTCACTTCTTTCAAAACGCCGCTCTGCTGAATGCGTTTCGAAAAACGGTAAAGAAAAGAACCGACGTTCTCATTTTTCCTCCTTCTGACTTCCATTGGCATAATATTATTAAATTCTAATTTCTAAATACTAAATTCTAAACACTGGTATAATTTCGACCGTTTTAATGAATTCTTTTTTTCACCTCTTCCACCAGCCTGTCGGTCACGATCGTTTCTTGAACACTGGAAGTCATATCTCGCACGATAACAGTCCCTTCATAAACTTCTTTTTGGCCCAGTATGAGCGCGAGAGATATATTCATTCTTTCGGCAATTTTGAGCTGGGCTTTCAAAGTCTTCTTGCCGACCACTTCGACGACCGCAACGCCCGAAGAACGCAATTGATTCATAAGCCTCAAGGCGGATTTTTTTGCCTGATCGCCGATAACGACGAAGAAAACTTTCGGTTTCAGTTTTGCGTGTGGCGCAACCTCCTGTCGTTTCATCGCTTCCACGACCCGCTCCAAACCCAAAGCGCCTCCCACCGCCGGAATGGCCCGACCGCAAACCTTTTCGGCTAAATAGTCGTAGCGGCAACCCGAGGCGACCGGTAACTCGAAGGGCGGAGCGAAAACCTCGAAAACGGTGCGATTCGAAGAATCATTTTCGGGAAAAAGGTACGGGTCAGGCTCATAGCCGATGCCATTATCCTCCACCAATTCTAAAACAGCTTTAAGATGATTATTACAATTCTGGCAGAGATAATCAAGAACAATGGGCGATTTTTCCCGAAGTGATCGGCAAGCCGGTTCTTCACACCGGACGAGCGCTAAAGGATTACCATCCAAGCCGCGCTCGCAATTCTTGCAAAGTTCGTCCTTACACCCGCGGTAATAATTCTTGAGCTTTTGCTTGAATATCGGCCGGCAAACTCGGCAACCCGATGTGTTTATTTTCAGAATTGGATTTTTTATTTTTAAAGCTCTTAAAAAATCGAAAATAGCGAGAATGATTTCGCCGTCATAAATGGAATCGGCTTCGCCCACCACCTCAAAACCCCAAACATGAAATTGCCGGCTGAAACCCGGCTTAATTTTTATATGCCGAAAAAATGGGCCGGTGTGGTAAACCTTGAGCGGCGAAGAAAAATAAGCCAAACGATTTTCAAGATAACTCCTTAAAATCGGCGTATGAGCGTCAAAACGCAAAGCGAGCTTTTCCTCCTCCCTAGTCTTCAGAGTGTAAAGTTTTTTCTCGAAATCAGCCGGATCGTTCGCGACGGAAGTGAAAAGTTCGGAATTTTCCAAAAGCGGCGTTTCGATGAAATAAAAATCGTGGAGTTCGCTCACTGCTTGGCCGGTTTGCCAAATCATTCTCCGCCACTCCTGCTCCCGGGGTAGAATATCGCTCATTCCATTAACCCCTTTAAAAATGAGGTCTTTGGCCGGCTTCGGAGACTTATTAACCTTAATCTTTGGTTTATTGAACATTATCGGTAAGCAGGAGCAGAGAACGCCATTGCTTCATTGAATGGCCAAAGACGGAAACGAACCACTCCGACCAAATCATCTTCCGGCAAAGGCCCCCAATTTCTGGAATCGAAGCTGAAATCCCGATTATCTCCCATCACAAAGTATTCGCCCGCCGCGAGCGTTTTTTCCATCTCGGCGCCCTGGGATTCCCGGGAAACGTATGATTCATTCAAAGCTATCGTTTCTCCGTCTTTCTTCAATATTTCCACTCGGCCGCCGCCCGCTCTTACCGTTTCGCCGGGCAAGCCGATTATCCTTTTTATGAAATAGGAATTGGTATCGTTAGGATACTTGAAAACCACCACCTCGCCCCGTTCGGGAGCCCGAAAACGATAGGTAAGCTCGTCTACCAGGAGATAATTACCATTCTTAAAGCTCGGTTCCATGCTGGAACCGCTCACAAGAAAAGGCTGCGCGACAAAGGAACGCACTATAAACACGGCGACAACGGCGACAACGACTGTCTCCGCTACTTCGAAAATGGACCAGAGTATTTTTTTCAATTTACCAGGCAGTGAAAATGCGACCGCGATTCAAAATTGAATCGATGATTTTGAAAAGCATCCAGTTGTATTTCTAAAATTGATGTTTTTGTCATTAATAACATTAATTGGCCGCATTTCTACTGCCCGGTGAATCCTATATAATATATATGAGATGAATGGAGTTTTCAACCCCGAGAAAATAAAGCTGATTGTCGGCCTGGGTAATCCGGGCTCCGACTACGAAAACACTTACCATAACGCCGGATTTTTGGCGCTCAAATATCTTTCGGAGAACGCACCGGAAACCGATTGGCGGCAAGCGAAAAAATTCTCCTATATTAAGACAAGCCGCTTCATTCTCGTGAAACCGGAAGAATTCATGAATGAATCAGGCAACGCCGTCAAAGAAGCTTTGAAATATTTCAAATCGAAGAAATTCGAGCTTCTTCTCGTTCACGACGACTCCGATTTGGAATCGGGCAAATGGAAATTAAGCTTCGGCCGGGGCGCCGCCGGACACCGCGGAGTCGAGTCCATAATCGCATCCGTGAAAAGTCCGGATTTCTGGCGGGCGAGAATCGGCGTGAGAAATCGGAAAGGCAAAGCCGGCGATTTCGTGCTGAAAAAGATATCTTCGGCCGACCGGAAAAGCCTTATTTTGGCGTTCCGGGAATTAAAAGACGTTTTAAGCGTCAACGGCTGACATTGAACTGAAAAGATAAATTGAAAGAAACCGAATTGTCGGGCGCAATCGATATCTGGGTCAAAGGAAGGTTCACATTCAAAAATTCCGGATCTGATGAAAGGGTGTTTTTGAAATCAAGTACGGTATTATAATCCGCCGCCGTTCCGAAAAGACTGATAGGCGAATTTAAAGACAAAATGTTCACGCTTTTTAGCTTCACATGGCTCGCCTCCGCCACATTTCCCAAATGATTCAAAACATCGTACCAAGGAAGCGAGTTTCCCCGAACGCTCTTAATGGTCGAGATTAAAGTATTGAATTCGGAAACTTTCGCGGTCAAATCCGCCAATTCCTGCTGACGGCCGGAATAGGTAAATTCGTTCAATTGATTCGCCAGATCTTTCGAGCGGGAAACGAGGAAACTCGCGGCGAGTATGAAAGTGACGAGCATTATAGAAAAGACTCCTACCGCGATATTTCGCCAAAGAGAGAGGAAATTCAGAATCTGGTCATTGTAGATATTATTCACGAGATCTTCTCCTCCCAGATTAACGATTTTAAGCCCCCCTTCCCCCAATTCCATTCTTCCCCGCAAAGCCGCTCCCAACGCGACATAGAAAACGGGCGCGATATCATTCAGCACGAGCGGCACCGCCCTCAAACCAAAGTTTTTTTCCAAAAGTCCGACAATTTCCGATTCGAATCCCGGCGCAACAACGAACGCTCCGCTGGGCGTTTCATGGAAACGGCTCACGGAAAAATTAATCACTTTTCTCACCTCATCGATTACCTCTGCATCGAAGACCGGTCGCGAAATGGCGCGCGCATCGCCTTGAATGGATTGCCAAGAACGGAAATAATTGAAATAAAGTTTCCCGTTTCTCAAAATAATGATACTTAGGCCTTCGCTTGAAACATGGGCAACCAAGGTGGAATTCTGATTCAGTTTCGTCAACTGATCGATGACACGAGTGAGCGCCAAAGCCGGAAATTCCAGCGCTACGGGAGAAAATCCTCCCTGAACCAATAAGTCGCGGAACTGGCCAGAACTATTCTTATCCACAAAAGCTCCCAGAAGATCATAACGATCCGGCGTCTCTCCGATAATCTGGGCGCCCATATTCGCGTTCGCCGCCGGAATCGGGGAAATCATCTGCAGATTCAACTCTGCCGTTTCTTTTATTTTATCCGCTCCCACATTCGGAATATTGAAGCTCTGGGTATAGACCAAGGCGGCCGGCAAAGCCACCGTGACCCGGAGCATTTTTTCCGGCTCGTTGGGCAATATCATATCGTGGAATTTTTTGACGTATCCGAGAAATTGCGCCGAATCCTCCAATTTGCCGTTCTTCAGTATTCCCGGCGGCAAACGGAGCGCCACGGTTTTCGGTTTTTCGTATTCGAAAAAAACGTACTCCAACCCGGCATCACTCAACTGCAATCCGTCGATTCTGGGCTTGGAGCTCAATTTATCGAGGAGGGATTTTATTCTTTTGAAAAGATTGTCCATTTTTTATTGGAGTGCTTGATCCGTGACCGACTGAAGTTGAATTTGGCCGGTATCCCGATTGACGATGGCTTTTCCGAAAATGCTTCTTTCTCTGGTTCCGGCCGTCCCAAGCGAAGTAATCGAATAGACATACACATTGGCTCCGATGTCGAGCGTCCGAGAAACATTTATTGTCGCGCTATCGTTGTCTATTGTAAGGCCATAAGGATTGGAGCTGGGCAGAAAATCCCGGTTTTTCGAAATTCTCGCGAGCGCGTCCCATAGTCCGGAATAGGCGGCGGTAACTGCTCGGGATTCCAACCGTTCACCCAAACCGGAATTACTCAAAAAATAAGTTACGAAAGAACCCGCGATCACGATCTCAACAATGACGCCGCTCACGAGAAGCACGAATGAGAGGGCAATCTGACCTTTTTTTAAAAACATCTTTCTCTAATGATAGCAAAAATCCCCTCTCGCGTTAATGAAAGGGGATTTTTTCGAAAATATCCGACGGACTATTTGCTTTCCGGGGCGGACGAGCCGCTCTTCGGGGCAACGTTCGTAGCCGGTTGCTGGGCCTGATTGGCCTGCGCAGGCATGAGATCCGGATTCGTTTGGATCAATTTGATCAACTGGCTGTCGCTCTTCAGTTTCGTGTACCAAGCCACTTCGTCGCGGTTGATTTTCATGGAATCTTCCGGACCCCAAAAGACATTGGAGAATTTCTGGACATTCACGGGATTCTCCTTATCCTGGGCATTCACCTGCAAAAGGTAAACATGGCTCAAGCTGAAGGACGGAAAGCGGCTCAATTGGCCAAAGTACAAATCTCCCGTCTTGAGGTAAACGGCGTAATAGGAGGGGCTGCTGAACCAAGTCTGCCAAACCAACACTCCTCCGAGCGCGAGAACCAAAACGACGAGAACGATTAAAATTACTTTATTCACGTTTCGCATTGATTGATTATGGATAAAAATAAAAACGACCTTTATATATGTAATAGATTATATCATACCCGGTATTACAATACTAAAAATTGTATGTAAATCGTCTTTATTTCTTTTTGTAGTACCTGGCATATCCGCCCTTCTGTTATAATTTATAGGATGAGAATGGTGAAAATAATCTTTTGGATTTTCGTGGTCGCAATTGTCGTGCTCGCGCTCATACTTGGTTTAAACTCCCCGAAAAGCCGCGCCGCCGGCACTAACATAAATTCTTCCGCGACGAGTTCCGTTGCCTGGGACGATATAATCGGCTGGCTGGATTTCTACAGTACCGGAATCGTGCAGGTAAAAGGTACCCGACTCGAGGGCTATGCCAGTTCTTCTGTTGGAGACATATCGCTTGATTGCGCGACGACCAGAAGCGGAAATATCTGCGGCAGTTCCAATTACGGAGTTTGCAACGGACCGGGCCCAAAAGATCCAACAAATCTTGACGGTACATGCGACGCAGGCGATGCAAGCGGTGAACTTACCGGCTATGCATGGAACGACACAACTGGCTGGATCAGTTTTAATTGCGACCAGAGCTCTCATAGTGGCTCGAATGATTGCGCTAGTTCCAATTATAAGGTGTTAATAAACCAAAACACCGGCGATTTTTCCGGTTATGCCTGGAACGATACCAATGGCTGGATCAGTTTCAATTGCGCAAATAATACCAGTTGCGGAGTGAATAATTTTAAAATGAATACCTTGTGGCGGGCTACGAGCACTTTCGGTTATCTCGAATCTTCCATCTTCGATACCCAGGATCCCCAAGGCACCATCCTCAAAAGTTTTATTTGGAACGGAAGTGCTCCGGCCAGCACTTGCACCAATTTCCAGATTGCGGCCTCGAACGATACGAGCGGTCCATGGAATTATTTAGGGCCCTCCGGAGATGCAAGCAGTTACTATGGCGCCTCCTGCTCTCAAAGCCCTAACGGCGGTCTGGGCTGCGCTTCGGCCGACACGCCGATTTGCGTGAACTCCAGCCAATTCAACAATTATCGTTATTACCGATATAAAGCCCAGCTCCAAAGCAATTTAATTCAGACCCAGACGCCGAGGGTAGACGATGTTATACTTAATTTCAGCAGATAACTTATGACCGAGAAAACGAATATAAATAAAATCACCTGGATTCGTATCCTCTCCCCTTCCGAAAAGGAAGTAAAAAGTCTGGATGGTCTTTTCAAAATTCACCCCATTATTCAGGAGGAGATCTATCGCCCATCCGACCGGAGTAAGGTGGAAAATTACGACGGCTATGTCTTCGCTGTCTATCATTTGCCCGTTTATAATCCGAAAGAGCGCACCTCCCGCCGAGTTGAGCTTGATTTCATCGCGACCAAAGATCTGCTCATTACGGTAAGCTACGAAAAAATAGAGCCGCTCCTCGAATTTGCAAAAAAACTCGAGAAAAGCGCCGAACTCAAAAAGAATATCCAAAACCCGGCTCAGCTCATTTATTACATCCTTCAGGAGGCGAATGTTTTTTCTTTGCGGCAGTTGCGCCACGTGGAAGAAAAGGTGAAAAATGTCGGAAAAGAACTCTTTAAGCATCCCGACCAGGAACTTCTGGAAGAGATATCGCACATCAAAAGAGACTTATTAGAATTCGGCATAATCGCCGCCGCCCAAAAAACCACCTTGGAATCTTTAATCCATGTGGGCACCGGCTTCTGGGGCCAAAGTATGAAAGTTTATTTTTCGGACCTGCTGGGCGATTTTTTGAAGACACACTATCTTCTGGAAAATCTCCGCGCCACCATCATCTCATACAGCGAAACGATCTCGGAAATCTTCCAATTTAACACCTCAAACATTGTCCGGCGCTTTTCCATTCTCGGCTTTTTGAGCTTTCCCCTTCTTCTTTTCGCCACGATTACGCTTCAACCGGAAATCGCCCCCACGCTCTTTGCAAACCCGCTGGAATTCTGGCTCATCTTCGCACTCATCTTTATGGTAATGGTCTGGATTCTGATGATTTTCAGGAGGAAGAAGTGGTTTTAGAAAAAACAGACCCCATCGATTATTGATGGGGTTTTTAGAACTTTTTATTTTAGAGGTATTTGCCAATCTACCTGAATTTCATATTCAAAACCAAAACCACAGGTTTTCTCGGCATCCAGAATCACATCCACGCATTTTTTCAGTTCAATAAAAACTCCTTTCGTCGAATATTCCATAAGCGGCGCGATGACACGAAGAATTTGGGAAGTATCTTTGCATTCTTTGGATTTAATCCAGGCATGGAGGAATATTTCCCCCACATTAACCAGATAATCATAATGATTATCGAATTTATAATGTGGTAGATTGGGACCGGTATAATCCAAACCGATTCTCAGAAAATGCCTAAGCAGTCGGTTCTCCGAAGGACAATTGGATTTAAGATAGGTTATTTCCGTCGCATTCCTGAATATATCCAAATGCATTTTGACCTCTTCTCTATCATAACTTGGCTTTAAAGAACAGAGAAAATCGAAAAGTTCATCGGCCTCTTCTTCATTTTTTGTCGAATGATAACAAGTGGATATGCTCAAAAGAGCTTTTTCTTTGGTCTTAGGCATCCAAAAAGATACGCCATTACTAACCGGAATTCTAAAATACATCTTCTGGACGGCTTTCGCTCTGCAACTTCCCAGCGACAAATAACTTCGATTTTCATCTGAATCAACCCATGCTTGAATAAGCCAATCGAGAAACAACTGGCCTTTTTCGTCATTATTCTTCTCACAAGCAAGATCAAACCATTTGCATATCAAATCGACACGCTGGAGAGGATCGAGATCTTTCAAGGTCTTATAAGCCTCAAAATGGCCACTAAAAATAAGGTTATCAACGAAAGATTCCATACAAACCATCCTTTCTTTCCGGCCGCAGCCAGTATTACCCTTCCTCGCAAGGAACGGCTTCGGAAAATACCCGCGGGCATTCCCGAATTTTTTAAAATTGCGCCTTGGAGATTTTCCCCTCGGCATTTAATTACTACACCCGCAAGCCTATACCCGTCAACACAACACTAGGTGCTATCGTCAACTATAGCACCATTTATTTAGACCTATTGACCGCCGCCCGAATCCGACTAGCCTGTCCGGAAAGTGCGAATATGCCAGAATGACTGCTTTTATTCTTTGTTTTATCAGATTGTATTAAGCTGTTTTTTCTACGAACGACCGGTTTTTTGGTCAAATTACTTTTTACGAAACTGATGGTGTTCGGACCCACATCAATAATTTCTCCAATAGACCGATAACTCAATCCTTGCTTAAGAAGGATGGGTATTGCCAACCGTTTTTCCAATATAGCCAATTCCTTTGCCGTGAAAAATTTCTTCAGATTCAAGACTAGGGACTCTTCCGAACCCGACTGCTTCACGACATCAACGAAGTTTTTCCAAGCTTTACTGCTTAGTTCCTTATTGAGATGTTTTTTAATCACGTTAGCCATGTGTTTTCATTAAAATTATATCACATTTCGACTAGGTGCTATAGTCAACTATAGCACCATAAATTAACTAGGTGACGAAATGTACAGAGGTTTGATAACCTTATTCAAAAGCTTTAATCTATATAGAATCGATGAAAATTTTCAACACTCTAACGAGAAAAAAAGATGAAATTATAAAGACCGAAGGCCAGCCGCTTCATCTTTTCGTCTGCGGACCGACGGTCTACGACTACTCCCATATCGGCCACGCCCGCACCTATATCGTCTTCGATACCTTCGTCCGTTGGCTCCGGCATGCCAATCTGCCGGTCTTCTACCTCCAGAATATCACGAATGTGGATGATAGAATTATCGCTCGGGCAAAAGAAGAAAACAATAATCCCATAAAGCTCGCCGATTTCTTCTATAGTGCCCATCTGAAGGATATGAAAGCACTCGGCATCGATTCGGTGGATAAATACGCTCCGGCGACCGATTTCATTCCCGATATCGTAAAACAGGTGAAAACGCTTCTGGAAAAAGGTTTCGCCTACGAAATTGCGGACGACGGCATCTATTTCGACGTGGCGAAATTTCCGGAATACGGGAAACTTTCCGGCCGCACCGCAGCCCAGGCCGAAGATTCGATATCGCGAATAGACGAAAGCGTGAAAAAACGGAATAAGGCGGACTTCGCGCTCTGGAAATTCCCAAAGACAATTATTCCGAATACTTTTCTCAATAAATTCCGCAGATTCATCATCACCCGCGACGGCGAACCGGTCTGGCGCACCGAGCTCGGCTGGGGCCGGCCCGGCTGGCATATCGAGGACACGGCAATATCGGAGCGCTACTTCGGCCCGCAATACGATATTCACGGCGGCGGCATAGATATAAAATTCCCCCATCACGAAGCGGAGATCGCCCAGCAGGAAACGGCCTCGGGCAAAAAGCCGTTCGTGAAGATATGGATGCACGCCGGCCATCTGACGATAAACGGAAAGAAAATGTCCAAGAGCCTAGGGAACTTCATCACCATCCGCGACGCGCTTCAAAAATATTCGCCGGATATTCTCCGCTGGTTCTTCCTCTCCGCGCATTACCGGACGCCGTTGGACTACTCGCCCGAATCAGCGGATCAGATAAAAACTATTTATAATCGAACGGGAATATTCATCGAAAAACTTGCGCGCGCCGCCGCGATGAAGACGGTAAAAAAGAATGCGGCGGAATTAAATACCGCTGAATCGATTCTAAAAGCCTCCGATGAATTTGGAAAAGCAATGAATGACGATTTTAACACTCCTCTGGCGCTCGCTTCCCTTCTCGGTCTCGCGGGCATTTTCCAGGAACGGATTTGGAAATTAGCGCCGAAGGATGCCTCAGAAATCAAACGATTTTTGGAAAACAGCTTCAAAACTCTCGGTATCGGATTCAAAACCGGAAAGATACCCCAAAATGCAAGAAAACTGGCCGAGGAACGCGAGTTATACAGAGGCCGTAAACAGTTTGTCCAATCCGACGCCTTGAGGGAGAAAATCCGCGTGCTAGGATATGAAGTAGACGATACGCCCGAAGGACCGTTTATATACAAAGAGTAATTTAACCAATTATGCCTGAAAGAAAATCTGTAAAAAAATCTTCGGAATTGAAGCTCCCGCCGCAGGATTTGGAATCCGAACGCTCCGTTTTGGGCGCGCTCCTTTTGGACAAGAACGCGGTAATCCAAGTCGCCGACTCCATCGCACCTTCGGATTTCTACGAAACGAAAAATCAGCGGGTCTACGAAGCCGTTCTGGAACTCTTCAGTAAAGGGGAACCGATTGATATTCTGACGGTCTCCCATATTCTCAAGGAAAAGAAAGAACTCGCTTCGATCGGCGGCGTGGAATACCTGACGGAACTTGTTTCGTCTACGCCGACCTCGGCCCACGTGAGCCACTATGCCAATATTGTAAAGGAACAGCGGGTGCGCCGCGACCTCATCCAGGCCGCCTTTGAAATAAATGAAAGGACCTTCGACGAGAGGAATTTCGAAGACCTTCTCGAATCCGTCGAGCAAAAAATATTCAGCATCTCCCAGCGCTCGCGTCCGCAAAAATTCGTCCAATTGAAAGACGAATTGCCCGCCGCCTATGAGCGCCTGGAGAAACTTCATCAGGGCGAGAAGGGCACGCTCCGCGGCGTCGCCACCCAATTCACCGAATTGGACAATATGCTCTCCGGGCTCCAACCCTCCGACCTTATTATCTTGGGCGCCCGGCCTTCTTACGGAAAAACCTCGCTTGTATTGGATATTGCGAGGCAGGCCGCCACGGTTAGCAAAAAATCCGTGGCAATATTCTCGATTGAAATGTCCCGCGAACAGATAATCGATCGGCTCATTTCCGGCCAGGCCCAGATTCCCCTCTGGCGGCTTCGAACCGGCCGATTGAACGACGAAATGGAATTCTCGCTGGTCCAGCAGGCTCTCGATGAACTCTCCAAATCGAGGATTTTCATCGATGACACCGCTTCCCCTACCCTCCTTCAAATGCGCTCCATGGCTCGCCGACTCCAAATCGAGCATGGCATCGACCTTATTATCATCGACTATCTCCAACTCATTCAGCCGAGAACTTCTTCCGACAATATCGTTCAGCAGGTAACCGAAATTTCCCGGGGACTGAAAGCGCTCGCCCGAGAATTGAATGTTCCCGTTCTCGCCGTCTCCCAGCTTTCGCGCGACGTCGAAAAACGGGAGGTGAAAATTCCCCGCCTCTCCGACTTGCGGGAATCCGGCAGTTTGGAACAGGACGCCGATGTTGTGCTCCTTATATATCGCAAAGACCGCGACCGCTTGGACACTCCCGAAAGCGACAAAAATATCACCGAGATAATTATCGCCAAGCACCGGAACGGCCCGGTCGGAAGCATAAAACTTATGTTCGACCCGGAAAAAGTCGGATTCAAAAATCTCGACAACCGGCATTCCATCGAGCAATGATCCCGTTAGAGACATTTCTATGTATTACAATTACGTTTTAAGAAGCAAAAAAGATGGGAAATGGTATACTGGCTACACGAATGATCTACGGAAGCGCTTTAGCCAGCACAATAGCGATAAATTCCCTCAATGGACCAAAAATCGGGGTCCTTTTGAAATCATATACTATGAAGCCTGCAAAGATCTGCAAGATGCAAGGTCGAGGGAATATTATCTAAAAACAGGAATGGGTAAACGTTATATCAAAAATAGGTTAAAGCGCTTCCTGTCTCTAACGGGATGATTCCGAAACCGATAAAGAAATTCATCGATGCCTTTTCCCAACTGCCCGCTCTGGGGCCGCGCCAGGCCACCCGGCTTGCTTTCTATCTCACTTCCCTTCCCAAAGCGACGCTCCACGAATTGGAAATGTCGCTTAAGGGACTGAAGGATTTGGGCCGATGTGAACGGTGCTTTTTTCTCAAAGAGAATGAATTAAAAGTTTGTCGGATTTGCGGCGACCCCAAGCGGGATAAGGAAATAATCGCGATTATCGAGAAAGAAACGGATCTGCTTTCGCTCGAAAAGCTCGGCGCCTATACCGGCCACTACTTCATTTTGGGAAAACTGGCCGAAAAGGGCGTGCTCGAGATCGCCCAAAAACTAAGACTGGAACATTTGAAATCACGGATAAAAAGCGAGGGTGGTATCATAAAAGAGTTGATTATCGCCCTTAATCCCAGTGCCATCGGGGATTTCACCGCCGATATGATAAAGCGGGAATTCAGAGAATTAGCCGGTAAGATTACCCGCTTGAGCCGCGGACTCCCGACCGGCGGAGAGATAGAGTTCGCCGACGAAAGTACGCTCGAAAGCTCGTTTGAGCATAGAGAATAATAAAAACTCCCCGAATTGGGGATTTTTATTTAATTTCTTTTATCTTAAGTTCCGTGAAAGGCTGGCGGTGCGTCTTGAATTTCCGGTATCTCGTTTTGGAGTGATAACGGAAGATTATCTTTTTGTCGTCGCGAACCTGGCCTAAAATCTCCGTCTCAACCGCCGCCCCCTTCACAAAAGGCGCGCCGATTTCGATTTTATCGCCTTCCGCTTTGAGAAGAATTTCGTTGAATTTCAAAGCGTCGCCGGCCACCCCAGCCAGTTTTTCAACCCTGACTTTATCGCCTTCTTTCACCTTATATTGCTTGCCTCCGGTTTGAATGACTGCGAATTTCATAACTTCCTAAAGATACCAAACCCCCTAAAAAAAATCCAGCCCTTTGCGGGGCCGGATATTTTTCCTCCAAAAGAAGAAATTAGTGCTCGGTATGCTCCCGCAATTTGCCGATAAGGGATGCCGCGTAATCCTTGCCGCCCAAGCCGAAGGCCAAGCCAAAAGCCAAAGCGAGCATCGCGATCAAACCCGTTATCAAAGCATTCACCACCGCCACAGCGATTCCCAACTGGGAGAAAGCCGCGAGCAAACCAAAGATTATGACTGCCCACCACGTAAGCGAAGCTAAAAACCCGGCGCCATGCAAATGAGCGCTTTTTACCGAAGCGCGCACCACGTTGCGCAAGAAATGGCCGATTACGAAAGCGGCAAGCATAATCAATACCGCCACGATTACATTCGGAATATATATCAGAATATCTCTCAAAAAACCGGAAAGCGAGTAGAAACCCAGAATGTCGGTTGCCGCCAATGCGAAAACGACGACTAGGAACCAATAAACCAGTTTCCGAAAGAATTTTCCGCTATTTACGGTCATATTGGCGCGTTCAAAATACTCCTGAAGTCCGAGACTCACGAGCAACTTGTCCAATTTGATAAAGTTGACTAGTTTCTCCACGAGCGCTCCAATACCAGCCGCCACAATCAATCCGATAATAAGGATGACTAAAGCGCCTACTATGCTCGCGAGAGTGCTGATGAAACCGAACCAAAGATTCTGCATAGAACCCACTACGACCGAAGCCCAATCTTGAATGAACATAATTTAGATTTAATTTAAATACCGACCTTTATTTGATACGTGAAGTTATTATAGCAAAAAAGCCCTATTGAAGCTATAAAAATATCGGAAGGTGTCTTGAGCGGGGGTCGGGGTTTTCGTTTGGTGGACCTGGGGGGAATCGAACCCCCGACTCGGCAATGCGAATGCCGCGTAATACCACTTTACTACAGGCCCATAAGGAACAGGGGAAATCCCGGCTCCAATATTTTGTCGGGATGCCGGGAATTGAACCCGGTCTACACGCACCCGAAGCGTGCGTACTACCGACATACTCCATCCCGAAGTTTCCTTATGCTACTCCTTGCTTACTTTCTTTTCAATCGTTTCCAGCCTGTCGGATATCTTATGGAGTTCCTTATGAATCAAAGAAAGAGAGCCCGCTTCTTCCGTCACCTCTTCCTCTGTTTTCTCGGCTACCTTCTTCTCGTGCTTGATGCCGGAAATGATTATATGATCGCCGATGAAACTCGCGACGAAGAGCCCGGTTATAAGAAGAATAATCACGCCGACAACCAAAGAAATAAATCCATCCAGGAAAAAAGGATAATCAATGGTGCCGAGAACGGCCTCCGAGCCGCCGCGGATATAGTAGGCGGAAAGAAAATCGGCTGTGTGCCATATGCCCCGCCAGACAAGCACGGTTCCTATTCCCCCTATCACGCCGTAAAAAATGGGGTGATGACTCAAGAAACCCCGGACCTTATCTTCAAGCTTGTCGAAAAATTTGATGATTTTCATATTACTTCACATAATACTTGCTCTTCATCTTCTCTTCAACTCCGGACTCGAACTCTTCTTTGGTTTCTTTGGCTTTTTTCGCCATTTCATCGAGCACCTTATCCGAAAGACTGCCTAAATCTTCCACGCGCGTTTTTAGATATTCCTTGTCGTTCTTCTTCGGCTCATCGAGCACCTCTTCGAGAAGAATGCCAAGAATCTTGCCGATCTTGGGGCACGGCTCGATTTTCAATATTTTCATAACATCATCTCCCCGCACTTTGAGCAATTTGGGATGGATTGGATCGTGTTTCACTTTTTCTATCATAAAAAGGAGATGGCGGAGTTTGTACGGAAAAGCCTTCGGGACGCCCGAACCGATGCGGTCCGCTTCCCGCACTTTCAAAAGGTCATCGATATTTTCCGGCCCCACTCGCGAAAGGAAGCGCCGAACGCCCGCGGCCGTCACTTCGCCGACGTTGTAGTAAAAAAGATGATTGCGGACCAGGTGGCTCACTTTATCCACGGTCTCCTTCGAGAAGCGGAGATTATCCAGAATCTTTACCGCCATCCGCGCGCCGACCACTTCATGGTTGTAAAAAGTGGAATCAGGACCGTCGCCGCCCTTGGTCCGAGGTTTTCCCACGTCGTGCAAGAGCGAAGCAAGCCGAACGATAAACGAATAGTTTTTTTCGGCGGTGTAGTTCAAGGCCCGCACGTTATGGTCGAAAACCGTATAGATATGGTGCTTATTCTGCCCGCAACCGATTCCCTCCCGAAGCTCCGGCATAATATGCTTCAAAAGGCCGGTATCCTCCAGAAGGATTATCCCTTCGGCCGCTCGGGGCGCCATAATTATTTTGGCGAGCTCATCTTGAATGCGCTCCTTTGCAATCATCTGGAGCAGGCCGCTCTGATTTTTCACGGCTTTGAGCGTCGCTTCATCTATGCCGAAACCGAGCTCGACGGAAAATCTCACCACGCGCATCAAACGCAAGGCGTCTTCTTCGAAGCGCTTGTCGGGATTGCCCACGGTCTTCACGATTTTATCCTTCAAATCTTTCTGGCCGCCGTAAGGATCAATAATATTCTTCTCTTCCACGCCGAGCGCCATCGCGTTAACGGTAAAGTCGCGCCGGCCCAAATCCTCCTCGATGGTTTTTGCGAACTTCACTTCGTCGGGATGCCGCTTATCGCTATACTTCCCTTCCAGCCGGAAGGTGGTCACCTCCACGATTTTCAGCTTCTCATCCTTGGAATCGGTTTTTACGCCTACTGTGCCAAAACTGTTCTCATAAACGCTGTCGGAAAATATTTTTTGCACCTCCGCCGGCGTCGCATCCGTCGCGATATCCCAATCCTTTGGTTCGACAAGCTCACCATGAACGGTTCTACGCAAAAGGTCGCGCACGCAGCCGCCCACCAGATAGGCCTGGTGGCCGTTTTTTTCCAGCTCTTTGGCGATGGTTTTCGCTTCCTTGGGAATCTTCAGCTCCATACATCCATTCTAAGCGACCTTGAAAGATTTTCCCAATGGGCGGTTTATATTTTTTTAAAGCCGGGATACAATCATTATTGAAACGCCCTCATGGTGAAATGGATATCACGTCAGGCTTCGAACCTGAAACTCTAGGTTCAATTCCTAGTGAGGGCACACTTCGAAAATCTCAGTGCGGGCAAAACAATGAAGTTACCGAAAACATCAAATCTTTCCGTCCACAAAGCAAGAAATGGTCTTGGGGTATTTACAAGAAGACAATTCAATAGTGGAACTATAAAAATACGCGTTAGCAAAAGAACAGATATGAGACACAGGATTTTTGGATGGATAAAAGCGTCTTTACAAGACATGAAACCGAAAGTAGAATTAAAACAAAATAAATGGATGAGGCTGACTGAGAATCAGCGTCCTCCTGCAAATTTATAGCCCTCATAGCTCAGTTGGTAGAGCAGCTGCCTCTTAAGCAAATGGTCCCAGGTTCGAATCCTGGTGGGGGCACAATCAGCCGCGAGGTTTCTTCCACTCCGTAATCTTCCCCGCTTTTATTTCTATCTTATCCGCCGGACGGAGATCCCGAATCGTTTTTTTATCCAAGACACTGAAATGTTTTGAGGCCATAAAGTCATCAAAGAGCTTCCATAAGTTCTTTTTTGAAACTAGCCAATCGCTCCCGTATTTGGACAAACCGAACGGGGCGGAGTAGCTCCGCATGGTCTTCTTGCCGCTGTCCAAGAAATATTCGTTGAAGTAGGACATCGCGAGCTCCCGAACGGAAGTATAGACCGGGTCGCGGTAACGCAAAACGGCATGATTGGTCTTGGTTAACGCGCCCCAACGACCTCTGCGTTTAAAGATCGCGAGAACGTGGCCGTAATCGTCATCCGTAGTCCTTAAATTCAAAAGAATAGGTGGTTCGCCGTTGTGCCACAAGACGGCCGCCGCCAAGAGCGCTCCCTCCATACAATGGGCTTCTTTATTCTTCAGAACCTGGAGCGGCGACCGGCACGTTCGCTTCCCCACCTCGAAGTTTATCGGAATTCCGTTGACGAAATCCTGGATTTTGGCAGGAGTATTCATTTTTTTAAAAACGGAGAATTCTTTTTTCAGCGAAATGGGAAACTTCTTCATATAACAATGATAACAAAGCCGCGCTAAAGATGGGGAAAATACCAAAAATCGGGTATAATATGCGGCAATGTTAGACTTTCACACGCCTCTCGCCGAAGTGAACGGCATCGGCCAGAATTTCATCGCGAAACTGAAGAGGATGGGCATTTCGACGGCGGGCGAACTTCTATCCCATTTTCCCGCTCGCTACGAAGATTTTTCGCAAATCTACAATATCGCCGATTTAATCCCCAATCAGGAAGCGACCATCCGGGGGCAAGTGGAAGAAATCGAGGGTCGCCGCGCCTGGCATCGCCGGAATCTCCACATCACCGAATGCCTTATTACCGACGATACCGGTTCCATTAAAGCCGTCTGGTTCAATCAACCCTATATCAAAAATACTCTTCAGCCGGGGCGTCTGGCGAATTTCTCGGGCAAAGTGTCGAAAAGCAAGGACGGAGATATCCATCTTTCAAGCCCCACTTACGAAGTGATAACCAATGACCGAATGGACACAAAGCACACGGCGAGGATTGTCGGCATTTATCCCGAAACCCGCGGCCTCACTTCCAAAGGCATCCGTTATCTCATAAAACCCCTACTGGAAAACCTGGAAGAAATTCCCGACCCCTTGCCGAAAGATATTTTAAAAAAATGGGATTTAATCGGAATAAACCGCGCCTTCAGCCAAATCCATTTTCCCGAAAAATTGGAAGACGCGTTTGAGGCGAAAAAACGCTTTGCTTTCGAGGACTTATTCCTACTCCAGATTTACAACCTGAAACAGAAGAGTGCGCTTGCTCGGAAAAAAGCGCCCAGCGTGGCGACTGATATTCTTTTTATCAAAGATATCCTGAATCATCTTCCTTTTACCCTAACCCTTTCGCAGAAAAAATCTCTTTGGGAAATCGTTCAAGATACGGCGAAAGGCCAACCGATGAACCGCTTGCTTCAAGGAGACGTCGGCTCGGGAAAGACGGTGATAGCCGCGATTGCCGCTCTGAATGCCGCTCATCAAAACTATCAAACGGCACTTATGGCGCCCACCGAAATACTCGCCCGCCAGCATTTCAATACCTTCATCAGATTTTTTCCGGAATTCGACGGCGGCGTGGCGCTCATAACCGCAAGCAAACGGGAAGTCTTTTACGGCCACGGCCTCGCGGCCGAGCTCAAGAAAAAACAGGCCGAGGAAGAAGTTCGAAGCGGGAAAATAAAAATAATCGTCGGGACGCACGCGCTTATCCAAAAGGGGCTGGATTTCAAATCGCTGGCACTCGTTATCGTGGACGAACAGCACCGTTTCGGCGTAAACCAAAGAGCGGAGCTCCTGAATAGGAATGGGGCGTTAACACCCCATTTTCTCTCAATGTCCGCCACCCCCATTCCCCGCACTCTTTCCTTGACCATCTTCGGCGACCTTGATCTCTCCATAATCACCGAGATGCCGAAAGATCGGAAGCCCATCGTCACCAAATCGGTTGATCCAAAAGAAAGAACGGCGACCTACCAATTTATTCGCGGGGAGATCAAAAAAGGACGACAGGTTTTCGTTGTTTGCCCGCGCATCGAGCCGAACGAAAAGATTGAAGCTCCGATCACGAGATTGGAGTGGCAAAAACTAGAGTTGAAATCCGTAAAAGAGGAGTACGAAAAATTATCGAAGAAGGTTTTCCCTGATCTCAAGATCCTCATGCTCCACGGCAAGATGAAGGCGACGGAGAAAGAAAAAGTGATGCGCGATTTTTTAGAAAAACGCGGCGATATTTTGGTAACGACATCCGTCGTCGAGGTCGGCGTGGATGTGCCGAACGCGACCGTCATGATGATTGAGGGCGCCGACCGTTTCGGCCTGGCCCAGCTTTACCAGTTCCGCGGCCGGGTCGGCCGGAGCGAGCACCAATCCTACTGCTTTCTCTTCACCGATTCATCGTCCAGAACCACCAAACAAAGAATGAAATCTATTGTTGAGGCTAAGAACGGCTTTGAATTGGCTGAAAAAGACCTAAAAACACGGGGCCCCGGCGAGTTCTTCGGTCAGACCCAATCCGGAATGCCGGATCTGGCGATGATTGCCATCCAAAATCCGGAGATGGTTAAGGAATCCCGGGAAGCGGCGGTTAGGATAATCAAAGCAGATCCGGCGCTAAAGAAAAATCCGGGGCTTGCCCGGAAGATGACTGAATTCCAAAAGCAAATTCACTGGGAGTAATAATAGGTGGTGTCTTCAAAGACACCACCTATTTCATTATTCGGATTTATTTCAATCTAACGGACTTCTGCCTTGAACTGCTTTTTCGTTTCTTCAATAATCTTGTTCTGAATGGGTGTAATTTCTTCCAGAGTCAGCGTGCGCTCGTTGGAACGATAAACAATGCGGTAGGTATAGCTCATCTTCCCCGCGCCGAATTTAGCCGCGTTCTCATATTTGTCCAAAAGCGAAACCTGCTCCACCAAATCGCCGCCGATGTCGCGAATGAGATCAAAATAATCGTTGGGAACGAAGCCGCTGTTTACGACAAATGAGATATCCCTCGTAATGGGCGGATACTTGCTGACCTCCGTGAATTTCTTGCCGAGTTGGAGCTGTTTCGTTATGCGGGGGTCTTCCGACCATAAGAGGCGTATATCTGGCAAACTCATACTCACTATCGCCAGGCGTTCCAAACCAAAGCCGAAAGCCCAGCCGGTATAATTGGACGAATCAACCCCGAGCTTTTCGAGCACGCTGCCCTTTACCACGCCGCAGCCGACCACCTCCACCCATTTGCCTTCTATTTCAACCTCCATTTCCAAAGACGGTTCTGTGTAAGGGAAGGTGTCTTTGTTCAGGCGATATTTGACGTTCGGCCCGAATACCGCGATTGCGATATTGCCCAGAGCTTCCTCCAATTCTTTTATCCCTATCGTTTTTAACGATTTGGGCGCCAGATACCAGCCGTCGATTTGGTGGAAAACGTTCATATGATTCCGGTCGATTTCATCCCGGCGATAAACTTTGCCGAAGCTGAAAGCGCCCACCGGCTCGTTTTTCGCAATTCGTTTTTTTATATCCTCGTCCAAAAGATAGTAGTACCACATAATCGTGGTGTGAGTGCGCAAAATATTCCTATCATCCACATAATACGTGTCCGAGCGGCTTCGGGCCGGATGATCGACAGGAAAATCGAACAAATCGAAGCTTATGCTCGCCGGCACGATTTCGGGAGTCTTGATTACATCCAAATCCTTGAAATACGGGCTTTTGAGTATCCGACTCACGATTTCGGCAATCGGATTCCCCTTCATCCGCGAAAGATCCGGCATATCCATGAATCTTTTCATACGCAAACCGTCCGCATCCGTTCTTTTTTGGAGCTCGGCTATCAGCATTTTCTCTTCAAGCATATCAATTAATATTTCCGCCATAATTAAAACATCATACCAATTTTCTATCAAATATCAAACAACAAAAAATCTGCCGAAATGACAGACTTTTTGATTCTTGTTGCGGGGGCAGGATTTGAACCTGCAGCCTTCTGGTTATGCTTACCACTACAATTTTCATTGCTTCCATCCGTCAACTGACGAAGAATTTGTGGTCTGGACTATCCTTTGTTCCTAAAATAGGAACCCTACCCTCTAGTCTCTACACCTTCTCTAACACAATGTCGGAGCTTGGCTCGGGATTGTCTGTCTCATTGCTGAGATTGGGATTTCCCCGAATTTGGCAGGTTATCTTTCCAACAATTACTCATCGGAACGCCCTATGCATTTCATTTGAACACGAACTAATGGTATACTACCAGAAGATGCCTAAATCTCTCACACGAAGCGAAAGTGTTTATAAATTCCTTAATCCTAAAGGTGATCCGTTTTCCTATAGTCCGAAAAGTAATAGATCTCTCGAAATCATCGGATTAATTCTTTGGATAACAGAAGGTGATAAAACCCAACTTTCTCTTTCTAATGGTAATTTTTCGATTATCAAACAATACCTAACTTTTTTGAGAAAGGTATGCAAGTTAAAAGAAGAAAAAATCAAAGCTGTTATCCACTGTCATGATTCTTTATCTTACGAATCTTGTTTGTCTTATTGGTCAAAAATAACCAATATCCCAAAGAACCGTTTTACCAAGCCATATATCAAAAAGGATCACGGTGGAGCCAGAAAATACCCCTATGGAATAATCAGGATTGCAGCAACTAATATGAAATTAATTCGTATTTTTAATGAACGCTTGAAAGATTTCGGTCTTTCAAGAAGTTGAGCCAGACGAGCGACCGGGTTGCTCCTCCCCGCAAATGCATATTATCAAGAAAAAACGGAAAATACAATTGTTTTAAAATCGTTGGCATTTATGGGATACTGTTTTATAATCAGCATCAGAAATGGCTGGGTAGCTCAGTGGTAGAGCAGACGTTTCATAAGCGTCGGGTCGTGAGTCCGATTCTCACCTCAGCCACAAAATAAAAAACGTCTCAATTTGCGAAACGTTTTTTTTGTTATTTTTTATTGAAGCGGAGCCGTTAACTCGGATGCCACTTGTTTTAGTATCATTTCCATTACATCCAGGGAAAACGGCTTAATGATAGCTCCGTTGAAAATCGGAGCAGGTTTCTTCATCATCGGATGATTCTCGTCCGATGACATTGCGAATATTTTAACGAATGGGTTGTCGGCCCGGAGCTTGTCTATAACATACCAATTTCCAAGTTTAAGCTCGGGGCAAAGGTTCAAAAAAGCCACATCTATGAATCTGAAATTCCTTTTTAGACTTTCGTTGATCCAGACAATCTCTCCAACAGAGGAACAGGTATGGACTTCGCATCCGAGCTGTTTTTGAATGATTTCTTCCCAAGTTTCGACAAGTCCCCTATGCCTGTCAAAAAATAAAACTGTGAGCTTTTCCATTTGACTTGACTCCTATTTAATTAATTGAAAGGTTGATTAAATAAATTGCTGATTTGATAATATGATGTAACTTGGGATAAAGTCAACTGGGCGATATTATCCCACATGGATTACTTGCGGTACTTGGGAATTTAAAATAAACTAAAAAAACGATCGTTTGCGGGCGTAGCTCAGCTGGTTAGAGCGTCCCCCTGTCACGGGGAAGGTCGTGGGTTCGAGTCCCATCGCCCGCGCAAAGGACTCGAACGGAACTTTATTTAGATTTTTTCGTATTGCTTCCCGATCCCGAAAATGTCCGCTTCGCGGAAGTGTTTGCCAATCAATTGAAAGCCAATCGGCAATTCTTTGCCGCCAATCTCGTATTTTTTGACCGGTATGGAAATGCCCGGCAGGCCGGCCAAATTCACCGGAATCGTGAAAATATCCGAAAGATACATCGCAAGCGGATCGTCCGCTTTCTCCCCTATTTTGAAGGCACTTGTAGCCGTAACCGGAGTCAGAATAACATCCACTTTTTTGAAAGCTTCATCAAAATCATTCCGAACCAATTGGCGAACTTTTTGCGCTTTGGCATAATAGGCGTCGTAATAGCCGGCCGAAAGAACAAACGTGCCCAATAAAATTCGCCGGCGAACCTCGGCACCAAAACGTTCGCCGCGATTTTTGAAATAAATCTCTTGAAGCATTGAGCGCCCGTTCTTGGATTCGGAAATATCTTTTATCCGATCGTATCTAATACCGTCGAATCTCGCCAAATTTGCGCTCACTTCTGCCGGCATAATAATGTAATAAACCGATAGTGCGTACTTCGTATGAGGCAAACTGATTTCCTTGAATTTAAAACCTAATGTTTTCAGCTTGGCAATCGCTTCCTCCACGCCGTTTTTCACATCGGCGCTTAAACCGTCGATAAAATATTCTTTCGGCAAGCCAATTCTCAATTCTTTTATCTTTTTCAAATCATTTTCGGGGAAAAAGTCTTTCTTGACGCTTGTCGCATCAAACGGATCTTCGCCACGGACGGCATCAAAGAGAATTTCCGCATCTTCAACGGTTTTGGCAAAAGGCCCGATTTGATCCAAACTGGAGGCCATTGCGATAAGACCGAACCTGGAAACGCTGCCATAGGTCGGTTTAAACCCCACCACCCCGCAGAAAGCCGCCGGTTCGCGGATAGAACCTCCGGTATCCGATCCAAAGGCACCTAGGGCGAAATTAGCCGCCACGGCGGCCACCGAGCCGCCCGAAGAACCGCCAGGCACCCTTTCCAAATCATAGGGATTGCGCGTCACGCCAAAGGCCGAATTTTCGGTCGAAGAACCCATTGCGAACTCATCCATATTTGTTTTGCCCAAGAATATCGCCCCTTCTTTTTTCAACTTCCCGACCACAGTCGCATCATAGCTGGAGACATAATTTTCCAGGATTCTGGAGCCAGCGGTCGCCCGCGAACCTTCAATCAGCATATTGTCTTTTATGGCCAAAGGGACGCCGGACAAAATACTGATATTTTTGCCGGATGCTAAATCCAAATCCACTCTCTCGGCTTGTTCGACTGCTTCTTCTTCCAAAAGCGTAAGAAAAGAATGGATTTTGACGTCCTCTTTCTTTATTTTATCGAAAAGCTCCCGGACAACTTCAAGTGCCTTGAATTCTCCATTCTTCAAGCTATCATGGAAACTTTTTATCGTTATGTCATTAAAATGCATATGGGTGCGTTAAAATACGGGCGGAACTTTGAGATATCCGCCGCTGTTTTCCGGAAAAGCTTCGATGGCTTTGTTTTTATCCACATTCAAATCCGCCGAGTCTTCTCTAAAAATATTTTCGGATGCCGTTCCTCCAGCCATCGGAACAATACCCTCGGTATTCGCTTCTTTCAGTTCTCCGAAATAATCGAGGATTTTATCCAAATCTTTGAGCAGTTTTTCTTCCCCTTTGCCGTCCAGATCCATTCGGGCCAATTCGGCCAATTTTTCCAAATCTTTCTTTTTAAGCATTATAATTCGATTATATCAGGAAAAAATTAGGATAGAAAACCGGAATGGATTGCGATGGGCCGGGAAGGTAAAAAGTGGGTAAGACTTGGCCTAGCGGCCCGGAGCGCACACTTTTTATCTTTCCGGCCCAGAGCTAGATAATTTATTAAATTCTTTTTCGTCCAGGATTTTTATGCCCAATTCCTTGGCTTTATCGTACTTGGAGCCGGGATTCTCGCCCGCCACGACATAACCGGTCTTCGACGAAACGCTCTCGGAAATCTCGCCACCCAATGCTCGAATTTTATCTTTAGCCTCATTCCGACTCATCGAGATGAGCGAGCCCGTTAGAACAAAAGTGAATCCCTTTAATCTTTGATTTTTGATATTTGATATTTGATTTTCTATCTTCACGCCGGCTTCCTCTAATTTTTCCAAGAGCTTCTTATTGCCGGGCTCACAAAACCAGTCGTGAATGCTTTCCGAAACCTTCGGGCCGATGTCATGGATATCCTGCAAATCTTTCGGCGAAAGCTTCTGGAATATTTTCAAAACGTCTGTAGGTTTTGAAATTTGAAATTTGAAATTTGAAATTTCGCGCGTGAGCGCAATAGCCGTCTCTTCTCCCACATTCAAAATACCCAAACTGTATATAAATTTGGCAAGCGTGATTCTTTTCTTTTCTCCGATCTCCCTCACGATATTTTCCGCCGACCTCTCCCCAAAACGCTCCAAAACTTTGATATCGCCTTCTTTAAGGCTGAAAATGTCGGCCGCGTCCGCGATAAGTCCTTCATCTAAAAACCGATCGATAATCTTTCCGCCCAATCCGCGGATATCGAAAGCCCGCCGGGATACGAAGTGGCGAAGCTGTTCCTGATGGCGCGCGCCGCAACGCGGATTGGAACAGCGGTAGATGGCCCCTTCATGCACTATTTTCGAACCGTCCACGGGGCACTTCGCCGGAATACGGATCTTCTCCTCTTTTCCCGTCCGAAGATTTTTTAACACTTTGATCACTTGCGGGATGACATCGCCGGCCCGGGAAATAACGACCGTATCGCCGATTTTCAAGCCTAATCTATTTATTTCGTCGAAATTATGGAGTGTGGCATGCGTAATCCTCACGCCGCCCACACTCACCGGCCTCATCACGGCGACAGGCGTAAGCGCTCCGGTTCGGCCTACCTGCACTTTTATGTCTTCCACCACCGTTTCGGCTTCACGGGGGGGAAATTTATAGGCAATGGCCGCCCGCGGCGCCTTTCCAGCTACTCCTCCGGCCTTAAAAATTGCGTTATCGTTCGCGATTATCACCGTCCCGTCTATCTCATAGGGAATTTTCTCGCGATGTTTCACCCAATAATCCCGGAATTCGAAAACTTCAGAGAGCGAATGGACCAATTTATTATTGGGATTTATTTTAAAACCAAAAGATTTTAAAATATCGTGTTCTTCTTCGTGTCTTGTCTGACCCAAATCGGAGACTATCGCGTATTGGAAAGAATCCAGCTTTCTTGCGGCTGTTATTTTCGGGTCCAGCTGACGAATCGAGCCCGCCGCGATATTCCGAGGGTTAGCGTAGAGCTTGCCGCCTTTCTTTTCCTGTTCCCGATTGATGCGCTCGAATTCTTTCCGGGTAATGAAAATTTCTCCTCGCACGACGAGTCGAGCCGGCACCGGATGTTTCGGATTATTGCTTCTGATTTTTAGCGGTATCGCCTCAACCGTGCGAAGATTTTGGGTCACATCCTCCCCTATCGCGCCATCGCCGCGAGTCGAACCTTGGACGAAAATACCGTTCTCATAGATAAGCTCTATCGCCAAGCCATCAATCTTGAGCTCGCAATAGAATTCCGGCTTTATTTTTTTCTTCAGGAAATTTTCGAGGCGCAAAAACCAGTCGCGCGCGTCTTCTTCGGAAAAGGTATCGTCGAGGGATATCATTGGGCTCTCGTGACGGACTTTTTTGAATTCTTTGAGCGGTTCGCCGCCGACGCGCTGGGTCGGCGAGTCCGGCGCGGCAAGCTCGGGAAATTGTTTTTCCAAATTGGCCAATTCTTTCTGCAAAGAATCAAAAACGGCATCCGATACCATAGGATTGTCGAGAACGTGATAGGCATGCCGATGACGGTTTATCTCTTTTTTAAGCTTTAGCAGTCTTTCCCGCGCTTTTTTGATTTCCAATCTGTCTTTTTTCATTTTTACGGCTAGAAAATAGTTTCGAGGACTCGGACGGTATTGCCGGCAAAGCCTTGGGAAATAAAATCTAATGCTAATGAACCGCCAATAATAAGAGAATTGAAATTTGAAGTCGCCGTCGCGCCGTTACTGAAAGTAAGCAGTCTAGTATCGGAAATTTTTCCATTATGAACGGCTAATTGCCATTCCAGCGCCGCGTCGGCGGCAAAAAATGCCTGAGCGGAACTCACCGCATCGTTGGACTGCCGGACCTGATAGACCGTAAGAAGCCCGGCGATTGCCGTAGCGGCCAAAAGCAGGCCGCCCATCATTACGACTACCATTATCATTACCTGACCACTATTTTCTCTTGAATATCTTTTCATTTTTATTAAATCTCAGACGGCAAAATGCGGGCGCTTACCGTCGTTTCCAGATTCACGGTGTTCTCGGGCGCCGATTCGGTCCGGGAACCTACATTCATAAAAATAGATGCTCTCCAGGGCGCTAAAATATAGGTTCGGGGAAATAGATAAAAACTTAATTTGTTTACTTTCACTCCGGAAGCGGTAAGAAGCGAAAACGGGGACGTTCCTTCGGTTCTTTTAACGCCAAAATTCGCCTGGTCCCACTCATAAATGACTGACACGGGCGTCGCTCCGCGAATCCGGGTGAATTTAAGCGAATCGCCGAAGCCGCCAGCGAGATCAGGACTGCACGTTCCCAAACTGCAGATTTCAAAACCATAGCCGAGTCTGATTTCACGCATTATTTGTTCCAAAGCCAAACTTGAGTTGCTTTGGATTGCCATCATGTCGGTCACGAGCCGCTGGGTCCGGAAAGAACGGATAAAAATGCCAGAGGCCACCGTCACCACGCTGAGAAATACGGCAATGGCGACAATAAGCTCGACAAGTGTGAATCCCGTTAGAGATCGCGCCCGCGCGCTTGCGCGCGCCCCGAAGGGGCCTGCGGGGCGGGCTATCTCTAACGGGATGAACCCGCTATTTTTGGAATTTGGATATTTTATAAAATGTTTCATTGCGTCGCGCTTATCTCCAGTTAAAAAAATGATCTTCCAAATTCACTTCCTTGGCCTCATTTTTATCCGCCCACTGGACGATGGAATTTATCGTTATCTCCTTATTGTCGGTGCTGTTCACTATTTTAATTGTTCTTTTGAATATGGTCGACACGCTGCCGGAGCCGGAGATGTAGTCGTAGATACCCGTCCCGGAATGAAAAATGAGGGGATTAGAATTGAAACTGGTCACACTAATCAAACTACTATTGGAAGAATTGTAAGTCGCTTCATAATTCCCATTCGACAAAACGGCGCCCCATGGTTTTCCTTGCGTATAGTTCTCATCCGCGATGCTTTTCATTACCTCAATACCTTCCGCGGCAAGATAGGTCGCGGTGAGCTTGTTTGCCGCGTTCCGATTGAAAGCGATTGAGTTGGAAAGCAGGGTGAGTATTCCCAAGAGGCCGATGACCACTAGACTCATGGCAACCACCGACTCGATGAGTACTTGACCCTTCTGACTTTTCAATTCGTCTTTGGGGGAAAATTTTTTCATTGCGTACTTATTTGACCAGTATCGTTTATAATAACGGTTTTCGAATTTCCGCCTGCGGGAGTAGAAATTTTCAAATTAACGGGCAAGGCCACAGTCGAAACGACGCCGAGTTCCGGCGGAACGAACATAATATCAACCATACCCCCGGCCGCAATCTGCGTCTGCGTTCCGGCCAAGTTAGACGAAATCGAAATTTCAAAAATCAGGCCTTTTTCAAGAGCAAAATCTTGAATCGATTCACCGGAATTATAAGTAAAACTACCATTATAAGTGCCATCGAATTCTTTGCAGAATTTTTTAGTCGATGACTTCAAATCCTGAAAAAGCGAAAAGTCCAGCGAACCGGCCGTGAAATGGATGCCGAAAGCGCAGGAATCGGGACTTTTATTGTATTTTTCGGCGGCCAGCGCCCGGGCCCGGTTCAAAAGACCCACCACCATCGCTTCCTCCTTAAAAAGCTTCAACTGCTCCGCACCGGAACGATTATAAATCAAAGTCATGCCGGAAAGAATGCCGATAATGGCGATAACGACGAGCATTTCAATAATGGTAGAACCTCCTTTCTTCTTCATTACTCCTAATTATACTATAAGTCCCTTAAGAGAGTTATATTCCAAAAAGGGAGAAATACCAACCGATAATGCCGTGGCCAAAAAATACCGTGGCAAAAACAGCGAGCACAAAAAACGGAGCGAAGGGAAGCTTGTCTTTCATTTCTTTCTTACCAGAAACGAGAAAACCGCCGCCTATAATGCCGCCAAAAAGAAAGGATAACATAATCGCAAGGGCGATATCCGGCCAACCCAAGACTAAGCCGGAAGCGATCGCCAGCTTCACATCGCCCATGCCCATTCCCCGGCCCCGGCTTGCGAAAACCAAAAAACCGAAAAAGAGCCCTCCGGCAGCCATACCCAGCAATCTGTTCAAAATAACACTTTGGAATGGCGAGAAAATGAGCCGGTACTGTTCCAAAAATGAATCTCGAAACGGGAATAATTTGTCGCCATAGACGAGAATTAACACTCCAATCAGAACGCCCAAAAACGCGAGAAGAAAGTTTAATTCGTTTGGAATTATGTATTCCCGGAGATCGATTGCCGCGATTACGAGCCAAGCGAGAAAAACGGCAATCCAGGCGAGTAAAAGGGCATAATACCACCACTCCAAACCGAGACTCATGAAAGATTGTAGGCCTACGTTGTAAAAACCGTTCAAAAACCAGGGCAGGCCGGCGAATATCGCTCCGCTCAAGAATTCGATGACGGGATACTGGAAAGAAAGTTTATGACCGCACTCCCGGCATTTTCCTTTCTGGATAAAAAAACTCCAGAGTGGGACAAGTTCCCCTGCTTTTAGTTCATGATTACAATGTGGGCAATGCGATCGGCCGCTAAGCCTTTTGATATTCCAAAGATTTTCCTCGGAATTATACCGAAAAATTAAAACGTTTAGGAAACTCCCTATCGCCAATCCGAAGACGAAAAGGGCAATAAAAAAAACTGTTATCATTATCGAATATTGGAATTACTGAACGGGACAGATCGAAGAGCTCGGCTCGACGGTCGTAGTCACGGAATGTCCTACGGAATCAATACAGTAATATTGAAACACCGGATTCGATGAATCCCCCGTCGTGGTATTTAATTTGGAATAGGCGGTATAAGCCTTATAGGGCGACGGATTAATAATTGTGAGGGTTCCCCCTTGAAGGGTTATGTCGTCCGCCAACTCCTTAAGATTTTGATTGTTTATTTCAATAACGGATGGTAATTGGGGTAAAGTATTATAGGTCCCGTTATACATCGTCTCAGCCAAAGAACGGACTTGATTCACCTCCTGGATAATTCGCGAATCCTTAGCTTTATCCTTGGCAGGCCCGAGAGCCGTAAGAACAACTGATGAAAGGAGGCCAATCACGGCTACCACGACGAGCATTTCTATTAAAGTAAAACCTTTTTGGCTCTTAATTCCGATAGTCATTGTTTAATTATACCACAAAGCACCCCAACGGGAGTGCTTTGTTTTCTTTGTCGATAATTTTAATTGCAAGTTCCATCCGCCGCAGATGTAATAGAAGCGATTTCACCACCGAAACCGTCGCTATCCAGACAATATATCTTGGTTGAATTGAGAGTGGCGTAAAACGCGACCGTAGTCGCTCCCGTCGCCGGCATAACAGCAAAACCTGTTCCCCCATTAGCTGTAATGTCCGTCGAAGCGATTGTGACGCTGGCATTCGCTTTCAAAGCGGTTGAATCAGGGTATTTTCCCGTCGTTCCGTTGTATAAAGTTTCAGCTATCACTTGAATCTGCCGAAGATCGGAGATAATCCTCGTGTCTTTCGCTTTTGTCCTTGACGGACCCAAAGCCACCAAAACCACGGAAGACAAAAGCCCGATAATCGCGATAACGACCAGCATTTCTATCAGCGTAAAACCTTTATTGTTTTTCATATGTTTGATTTTTTTCGACCCTTTAGATTAATACTCTTATTATAGCATATTGTTCAGAAAATCTTGGACAGGTTGTAGATGGGGAGAAGTATGGAGGCGAAGAGAATGGCCACGACGACGCCGATCACGACCATGAGCACGGGCTGAAGGAGTGTTACCAGATTATTGACCGTATCGTCCACCTGCCGAGTGTAGAAGTCATTTATTTTGGACATCAAGTCTTCCAATCGTCCAGTGGACTCCCCGACGCTCAAGAGTTGGGAAACCAGAAGCGGGAATTCGGGCATTGCCGCGAGCGCCTGAGAAAGAAGCTTGCCTTTCCTGATTTGCTGGGCCACATCGTGGAGCAATTCCGCATAAACCGTGTTTCCGATGGTATGGGATGAAATCTCGACCGCCTGCGGGATAGTGAGTCCTCCCTTGATCAAAACCCGGGCCGATTCGGCAAAGCGGGAAATGTAGAGTTTTTGGAAAAGCGGACCGACAATCGGTATCTTCAGAATCAGCGTATCAAATACCACCTTGCCCTCGTCGGTCTGGAAGTAGTCAACCAGAAGTATCACGACTGCCAAGATAGCAATAACAAAAAAGAACCACCAATCGGACATAAAATTACCGACCCCGAGAAGAACTTTGGTAAAAAACGGCAATTCGATATTGGCCTGGGAAAAAATCGGCGTAATCTGCGGAAAAACCATCGTAACCATTACAACAACCACAACGATGAAAAGTCCGATAACAAAAGCCGGATACATTAATGCATTTTTCACCTTAGAAACCAGGGCATCCTGCTTTTCGAGATAGTCGGCGAGGAAGTTCAGCACCTCGGAAAGCCGGCCGGTTACCTCGGCGGATTTGACCATATTCACATAAAAATCGGAGAAAATGCCGCGATGGCGTTCCAGTGCCTGCGAAAGAGAAAAGCCTGCATCTATGTCATTCGCGATTTCGTAAACCGCTTCTTTGAGAACGGGTTTCGCTGTTTGCTTGTAAAGATTAGCCAAACTGTCCGAGAGCGGCACTTGGGAAGCCAGAAGCGTCGCGAACTGCCTCGTGAAAATCATAAGATCGGTGGTCTTGACCCGTTTGAAAAATTCCAATATGCGATTATACCAGGCATTTTCCACGATAGGCTCGACTGAGAGAACATAAAGTTCGTGGCTCAAAAGAATCGAGAGCACGGCTTCGCGGCTTACCGCCTCCACGTTGCCCACTTGGAGCTCGCCGTCCTTCGTTCTGGCTTTGTAGTTGAATTTCGCCATTGTTCTTTAATTATATCCTAGCTCCGTTCCAAAAGTATCCTTAACTCGGACGGATTCAAGGAATGGGCTTCCGCCTGTTCGAGCGAGATTTCCTTACGCTTCAAAAGATTCACGAGCGAACGATTTAAAGACATCATGCCTTCCTGGACGTTTGTTTCGATTACGAGGTCAATCTGGTAGATTTTCTTCTCGCGGATGAGATTGCGAATAGCCGGATTCATCAGCATTATCTCCGTTGCCGGAATACGCCCGCCGCCCACCCGCGGGATGAGCCTTTCGGAAATGATGCCCACTAAAGTCGAGGCGAGTTGGGAAATAATCTGGCCTTGCTGACTTGGCGGAAAACTGTCAATAATGCGGTCGATCGTCTGGGAAGCGGAGTTGGTATGGAGCGTGGAAAAAACCAAATGCCCCGTCTCGGCCGCAGTCATCGCAGTCGCGATCGTTTCCGGGTCGCGCATCTCGCCTATCATAATAACATCGGGGTCCTGCCTTAAGACCGCCCGCAAAGCGTCGTTAAAAGAAAGAGTATCCATACCTACTTCCCGCTGGGAGATAATGCACCGGTCCTGGGAGAAAATATATTCAATCGGGTCCTCGACAGTGATTATATGAACGTTTCGCTTATGGTTCACTTCATCCAAGAGCGCCGCGAGCGTGGTGGATTTGCCATGACCGGCCGGGCCCACAACCAAAACGAAACCTTGGTTCAGTTTCGCGAAGTCGTGCAGTAAAGGCGGCATATTCAATTCCTCGATAGTTTTAATCTGCGCCGGAATCAGCCGCAGGGCCGCCGCCGCGAAACCGCGCTGGAGATAAACATTGACCCGGAAACGAGCCTTGTCTTCGTAGTTGAAAGAGAAGTCCACCTGTTTCTTTTCCAAAAAAGTTTTCTTTTGGTCTTCCGTCAGAAGCGCGAAAATCAGCCCCTCGGCTTCTTCTTTTGTTAAGATGGATTCCTGGGCGAGCGGTATCAAAACGCTATCGACTCTGATAGTCGGCCGCCGGCCGACCGCCAAATGGATGTCGGAGGCATTTTGTTTCGCCGTCGCGAGAAGCAACTCGTTCAGTTTTTGTTTATAGTCGGTCATTTTAAAATTATTCCGTCTCTCTCAAGACTTCTTCCAGTATAACCTCACCTGCCAATGCTTTCAAAATGCCGTCTTGGCGCAAAGTCACCATTCCCTGGCGCTTTGCCTCATCTACAAGCGCGCTTTCCGAAAAACCTTTATTAATTACATCGCTCAATTCCCGAGTCATTTTGAATATTTCGAAGATTGCCACCCGGCCGGACGTTCCTTTGCCTTTGCAGGTTTTGCAATTTAAATCATTGCCCGCCCGCCAAACGGCGAACGGCGCTTTTCCTTTGACGGCGGCGCGGAGAATTTCCGGCAATTTTTCCGTTTCTTCCTTGATTATTTTTTGGAGTTCGGCGGATGGAACGGCTTCTTTTTTGCAATCGGGACAGAGCCGGGAAACCAGGCGCTGGGCCAGCATCAAATTCAAGGATGATGAAAGGAGGAAATTCGGCACGCCCAAATCAACAAGCCTAGGAATGACTCCGATGGCATTATTCGTATGGAGCGTCGAGAGCATCAAATGGCCGGTTAAAGCGGCGTTCACCGCCAAGCTCGCTGTTTCGGAATCGCGAATCTCGCCGACCATCACGATATCGGGATCCTGCCGCAATATTTGGCGCAAACCGGACGAAAAATCATAGCCGATTTCCGGCTTCACCTGCGACTGGTTCACGCCTTCCATAAAATATTCCACCGGATCTTCGAGCGTGAGAATATTCACCCGATCGGAATTCAATCTCTGCATCATGGCGTAAAGGGTCGTGCTTTTTCCGGAACCGGTGGGACCCGTGATTAATATCATTCCGAAAGGCGATTCCGCGGCGGCATCCAAAAGCCGAAAATTATATTCGTTTAATCCCAACTCCTTAAGACCCTTGAGGCCGGTTACGGGGTCCAAAACCCGGATGGCTACCTTCTCACCGTTGGGCGTGGGGAAAGTGGCGACGCGGAAATCGATATCCCGCCCGGAAATAACGGCCCGGAAACGGCCATCCTGGGGTTTTCTCGTTTCATCTAATCTCAATCTCGAAAGCACTTTCACTCTGGAGACAATCGGCTGATTCAAAGTCGAAGGCAAAGAAGCCGCCTCTTCAAGCTCTCCGTCTACGCGAAAACGAATCCGCAAGCGGGCGCGCTGGGGCTCAATATGAATATCCGATGCCTTGAGTTCCACCGCTTCCCTTAAAGTCGATGCCACTACTTTTATAATCGGGGCGTCTTCCGCCGTTTGAGCCCCTTCTTCCAAAACCACCAGCAATTCATCCCGATTGCGGCTTTCTCCGATATCCTTGACGGCCGCTTCTATTTCCGTCCGATAAGGAGCATAGAGCCGCCAGACGAGCGCGAGATCGCCGGGGGTCACGATATAAACCCCTAAGCTCAAGCGCTCCCGTTTTGCGATGAATCTCAGGGCTTCTTGCGCCCGAACGTCGTCGGGCCTCAGCATCCCCACAATAAAAATGTCTTTCCTCTTTTCGAGGGGAATGACGCGGTAAGCCCGGGAGGTTTCCTGAGGAATGAGCGAAAGAAGCTCGAGCGGAATGGCCGCCGAATCAACTTTCTTGTATGGAATTTTCAGAAGCTCGCTCTTTGTTTCGGCCGCGGCAACTTCATCAACCAATCGTTCTTCATAAAGAATGTCCTCCGGAAGGCGACCCCGCGCTCCGGCTTCTTTTAAAGCTTTATCCCCGATAGATTGGGAAAGCAGTCCTTTTTTGACTAACGCCTGGATAAATATTTGGTCGGTCATATGTTTATCTACGAATTACGAATCTTTTACGAATATACGAATTCGTATATTCGCGCGTTATTCGTAATTCGTAGCTATTTTAATATGGCAAAAATGGATTGGAACGCCCCGGAGTGGGAATCTCTAATGACGCGCCGTAGTTATTCGTGAAATATTTATTGAGGGAATTCACGACCGGCGCGGGGTCCACCTGCACCTGGGAAAGCTGATTAATGTTTGAAAGACTGCCCGGCACCACGACATCAATAAGTTCGGGTTTTTTGAAAAAAATGAAATACAAAACCAGAAAAACTATTCCGATTACCGACGCAATGACGATAATATTGAACCAATTGACCGGCTTTTTATCTTGTTCGATTATAATGGCCATTTTATTTTTACCTGGTTAATTTTCCTGATAGAACGCGACGACGTTCAGTTCCAAAGAATAGGTCGGATTTCTGCCCAAACCTGCCTGCGCAGGCAGGCCCGTTTGGCTTCCCGGAGTAGTCCGAAAAGTAAATGAGGTAACGTTCATCACCCGCGCGTTCGTCTCTATCGAATTCAGGAATTGCTTGAGCGCGCCATAGCCGCCCGTAGCACTCACCTTGGTCGGAATATTCTGGAGCTTTTTGACCAAAGATTGGGCAACAACTTTCTGCTTGGATATCTTGTCGGATTGGATGTCGAGCGACTGCAGATTCACCTGGTTTGCGACCGAGATCGCCTGCCACTGATTAAGGGCCTGAGTGGTATTCGGCCCGATAGGCACGGCAAGACCGACTGTTTCCTGAAGTTTGGCGGCGGATTTAAATTGACTGATAAGGCTGGCTACTTGAGCAACAGCCGCTTTCTGACTGTTATAGAGATTTATTTTTGAAGCAACAACTGATTGGAGCGCGCTTGAAGCCGTAATCTCCGGTTGAATCAGGCTCCCGTAAACGACGAGCGTCGCCATCAGAAAGAAGGCCGAGAGGAGGATGCTTAAAATTCTTTTGCTGGAAGTTTTCATTTTCCTATATTGGCTTAGCTAGATATTCCGGTTGGAAATTCAACGATACCGAAAAATCCACCGTCCCGCTCGGATTGAAATTAGTGGATTCAAGCATTGCGGAGTGAACTTCCGGTGCTTTTTCGAATTGCGCCAGTTGCTGAGCGAGCGCTTGAAGGGAAGGTGCCCGACCATTTAGTTCCAAATTATACGAGATAGAATTGAAATTTGCCTCCGTAAAGAAAGTTTGCGGCAAAGTGTTTTTTTCGAGGAAGGGGAAAATATTCGCCGAGAATATATGCTGACCAAGAACAGTCTTTAAATTCGCAATTTGGGAATAGAAGCCGACGAATTTCTGCTGTTCTTTTTGGCTGATGGAATTTGAAAGCTCTTCGAGTTGAGTATCCATACCCGCGGACCTGGTGTTTAAATAAGATTCGTATCCGATACTCATTCCAAAATAAATAAGGATGGAAAGAGCGAAAAGCACTCCGGAAAAAACCATCAGACGCCAAGGCAGGCCGATAGATGTGGTCTCCGAGACGAATTGTTCATTTAGGCTTTTGGGTTGTCCTTCTGGCATATGTTTATTTTTATTGAGCGAAATATCTTTCGGCTAACCCGATTGCGACCGGCAATTCATTGTTTAATTTTTCGATTACCGGTTCCAATTTAATGTCGTAACCGACATTTCGAAAAAGATTCTGGCTGATAATCGGCACGCTTATTTGGGAACCAAAATGTTCCGTTATCCCAAGCAGATTCGCTCCGCCGCCTATGAGCGAAACTTTTTCCACCTTCTTTCCGTAACGCCGTTCGTAAGCGTCTTTAGCGTGATTCACCTCCTGTATTATAACATCCAAGAACGGTTGGGTTAAAGTTGATAACTCCGATTCTGCTCCGCCCGAGAGAAGCCCCCGTCGGCGTTTCAATTCCTCCGCCCGCGCCACGCTTATGCCGAGACTCCGCGCAATCGCCTGCGTGAGATAAATGCCGCCGTAATCCGTCTGACCGGAATAAAAAATATCGGCGCCTTCGCTTAAAAAAATATTGGTCGTTTCCGCGCCCAAATCCACAAAAAGCGTCGGCTTTTCCGCCGGAAGCGAGCGAATAATAGACAAACCGTCCATCTCCAAAGCGACAAGTTTGAGTCCCGCTTCCCTGAAAATAGTTTTGTATCTTTGAATAATTTCCTTGGGAATGCCGATGAGAAATATTCTTTGGTAACGGACGCGGTCGGCATTGTCATATTCCCCCGCTTTCACCCAATCCAAAATCACCTCGCTCATCGGAAGCGGAATATATTGGGGCGCCTGAAACTCCACCGCCTTGCGGGTTTCTTCCGGAGAAAGAACCGGCATATCGAGCATTGTCGTAAAAGCGGTAAAAGCCGGAATAGACCCGACGGCGATGCGCGACTTTGTTTTCATTTCCCGCAGGAGGATTTTGAGCGTTTCCGCCGTCTCTTTCTCGGAAATCTTGAGTGAACTGGATTGAATAACCTGATTCGGATGAGCTAGATAATCTTTGGTTTCCAGAATACCGTAATTTATTAGAACCGGGCGCTCTTCTTTCCGGGAAAGTTCTGCTATCTTTATTGAAGTAGTACCGATATCGACACCTAGAACCGACCGGCCCCCAAAAAAATTGCCGATATCCGCGAAAAAATTGGAGATAGGATTTAAAAATTTCATTCTATTTTATGAGTTTATCACAATATCTCCTTAACATCATCTTCCCGCCCATCTGCCTCTCCTGCAAAAAATATATCGTTCCCGATAAAGAGAAGAAATTCCTTGTTTGCCCGGATTGTCTTTCCAAACTCTCCTTTATGCCGGGTTTTTTGTGCCCCGTCTGTTTCAGAAGATTGCCCGAAGGGAAAATTCCTCCAGCCGGCGGATGTCATTCCGACTCCCAGTTTATACTTGCCACTCCTCTCAAATATTCCGATCCAACGACTCGGGAACTTATCCATATGTTCAAATATGCCAAGCTCAAAGCCGCCGCCGAGCCGCTCGTCTCCATTCTCGGGGATTATTTGAATTCGTCCATTTGTAATTTGTCATTAGACATTAGGAATTTTGTTTTTATTCCCATTCCATTACATCCGAAAAAACAAAGGGAACGCGGTTTTAACCAGGCGCTCGTCATTGCCGAAGGATTGAAAACTCGACTGAATATCTTTCGGGAGGTTCCCATTATTTCCAACACGCTTTTCAAAAAAGAATCGACCAATTCCCAGACCGAACAGAAAGATTACGCGTCGCGGGAGAATAATGTCCGCGGCGGCTTCGGCCTGAGAAATCCGGAACTCGTTGTTGAAAAGAATGTTTTTATTGTTGACGATGTTTTCACTTCCGGCGCCACGATGCGGGAGGCCGTCCGAGTTTTGAAATCCGCCGGCGCGAAAAAGATTGTCGCGATTACTATCGCAAAGGCGTAGGGGATTTTAATCTTATCGCTCTCTAAAGATACGGCGCCTAAGAAGAGGGGTACTGTCAGCCGAAATTGTTTTTTCCGCTACACAGGAATTCCCATCCGAATCGGTTACCGTGAGCGAAACATCTAATGGCATCTTTTTAACGGTTTCTTTCGTCGGAGTAACCGAGGGGTTTTTTGGCTCGGCATCAAGAAATTCCCAAAAAATGCTCCCGGGCGTACTGGAACGATAATCCGTAGTATTGGTAAATGTTACGACTGATTCTTTCGCAAATTTAAGGGGCGTCCAAGTAAAATCTACTAACGGATAATAACGCGCCGGAGTTGTCATTGTTGCGGGGTTGGCAGAATCTTCCCAATCGGAGAATCCGGCGATGCCGTCCGAAGCCTGAACCGACACAAAAAATTCCGTACTGGCTCCTATATTGGCTATCGGGTTGTTTAACCTTCCAAACCGGTCGCTCCCTACTGAAACGGTGTCAATCGTCAAATTGTCGGAAGATTTAATTATTTTTATATCGGCGGACGTTTGTGGGTTGCCATCCGGATCGGAATAATCCCAAGTTACCCGATAGAAAGGATTTGCTTGGCACCAAGCATCCGCCTCCCGGATAATCTGTACGTTAGAAACGACTGGCGGTTGATTTAAAATAACGGCGCTCACTGTGCAATTACTCGCTTTACTGACAGTACATTCCGGCTTGGTGAACGCCAGCCAGCCAACGATATCCCCGCCCCAGGCCGAACCTACAAAATTAATTGAATCAAAAGAAACTCCATATAAACTGCCGTCTGCCGCTGTTCCACCCAAACTCACCCAGCCGTCCCAATTCGGATTGCCGGTATTTTTCGGCGCGAGAAAACGCGCCCAGCCGGTAACGGCGCCGGTATTAAGATCTTTTCTTGCTTCGCAAATCCCTGATGGACAGTCAGCTAAATCGCTCTTATTAAAAGAGAGCCAGCCATAATCTTCATTGCTATCAATCGCCGCCCAAGCGGAACCCGAGAAAAGCCCGGCGCGGTCAATCTGAACGCTGTATTGAGGATCGCCGGTATTCCATGCCGGAATTTGATAATCGGAATTGAAATTCACCCACCCAACGCCTTTTCCATCGATTGTCGCCCAAGCATTACCCCGAAGGGAAAGCGCCATATTCAGATTTACGGAAACTAGTGTGGAATATTCGGAGTAAGAACCGCCAAAATCAGCTCTCACGCGATAGGTATATGTATGACCAAACGCCAAATTATCATCGAGATACTCCGCTCGAGCTTTAGCAGACGGCGGAAGAGCGATTTTCCCCGCCAGAGTTTCAGGGCCACCGCCAATAGACCGGTAAATATTGTAATTCCCAGAGTAGAGCGGATTCGGAAAAGTGTTATCCCAAGAAATTCTGACATTGCCCTTGGTTCCATTCACATAATAAATCTGGGCCGTCGGATTCTGGGGCGCATTCGCGATTGTAACGGAAGAAATATTTGAAAAATCGGAACAGCCGCCGCTTGTCGTACAACCCCGCACTTTATAGGAATACTTCTGATTGGTGATAATACTGGAATCTTCATAATGAATCGTTCCACCGTTAGCCGTTTTCCCAAGAAAATTGGGTGAACCACCGAAAGGAGCGCGATGAATCTCGTAGTAATCCTGACCGGTGCCCGCCGTCCAACTCAAATTAACTTGACTTGGCCGAAATTGGTAAGGCGCGATAAGATCGGTCGGTGTTGTCGGCACCCCGATAGGCGTTGAAGGAATTTTATCGGAATAAATTTTATCTCCAGTCGCGCAGCCGTAATCGCTTTCAAAACTCCTAACTTGGTAATAGTAAACGCCCGCCGGGCTAATATTCCCGGTATAGAAATAGTGTCCGTTAATATCTTTGTTGCCAACGAGAGAAGTATAAAAATAAGTAAGATTTGAATCTGTCGTTCCGCGCCAAATTTCGAATCCGCCATACTGTGAGCTTGGCGGTGTTGCGTCATCCCAAATCAAATCAACTTGGCTGTCACCGCTCTTACCGGTTACAACAAGATTTGACGGATTAGTTGGTTTGGTTAAGATTATTGTTTTTATCGTCAACGGACTTGAATCAACCCAATTTGAAACAGTTCCGTTGCTATTGTCCACCGCTTGAATGTGATATCGGTAATTCGAAAAGGAGTTGACGGGATTAATAGGTAAATTTAAATGTTCGGCGGTCAGGTTGGGCGTGGTCGCGACGGGTTTTACGCCGGTGTTGAAATCCCCAGCCGTCGTGTATTCGATAGAATAGGTAACGGTCGAAGGATTCCCATTCGCTTCCCAATTCAAATCAATCGCGCAGGCTGATTTGGCAGTGATATTAAAACCCACCGGCGGCTGAACTGCCGCGGAAACTAAAGTCGCCGAGGAGACGAAAAATCCCGAGAATAAAAAGAGAAGTATCGCGCGCTTGCTCATTGAATTAATTATAGCAAAATTCATGCCTTTTTGACGGAATAGTTTTCAGCGGCAAACTTATACTGTTCCAAAAAAATCTTCTTGAATGGCTGGATAGAATTCAATTCATAAAAGACGAGGGTTGCTTCCCGATAGTCGCTTTCTTCCACACTCCGGTAAGAAAGTGGCGCTAAATTATTAGCCAAAAGAATGGCATTCGCGATTAATCGTCCAGTACGCTTGTTGCCATCTTCAAAGGGCTGGATATAGCTTATGCCCAACAAAGCGAAAAAAGCTTTGGCATAAGGATCCTTCTGTTTCCCTATCGAGGCAATGAAAGACTCAACTGCCTCCTCTATCTGAAATCTGTTGTCCAGAGGCATGTATTTGGATCCAGCAACTCCGACTGCGGAACTGCGCCAACCCGTCTTTACGTTCAAATTTTTAACCAAAAGCTTGTGAACTTCCCTCATATTAACCTTGGTCAGTTTCTTAAATTCCTTGACGTTATTAAAAACCAGGTTAAACGCTTCCTTATGATTCAATATCATTTGTGCTTCTTCTCTCCCGTGGCCAGCCGCTTTCTCTCCCCTAATCAAAAGTTTTTCCGTATCCAGCAAGGTATATGTATTACCTTCTATTTTGGAAGACTTCCAAGACAGTTCTATCACAAACCTTTCCAGTTCTTTTTTGGATATCGCAGGAGAAAGATTTTTTATTTTTTTCCCATACTCCAAAGTTTTAACCTCCAAGAGGTTCTTTTCTTCTTTTTGGAAAGGGTTAAGCTTAAAATATTCAAGCAGATTAAAATTGAACTTGGAATCGCCGAATCTCTTATCGGGTTCTCCGAAACAATATTCCTTTGCGTTAATCTCCGCGCTAAAGCGTCCTGGAACGGCTATTTTATAAACGGTGGATCTGCCGAATCCGGAAACCTCCAAAAACCCGACCCGACTCATCTCCGAAAGGCTTCTTTTTACCGTAACCAAAGATGTTTTCTCGCCGGATTTTAAAAGTAAGTCATGGACGCCGGATGATTGCTGATTTCCGTTCTTTAAAAACAGAAGAATTATCAACTGTTGGTTTTTGGTTAATTTATCCATTTCTTTCGTATCTTTTTAACCATATAATCGTATCATATTGATACGATTATTTAAAATGGGGTTAGAACTTATATGTTTTTTCCGATCTTTTTTCCAGCGCGATGATAAAAATGCTGTTTTTGTCCGAAACGCGGAAGATAACACGCATATTCCCCTTTCTGACTCGGAATAAATCATCCCGCCCTTTGAGTTTTTTAATATCTAAGGTGGCAATATCGCTTTTATGGCAAAAAGTATATCGTGATCTCTATGCAATTTGTCTTTTCATTTCGTCTTCGAGCATCCGGCTGAAATCCCGGATTATGGCCTGCTGATCGGCCGGCAGAAACGCCCCCAATTCTCCGTGAAAATCTATTTCTCTCGCGTTTTTTGTTATTTCATCCTTCACATCCGCCAACTTCCTTTTTTGTTCGGATGAAAGCATTCTCTTTCTCATCAAAAAATACAAATCATAAAAGTCGCGGGGCTTCTTCCGTTCCAAAAGAGCACCGAATATTTTTTCTTCAACCAGCTCCATTTGCGACAGATGAACCGCCGTATAGGGGGGAATGAAATCGCTTGCCACGCTGTCTATCTCGGCCTTGATTTCCCTGCCATTTCGGGCGGAAACGTTTATTTCTACCCCCACCGGCGGATAGTCGAGCGCGCGGAGGGTCGCCAATCCGAAATAACCGCCGCTCGTCGTTCCGAAGCGTTCGCCGAGTTCCACGCGAACGCCAAAATTTTCCATGGTAGCCAGAATCTTGATAAATAAGCTTTCCACGAAATATTTCGTTTTATTCGAATGAACCTGTGTCAGTGAAAAATCCAAATCCTCGGAAAAACGCGGACTGCCATAAATGATGCGTAGAGCCGTGCCGCCCTTGAAAAGCAATTTTTCCGATTCCGGCAGTTTGTAAAGCTCGCTTAAAAAAATGTGCTGGAAATATTCCCGGATGATATTCGGAAAAACGCCTGTCTGGCATTGGGCGGCCAATTTTTCCAAACTTTCCGATGAAATCATTTTAGAGTCCTTTTTATAATACCTATAAGTTCCCGGTTTTGAAACAATGAGGCGTATTGAATCGCTTTATTCGGATTTATTCTTTCCTTATTGAACCGCGACAGCGGCTTCAATCTATCCAGCATCCTAAAGTAGTTGGTGTCAACGAAAGCTTTTTCCGGACTGGCGATGAAAAACCCCATTCCTTTTTGTTTTACAATGCCATAGCCGGCGAACGCCGTTTTTTTCACTCGCCGATATGAATAAATCTTGCCTAGAATTTTGAAGCGCCGGGGATTTTTCGAGGTGATCGAGGTAATCTCGTAAACGTTTTCCGGAATGACGCGATGGTAAGACAAGGCCAATTCGAGAGAAATATAGGATGGTTCGCACATTTTGTTCGCGATGAAAAATTCCGTCGGCAAAGCGTCGGGGAAAGCGTAAATCCCCCGTTTCAACCGGACAATGAAGCCTTTCTTGGTATACCGATAAAGAAGGAAACTGGCCGCAATTTTGGAACTCCCGAACAACCGGCAAACATCCAGAGCAGAGAAGACAAGTAGTTTTTTCCCTTTTATTTCCTTGTTAAAACTATGCCAATTCACTAATTTAGCCATATTGCTAACTTACTGGAATGACGTTAAAAAGTCAAGCAATTACCGAGATTAATGGTTGTTAATGGGTCAGCCACCATTGTTTGTTCTCGGTCTTCCTACCCCTCTTAATGTCTGTTCAAGGTCAAATTTTTTCACCGTACTGCCTATCCAATTATCACCGCCATAAGGATTCCCTTTATCTTACGAAGTCGGACTTCGTAAAATTCGATAAAATGGGTGGAAAAACAAGGAGAAGGGAAAGGATGAAAATAAAATTTAATGACGGCTGGGCTTTTGCGATCGTGAACGGCCGTTTGGCTGAAATTCACTTTGATAAAAAATACGGCCCTTGGGGCCATTGCTATGTTAATAAAGAAGAATATAAAACAAAGCGAGAACAAAAATGGATTAAAGAAGACACCCTAAAATATCAATTTTCTTATAGGAGCGGTTATTACTTTGATAAAATTAGGAAAATAAGATTTAAAATACCAAGCCGACAGAAATTATTTTCTGATTCAATTTTGTAAGATCACTTCGGATGCGTTCTGATATCAAGGAGAATATAAGTATTACCTTCAATTAAAAAATAAAAGCGGATATTTCTATCTACTCTGGCCTGCCAAATCCCGCGGGCCTCTTCGTATTTCTTTGCGCGCAGAGAAGGGTGCCGCAAATCCCGAAGAAGAAAACTAACTTGTTTATAGAATTTATTTCTAACTTCCGGAGAAAACTTTTTCAAGCTCTCCTTAAATCCGATATAATACCAAACGATCATTACCTCTCTAATGAGTATCTAAGAGCTTTTACGGAAGAAAATGGCCCTTTTATCTTCTCTTTCTTTACTTCTCTGATCACCTTATCCAAATCAACGTCTAATTTTGTATATTTTTTTTTCACTACACGCAAAAACCGCTCATACTCTTTACGAGGAATAGCCACAAGCTCTTCGCCTTTGGTTATTTTTTGAGGAATAGTAATAGTAGTCATGCATTTACCTTACCATGGTCAAACAAACGAAATCAAACTGTCAAAAGGAGGGCGGATTCACAAAAAACACCGTCACCCCGAAACAAAAGCGCAGAAAATTATCTCTCATCTTCATTTATTATGCATAAGGCCACATACATATTGCACTCGGTGAAGCCAGCGCTTCACCATGAAAATCCATTGTAAATATGCCGGCATCAAGGGGAGTATGACTGTCTATCGGGACGCGCTACGCTACCGGTATATGATCCGACCCCAAGCGTTGCGGAAGGCAAAAATCCTCGCCTTCGCTGAAAAGCACGGCACCTTGACTGCGCTCGAGGCCTTTGAGGTGAAGCGGCGCACGTTCTTTGACTGGAAAAAGAAGTGGGTAGCGGGCGGGAAGATTCCCGAGACACTCAACGGGAAATCACGGGCGCCGAGGACAAAACGGAAGCGCCGGTGGTCCGATGAGGTGATTGCCGAGATCAAGCGGCAGCGCTGGGAGCATCCCAATCTCGGCAAGGATAAACTGCATCCGCTTCTTGCCGAATTCTGCGCCGAGAAGAAGCTGGCTTGCCCTCAGTCAAAGACCATCGGACGGTTGATCGCGGATCTGGGCGGATTGCGGATGCACCCCAAAAAGATCTCGCACTTCGGAAAAATCAAGATCGCCAACCGTCAAAAAGTGTTGAGAAAACCTATGGATTTCAAGGCCGAGTATCCTGGCCACTGCGTGGCCCTGGACACCATTGAGAAGCACGTTGGGGGCAGACGCTATTACGTGATCACGTTTGAAGACCTGTTTACACGATTTTGCTTCGCCTGGGAAACGACCTCGCACGCATCGCTTGCGGCAAAAGAGTTTTTTACGCTTTGCCTTAAGGTTTTTCCGTTCCCGATTTCTTTTGTCCTTACGGACAACGGCAGCGAGTTCATGAAACACTTTGACGCAGAGCTCCGCCGGCTCCACCTCGTCCATTATCATACTTATCCGAAGACGCCAAAGATGAATGTGCACATGGAGCGGTTCAATCGCACCGTCCAAGACGAGTTTGTGGATTATCACACAGCTGATCTGCAAACGCCGGATGCGTTCAACCGCAAGCTCGTGGACTATCTCGTCTGGTACAATACGAAGCGTGTGCACTATGCTTTCAAAAACAAATTATCACCCGTGCAGTTCATGCTACAATTACCACAACTAGCAGTCGCAAAAATGCCCACCGAGTGCAAAAGTGGGTGGCCTCATACATATTATAGCAAAATGACCAAATTTATGGTAAAATTAAAGTATGGAGAAATATTTTTGGGATACGAATCCCGATAAATTGGATTTTAAAACAAATAAAAAATATATTATAGAACGTATCCTGGAAATGGGCGACGAAGAGGCGGTTCGTCGGCTTTTCGGCATATTTTCAAAAAAAGATATCCTTGAAGTTGTTGGGAACAACCGCCGAATTTCCCCAAAAAGCGCTAATTATTGGAGGTTGTTGCTAACTCGCTAACCCCGCACAAAAATGGACTTCCATAAAGAAATTCTTCCGGCTGGCACGTTGGAAACATTTTCTAAATTGTCCCATTCTTCCTTGATTGGAAATTTCTATTTAGCCGGCGGGACGGGTCTGGCGCTTCAACTGGGACACCGTTTTTCAAACGATCTGGATTTTTTTACGCCTAAAAAATTCAACGAGGAAACAACGCTTCAGGAAATAATTTCTTTGGGAAAATTAAGACTTGAAAAGAAAGAAGCACAAGCCATTGTGTGCCAATTAGATGAAACGAAACTGTCGTTTTTGGGATATGGATATCCCCTACTTGAACCGCTTAAACATTTTGACGGCATATCTGTGGCTGAAATATCTGATATCGCCTGTATGAAAATTGACGCCATCGCCAGTCGGGGAACAAAGAGAGATTTTATTGATGTGTACTTCGTTATGAAAGAGATAATGCCACTCAATGAGATACTGGCTAATTTCAAAAAAAAATATGCTAAGTTGAATTATAATACCGTGCATATCAAAAAAAGTTTGGTATATTTCAACGACGCAGAAAATGACGCAATGCCGCGGATGATAAAGCCGGTCTACTGGGAGAAAGTGAAAGAAACATTCGAAAGCGAGGTAAAAAAACTCGGACTATAGACTTTTCGTATCATTTTAATTCAAGATTTAGGGATGGGTTCACAGAAAACACCGTCACTCCGAAACAAAAGTGGAAAAGGTTTTTCCTCACCTGATAATATTATCGGCTCCGGATCGCTTTCGGCATCTTCAAAATAAACCAAGCTTTTCAGAATATGACGGTAGTCATGAGCAATATATCAAAATACAAGCTCAATTTGCCCTTAGAATTAGGGTCCATAGGTTTTTAGTATCGGGTCTTAAACACCTTGACTTGGAGATTATCTTCCGAAGCAACGTTTTATCATAAAAATCCAGAACCCAGCGGGCTTCTTGATCATTGCCGAAATCGGCGATGCGTTCAATAACGTATTGAGCGTTCTTTTTCAGGTCTATTTTTTGGGGATCAGTGTCCCAAAATAACGCCTGCCTTAGCTTTATCACCCTCTAACTATACCAGAATTCGCCAAATCCTGCCACCGGCGCCGTTTCTCAAAAACGAGAGGAAAACCGATTGTTGGAATTTGGTCAAATTAGCCACTCTATTTTCGTATCTTTTTGACTAAATAATCGTATCATATTGATACGATTATTCAAGATGACCGAATCAATATGATAAATCAAACGCTGATCAGCGGTAGGTTTTTTCGGCTCTCCGCTCTACGGCCAGAATAAAAACGTCGCCGTTCCCTAGAATACGAAAGATTATCCGCATACTGCCTTTTCGTATTCTGAATATGTCTCCTCCGCCCCGTAATTTCTTCAGATCCAAGCCTAGAAATTTCCCTTGTTGAATCTTATTAAGAAGTTTTTTTAGCTTCTCGCGTTCTTTTACCGTGAGTTTCCCGAGCTCCTTAGCTATCCGATCCATCTTGGTTTTACAACCTGGAGAGTAAATCCCTTATCTTTACACCCCCCCTCTTTATCCGCATAAAATCAGCCGCCTTTTCCCACCCCATTTCTTCATCTATTGAAGAGACACGAAACATTGGTTTGGAGCGGCGCACCACTATAACCGGCGTTCCGGCCCGGGCCGCACGGGCGTATTTTTCCACGTTCATTCTAAACTCTTTTAACCCGACAATATTTTCCATACCTATAAGTTAATCTAAAGGTAAACCAAAGTCAATCCTTCAAGAATTAGCCGTGGAATAATGGATTACACACAGTTATCTCGCTATGGCGAGATAACTGTGTGTAGGAATTTCAATAAGAACATTCTCCATTTCAATCCGTGCCACTGCCGCCTAAAATGGGAGATGTAATTGATAAATCACTACCCTATATACACGATCGTGTATATAGGGTAGTGAAAATTTAAATGATTGAAATAAGATACCTCAAAGTAATTGAGTGATGGCTGAAAGAGAGGGATGATAATTCGGAGAGAATAGAAAAAATTACTTTAGAATAATATCTATCGGAGTTCAACTTCGTAAGATTTATAGATTAACTAAAAAGAGTCCGGGGCAAGACCGGTATGTTTTGCGATGCGGGCGAGCATTCGTGGACCTATTTCTTCTCTATCATGAAAGGCGAAAGTAAAATCGGGGTAGTCAACTCTTTCAAGAATTCTATGCGATCCTCTCTGTCTTTTTATTCTCCAACCAAGTTTAAGTAAGGTCTTCAAAACTTCTCGGGCTTTAACGGCGCGCCATTGCATGTTCCATCAAACGCAAAATGACCGTGGGAGCATTGCCATGCTCTAGGTCATCAGCCATCGTTCGAAGAGCGACTGCATACGCTTTTCGTGTCGCCTCATTTTTTGTTTTTCCGTAGGCCATGGCGCCCGCGATTTTTGGAATTTCCGCGATCCACCGTCCGTCTTCTTCTTGGTCTAACTCAACAGCAAAAAACGGTGCTGGTCCCCTCTTTTTTAATTCTTTTGTCATGCTCAAACTATACAACCAAAAAATCAAAAGTCAAAATTCGGCATTGCCACCTCAAGACAAAGCACAATCGCATCACGAACTCGCTTTTTTAATATTGATTGTAGCGCCCAGAATTAAAGAGGAAATAAATGATTAGTGTCCGACATCAATCAGATTTTAGTCCACCCCTCTCTCGCGATATCCGCTTGCCGGAGAATTCGTTTAAGAAGATCAACGCTTATTTCTTTCTCATGAGGGTTAGGAATGGTAAAGACTAAATCCCCTTTTATCATGTAGGGATGTTTACTTTCTTGAAAAGGACCTTCAAAACCGAATTTCTTTAACTTCCGCACTAACTGCCGCCAAGAGATTGGCGCCAGCTTAGACATTGATTTTAGCAGTAACTCGAGAACTTATTTTGAAGCTTGGAATAGGCAAGTTTTTCTTTAATCTCACAATCAACCAACCTTCCAAGGTTTCTAAAAGATTGTAACGGCATTCCTCCAATGTTTTCCCCGCTGCCCAAACGCCTTTCAAACCGGAAATCTCGCCGTAATATCGCTTACCGCCATCAATAATTTCATAGCGAGCTTTTCCCAGATTGGAATAAATAAAATCTTGAAGCATATATTTGAAGTATACCACACTCAAAAATCGAAGTCAAAACAATGATCTCTAGAAAGTCGGACTTCTTTAAGCTTGCAAAAAACGGTACCTGACACTGTTTCCGCGAAGGCGGTTTACTAGTTTACGAAGTCGGACTTCGTAAGATTGTAATACGAAGAGAAAGGATATCTGACACTGTTTCCCCCTTTTGATTCTTACCAATAGATTTTTACAAAGCCATTATTTCCATCTTTACCGTATTGACTACTTCGACTTTTATGCCCACCCTCACCACCCCCAACTGGAGTACTGAAAACTGGCGTGTTGGGACTTGAAAAAATTAAATTGTTGGGGTCACTATTAAAATAATATCCACCTGCCCTTCCCATTTTACATAATTCAACATTATTGTCTCCATTTTTATCTTTTTCATTACATCGATTTTTAGTACTTATACCACCACCGCCACCAGTATTATTTATTCCGTCTACCTGACCGCCGCCGCCGCCGTCCTTACCTTTTTCATCATAAATAGTACCACCACCGCCATTACCGCCATATTTACTATAGCCACCTCTACCAGGGACGGCATCAGAAGTATAAACAATTTTTTCAGTAGCATCACCAAGAGCACTAAAAGCATAATAACCAACAGTACCACCAGCAATGGGGACGGCGGGTATAGGAAACCCAATAGCAACGGCAACAAAAGCGCCAATAATAGTGCCAATAACAGCGCCAATAGTGCCCAAAATAGTGGAAAAAAGACCACCTTTGCCATAACCACCAGCACCACCACCGCCGCCACCGCCATTACCACCATAGCCACCCTCACCAGGATAATAATCACCAGAAGCTGGGGCACCACCACCACCGCCGCCACCACCAGCATAAATAGGCCTAAATTTTGATGATGGGTTTGATGATGGTTTAGTTGAAAAAAATGAGGAGCCACCACCGCCGCCACCACCAGCAGAAGACTGTCCACCTTTAGCATTTGGTTCGCCGCCGCCGCCGCCAAGAGCAACATAAATAGCTATTTCACTATCAGGTATTACATTTACGAGCCCACTCCAAAAACCTCCGGAACCTCCAGAGCCTCCATAATGTTCACAAGAGGCGGCACACCCACCACCACCACCGCCGCCGCCAGACATTTCTACTCTTACAAGACGAGTATTTGGAGGAACTTTCCAAGTATAGTTATCATTAGATTTAAATTCTTTAATTTTACTGGGATCACAATCTAAAACATTTGAAGTTGTTTTTGGTCTATTTTCCTCTAAAAAATTGGAAAAATTATTTATATAGGAAGCCTTAATAGGAGTGTTTGGAGCAAAAGTAAAGCCTGGAGTTTTGAGCGTACACCCATACGCAAAAAGATCGGAAAAATTTTCGATATTTATAAAATTTGCGGCCTTGATTGGCTTGCCGGCAGTAGCATCATCCTTAATATAATTTATAAGATTGTTATAATCACCGGTCACGCCAATATTCCTTAACGTGGCGCTAAAAACACCCGCAAGATTATAAACGTGCTCGGCCCTTACTGGATCCCCGGCCGATAAATCGCCCAATTTAACCACTGCTGAATAAAATTTATTAGAATAATAATTAAAGCCGGAAGCATAAGAAGACTTATTGAGAGCCAAAATGTCATTAAATATACCTTGGAATTTATATTCTTTCGCATAAGAGATATATCCATTATTTTTACGAATGTAGACTACCTTGGGCTTCATCGAGAGGCCAGAACTAAAACTAAAATTCGATATATGTCCCGCCACTATCAAATAATCTTCGCCAACACCGATTGAACTGATAGAGCCAAGAGGTAGAAACTCATTGGTCAAATCCAGTACACCATTTGAGCCAAAACTCCCATCAGAGGCGTAGTCTTTATAATCTTCGTAATTTACGCATACATTGTTTTCGTAATCTGTGCATCTCTGCAAAGCCTGCAGGCTTATTTTGACTATCTTTTTCACTCCAGCGTCGGTTTGAAAAGACAGATAAAGGCCGCTAGAGGCGCCTTCCACCCTCAATAAGTTGCCAAAATCAGAGTAAGGAACGAGATCTATACTTTGGGTAAGGGAGAGATCGGATAATTTTCTGATCTCCAGAAAATTTTTTGGAAACCCATCAACTATTTTTGTTCCGTAAAACAAGAAATTGCCGCTATCAAAATAAGATATATCAAAATAGGCGACGTTATTATCTGGAATGAAATTTATTTCATCATCGGTTTTGATTATTCTGGATTCATAGTCACCAATATTGCCCGCCCTAATTAGAAGAAAATTTTTGTAATCTAGAATTTTATGATTCTTTGTGTAAAGAGGGAGAGGAAAAGAATCTGTGTAATTAAGATTCAGATCGTAACTCCGTATAGAAAATTGTTGTGTTAAGGCTATAGATGCTATAAATTCAAAACTCACATATAAATAAGTACCGTTGCTTATTATATCAGTGATTTTATATGTGGGGATTTTTATCTCTTTTATTAATTCGCCCGATTGCGCGTTAAACTTTTTTATTTTGGAAAAATCGTTATTAATACCATTAACCGCTGTATATAGATAATCGCCGCTTATCGTTGAAGCCACAGCATACTCGCCGGCGTTCTCATTGGGTTTATTTTCCCAAATAGAGAAGAAAGCCGCGGAAACAGGGAAAGGCGCGACGCTAGAAATAAAAACTGAAACTATAAGAATTAGGGAAATCGGAAATTTTTTAAACATTTTATTTAGCGTTCATACAAGATATTTGGAGAGAGATATCTTGGACCAAGCTGCAAGAAATTTTATTGCTAGAAGCCGCTTTCTGAAAATTATCACAATCTTTTTTGTAGGAGCCATCCGCAAACACGAGGCAAGAGACTTTTTCTCCGGCGGCAAGTTTTTTGAACCAAATTGAATCGGTGCAATATTTGCGTGAATTCTCATCCGTAAGACTGGAACACTTTTGGGGGTTTTGAGCGACTAGGGCATTTTTTAATATGAACAATATCTTGCAATTGGAAATGTCTTCGGCCGATTGAAGCGTAGTACAAACCGACTCATCTTGTTTATTTTCTACCAAAAGATTTATTCCTATCTGACGACATTCTTTTTGGAAATTTTCGGCTACGCCGGAACACAGATTTATATCACCCCCGTTTTTCACCGCCTCCAAAATCGCGTTGTTCACGCAAACCTCATGATAATTCACGCCATCCGGGGAAGTGTAATTTATTTCTTTACATCGAGAAGAATCACCACTCCGAGCCAATTCAAAAACTTTTGAAGAGATAGTTTCTAATTCTTTTTGGCTATTTACCTCCCGCGCCGGGCCAGTGCTCATCCAATACCAATAACCCCCAGCCGCTAGAAGAACCAGAATTATGAGTCCGCCGATTATTTTTTTTTTAGAAAAATTCATTCCTTATTATTTTACGGAGCGTAAACGGCGTAGGGATACCAACCCTCACCTACTTCATTGGAATTTATTTCATCAACCCATTTCATTCTTACTTTTCCTTGCTTATTTATATCAGCATCTTCGCCACTAAGAGCTCTTCCGATAATTTCACCAGTGATTCTTAATGATGTTTTATCATTACTCCTTTGAAATCCAATAACTTGCAAAAAATCATTCTGATTTTGTTCTTTTACCCAAATACCTCCAGCCGAAGTATTAATCTCTCTTGGTGGTCTACCCGCATCATCATTAAAGTTATTATCGGAATCTGAATATATGGATCCGGGAATTTTCATTTCAGCAATCAACTTATATTTACTCTTCAAGTCTTCCATTATAGAAGGATCTTTAGAATCAGAAGTTGTGTAACGATATATATTAATGGATAAACCGGGATCAGCGGTGGGAAGTGTAATTTGAGCTGTTCCATTACAATCAACACCAAGTGAATTTAAGCTTGGTTTTGTTTCCCCTTTTAAATTTGGATCGGTTACATATGAAATAACATAGTAGCGGTTTATACCCAATGAACTTCCCGAGCAACTTATATCATTTGAAGCTAAGGCATTGGGTGAGGATATGGTCTCAAATTTCAGATCTCCCTTTCTAATAAAAAGATTCCCTTTCTCTATAGAAAGTTTATCCATCGGGCTCGCCGTCCCGATGCCGACGTTGCCGTTACTAGCGACGGTCATCCTCACTTTCGGGTCATCCCCGCCAGTGAGATTTTCTGCCCCTATACCGGGATTAGTTAAAAACTGAAGATAGGTATCCCAATTTCCGCCACGATAGGCGCGAATTTTCGCCGAACCAGCCAAACTGAAACCCCAACTAATATCTTGTGCACTGCTTGAATCTGCAGGAGTGTTGGGGCCTAAAATTTTTACGGCCGTGACCGGACCGGTTTGAGTACTTTTTATTGGATCTATTATTGCCGAATTCCACGCCTTCACCTCAAGTTTCGCCTTCGGATCCGTCGTCCCGATGCCGACGTTGCCGGAACTTCTTATTCTCATTACCTCTCTTGAATTAGCATAATTATTTCCCCAAGTATAAAATGCTATATCTGCTTGGTTGGCTAATTCTGATCCTTGTCCATTAAAGACTTGGGTCTTCATCCCAACAAAAGTTTCTTCTTGAGAAGCATCATTTCCTAATGTAAGTTGCCCGATTGATTTTGTTTTTTGCCTATCAAGTAAGTGAATGGAATCCGCAATCGTTCCAACACTTTGATAAATAGAGCCATTCACATCAAGCGTCCCCGCAGGCGCCGCCGTTCCGATTCCTATATTCCCTTTCGCATCTTGAATAATATTAGAAGAAGTCAATGTATTCGCGTCTTTCCAAAGAGGTACATAATTCGCCGTACCGCCGGTAAGCGTAAATCCACTGCCCGCCTCCGACCAGTTTGTGATACAATTCGCTCCCAAACATATTTTACCGTTCACGGTGAACTTCGCGGAGTTTAATGCGGAGGGATCTTTAGGCGTTATAGAGATGATATTCGTCCCGGTGTCCTGTACCTCTCCTTCAAAAACATCCGGACTCCATACATTCAAACTGTAGTCGTCTTGACTCGCGAAGATTCCCCAGTGGTCATCCGCTACATCGCCATACTGTAATTGCAATTCCGGATTTCCAGTAGCGGCGGTAATTCTCACACGTCCCGGTGAACCACTTGCTTCAAAAGTTTCCGCAGGGTCATTTGTCCCGATGCCGACTTTATTGGTTTGGGAGCAGGTGATACTGGTCACGATGTTTACTCCCCCTCCACTGCTAATCCAATTAGTCCCGTCGTATTTAGAATAGCCACCACTCCAAGAACTCTCCGAATAGGCGGTCGCGATGGAATAAGTGCCAGCCGGCGTCACATCATCATAACAATATTGGTTCCGTGTGAGACTATCCGAAAGAAGCGGGTATGTGCTTCCCGTGTGTCTGGGATTTGGGATAGCCAGAGTAGTAAGTCCGGAATAATAAATCCCGCCGCCGGTTATATCCGTCCATTGAGAAGATATGCCGCCACCTCCGCCTCCGCCTGTGCTTGCTTTCCAAGTCCCTACACCATAAGCATCTGATGTTAAAACATGGCCATCAGTTGCTCCTGTGGGTAATTTGAAACCGCCGCTTTTTGTTATGGTCAACTTATTTACCCCATCACCATTGTTAATAGTCAATAATGCGGAGTCTTGGTAAGCTTTCCCACTATATGCCACTGTTCCATCATAAACCGAGTCAAGCTTCAGATGAGTATTGTCAGTAATTATCGAAACCGTAAAGATTTTGGTCCCGATTTTTATACTATCTCCCACTGCCAATTCAGTCGTAAAAGCTGTATTAGTGCCAACTACATCGACGGAACCTACTGCTACCTCTACAGTTCCCGTAAGGGGGGAGGATAAATCACCTGTGATATTCGCGTGAGGGAGAAGAACGCCTTTGGTTTTTATATTAAAAGAATTAGTAGAATTGTAAATCACACTACTTCCACCAGTTTCGTTAAGTCCAAAATAGTTTGAGCCTCCTATTATTCTATTAACGCCCAATAGAATTGAATTGATAGAGGCGCTAGAACTCAAATCAAGTTGTTTTTTAAGCTCTAAAGTTCCTAGTTTAGTATTAGTATTATTAGATGTATCCAATGGTGCGCTCGGCGAACCCTGAGGAAAAGGTGAGGTAGGCACCGTCCAAGCTGCCAAAACGGATACTGCGGAAGATAAAAATAGGATACCGACCAATGCGACGAGGAGATGTCTATTTTTCATCCTTTTATTATATCATAACTACTTTTATCACTTAAAACCAATCTAATTCACTCTCTTGACAGAATAGTCCAGAAAACTTGCTACTTTCACAGCAGAGCGGTATAATATAAGCACAGTTAACGAGTGTAATTTTAAAACAAAATAATTAATAAAAAGGAGTTGTGTTATGAAAACTATATTAATTTTCTTGGCACTGCTCCTTGGGACAGTGCTGAACGCGAAAGATATTGCTTCCAAAGATACCGTCAATGGATGGTATTTTCTGAGAGCAAATAAAGATGTAGATACGGCTTATACCCTACTGACAGATAAAAGTTATGAGGGCGTAAGCGCCCAATTTTTTGGAACTTCTACCAAAAATTGGGAAGATTCCGTTTTTTGGAGAAAAGATTTGAATAAATCTTATCCTTTTCCAAAATTCGTTCACGGCTATGCAAGCTTATATAATATAGGAAAAGATTCCGCAGGCGGTTCAATTATACATGTTTTCATCGGGAACAAAAAGAATCCCAATATTGGTTATTACATGTCCGCTGTGGGTTCGGATGGGTATCCCTTTCAACATCCAGAATGGTATCCTCGACTATATTGGCTTCCAATTAGAGAGCGGGTATTCGGTCCATTTGTAAACAAACCGGATTCTGTGGATTTCGTGATTATAATGATAACTCACGGCTATCGTAATACTGATCCGAGGTGCGAATTTATAGTTGATAAACTTGCATTTTCTTATGGTAAAGATAATCTATGGGAAGATCCGACTATCGATTCGTCTATAGTAATCGATCGCTTCGGCGATCCCGCTCCAGCGCCGATCTTCAAGATTGATAAAAAAACCTTGGATTTCGGAGCAATGGGTCCGAATTCTACGAAGACCGAGAATATAAACATATCGAATTCCGGCGATGCACCGCTCGTAATTTCGAGGGTTTGGACAAATAATCCAAGCTTCTCCGCTAAATACGAAACGAGCATTGTTGAATTCGGCGATTCCGCAAACCTGGCGATAAAATTCAATCAGGATTCCGTAAGAGGTTTGAAGAAAGGATTGATTTTTATCGAACACAAAGGAGCGAATGTGCGAGAAAGAGCCCCGGATTGGAGCAATGCTTTGGTGATATATCTTGTTGATACTACCGCCAAGATTGATACAATCTCGGTCTCTGCGGATTTCAAAGAACCCGATCCGTCTCCGATATTCAAAATCAGCAAGAAGATTATTGATTTCGGAAAAGTAATGGCGGGGATTATGAAAACCGATACGGTGAGAATCACGAATACCGGCGATGCCGACCTGATTCTTTCCGAAGTCCGGACAAACAGTCCGAATTTCTCGGTGATTTTGTCAGCTATGACGATAGGTCCGAAATCCTCAACTGATATCGTGGTGAATTTCATCCAGGATTCGGTAAAAGGAAAAAAGGAAGGATTGCTCATAATCAAGCACAACGGGACCGAGAAAATCGATACGATACAACTCTTAGCGGATTTCAAAGAACCTGATCCAGTATTGAAGGCGCAACTGTCTTATTCTCCCAAATCCGCCGATTTCGGAACTCTGAAAATTAACGAGGTGTCGCATAAAGACACTTTGGTGGTATTCAAAAATACCGGAAACGACACTTTACGGGGAAGTATCTCTATAATCGGAAAGGTTTTTTCGATAGACAGTATAAATCTCTTGATTGCTCCAATGGATTCGATTGTAAAAACGGTGCGATTCGCGCCAGCCGAAACCGGAAAAGTTTCAGGATTTCTGATTATTACGAGCAACAGTCCGACCTCTCCCGATACCGTGTATCTCACGGGCACTGGAGACAAAACGACCGGAGTTCAAAATAACCCGGAAACACCGAAAGATTTTTCTCTTTCGCAGAACTATCCCAATCCCTTCAATCCCTCGACTACAATCGAGTTTTCGCTTCCGAAATCGAGCTTGGTAAATCTCACGATTTACAATATGCTCGGTCAGGAAGTAAAAACCCTGATTAACAGAGAATTGAACGAGGGAATCCACCAGGTAATCTGGAATGCCGAAGTTCCGTCGGGAACATACTTCTATCGCCTAACCACGAACAACGGTTTCGTAGTGGCGAAGAAAATGATACTGATGAAATAAAATATATCAAAGGACTTACACAGATATTGTGTAGGTCCTTTTGCGTTTTGAGATATGCTTGGAATATTATTATAAACAACACTTACTTCACTGCGGTCACATAAACCGAGCCGAATCTTCTTTTTGGATTGGCGATTTTTCCATCAAATTTCCATTTTTTGATTTTTTGAAACCCAGCTCCCTTGAGTAGGGATTCTAGTTTTTCATAATCATAGGCCCATAAATGTGGATGGTACTTTTTATCATCGTCTTGATCGCGTAAGTGATAATTCAGAAAATCTATTTTTGTGTTGAAGTGTTCCAAGCAATCCCTTTTTCCATACCAATTCCGTTTAAATTTATTAATCAATTTTTTATTATTACTGCAATAGGCTTGGATTGCCAAGGCGCCATCTGGAACGCCTATGGCCAGTTTGCCGTTATTTTTAAGTAATCGATAACACTCTTTTATGAATCTCTTAACCGAGGTGGGATAATCGATGTGTTCCAAAAAATGCTCGGAAAAAATAAATCTGGCGGACCCAGATTTAAGGGGGATTTCTTCTCTCACATCCCAAATCAAGTCTGCCGGAGGAACAATATCAATATTTAAAAACTTGTCCAGATGGTGATGGCCTCCCCCAATTTGGACATCAAGGTCTTTTGCTTTAATCGATGGATTTCCAGAAAATTTGGACTTGGAGTGGTTTTTAAACAGCGATATTTCATTCAAAAGATTCCTAATAGATCTTTTTAGGCCATGAGTGGCACTTGACGAAGAAAGGATTATTGAAGATTTTTTCTCCATTTCCAATACGGCTTTTTCTATTTTTTTTCTCATTTTTTTAATCCCTAAAAGTGCCGAATATCTTTTGCATCCCCTTCCTTCCCTTACTTCTCATTATCGTTATTCTATGATCAACTAGGCGTGGCACGATTTTTATCTTTATCTCCCTTTTTGGTTCTATATACATTCCACTCATGCCTGGTTTCTTTATTTCTCTGCCCACATAGGCCTTAATTTTCAAATCGGGCCAGGCCGGGTTTATACCAATCTCGCCCTTCGGTATAACTCCATTGAAGGGTATTACAACATCCATGTGATTCCAATAATTCCACGCCTGAAGAGCCTTAAATTGGTCAAAATAGAAGTAGAAATCCGGAAATCTTCCAAAATTCCTAAGTTCCCTGTGTACCAAATGACCGAGAAGCGGGGATGCTACGGATTCCAGCGTTTTAAAGTCCCAATTAAAAGCGCACCAATCAATATATTCCTCTCCGTTGTTTAACAATCTCGCCTGAGTAAGGAAAATAATTTTTTTTATTAAATGCTCTTTAAAATTCTTCTCGTTCAATTTTGATATTAATTTTTTCCTTTTAATTTGCTCGACCACCTGTTCAAACGAAGGTTTAAAAAATCCGAGACCCACCCCCTTAAGCAAATCGGGAAAAATATCAAACATAAGGTCTTTATAACCGGCATTGTAGAACTCCCCGTTATTATGAGCTGTCTTCGCTTCCCTCCCATCTTGAAAAAGCATTAAATATTCGGCAATTACTTCAAAATAAATATATCCGAGAATCGGAAGATGATCGATTGCCATCAATAGGAGATTGAAAAAATCATCGCTGTCGATTTTCTCATTCTTATGGTACGCGTTGCTCACTAAATTGAGATAGGGAAGTGAATGTTTAATTTTATTCAGCAAGATTTCCTGCAGGACCGTTCTTTCGCGGAATGAAAGAAGATATTCTAAATCTTTATATATGGCTAAATGAACACCTCCAAGTTTTATATAATCAATGCCTATAATATTGTCGTGAGCTCTTAGTGGAAGATCTACTTCAATGATAATTATAGAAGATTTGTTATTTTTGCCCTTGAGATAGGAGGCGCGAGACGCTTCTTTTTTGAAAATATACTCGCCGAGGTTGTGTGCCTTAAAGCTGCCATTAATCAATGAAAGAGGCGTTGCATAAATACTACCGACAAGACATCCCCCACTAGAATAAATAACCCCACTGTCAATTATCTTCTTTAAATTCGGCGTAACATGAAAAAGATACATCTTTGATGAATTTTTAAGGCTATCAAAAAAGGAATTTTTAACTAATAATTTTCCGTTCGGCGTGTGATTAACCGACCATTCCCGCCATTGCTGCTCCTCGTTTGCTATTTTTGAAGATTTTTGCCCACTCAAATCATGAAGAAACATGCTGTAAAACACGTGAGCATCGGACCATTTCTTCATATGCAAATTATTTTCTTCCATGTTCTTGTTTACGAGTTTGTTTGTAAAACGCTCAAAACGCTTTTTCGACTATCTTTGCTTCTTAAAAAATTTTGTTCGCTCTTTATGACGAGATCAAAGGCACTTTTTTTAAGATCAGCCGACACCGTCAAACCAAGTATTTCCTCGTTTAGCCACCACTTGATTTTTGGAAGACGGAATCTATCTAAAGCATCGGCCATCCTTATAATATCAACACTTCCCTTAAATTTGGAATAATTTTTGTTCTTTTCAAAGTCCGATATGGGCAGTTCATGAAAAATGATTGACCAGTAAATTTCACTAATATCCTTTTTATCGAGCTTGATTTTGTATTTTTTTTCAATCAATCCGATGTTCTTTTTAAACCAGGCGGCGGATCGCAAACCATGTTCAGAATCTCCTTTATCATTTCTTCTCCTAATGTCGTGAAGAACGGACGCGATTATAAGATTTGAAATTTTCCCGCCATGACGGAGTTTTATGGCGATCAAGTAGGCATTTATAGCAACCCTAAGAATGTGGCGCAATCCATGTATGGAATTGATTTCTTTTGATTCTAAAAACCAAATATTATTCGGGATATAATGTTTTAGAATTTCCATTTTGGGCAATTTCAAACTTCTAACATTTCCAAATTTTGGTTCGTTGATTTTTATCCACCTGACGGTTTTCGCGTCAATGAATTGAAAAAGCGGTAATTTTTTCTTTTCCGCTAACTCAAAAAGACTGTCTTTTTTCATAAATTGAGGCTTTCAACCGAATTTCGGGAAAAGTTCCGAAAGATTGGCTCGTAAAACATTCTTCCCATTCCAACTGGAACATAGGAATTTTAAATCCTTTAGTCTTAACAACTGAACTGTTTGGCGGAAGGTTTCAAGACAAACTCCGCATGGCGCGCATATCTTATCGTTGGACCATTTCTTTCTCCAATCGGCTACTGGCAATTTCCCAATTATGGCGCATATTTCCGGTTTTTTATTCTTATTGAAGAATAATTGGTCCAGCGCCATTCTTTCGGCACAGGTGGAACCTATAACCCTTGAACGGATATTAGTCGCTCCCAAAAATTCCTCTCCATTTTGGCATTTTATAATGCAACCAATCTGATGGCCTAGATCAGAAACACTCTGCTCCGCAACTACCCGGGCTTTTTTTAGAAGGTGGAGTTCTTCTTTGTTCAATTTCAAATGATTAATAATTTCCATTTTAATGCGTCTTTTTATAATCCGCTTCCGCTTTCTCTGTAAATTCCTTGAGTTCTTTATCGGTCATTATTTTAACACCCAATTCTTCGGCAATGGCCAATATGTCTTTCTCCGCCTTATTTTTATCAATTGAATTATTAATCACTATTTCAAGTTCAAGGTGATGTTTCCATATCTCACTCCATTTTAAGGCCAGTTCCACGCCCTTATAAAGAAAATTGTGTCTTTTTTGAAAAGAATGCATAAAATCCCCCAAATTTAAATTGGAGAAGACTTTAGCGGTTTTTTCGAAATTTTCCTGGCCTATAGGAATCTCAATTTCCTCAAAGTCACTCCCTTTCCCTATTTTGTTCAATTTGAGCACAATTTTGGCGCTTCTTTTTGAAATATTATTGACTACCTTTAAAAGTTTGTCCGGAAACAGAAAGAAATAAACGTCTTTGTCATCTTCGCCGAGATCTTCGGCTTTATCGTTGAGAAATTTTTCCAATTCTTCATATTTATCAGGATTGAACCTCGCTCGGAATTCTATCTCGATGTTTTTCTGTTGTTGACTCATGATCGGATTTAAATTGACTCTAGAAACTTATTTATTCTTTTTGCCGTTTTGGCGGATTGTCCATTCTTATTCAAGAAGATGGCATTTTGCTTATTATACATTCTCGCGTATTTTTTGAATATATGTTCATTTTTTCCAGTAAAAATCTTAATGAGGTTGATTTTACGCTTCCTGTCGGCGCATACCGGAAAAATATTTCTATTCCTTACAGATTCTTTTTCATCGAGCTCTATTCTTCTCAGGATATCTGCCGGATTCGCTTTTATTAGAAGTAGCACGTCCATTATTGATATCCGATCACCGACCCATTCTTGAGCCTTGCCATTTCTTATATTTATAAAATGGGCGTCAATTATGACAATTTTCTTTGATTTACCGAAAGTTTTCTTATTGATAATGTAACGGATCATTTCTTCCTGCCTCTTTAAAACGTCTTTATCTGGCAAAGATTGCAACTTTTTATAATCTCCTTTTTTAACTCCTAGCCATTTCATAAAGAATTCGGAGCCTTTTATAAAACCGATTTCTTTATTATTGGCAATGATTGAACTTAAAACGGTGGTTTTGCCGGAACCATTAATACCGCCCATAAATACAATAGGCCTCTTCATTAAAATTTTCCTTAATTATAACAAAAAATTATTAGCGACGAAAAAAATGATTCTGATGAAATAAAATATATCAAAGGACTTACACGATATTTGTGTAAGTCCTTTTGCTTTTTGACTAAAACTCTTTTATGACCGGAACGTTGTATTTTTTTCGTTCTTTATTCGTAGTTCTCAAATTCACGGGATACAAGGACCATTTTCCTTTATTTCTTACGTATTGCGTTCCATATTTCTGCTTCTTGCCCTGTTTCATAAGTAGTCGGTCGGTTGCCGCGGCATAAAGCCATCTTGCTTTCTCAAACCCTTTGTTTATATTCCGACGCGCGAACAATTTCGCCTTTTTATAATCCAACGGAACCGATCCGTGCTGATAGAGCATGGCAATCATGTACAATTCTTCAGCGGTGAATTTTTTCTTCCGACGCAATATTTCCTCAAGCTCGCTTTTCCTTCTATTATCCTTCTTTCTTATCGCAAGTAAGCTTTTTTGTCGAACCGCATACTCTTGCGGTCTTTTTGATCGCTTATAAATAAGGGTTTTATACCAATGCCGGATTTATCTTTCACCTTATAACCCATTTGTTCGGCAAGCCACCGCCAGATTTTTTATAGATATAATTGACCAAACCAGACATAATTTCTTCCTTATTCTTGAGATTTTTCGCTTTGTAAAACTTTCCTATCTCTCGTCCAAAATACAAATCTAATTCTTTTAATATTCGAGTCATTTCGTTTGGCTGTTTCCAAAAATTACCTCTAATTTTTAAGAATAATTCGATTATGTTATTCATTAGCAACTGACTATCCAGATTAAAAGCAATAATGTCTTGATTTTTTAAATCGCGTCGGATTTCTCCCAAAAAATCATCAATAGAGTATTTATGCATCAAGACATCACTAGCATTATACTTAGTTTTTAACTCCAAATTCTTTCCAGCGACGGACTGGAGATTTTCTAAAATCCCGCCTTTTTGATAAATAATTATGCCATGGGCCAGCATATGCGAAGTAATCCTTTTTACGTTTTTTTCGTCGTTCTTTAAATAGGTTTTTGCTTCTGTTAGTGTATTGAAAATAATATCTACACGAATATCGTTTGTTATAAAATTCCTTCTCGAATATTCATTTTTCTTTTTGAGCAAGACATAGAAGTCAATGTCGGAATATTCATCGGATTTATTTCTCGCGACCGAACCAAAAAGCATGATGCCTAAGACATTTTTATCTTTTTTAGATTTTTCAATCAAATCTCTGCAAATTTTCCCGATGATTTTATCCATAAAATAATAAGACTTAAGAAAAGTATAACACTTCTCCTAAGTCTCTTAAATTACCTTTTTAATGGCAATTGCTTGCCTGCTGACAGGTATAAAACACCTATAACGGTTTGGTTTCTTTAATAATAAAATGGAAATCAAAATATCTATCTCTCTTTGCCGGAAGTAGCATCTCTTTCCGTTTACCTATTCTTTTCAATGAAATTGAATCTTTTAATTTGATTATTTTGAAATTCTTTATATTGCCCTTCCCATATTTCACACATACCGAAATTGCTTTTCCATTAAGACGCGCCCCTACGGGATTGTAATAAGCAACTCCCCCTCCCGATTCTTTAAATTTGAATTTCTTGTTCCTCGCATGAAGATTGCCCATCACCGCGAGTATTTTCTCTTTTTTGTTTTCGCGGAAAATCTTTATTATATTTCTAGCTGTTAGCTGGTCACTTTTGTTCTAGGTTTTTCCATTCCCCCTTATCCCAAAAACTTTCTTGCTTGCGTTTTTTCGGGAACTCGTATTTTTGACAAAATACATTTATACCTATAAGCGCCAATATTTCATATAAGGCGTAAACCTCACAATTAGTTTCCAGACCGTAGCCTTTTACTAAAGCCTTCCATTGCGCGCCGTGACCGAAATTAGCTCCGAATTGAGCTATATCAAACAGGGGATCACCCAAGATAGCGTTTTCCCAATCAAGAATCCAAATCAGTCCATTTCTGTCTTTTATAAGATTTCCCGGCTTGATATCTCGATGGATTAGATAGGTTTCCGGTTGATTAGGAATAATCTTCTGAATCAAATCACGTATGTCGAATCGGCTTAATTTTTTTGCTAAATCAGGCTCCAAAATTTTCCCACTGTATTTGTCGAAAAAATCGGTTAGGAACATTTTCCATGATGAATAATCGCCCCTTTCCGTTTCAGGGTTTAACCATCCATAGCCATCAAAAAGAGAATTGGTTTTTAACATTTGACCGCCGACCATGGCAAAAGCTTCGTTACGTTCTCGGTTTTTCAGGTGTGTTACGGATGAACCGGATATTTCCCTTATTTCCATATATTCACGATTTTCGGCGTCTTTTCCGTATCTGATTAATTCAGGAACCTGTATAGAACAATGTTTGGCATTTTTTAAAAATTCCGTCATATTCAATCGACCAGTGCGTTTCATTTTCTTTTTTACCTCTCTTCCTTATTTATTGTTATAAAATATGATTCTGGCTATGTTATATAACTTTATTACAGATATTGCAAAATATATGATTTATAGCTCGATTGGATAATTTCGAAAACCTGAGAACGTGTCGCAAACCGTGAATAGAATCGATTTCTTTCTTTTCTAAAAACCAGCTATTACTCGGAGTAAAAGATTCTAATATTTTTCTGTCTGGTAATTTCAACTTTCTAACACCCCCAAATTCCGGTTCATTAGTCTCAATCCATTTTATGGTCTCAGTATCCATAAATTGATGGAGCGGTAATTTCTTCTCTTCCGCTAGCTCGAAAAGAATTTTACTTCTCATAGTTTGCAAAATCTAATTAATTCTAGGAAGAAGATCTGATAGACTAGCCCGTAAAAAATTCTTCCCACCCCAACTAGAACATAAGAAAGTAAGGTCTTTCAATCCAAGAGTCTGGGCTGTCTGCCAAAAGGTCTCGAGGCAAACTCCACATGGCATGCAAACTTTATTTTTATTCCATTTTTTTCTCTTGAGAGCACTTTGTTGTTCCCAGAGATCTCTTATTAAGAATTCAGTTGCCGATATGGCGTGCGCGCAGAATCTTTCGTCCAGCGCATTTATATCTCCACTATCCCTCGCAATCTTGAAACTTTTGATCAGATTTTGGGCGATAATCTTGTCATAGCTGGGAACCTATTTCTGCAGGATGCGGGCGGGGCAATTCACCCAAGTGAGGAAGATGCTGTTGATGAAGTAGATGGGGATGCAGAAAGCCTTTTGGTTCTACGGAATCAAAAGGCTTTTTTATTCCTCTGAAGCATGCATAAGGCCACATACATATTGCACTCGGTGAAGCCAGCGCTTCACCATGAAAATCCATTGTAAATATGCCGGCATCAAGGGGAGTATGACTGTCTATCGGGACGCGCTACGCTACCGGTATATGATCCGACCCCAAGCGTTGCGGAAGGCAAAAATCCTCGCCTTCGCTGAAAAGCACGGCACCTTGACTGCGCTCGAGGCCTTTGAGGTGAAGCGGCGCACGTTCTTTGACTGGAAAAAGAAGTGGGTAGCGGGCGGGAAGATTCCCGAGACACTCAACGGGAAATCACGGGCGCCGAGGACAAAACGGAAGCGCCGGTGGTCCGATGAGGTGATTGCCGAGATCAAGCGGCAGCGCTGGGAGCATCCCAATCTCGGCAAGGATAAACTGCATCCGCTTCTTGCCGAATTCTGCGCCGAGAAGAAGCTGGCTTGCCCTCAGTCAAAGACCATCGGACGGTTGATCGCGGATCTGGGCGGATTGCGGATGCACCCCAAAAAGATCTCGCACTTCGGAAAAATCAAGATCGCCAACCGTCAAAAAGTGTTGAGAAAACCTATGGATTTCAAGGCCGAGTATCCTGGCCACTGCGTGGCCCTGGACACCATTGAGAAGCACGTTGGGGGCAGACGCTATTACGTGATCACGTTTGAAGACCTGTTTACACGATTTTGCTTCGCCTGGGAAACGACCTCGCACGCATCGCTTGCGGCAAAAGAGTTTTTTACGCTTTGCCTTAAGGTTTTTCCGTTCCCGATTTCTTTTGTCCTTACGGACAACGGCAGCGAGTTCATGAAACACTTTGACGCAGAGCTCCGCCGGCTCCACCTCGTCCATTATCATACTTATCCGAAGACGCCAAAGATGAATGTGCACATGGAGCGGTTCAATCGCACCGTCCAAGACGAGTTTGTGGATTATCACACAGCTGATCTGCAAACGCCGGATGCGTTCAACCGCAAGCTCGTGGACTATCTCGTCTGGTACAATACGAAGCGTGTGCACTATGCTTTCAAAAACAAATTATCACCCGTGCAGTTCATGCTACAATTACCACAACTAGCAGTCGCAAAAATGCCCACCGAGTGCAAAAGTGGGTGGCCTCATACAAAGCATTGTATTCTTCTACAAAATGTTATATAGTATCGGTGCCGAGCGCTAATGCTCAGTTCATTTAAAAGAGAGGAGAATATTTTTATGGTCTTTTACCAAATTAATAAGCCATGGCTGGATAACTTGGTAAACCCCGTTAGAAGCTCACGCGGGGCGTTCTGCTTCTAACGGGGTAAAATAAAGGAAAATGGGGGAATTGGGGAGCCGGACTTCCTTATTTATAAATATCGTGAGTGCCGATATTAATGAAATCCGCCTTATCAGAATCAACAAACGCGAACATAGTTCTATATTGATTAACGACGGTGAATGCCCAATAATCTTTATATTTTCCGTGCAGTTTATGAGTATCAAGCCTTGAATCAAATGGATTCGCCCGAAAAATCTGTTCTTTTTCTTTGGCTTTTTCTTTCACGCTCTTCGGTAATCTTTTATAAGATTTTCTGAATTTCGACGATATCCGAATAATCATGCTAATCTACATCGGCCAGAGATTTAATAATTTTTAATTTCCCTTGTCGTTTTTCTTTTTTATATATCTTAATAGCCGAATCGGTATCTGATTCCTCTATTAATCTTCTTTCCATAATCTTTTCCAAATTCAAAAAATCCTCATATTTCTTGCGGGGAATAACCACAAGATCCCCCTTTCGGGCAAATTCTTTCGGAATAGTAATAGTTACCATATGTTTTTATTTTATCACACTCCTCGAAGGAAAGTAAGACTTCCAAAAATGACACTGTTTATATAGAGAACAATGGAAATATCGTTCTATACATAGACTCCGTTAAATCAACGAACCCAAAGTTCACCGTGACGCCGACCAAAGATTCTGTTCCGGCCGGTGGCAGAAAGATGTTCATCGTCTCATTCTTCTCGCCCACTCCTGGCCCCGCAGTCGATACCCTTTCGTTCTTCAACGACTCACCAACTTCTCCCGTGAAGGTAACCCTGTCGGGAATGGTCGTAATGGGCGTTAAAGAATCTGGTGTGTTGCCGGCAGAGTTCAGCTTGAGCCAGAACTATCCGAATCCTTTCAATCCCTCGACCACAATCGAGTTTTCTCTTCCGAAACGAGCGATTGTAAACCTCACGATTTACAATACTCTCGGCCAAATTGTGGAGACGCTCATTTCTTCGGAGATGGAAGCTGGAGCCCACCAGGTTATTTGGAAGGCGAACAACATTCCGTCAGGAACGTATTTCTATCGTCTAATCGCGAACAACTTCGTGGAGACGAAGAAGATGCTTCTGATGAAATAGAAATAATAAAGAGCTAACACAATACATCGTGTTGGCTCTTTTACTTTGCATTTTCACATTATTGACCTCAGAGCTGGTCTAAAATTCTAAGATATTCTTCGGTGCTTATCCCCAAAACTCTTAAATTGTTTCTTATCACAAAAATCGGGATTTCTTTGTCTTGAGGAAAAACAACTGGTCTCTTTAAATCGCTGCGCCCGTATATTCTATGATCGCCCCGCTTCCGTTCGTAACGGCATCCTACAAAAAGAACGAATTTTTCAAACTTCTTCCAGGATGCTGATTTAAGCGCCGACATTGTATCCTATCTCTAAGCGGGGAGAGAAATTTTTTCCAACTCTTGAGACACTAACACCGGTGGCGCCCATTGTTTTTTTATTTTCTGCCAACCCAAACCGCTAAGCACTTCTTCCAAAGTACCTTTCTTCATAATCTCTTCAAAAAAAATCCCAACAATCTCTCTAAAGCGACTTTTCGCTTCATCATAGCTTTTTCCGGAAGTAGACAAATCCAGCGCCGGTGCATAAGCAACGAAATATTTGCCTTCTTTAAATATTGAGATTGGCAATTGGGTGATTACTTTCATGCTTACATAATACAACACTTAACCACAAAAAACAACATAAATCTCACCCAGAAAACTATCCGAATCCTTTCAATCCGTCAACGACAATCGAGTTTTCCCTCCCGAAACGAGATTTTGTAAACCTCACGGTCTACAATACTCTCGGCCAAGTTGTGGAGACGCTCGTTTCTTCGGAGATGGAAGCTGGAGCCCACCGGAACGTGTTTTTTTGTATTCATAAAAAATGGCTCTTTCTGGGCATGAAAATTTCCCATTATTGCGATTACTTTATTTTTCTTACCTTTTCCTGCCCGAAGAAGAATTCTTGCCATTTTTTCATCTCTCGTATTCCGCTTTTTTGCACTAACATCAAAACATTGTATTTTTATCTTTTTATTTTCGGGAATTTTTAGGTTGATCTTTTTTATCCAATTCAAAAAATTTAAATGCTCTTTTGATATTCTTCCATCTCTATACTTAACAAAATTCCATTTGCGCCAATTCAGCTTATTCCCATCTCTTAAATAAGTATTAATTTCTTCGGTAAGTTCAGCCGGACACTCAAATGCTATAACCAATCTAGAATCATCTTTGTTTAGACAGGAACCTACCAAGAGTTTAAGCGTCCCTATGTTTTCTTTAACTCCATGAATCTCTCCAAGTAATAAGAATTTCTTATCTTGAAAATCAAAGGTATTTAAATTATTCATGATTCAAGTTAAGTATATATTTATTTAAAAAATAGAGGAGCTTTTACGCTCCCCTATGGGTATATCAGGATGTATTAATCATCCTGGTGTTTCGAAGAACCCTGACCGGTCCAACTTGGATCTGTTACGGAAGATTCTGTTTCTTGAACCGACTCCACCACACAAATCGCCGCAAAAATCTCGGGCTTCATACAATCACCTCCTTAAAAGCTTTTTGGTTAATAATTGGTTAATGTTTCCGAAATCGCTCCTCTTGTATTGTTGTTGCCATGCTGATTGCCATATATCCGAGCATATCCCGCATGGTGCCTGGTCTTACCAGAACCATTAATACCACCTACAAAAATGAATTTGGGTCTCTTCATTAGAATCTTGTTCACCTAAACAAATTGGTCTGGGTAGATTAAGGACCCCAATCCAGATATGTTATAATAAAATCAATGGATAAGAAAACTACTTCGCTCTTTGCCATTTTCATCGTCATTGCTCTGGCGGTCGGATTTTTTGCCGGCCAGTGGCAGGGCAAAACGGAAGGCGAAAAGATCGGTTCCGAAAAACTCCAACCGCTCGTTGACTCCGTCTTCCCCGAACCACCTGCCAATATCAATGTTCTGACTGGCATCGTGAAAGGCGTAAGCGGCGCGACTATTGCGCTAGAGATTAACGCCATCGACGACTATCTCCCTCACTTGGACGGCAGTCCCCGAAGAATGGAGACCCGTTTTGCAGTCGTCACTCCTTCGACGAAGATAATTTCCATGAATGGCGAAACAGGCAATTCTTCCGCAATTACCCTCCAAAATATTAAAACTGGGGATGTCATCACCGTCGTGAGCGCGGAAAATATCCGGAACGCGGAGCGATTTGACGCCGCGGAACTGCGGATAGTAAAATAGCCGCATGAATCTTATACCCACAGTCATCGAGAAGTCCGGTTACGGCGAACGGGCCTACGACATTTACTCCCGCCTTCTGAAAGAACGAATAGTCTTTTTGGGCGGACCGATTGTGGATCAGGTAGCCAACAGCGTCATCGCCCAGCTTCTCTTCCTCGACCACGATGATTCCAAAAAAGAAATTCAGTTATATTTGAACACTCCGGGCGGTTCCGTTACGGCCGGTCTCGCCATCTACGATACGATGCAATACGTAAAATCGCCGGTTTCAACCATTTGCGTGGGCATGGCCGCCTCGATGGGCGCGGTGCTTCTGGCCGCGGGCCAGAAAGGCAAGCGCTTCGCGCTCCCCAATTCCGAAATACTGCTTCATCAGGTAATGGGCGGAGCAGAAGGCCAGGCATCGGATATCGAAATAAGCGCGCGGCATATCCTGAAAATAAAAGAACGGATTAACCAGATCCTTGTAAAACACACGAGCCAAAAAATGGATAAGATCGAAAGCGATACCGACCGGGATTTTTATCTCACCTCCCAGGAGGCCAGGGACTACGGCCTGATAGACGAGATTATCAAGACAAAGAAGTAGGAACAATAAAACCGCTTTCCCTCAACCCACTTCGCTCTTCCAGCGACTCGCTTGCTTGTCCTCGGCGAGCGGCGGTCGAATTATAGAACGACCGACCTTGCCCGCTCGCCTGCGGGGTTTCGGGATAAGCGGTTTTATTGTCCCAATGTTTTGATTCTTATTAATGTCCTGTGAGGGACATTATTTTTTTATGGAAAACTGTTAGAATTGAAGCAATGAAAGCGAACGAAAAACAAATCGACATAATTCTTAACCGCGGAGTGGAGGAGATAATCGAAAAAGATCATTTGATTGAACTCCTTTCTCCAGGCAAAAAATTGCGGGTGAAATTCGGCATTGACCCGACTGCGCCATATATTCATTTGGGCCATACCGTTCCCTTGAGGAAGCTTCGCCAATTCCAGGAAGCCGGCCATCAAATCGTGCTTATTATCGGGGATTTCACCGGAATGATAGGTGATCCGAGCGGTCGAAGCGAGGAAAGAAAACCGCTTACCGAAAAAGATATAAAAACGAACCTGAAAAGATATTTGGAGCAAGCTGGAAAGGTTCTGGATATAAAAAAAGTAGAGGTTCACTACAACAGCGAATGGCATAAAAAAAATGGATTGGCGGCGATGCTGGAGATGGCGAAAGCGGTCACTTTCCAACAAATAATCAAAAGAGCTGATTTCCAGAAGCGCATTGATGCGGGCAACGATATTTCCGTGATTGAAATACTCTATCCTCTTCTTCAGGGATATGACTCGGTAAAAGTAAAAGCGGATGTTGAAATCGGCGGCACGGACCAGAAATTCAATCTACTGATGGGCCGGCGCGTCCAGCGCCACTTCAGCCAGCCGGAACAAGATATTATCACCGTTCCTCTGATAGAAGGCACGGATGGCGTGAAAAAGATGTCCAAGAGCTACGGCAATTATATTGGCGTCACGGAAAATCCAAATGATATGTTCGGAAAAATCATGTCTATCCCCGATCCTCTGATAAATAAATATTTTGAACTTCTGACCGATATTGACGCGCCGAAAGGAAATCCCTATCAATCAAAAATGCTTCTTGCGGAAACAATCGTTGGAATGTACCACTCGCCCGCTATCGCCAAAAAAGCGAAAGAAAATTGGATAAAAACTTTCTCTAAAAAGGAGACGCCGGAAGATGCGAAAGAATTGAAGGTAAAAAAAGAAATTAATTTATTGAACTTGCTCCTTGCTTCCGGCGTGGAAAGCAAAAGCGAAGCCCGGCGGCTCATTCAGCAAAAAGCGATTAAAATCGATGATGTCACCAAAGAAAATACCGAAGAAACATTGAAATTGAAAGGCGGAGAGATCCTGAAGGTGGGCAAACACAGATTTTTCAAAATAAAATAGTTCGTCGGAAAATAACTTTTGTGCGGGATATCGGGATCGAACCGGTGCCCTGACATTGGCAATGTCATGTACTACCACTATACTAATCCCGCAATTTTCAATTTCCTCCCGGCGGAGGGCCGCTCGGACCCTTTATATAGGGCACTCCGGTCGGGCCTTTGAACTCACTACTCTCCGGCGCGCGGGAATAATTTCCGCCCAAGAGAGCTAAAACCAAATATATCACGATCGCGGCAATGAAGACAATTGTCAGCCAAAGCTTTGTTTTTTCTTCTTTCATTTTGTGCCCGGGGTGGGGGTCGAACCCACATGACCTTTCGATCATAACATTTTAAGTGTTACGCGTATGCCATTCCGCCACCCGGGCTTCAAATTCTTAATTTCCTGAGGCCCAGGGGAGAATTGAACTCCCGTATAATTCTTTTGCAGAGAATCGCCTTACCACTTGGCTACTGGGCCTTACTCTTCGGCTATCTTAAAGACCAATCGCGGCATCGGCTTGATATTCATTTTCCGCAGCAGCTTTCCCTGCAGCTCCCGCTTTCGGCTTTCAATCATTGTAAATGCTTCCGGGCCTTTTTGAAAAGGCAGAATGCTTAACTTAATAAAGGCGCTTTCCAGCTTATCGTCCACCTGGACCTCAACGATTGTGACGAGCGCGCCCTCGAAATTGAATTCGCGGATAAGCATTTCACCCAACTCATGCTGAATCAAACTGCCTATTTTGAGATTGCGGTAAGGCTTCATATTGGGTTGACGAATAAAAGATGGTGGCCGACTTTAATCGGCTCGTCGCTCTCGACTAAAAGTCCCGCCTCAACTCCGGTCTCCACTTGCGCCGCATCCTTGTGCTGGGATTGGAGATTTTTTATCTTCCCCTGGCCGATTAACTTCTTGTCCTGCCAAATTTCGAAAGGCTCCTGGTTCTTCACTGGACCCAGTATCACCTTCCCGCCGACTACGCGCTCTTTTCCCTTGGCATTGCCAAAAACGGCGAGCACTTCAAGACGCCGCAGTTCTTTGGGCACGATTTTCTTTGCGTATTCTTTGAGCGCCGTTTCCAATTCATAGATTATCGGGGATTCGATTATCATCGCTTTCTGGGTGCTTGCGAGGTTCGCGGCGGCCCGATCCATTTTCATTTTGAAGCCAATAATGACGGAATCCGTGTTGATAGCGCGCTTCACGTCGTTTTCCGTGAGATCGCCCACATTCTGGTCAATGATTTTAACCGTTAATCCAAGTGAGAGTTTTAATATCAAATTCTTGAGCGCCTCAAGAGAAGCTGTCTCATCTGCTTTGAGAATGACGTTCAATGTCTCCTGACCTTCGGGCGAGGCGGCGGCCGGCTCTTTTACGGCTTTTTCCTGCGCGGATACCAGTTTCACGAACTCGGCCACGGCACTTTCATCGCCAGCGGCGAATTCTTCACCCACATCCGGAAGCTTCTCAAAACCAATGATTAGTGCCGGTGAGGATGGTTGAATCTCGTTTGCCTTTTCCCCAACCGAGGTTTCAATGGATCTTACTTTTCCCGAAGCGCTCGCAGTGCCGATATATTGGCCGACTTTCAACACGCCGTTCTTCAATATGACCCCCGAAAGAATGCCCCGGCGCGGATCCATCCGGCTCGTGATAATCACGCCCGAAACGGCCGCATTGTCGATTTCCAGATTTTCCAATTCGGTAGCGAGAAGAATCAAATCCAAAAGCTCGTTTACCCCCTCCCCAGTCTTGGCCGAAATGAGATGATAGGAGATATTCCCGCCGTAGCCCTCCAAAAAAACTCCGAGTTGGAGCAAGTCGTTCTTCGTTTTTTCTATATCGGCATTATTCTTGTCGATTTTGTTTATTGCCACGATATAAGGCGTTTTGGATTTCAAAATTGTCTCGAGCGCCTCCTTAGTTTGGGGCTTCACGCCGTCGTCGGCCGCAACGATGAGAATCGCCAGGTCGGCAATATTCGCCCCATGGGCGCGCATATTCGAAAAAGCCTCGTGCCCTGGCGTATCAATGAAGGTGATTTTCCGACCATTGTGAACAATTTCGTAAGCGCCGATGGCCTGCGTTATACCGCCGGCTTCCCGGCTCGCCAGGTTCGTTTTCCGGATATAGTCAAGAAGCGTGGTCTTTCCGTGGTCCACGTGCCCCATAACGGCTATGATGGGAGGGCGTCGCATAGTAATGGCAGAATAACAGAGAAAATAAGGAATTACAAATTTTATACGGATAAACAACAAAGAAAATATCGCAAGATATTTAATTCGAATAATCCTAAACACTTGAAGAGGTATCGAAAATAGGTTAGCCTTTTTTAAAAGGAGAGGTGTGCGAATGGTAAGCGAACAGGTTGCTAACCTGTGACGGTGAAAGCCGTCTGTGGGTTCGACTCCCACCCTCTCCGCCAGTTGGGAAAATGGGCAATCCACGGAAAATTGACTGATTCGCCCTATCGGTTATCATTTAGTTAAGTTAAAAGGTCGGGATAGTATCAAAAGAATTTTCAACAAATAATTATGGCAAAAAGCAATTCCGCATTCATGAGGCCGTTAAATGTCAGCCCGGAACTAGCCGCTGTGGTCGGCAAGGGGCCGATGCCGAGGTCGGAAGTTGTAAAGGCACTCTGGATCTATATCAAGAAGAATAATCTCCAGGACCCTCAGAAGAAGCGCAATATCAACGCCGACGCCGCTCTTAAGGCGGTGTTCGGAGGCAAAGGAACTGTCGATATGTTCGAGATGACGAAACTCGTCTCCAAGCATCTTTCTTCTTAATTTTTAAGCCTAAATAAATACGAAAAACGGGACGGTATAAAACTGCCCCGTTTTCGTTTATAATGGAGAAATTATGGCTACCCATCTTATCATCTTCGTTCTTTCATCTTTGGCCGTCTGGCTCTCCGCCGGAGTACTAATAGAATCGGTTGACCGGGTGGCGAAACATTTCCATAAAACGGCTTTCAGCGTCGCTTTTTTCGTCTTGGGCATTCTGACATCGCTCAGTGAAATATCGGTCGCGATAAATTCTTCTCTCGGAGGCGTCCCGCAGATATCGGTCGGGAATCTCGTGGGCGCCTCATTCGTCATATTGCTTTTCATTATCCCCCTTCTTGCCATCGCGGGAAACGGGATGGGGTTGAAACATCTAATATCAAAGAAAAATATCATTCTCGCATTCGCCGTCATCCTTCTGCCCGCCTTGCTCTTGGCTGACGGCGACATCACGAAATCGGACGGAGTCTTCGCGCTCATTGCCTTCTTTATACTCGTCTACGCGATCCATAAACAGAAAGAATTTCCGAATAAGCTTGAGATGGTGCCCATAAATCCGCCGGTGGGCAAGAACGCCATAACTATAGATATTTTAAAAATTCTCGCCGGCGGAACGATTATCTTCGTCGCCTGCCGGTATCTCGTCGAGCAATCCGTTTACTTCGCGACTTTTTTCAATATCCCTGGCTCAATTATCGGCCTCATTATTCTTTCAATCGGCACGAATGTTCCCGAACTCGTCATCGCCGCCCGTTCCATAATCAGGAAACACAAAGATATCGCTTTCGGCGATTATCTGGGCTCGGCGACCATGAATACTCTTATTTTCGGCTTCCTAGCCGTCTCAAACGGAAGATTTTCCGTCGAACCAAAGGAATTCTATAGCGCTACGATTCTCCTGATTGTCGGGCTCTTCCTTCTTTATTTCTTCGCCCGTTCCCAGAACGCCATTTCCCGGAGAGAAGGTTCAATTCTCATAATCTTTTACGTCGTCTTCTTAATAATCCAATTTATGAATATCGCCAGTCTAGCGACCAGAGTTTAAAACCTAAATCGGCTATACTAAAAAGATTATGGAAGAAAAAGAAATCAGTTGGCGGGCTTCGGAATATGAGCACTTCGAAAAAGGGGGTGGCTGGTATCTTATGGTCGGCGGAGCGGCACTCATTCTGCTTTTGATAGCTCTTTGGCAGAAGAATTTCTTTTTTGGCATATTCATTTTGATTGCCGGCATTTTGGTCATTGTATTAGCCAACCGCAAGCCGGGTGTGCTAGATTTTAAACTAACCGAGAAGGGGTGCGAAATAGGCCGGGGAATTTTCTACGAATACGGTCAATTGGACAACTTCAGTTTGCACAACCGCCCCGGTCGGCTGGATGAAATGGTCATAAAAAAGAAAACCACTTTCAATCCATTCGTGAAGATACCCATAGACAGCCAGACGGCGGAAAAAGCGAGAATCTTCCTCGTGCAAAAACTGCCCGAGGTGGAATATAAAGATTCTTTCCTGGATGTGTTGACGAATTTTCTCGGGTTTTAAAAAGCCATCGTCCCGACGCAATGGTCGGGACAGGTCGTTCAAAGCCGACGTTTAATCGGCTCTCCGATCTCGCTTTGCGAGCATCGGAGCGGATAGGACGAAATATGAAAGCATTTGTTTACATATTAAAATCGGAAATCGGAAGTCTTTATATCGGAAGTACGAACGATCTAAAAAGGCGGCTAAAACAGCATGAGACCGGACACACGCAAACAACCAGGAATTGGAAGATATATGAACTTATTTTTAAACAAGAATATCCGAATCTTCTCGATGCGAGACGAATGGAGAAGAAAATGAAGAATTGGAAAAGGAAGGATTATATTGAGAAAATTGTAAGGGACGGGTATATTAAAACAAGGTTATAGACAAGCCCTCGTCGTTCAACGGATAGGACGCAAGATTGCGGATCTTGTAATAGAGGTTCGATTCCTCTCGAGGGCACAAAATGGAACGCGAGACACGCAGGTGTCTCGCGTTCCATTTTGTGCGCCGGAGCATGTGCCGAAGGCACGCGAGGCGGTGCCGTGATATAATTTCTGGGTGATTACCAACGAGAATAACTATGCATTTATCGATAGCCAGAATCTATATAAAGGTATTCAAAGTCTCGGGTGGATATTGGATTGGACCCGCTTCCGATCATATCTCAAGGAAAAGTACGGCGTTACAACCGCCTATCTCTTCATCGGCTTCATGCCGGAACACAATGATATTTATGACGAACTTCAAAAAGCTGGCTTCGTGCTGAAATTCAAACCAGTACTCCCGAATGGCGATGGTGGCGTAAAGGGCAATGTGGATGCCGATCTTGTTCTTCAAGCAATGATTGATTTTAATGCCTACGAGAAAGCGGTCATTGTTTCAAGCGACGGAGATTTCTATTCCCTCGTGCGACATCTCTATAACAACCGGAAACTCAAAATCGTCATGAGTCCCCACGTGAAGAACTGTTCCGTCCTCCTCAGGAAGTCAGCGAAGGAAAAGATTCTTTATATGAATACTCTTTCGACGAAGCTTGGAAAAAGAAAAAGCACCGCTTAAGGACGGAACCTTAAGAAGTGCTCTTTCATAGGTATGCCGATAGTATAGCATATTATCGCTATAAGGCAACCGAAAACAAAAACGCCATCCTTTGGGGGTCTTTACAATCCAAAATCCGATGTAGTAGCCCTGAGGGGGATCGAACCCCTATTTGCTCCGTGAAAGGGAGCTGTCCTAGCCATTAGACGACGGGGCCGATGGGGCCTTAGAAGCAGTATATAAGAAACTATTGGAGATTCGCAACAATATTCACGGTGATGGCGAATTCATCGTCCACGCTCGCGACGAACGGAATGTTCGGAATAACGAGATTGTAGTCCGAACGCTTGATTTTCGTTTCAGCCGTACCGGTCATTTTTTCGCCTTCGATTTTAGCCGACACGAAAAAAGTTACCGGTTTTGTAACACCCGAAATCGTAAGGTTGCCCGAAACGGTAAAACCTGGAATTGTTCCGTTCATGCTCGCTGGCTTGAACTCAATGAATTTGTTCCCGGGATCTTCGGATTTGAGAATAAAGCGAGCAATCGCACCATCGCGCCTGGAATCGTCCGTCTTGAAAGTCTTGGCGTTTATTTTAATCGCTCCGATTTCAATCTTCGCCGGATTTTCCGAAACGATTATATCGCCAGCTACTTGATTCGTTGTTCCTATAGCCATGAAAGAGGTACCGTTAAGAATTTCGCCGATTTTGAACTCCGCTTTGGAATTTTCCTGCGAAATCCGATAAAGGCTCGTTCCGGAAGTTTTATCATTATTCAAAGTGTCGGCTACCGATTGGACATCTTGAACCGGTGAAGAAATTGGTCGAGTGGCGTATAGAAATCCCGCGACTCCGACTATGGCAATTCCTAAAACCCCGTATATGATGTTTTTGTTCATAGACAACATCTTAACATACTGGCGGAGGGGGTGAGATTCGAACTCACGGTGCCTTGCGGCACACCGCATTTCAAGTGCGGCGCGTTAGACCAACTCTGCCACCCCTCCCTTACTGTTTTTGAGTGTAGAAAAAGAATTGCTAGGGTGCAAGCTTAGGAGTAAAATCGAAAGGCGCACTATGGAAACCGACCTCAAACAAAAAGAACAGAAATTCTCACTAGCTTCCATTCGCGAACTTTTCCGGAACGGAAATCGGATCACTAAAATGCTCTGAAGCGAGAAGAAAAAAGAGATCGTCGCGATTCTCTTCTTTCTTTTTGCCGCTTCCGCCACGCCTTTCGTCCAGTCTTGGGTCAGGGGTTTGCTCATCAACGATCTGGTGAGTTCGGCCACGACCGGCGTCATCGCTGGTTCGCTTCTCGTCGTGACCGTCGTTTTGATAGGCGTCTCGTTCCTCCGGCCACTCTTCTTCTCCCTCCAGGAATATTTCCTCAAGATCTTCTGGTTCTTCCTGGAAGAGAAATTCGAACTGCTGGTCGTCAAAAAATCAGGCGAGATAGACGTCGCCGTCTACGAAAATCCAGCCCGCAAGAACCTTTTCAGCCGAGTGCGGGAACAGGGCATTTGGCGCGTCCGAAGCTTCGTCGACCGCCAGTTCTATCTCATCCAGAACATCATCGAGGTCGTGATCGCCATCGCCGTCATTGCAAGCTTCAATTGGTGGCTTTCCATCATAATATTCGCGGGAACCCTACCAGAGCTTTTGAACGAAATATTCTACGGTCGCCAGGTATGAGGCATTTACAGCGGCAAGAGCGAGATCCGGAGGAAGTACACGAGCGTCCGGCGGCATTTTGAATCCCTGAATTCCATCGTGGAAATGAAGCTTTTCAAGAACATCCCCCATTTCCTGGAAAGAATGAAGGTTCTCTTCCTGGATTTCCGGAACGAGGAATACGCTCACGAAAATAAGCAGCTCCGGCGGGAGATCGCGATGTCCGCCCTCTCGCAGGTCATGATCGCCTTCGGCACCGTTTGGTTCATCCTCGAAGTCGTGAACGGCCGGCTCCAAGTTGGCACCTTCACTTTCGTGCTCGCTTCGATCGTGGACCTGCGGCAATCGCTTTCCTCCCTTTTCCACAATGTCGGTCGGCAATACCAGGACAATCTCTTCGTTTCCGATATATTCGAATTCCTAGACTTAAAACCGGCTCTGTCTTACGAGGAGCTCAGCATCGTCCTGAATCCGAAGAAAACGCCGGAGATCGTCTTCGAAAATGTCACCTTCTTCTATCCCAATACCGGCACAGCCGCGCTCAAGAAGTTTTCGCTCACGATACCGCCGGGCGGCAAGTTCGCCTTCGTAGGGGCGAACGGCGCCGGCAAGACCACCGTTATCAAACTTCTCGCCCGTTTCTACGACCCGACCGAAGGAAGGATATTGATAGACGGAAAGGATCTGCGCGAGATCGACCTTTCGAGCTGGTATGAACAGCTCGGTGCACTCTTTCAGGATTACGTCCATTACTTTTTCCAAGTGAAGGAGAGTATCGGCCTGGGAAGGACCGGATCCCCTTTATCCATGGAAAAGGTCAGATCGGCGGCCGTGAGAAGCGAAGCGGATAAATTCATAGAAATGTGGGATAAGGCCTACGAACAGCTTTTGGGCCACGAGTTCAGCGAAGGCGTGGAGCCTTCGATCGGCCAATGGCAGAAACTCGCGCTCGCCCGCACTTTCTACCGGGATCCGAACGTCTTCATACTCGACGAACCAACCTCGTCGATAGACGCGGAATCCGAGGCGAAGATATTCGAGAAGTTGGAAAAGCTCCCGAAAGACAAGACTGTCATCCTTATTTCTCACCGCTTCTCGACCGTCCGCCAGGCGGACACGATCGCGGTCATCGAGGACGGCTTTCTCAGGGAATTGGGCATGCACAACGCCCTCCTGAAGAAAAAAGGTATTTACGCCCGGCTCTTCAAACTCCAGGCGAAGGGGTATAAATAAAAATCCGGCGTAAAGCCGAATTTTTTTGTGGTGTTTGTTTGAAAAAGTCAGAACCCATTTTGCGGAGAATCCCCACGAATGAGGACGCCCCGCCACCTGCCCGAATACTTGGAGGGCAAGAACGCGCTGACGGCGGAAAAGCGCACACTAGAAGAAAAATTGAGCGATTTTGAACGCAAAGGCAATTATTGGCTCGAACTCATGCGAAACTGGATTATTGAAGCCAACCAAGCCGGAAATCTCATTAAACAAGAAAATCTTTCGGGGATGAAAGATTTTCTTGCAGACATCGGCTCGAACCGCCGCGTAGCGGCGGGAATGCTTTTGGCGGATTTCAAAA
>JBBTQX010000009.1:0-52425 GCA_038065455.1 Patescibacteria group bacterium
CAAGGTAAGCGTCGCGGTCTATGTCCTGCTCAACGTAGAGGTCGGTTAGGCGGGCAATACGGGTGTCTATATCGGCTGTCCTTGCCCGTAGGGCTTGGACGGACGCCGATGCCACGCTTTCGGCCTCTACCGCGTCTTGATCGGTCATGGACAGTAATTCTTTGCCCCATTCTTGGGGCAGGACAAAGCGGGAGAGCAGGGCGGATAGTTGGGCGGCTAACGCCTCCTCTCGGATATACGGCTCCGAGCAAGGGCCGCGCTTCCTCGTACAGCGATAGTAAATATGGCCTTTCTGCTTCTCGGCGGTTATGGAGCAACCGCACTCGCCGCATTGTAAAAGGCGGCACAGGGCTTGCGATTCCTTTTTTGCTTTCTGCTTTCTGCCTCGCATTTCCAAAACGCGCTGAACTTTATCAAAAAGAGTTTTGGAAACGATAGGCGTGTGCGTTCCTTTGTGTATCTCTCCGGCGTATTCAAAATCGCCGTAGTAAAAGGTGTCGGTAAGAACACGCTTCGCTCTGTTCTTTGACCACACCTTGCCGCCGCCGCTTCCGCTCCGGCTTCCGGTGCGTATGCCGTTGTCGGAAAAAAAGTTGGCGATGTCTTCCAAGCGCGACTGACCTTCGGCATATAACTCAAAGGCGCGAACGACAATAGGAGCTTTGCGTCTATCAACATCGTGCCGCTTTGTGTGCGGATTGTTTATATAACCGACACGCGCGGGGCCGGGATATTCTCCGCGCCGCGCTTTCGCCCTCAATCCGCGTCGCGTGTTATACGCCAAGTCGCGGACGTATTGCGTCGCCATGCCGAACTCAACGGCCATCAAAAGCACACTGTCTTTTGAGTAGTAGCTCCGCTCCGGCGTTTGTATGTGTTGGATTGCTCCCTGTTGGAGCAACCAACTGACTTGTCCGTTATCAACCGGATTGCGACCCAAGCGGTCAAGTTTCCAACAGACAACGCCCTGCGCTTCGCCGCGCTGTATTCGCTCAACCATTTCGTTGAAGCGAGGACGGCCCGGCGTCTTGGCCGATTGCTTCTCCACAAACTCCGCCGCAATCTCCAAACCTTCGCGCTTGGCGAGCGAGCGCAATTCGGATAGTTGCGATTCTATGGAGAGGACTTGCTTGTCCTCAACATCGGTACTTTTTCGGGCGTAGAGAAAATAGCTCATATACGTATTGTAGTATACTACAATACGTAGTGTAGAATACAATAACCAGTTATACTATGGGGAATGAGCAACGAGGCGCAAAAATTAGGCCGAAACTTGAAACGAATACGAACGGAAAAAGGCATATCGCAGGGCGATATTGTCCGTTCTCTCGGAATGGACAGGGCTTTTGTGAGCAACATAGAAAATGGAAAGACGAATCCCACGCTTGCGACGATTGCGAAGCTCGCAAAGGCACTCGGTGTTAAGATTGAGGAACTGATCAAATAATTTTATGACTAAGAGCAATAAATACGATAATTATACAAAGGACGAGTTAATAGATGAGTTAGAAACTCTGAAGAAAAAGAAGTATGGGTTGGTGTGGGACAAAAAGAACTCGCAAGAAATTCTTGACGCTTTTGTAAATTGGGAGAATGTCCCAGAAAATTTTGTGCCAAAACAGTTTCCGGTTTTAAAGGAAATTAAGAATAAAGAAATAAAAACAGACAAAACTAAACCAGTAAATCTCCTGATTGAGGGAGATAACTACCACTCACTCGCCGTATTGAATTTTACGCACCAAAGTAAAATTGACCTCATTTACATTGACCCACCCTATAACACAGGTAATGAAGATTTTATTTATAATGACAAATTTATTGATAAAGAAGACCCATACCGACATTCAAAATGGCTCTCCTTTATGGACAAGCGTTTGCGTTTAGCTCTTGGTCTCTTAAAAGATACAGGGGCAATCTTTATTTCGATTGATGATAATGAACAAGCACAGTTGCGTTTATTGTGCGATGAAATTTTCGGAGAACAAAATTTTGTATCCACAATAATTTGGCAAAGAGCATATAGTCCCAAGAACCAGTCGCGACATATTTCTATTGATCACGAATATATTTTAGTCTATGCAAAAGATATAGAACATCTAAATGTTCGACTGCTACCCAGAACGGATAAGATGAATGCTCGTTATAAGAATCCAGATAATGACCCGCGCGGTGTGTGGAAGCCGGGCGATATAGTTGCCAACGAGGAGCGAAAGACTGGGCACTACATCATTACAGGACCAAAGGGAGATAAATTTGATGCTCCTGCTGGTAAACATTGGTCATACGCACAAGACAACATGCTTGAGTTGCAAAAAGATAATCGACTTTATTTCGGCAAGAATGGGAATGCCTTCCCGTCTCTCAAGCAGTTTTTAGATGAAGTACAGCAAGGACGAAAAGCTTCTACGCTATTCTTCCATGAAGAGGTAGGACACAATGACGAGGCAAAAAAAGAGTTGAAAGATTTTTTTGAACAATCAGATGATCTATTTTCTACACCAAAACCGACTCGCTTAATCAAGCAGATACTCCGGTTGATTGGAGATAAAAATGCTGTTGTTCTGGATTTTATGGCTGGCTCGGGAACAACAGGCCAAGCTGTACTCGCTTTGAATGACGAAGATAGAGGGGAAAGGTCTTTTATTTTGTGTACAAACAATGGCGATGAAAAAGCAGAACACAAAATTGCTTCTGACATTTGCTACCCAAGAATTAAAAAATCAATTTTAGGCTATAAGAAAACTAAAGGGGATACGGAGAAAGGGCTTGGTGGGAACTTAAAATATTTTAAAACCGATTTTGTTGGTTCTGACGCAAACGATAAGAACAAGCGTGATTTAGTGAAGCAATCAACGGAAATGATCTGTATCAAAGAAGATGTTTTTGATTTGATGATTGATGAAGGTTTTGATTTCAAGATTTATCAAAAGGGCAAAAAGTTTTTAGGTATCGTGTTTGATATGAGTATGTTAGAGGCCTTCAAAAAAGAGGCGGAAAAACATATAGGCGATTTTTCAGTCTATTGCTTCTCGTATAATGAGACTACGCCCGATAAAGAGTTTGTCGGTCTAAAAAATAAATATACTTTTAAGCCGATACCGGCAGTTATTTTGAAGGTATATTTAGAGATATTTAAAAAATGATTATGGAAACAAACTTACAATTAAAAGATTATCAAGAGGAAAAAGTTGAGGAGTTGAAAGATAAAGTCAACGAACTTTTGGAATTAGATGGAAATTCGCTTTGTATATTTGAAGCTCCTACCGGATCGGGCAAAACAGTCATGGCGGGAGAATTTCTCAAGCGTCTTGTAAATCCGATTGACCGAGAAGACGGCAAGCAGTTTTCTATAATTTGGATTTCCGTCCGCGACTTGCACAACCAAAGCAAAAAAGCACTAACGAAGAATTTTGAAAATGATTTTCGCTATTCACATTTTGAAGACTTAAGAAGCAATGTAATCGGCAAAAACGAGATTTTGTTTTTGAACTGGGAGAAAATCTACAACCAAGACAGGGTATATATTCGTGATAATGAGAAAGGGAAAAATCTCTCAAATATCGTTGAAAATACCAAGCAGGCCGGTAGAGATATTATTTTGGTAATTGACGAGAGCCATCATACGAGCTTGGGACCAAACGCAACAAGGGTGCGTGCCGATATTGCGGCGAAAATTACCCTTGAAGTTTCAGCTACACCTATATTCAAAGACCCCGACGCTCATGTGAAAGTCCATTTTGAGAAGGTTATCGCCGACGGAATGATTAAGAAAGAAATTGCTATCAATCCCGAATTCAAAAAATTTAAGGTGGACGGCAAGAGCAGTCGGGAAATGGTGATAAACGCCGCAATCGCAAAACGCGAGGAACTTCTGAAAGCATATAAAGCCGAGGGGAGTAATGTAAACCCACTTTTGCTTATCCAGTTACCCAACTTACAAAAAGGTATAAACGATTTAGATAAAGATGTTTTACTTGATGTTCAGAAAATCCTTAAAACGAAATATGACATAACCGAAGAAAACGAGCGGTTGGCAATCTGGCTCTCGGAAAATAAAACGCCGAATTTGGTGAATATTGAAAAACCAGCGAATGAGGTTGAGGTTTTGATTTTCAAACAGGCCATCGCACTTGGTTGGGATTGTCCTCGCGCACAAATACTGGTCATTTTTAGAGAAACTGGAAGCAGAGTATTTTTGATACAAACTGTCGGGCGCATAATGCGTATGCCCGAATTTAAACACTACAAAGATCACCCCGAATTAAATAAGGCGTATGTTTTTACAAACATCGGTGTTAATGAAATAAAACTTGGAGATGAGATAGCTAAAGAATACTTTACTATTCAAGAAGCAAAACGCAGAGACAAAGTATATAAAGATATAAACCTACCCTCAATACATTTCAAAAGACAAAGAGAGAAAACAAGGTTGTCCGGTGCATTTACTACCATTTTTATGGATATTTCCGAGAAGCAGAAATTGAAAGAAAGATTAGATATTAAGAAACGCGAAATCTCTAATGAAATAATGGTTGACGGAAAAGTAATCAACCTTGATAAAGCGCGGGAGATTCAGCACTCAATAATGAGCTATCACTCGCCAGCGATGGAAATACAAACCTACTATGATCTTTTCTGTAAAGCGAGTACGGGCGAATTCGCCCCAGTTGATTCAATGGACAGGATTAAAACGGCGTTAAACAAATTCTTCGTCAAGGCGTTTAAATTTGAAAATGATGATCCAGAATTTCATAAAATAATTCTGAATCCATCTAATATAACAAAAGTAAGTGCGTCTTTAGTGTTAGCGAGAGAGGAATATAAGAGAGTGGTTGTTGCGAAAGACGAAGAAAGAGAAATGGAAAGTCTTGTTTGGAATGTACCAAAAATACTTAGCTACAACAGCAAGTATAAAGCGAAAAATTACAAAAAAGCGGTAATGTCTCCATACTATTCAAAGTATGGAGAATCCAGTAAGGAGGAAGACAGTAATGTTGAAATAGAATTCATCAAGTATCTTGAGAATTCTAAAGCGGTGGAGTGGTGGTTTAAAAACGGCTCCGGTGAAATAAATTATTTTGCTGTTCCTTATAAAGACAAACACGGCAAAATGGCGGCGTTTTATGTTGACTTCGTTGTTCGTTTGAAGAATAGAGAAGTTTGGCTATTGGATACCAAAAAAGGACAAACGGCAGAAGACGCAAAAGAACGGGCGGAGGGACTAGCGAAATATATAAAAGGACAAAAGAAAAAAGGAAAGAAATTGTCCGGCGGTATCGTCATTCCTGTTGACGATCAATGGAGGTATAACGATAAAGAAAAATACGAGTACAATCCAAATGACCACAAGGACTGGAAAGTTTTGGATTTAAATTAAACAAAATATCATGGCCAAGCAAGAAATAAAAGAAATTAAAGTAGACGAGCTACATCTTTGGTCAGAGAATCCACGTGATCCTATAGACCCAAAGAGCTCAGACTTCGACATAATCAAACGTGCCATTGACGAGAATCCGAGCGATTGGAACTTGGACAAGATGGTAAAGGAAATGGGTAATCATTATGATTTTAGTGAGATTCCGACAGTGGTGTACCTTGAGGGTGTTCCTGCTGTGTTCGACGGCAACCGTCGTATCGCTGTACTCAAATATCTTCAAGACAAAACACTCTATTCGTCGTTGACCGGCAAACTCTTCCCGAATAGCGATGGCCCTAAAGAGCTTCAAGAACTTCTAGAAATACCTTGCAATGTATGCGATAAGGACACCGCACTAACCAACATTGAACGAAAGCATATCAGTAATGGCTCGTGGGGGACGCTCCAAAGAGAGTACTTTCTACATCGTCATCGCGGACAACCAAAGAGCTTATTCCTCATTCTCGAAGAACAGACCAAGCTCATTAGCACTCACCCAGCTCTCAACCAAGGTTTTGTGAAGGACGAAGTATTCACGGAGAAGAATCTCAAGGAGATCGGCTTTGGAGTGCAGAGCGACCAACTCGTTTCCAACTATGACGACGATGGACAAAAGAAAGTGCTAGAGCAAGCCAGCTCACTTGTTGAGAGCAAGGATATAACGACTCGCAAAAATCGAGGCTCACTGAAGCAGACGCTGTTGCAAAAGTATCCAGAAAGCAAAAGCACTCTTACTACCTTTGATAGCACTAAAAAGGTTGAGGTGGTAGACCACGAGTTCACAACACCGCCAGTTCGGAGAACACCGCGAGCGAATGGACAAGAACCCGAATTTTTCGGTAAACACTTATCACTAAAGACGGGCGAGACGAACAATCTCTACAGGGACATTACCGACCTGTATTCCTACTATCGAGACAACAAGACGACACTCTCAAAGAGCTTTTGCGCTCTGATACGGATGTCGCTCCGTTTGATCGTGGAATCGGCGGCTACTAAAAAGATAGATGATTACGTTAAGCGTCATTTTGAGGCGGCTAAGAAGCAGCTCACCGCAGACCAAAAGACCACTCTCTCAACCCAAGAAGTGGATACTGCGGCGAAACTTACCAAGCTACTGCAAGTTGGTGCTCACAAGTACACAGCTTCGGCCAACATGGAGCAAACGATGGCCATGTCCATTATTATTGGTGCTATGCTAGAAACAACTCATTCAAAAAAGAAGAAATGATAAGGATACCTAATAAGCGCGGCCCAAGGTCTCATGTTAGTCCTCTGCGATACCCCGGGGGCAAAACTTTTCTATTCCCTTTCTTTGAAAAGTTGATTAAGGAAAATAATCTCAAACATATTACATATGTTGAGCCATTCGCGGGTGGTGCAGGTGCGGCTCTCGCTCTGCTGTTGGCGGGAAAGGTTGATAAAATCGTTATCAACGATCTTGATAAGGCAATATTTTCTTTCTGGCAATCAGCCATTTTTAATTCGGAGGAATTTGCGGAGAAAATACGCACGACCCCGATAACAGTTCGGGAGTGGAAAAAGCAAAGAGATATTTATAACAATCCGAAGTCGGAATGTTTTGATCTGGGTTTCGCCGCTTTTTTTCTGAACCGAACAAATGTTTCCGGTATTTTGGACGGAGGCCTCATAGGCGGTTTGGATCAATCAGGCACATATAAAATAACGGCGAGATTTAACAAAGAAAGTCTGATAAAGAGAATACAGCGACTGGCTGTATACAAAGACAGAATCTCTATTTTTAACAGAGACGGGATATCATTGATTAAAGACTATCTGAACAAGAAAAATGTTTTTATATATCTTGACCCGCCTTATTATGACAAAGGGGCCAGCCTGTATCTTAACCACTACAAAAAGGAAAATCACGAGGCATTGGCAAGTGAGTTGAATGGGAACCCCAACGCTTTTTGGCTGCTTACATACGATAACAAGAAGCAAATCAAATCCTTATATCCGGACAGAGAAACTCACGGATTCTCCCTCAACTACAATGCTTATAAATCCCGCAAAGGTAAGGAAATTCTGATAATGTCAGATGCTTTTGCTGTATAAGGGAGTTTCGCCGACCTGCAAGCGGCGAAAAATATAACTCTTATAACACGCGCACGGGAGGGCTGGGGCAAGTGTTATATCTAAAAGTATTCGACCTCCCTCCAAAAAATCCTCCCTCCAAAAATCTTCGGCTTTCGTATTTTGAACCTCACACTACAAGCGCGCGAAGGCTAAAGCATTGCTGTTTGTATCTAATCGCTTCGCTCTTAGACAAACAGGGAACGCGCGGCGTGCCCATGAATCCGTGGTTTTTCCTCGATGAGGAAAAACAAAAATTAGGGAAAATCCCTTTGAGTTCTATTCTGGTGTCTGTATTGTACCAAACTCGCACCTATTTCCAAAACAAAGTGAGGTAATGACTTCGCACGCTCCGCGTGCGTGGTGGCTTGAAACTGCCCCGTACGCTCGGAGAAAGCCCCACGCACTGGCGAGTACGCCAGCAACCCCGAAAGAAAAACACCCTTTCCTTTTTCAAAAGAAATTGGTCGCGCGCAAATCAGAAATCGCAAACAAAACTTTTCTTTGGCGTGGCGAGTGGTAGCGAGCGGCGGCGAGCTGGCTTCCTTGGTCAGTTTCGTTCAAAAAAGGTTCGCGCATTTTCAAACAAAGGGCACCAGAAGTAACTTTGATATATCCTTCATGTTAGCTGAATCAAATCAGCAGGGGAAGTTATTATTTTTAGAAAATAAGGATAGTATCGGAGCTATTCTGATGGACGGTAATTTGTCGGACGGAGATAGCCTGTCTCTCGTATCGGAAATAATCAACGAATATGATTTCCCGCCAGAGAAAATAATTTCTATATCCGGCAATGATTCAATCCAAAGAGAGATGAGATATATAGGATGCGGGGTTTGTCCCAAACCCTTTTCCCTGTATGATATTCTCAAAGCCATCCAAAAAGCGGCTACAGAATCTTAATAAGATAAACAAAGGCTTTTCCAGAAAAATGGAAAAAGCCTTTATTTTTTCTTGCTTGCATTTGAAATATTTCCTATTCTGAAATCAGCCACTTATTAACCACAACCCGAGGAGGGAACATGAAACGAATTGCAATCCAGATCGCTTGCGCCGTTTTTTTCTTCTTTTTATCTTTTAAATTAACTATTCGCACGCCAGCGCCGTCGGACAAGCGCGTAAAAACAATGAACGGGGGAATAGATTATGCCGCCAAATACGCAGGTATAAAAACCCGTAGGGAGTATTTCGCCGCCGTGTTTTCCGACCCCAGACTGCAAATCGACAGCGGCATCGTGAAAATGGCAAAAAGCAGAAATAAAGGGAAAGGAATTAATTATCAGTTTCTCTATACCGAATCTTCAATCCAAGCTGGAAAAAGATTCATCGAGGATCGCGGCGAAGTTCTCGAGAAAGTCCGCCAAAAATACGGCGTGTCCCCGAACTTCATCGCCGCCATTCTTCGGCTGGAAACGAACTTCGGCAGTTTTATCGGCAATCATCTCGCGGTGAACGCGCTTTATACCGTCGGATTGGCTTATCCGAAAAAAAGCCGCGATGCCCGCCGCCAACTCAATTCTTTCATCGATCTTTCGAGAAAGTATGGCTGGGACCCTTTCTCGATAAAAAGCTCTTGGGCCGGCGCTTTCGGCATCCCGCAATTTATGCCCGGTTCTTTTGCTTATGCGGTTGATGGCAATGGCGACGGAGTTATCGACTTATTCAATATGGACGATGCCGTTATGAGCGCGGGTAACTTTCTTAAAATCCACGGCTGGCGCAACAATGACCCTTTGGCGGAGAAAAATGCCTTAAGGAGTTATAATAGGGGAAGCTATGCGGATGCCATCATTAAATATGCCGCTATGCTTAAGAAAAATAACAAACAAACCCGGTGAAAAGATAACTTTGCCGGGTTTTTATATACCTTGACAAAATGAAAATAGCGTGCTAATCTATAACCAAGCAATTTGAAATAACGTTTTAAAGTTTTAAATTAACTTTTTGAAAGGAGGCCGCTATGACGGCTCTGTTCAACAATACCAGGATTTTACTTCTGCAATTTAATTTTTCGAATCCGAAATTGATTCCTTCGGGAATCCGTTTCGAACCCAATAAATCTGCGGAAGAGGAGAAAAAAACCGGCGGCGTAATGCTCATATCGCCGACTGAGGAAGCTTCGCTTTCACTTCTGCTCGATCAATTCGGAGAGGAGGGTTATGAGCTTACCGATGCATACTATCGGAGGCCAAATAATCCGAAAAATCCTGGCGGTAAGTTTAATTCCCTTTTCTTTATGTTTGCCAGTCATGAATATGCGAATATGACAGGGGAGTTTAAGAAAACCCGCGGGCTAGTCTATAAAGAACTCCGGAAGATCTGTGAGACGTCCATATGGACGGTCAAGATCTTTGAAAACCCCTTCTTTGAAAAAGAAGGGGAGGAGATTCCAGGTCAACACGCAATGATCGTCAATTGCGTGGCGCGAGTGCCACTGTTTCAGCCGGATGGAAATCCGGTTCTGGAATGGAAGAAGAATGAGCACGGCAATCGGATAGGCGATAAGCCGGTCCCGATTGAGCCTGATAATTATGTCCTCGTGATTGACGAAAGCGAGGATAGGGATATGGCAGAAGCAGTATAAATATATGGACCGAATGTGCAATATGCATTCGGTCCATTATCTTTTTATAGCGAAAATGCCGCGATTTAAGCCCGCTAAAGCGGGTTTTTCGTTTGTTTTTGACCCTAAAATCTGATACAATTAAAGAGTAAATTAGACAGGAAAAATCAGCCCCAAGGCTGCATTTTCTTCTTGATTCCAATGGCAAAAAACAAGGAAAACAAACCGAAAAAAGAGGTTTCTTATGACGCCAAAGACATCTATGTTCTTGAAGGTTTAGAGCCTGTTCGCAAGCGACCGGGAATGTATATCGGCTCCACGGGAGTCGAGGGATTGCACCATCTCATCTGGGAAGTTATGGACAACTCCATCGATGAGGCGATGGCCGGCTACGCCAAAAACATCCGCATCGAAATATTGAAAGGGGAGCGCATCGTGGTTGTGGACGACGGCCGCGGTATTCCCGTGGATATTCATCCGCAGACGAAGAAATCCGCGCTCGACACCGTCTTGACCACGCTTCACGCGGGCGGCAAGTTCGGCGGAGAATCATACAAAGTTTCGGGCGGTTTGCACGGCGTGGGCGTCTCGGTCGTGAACGCGCTTTCCAAATGGCTGAAAGTCGAAGTCTACCGGAACGGCGCGGTCTATACCCAGGAGTATGAGCGGGGCAAGCCGAAGTTCAACGTGAAAAAAGTCGGCACTTCGAAGCATACCGGCACGAAAGTCATCTTTGATGCCGATCCGGTAATTTTCCAAAAAATCGAGTACGACCGCAAAAAAATCCTGGACCATCTGCGCCAGCAAAGCTATCTCACGAAAGGCGTCCGCATCAGTTTCGTGGATGACCGCGACGAACATCCGTTCTACTACGGCTTTTATTTCGACGGCGGTTTGAAATCTTTCATCCATTATCTCATCGGCGACGAGCCGACGCTCCAAGATGAGCCTTTTTACGCACACAAATTTTACGAAAATATAGAAGTGGAAGTCGTCTTCACATATGCGGACGACCAGGAAGCGAAGGAATTAAGTTTTGCAAACAACATCCATACGCCGGACGGCGGCATGCATTTGACGGGTTTGCGCTCGGCGATGACCCGCGTTTTGAACGATTATGCGCGGAAGGAAAATTATCTGAAAGAAAGCGAGGAGAATATTACCGGCGATGATATTCGCGAAGGCCTGGTCTCGATCGTTTCCATAAAGCTTCCCGAGCCGCAGTTCGAAGGCCAGACTAAGGCTCGCTTGGGCAATCCCGAAGCGCGTACCGCTGTCGAGATGGTGGTGAGTGAAACACTCAAAGAATTTTTGGAAAAGCACGGCTCGGACGGACGGAAGATAATCGAAAAGAATCTTTTAGCTGCGAAGGCCCGCAAGGCCGCTAAGGCCGCCAAAGACACCGTTCTCCGGAAAGGCGCTTTGGAGGGATTGACTCTGCCCGGCAAGCTCGCCGACTGTTCTTCCCGCAAAGCCGAAGACTCGGAATTATTCATAGTCGAGGGAGATAGTGCTGGGGGCTGTTGGTTTGGAAAAACTGAAGTTGCGTTGACGGACGGCAGAAATTTATCCTTCGAAAAAATAGTTGAAGAACACGATCAAGGTAAGAAAAATTATTGCTATACAATAAAAAATAATGGCGACATTGGAGTTGAGTTGATAAGAAATCCGAGGAAGACGAAAAAGAATGCGGAAGTAATTAAGGTCATTTTGGACAATAACGAGGAGTTAATATGCACCCCCGATCACAAATTTATGCTGGCCGATGGCTCATATAAAGAAGCTCAAAACCTTCAGAAGAGCGACTCTTTGATGCCTTTGTATCGCCAATACTCGAAATTGGGTAAAAAAATCACGATCGAAGGATATGAGATGGTTTTTGATCCGGCGGAAAAGAGATGGATCTTCACCCATCTTCTCTCGGACAAATACAATTTGGAAAACGGGAAATATTCCGCGGTTAGCGGTTATTATCGCCATCACAAAGATTTCAACAAGTTGAACAATGATCCGGAGAATATTATGCGTTTATCCAATATGGCCGAAAAATTCTTGGAATTTTACAACTCCAACGAAGAATACCGGAAAAAGAACAATGAATTATTGGATGAAAGCCAGCGGGAATATTGGAATAGTGAAGAAAACAGAAAAATCCAAGCGGAGCGGGTGAGGAATTTCTTTGCCGCGCATCCGGAGAGAGTAAGAGAATTTTCGGAACTCGCACAAGCTCAATGGCAGAATGAAGATTTGCGTAAATGGCGCTCGGAAAAGACCAAGGGTCAATGGACGCCGGAGTTCCGTGTGAAAAGGAAATACACTTATAACGAAACCTACCGTGAAAAAGCGATGCGGGTTTTGCGCGATTTATACGATCGTACCGGCGCGATTTCAATCGAGAAATACGACGAATTCCGCCGGAAGACGAATGACAAATCCCTCCTGCGTTTTGATACCATTCTGAACAGGTTCTTCGAGGGTAGGAAGGAACGTCTTTTCGATGCGGTGATTCACTATAACCATAAAATTATTCGCATCGAGAAAATGTCGGAAAGAATCGACGTCTACGATCTGGAAGTACCTGGCACGCACAATTTCGCTCTCGCAAGCGGCATATTCGTTCATAACAGCGCCAAGCAGGGCCGCGACCGGCACACTCAGGCCATCCTGCCTTTGAAGGGCAAGATCTTGAATGTGGAAAAATCCCGAATAGATAAGATGCTCGTGAACAAGGAAATCCGTTCGCTCGTGATTGCCTTGGGTACCGCTATCTCGGATAACTTCGATATCGAGAAGCTCCGTTACCACAAAATAGTTTTGATGACTGATGCCGATGTGGACGGCGCGCACATTCGTACTTTGCTTTTGACGCTTTTCTTCCGCTACTTCCCGAAGATAATCGAGAATGGCCATTTATATATTGCCCAGCCGCCGCTTTTCCAATTACAGAAAGGGAAGGAGAGCCACTACGCGTACAGCGATGCCGAACGCGACAAGATCCATAAACAGATGGGGAGCGAGGGCATCAACGTCCAGCGCTATAAGGGTCTCGGCGAAATGAATCCGAGCCAGCTTTGGGAAACTACGATGGATCCGGCGAAAAGGATATTGAAGCAAATCAATGTGGAAGACGTGGTTGCGGCCGACAAGATGTTCGATATCCTGATGGGCGAAATCGTGGAACCCCGCAAGAATTTCATCCAGGCGCACGCTTTGACCGTGAAGAATCTGGATATCTAGGAATTGGAATTTTCTTTTCCCCTCAACCCGTTTCGCTCGTCCAGCGACTCGCTCGCTTGTCCTCGGCGGGCGGCCGTCGGAATATTAAACGACGGACCATGCCCGCCCGCCTGCGGGGTTTCGGAGAAACAAGAATTCCAATTCTTCGTTGACATTTATAATTGATTTGTTATGATAGTTTCAATCCGTAGACAGTAGGCAGCCGAAAGGCAGAGGTCCTACCGAGGGAAAAAGCTTATGCTTTTTAACGCGTCTGCGGCCCAAAAGGTCGTATTTTTATTTCTCGAACAAATTCATGAAAACAAAAGAACAGAAAAAAGAGCAGGTTAAATTGGGAGAAGCGGAACTCGCCAAAAGCGAGACCGTCGTCATTACCGATTTCAACGGTCTTACGGCCAACAATATGAACGCGTTCCGGAAAGCGGTGCGCGGGCTGGGCGGCGTCGTGATGGTGATAAAGAAAAGACTTCTGAAGCTTGTTTTTGCCGCGAAGGGGATTGAGTTCAATCCCAAGGATTTCGCGGGTCAGGCGGGCGTCGTTTTCTCTCCGAAAGATATTGTGGAAACGGCGGGTGTCATCTACAAATTCGGCAAGCCTTTCGCCAAGAAAGACATCTTCAAAATCCTGGGCGGTTTTGAGATAAAAGCGAAGAAATTCATGGCGGGAGAAGAAGTGAAGATGATTGGACAGCTGCCCTCCAAAGAAGCGCTTCTCGGCCAGTTGGCTTTCATGCTTACCGTGCCAATTAAGAAACTACTCTTCGTAATGGATGCAAAAGTTAAAAAACAATAAAAAGGTCGTCAAAAATAGAATAAAAAAATTGAAATATAAACATGGATAAATTCAAAGATATAATTGAAAAAGTAGAGAAGCTCTCGGTCCTGGAATTGGCCGAGCTCGTAAAGGCGCTCGAAGAAAAGTTCGGCGTCTCGGCCGCCGCGATGTCGGTGGCGGGTCCCGCGGCCGGTGCCGCGGCCGGAGAAGAGAAGTCCACCTACAACGTGGTCTTGAAGGCGGGCGGAGACCAGAAGATCAATGTCATCAAAGCGATTAAGGAAGCTACGGGCCTCGGCCTCAAGGAGTCCAAAGATCTCGTGGATGGCGCTCCCAAGACCATCAAGGAAGGCTTGAAGAAAGAAGAAGCGGATGAGTTAAAGAAAAAACTCGAAGACGTTGGAGCCACCGTGGAGTTGCAATAAAAGGCGAATGTGTTAATATTTTTCAAATGGTCAGATTAACCTTATCGATATTGGTATTGCCGATTATCGTCCTCCTTTTGCCGGAGCGGAAGGTTAGTTTTGCATAATCCATAGAATATCGACACTGAACAAAACCAACCTTCCCTTAATAGGAAGGTTGGTTTTTTCTTCAGCGTGTGGGGAAAATAGATTGTCCCCGCGGCACCTTGAAAATCAAATCACCGATTTCATCAGCAAGCGTCAAATATGCCCATTGGATTGACGGAACTTTCTCCCATAGGCTGAAAACATCGGCCAGGAGAACATCAAAGAGGAGGCGAGTCCATAAGATTCGCCTTTTCCTTTTGGATTGCAATCGAAAGAATATTTGTTTATGCTGAATTTTAAATGGGCGTTTAGTTCAGTGGTAGAACGTTGCATTCACATTGCAAAGATCGCTGGTTCGATCCCAGCAACGCCCACAAACGGAATAAATCCGGTTTCTCTTGACGTTGAAAGCAATTAGTGAAAAACTCTTAGGAGTTCTTAAAATCACTTTTGTTAATAACTAAAAAAGAAAGGGTTAAAAATGAACCTATATGTTCCTACCAAAATGTTCTTCACAAAAGGCGTTGGGCGACACAAGGATTATCTGCAATCATTCGAGTTGGCTCTTCGGAACGCCGGCATTGAGAAATGTAATCTCGTAACCGTTTCGAGTATTTACCCTCCGAAATGCAAGCGTGTTTCGCCTGCCGATGGAATCAAATTTCTTGAAGCGGGTCAGATAACGTTTGTTGTTATGGCTAGGAATGCCACAAACGAACCAAATCGTTTGATTGCCGCTTCTATTGGCGTTGCTCAAGCAGCGGACGATTCCCAATATGGTTATCTTTCGGAACATCATCCGCATGGAGAGACCGACGAGAAAGCCGGCGAATATTCCGAAGATCTCGCCGCAACCATGCTCGCGACGACGCTTGGCTTGGAATTCGATCCCAATCTAGCATGGGATGAACGGGAAAAGCATTTCAAAATGAGCGGGAAGATATTGAAGACTTTTAATATCACCCAATCCGCGCAAGGGGATAAGGATGGCAAATGGACAAGTGTGGTAGCCGCTGCGGTTCTTCTCCTTTGATGATTCCAATGGAAAATTCCATTGTCCCAATCCGAAGATTTATTTCGGATCGGGGCTTTTATTTTTAAAGTGGTATAATAATGACATAAATAAAAGGCCGTTAATTATTTTCTTAAAACAATGAACTCAAAAAAGGTTATCTATATAATATTGGTGTTAATCGTGATTGCCGGTTTGGCGGTTTGGTTTTTCCAAAAGAAGAGCGCGGCGCCGGCATTTATCGGCGCGCCGGAGAATGAAGCCGGCTTAGGCGGAGATATTTATAATCAGGTCGCGCCGAAAACCGCAGGGAATCTTCCCGAAACCAATCCATTCAAGGCCGAAACCAATCCATTCAAGGCCGTTCAAACCAATCCTTTCGGACAATAAAAACAATGAATAAAAAAACAATGAATAGCGTTCTTTCGGCTACTGTTACCATTACAGCAATTTTTACCTTCGCCGCTTCTGCCGGCGCGGTTAGTGAACAAGTTCAGGACATCACCCTAAAGCCGGGTGAAAGCTGGTCGGGAACAATTCCTTCGGCTTCAACCCTGTCTTTCGATGGGAGAATTATTTATTCAAACACAGCCGGAGCCAATTACGTTCTTCAGGTGAGTGTAAACGGTCAGATTATAACTTCTTCTCTTTTGAATAAAGGCCAAACATTTAAGTACAACGATGGTAGAACATTCAATTATAAATTAGGCAATGCGTGGATACTCTTCTATAGTCCCGATTATAGTGCGAACAATTCTTCGGCCGGAGGAGGCTATCAGGTTCTAACCAATCCGGGACAGGCATACCGTTATAGTTGGGATATCTCCTCGATTACGGCCGGCAAAGAACAAGCGAATATCACGATTAAAAACGTGGGTCCGACTTATACAATAACAGGACGGCTTATGTCCAAGGATGCAGTAATTTTCCCGATTAAGGAACTTGGAAATTGCACCGATCAGACGAGCTGTAAAGCATATTGCGGCGTAACGGCCAATATGGCGGCTTGTCTGGATTATGCCCAGAGCCATAATCTAATGAAGCCGGAAGAAATAATCCAGGCGAGGAAAATGACTGCGATAGCGGAAACCGGCGGTCCGGGCGGATGTAAGGACAAGGATTCCTGCGCTACCTATTGCGAAAACAGCACGGACAATTTGAATGAGTGCGTGGCTTTTGCGGAAAAAAGCGGCATGGTTTCGGGGGATGTGCTAAAGGAAATGCAGAATATCCAAGGCGCTTTGAAAGCCGGCGGCCAGCTTCCCGGCGGATGTAAAAACAAAAACGATTGCCAAGTATATTGTTCCGCTTCCGCGCATATGGAAGAATGTATTGGTTTCGCGGAAAAAAGCGGCATGCTTAAGGGTAAAGAATTGGAGGAGGCGAAAAAAATTCTGCCGTTCATTAAAAGCGGTGAGACACCGGGCGGCTGTACAACCAAAGAACAATGTCAGACTTATTGCGCCGATTCTTCGCGCGCCGTCGAATGCGTGAGTTTCGCCGAAAAAGCCGGTTTGATTTCCAAAGAAGAAGCTGATATGGCGAGAAAGACCGGCGGCAAAGGCCCGAATGGCTGTACCTCCAAAGAATCTTGCGATGCTTTCTGCAATCAAAAAGCGAATCAGCAATCCTGCCTCAATTTTGCGAAAGAACACGATTTGATTCCGGCGGAACAGCTTAAACAAATCGAGGAGGGGACGGCCCGGCTGAGAATGGGGCTTAGTCAATTCCCGGAAGAAATCGTCCAATGTTTGAAAGAAAAAGTGGGTCCGGATACCGTTGGAGAAATCGAGAGCGGAAATTTTGTTCCCAATAGGGAATTCGGTGAAACCATTCAAGGATGCTTTAACGCTTTCAAACCCAAGATGCAGGCCAAGATCCAGGAAGGTTTGAAATACGCCACGCCGGAAGTCACCGGTTGTTTGGAAACCGCTTTAGGTACGAGCGGGTTTCAGAAAATGCAGCAAGGCGATATCAGTTCTCCCGAAGAGGGTGATAAGGTCAAAGTTTGTTTCGAGAAAATGAAAGTTCAGGCGAAAGAACAAATGCAAAAAGGAGCGGAGCAGATGAATCAGATACCGGCCGAAGCGCGGGATTGCGTGAAACAAAAACTCGGGAGCGACATATTCAGTATTCTTGAATCCGGTGATGCGGAAAAAATGAAAAATGTCAGTCAAGGAGACATACAATCGGCCATTATGTCGTGCATAACCAAAAATATTCCAAGTGGCGGAAACGGAATGGGTCCCAGTCAGGAACAAATTCAGGAAATGATGAAGAGCGGCGCTCCTCCGAACCAGGAACAGATACAGGAAATGATTCAGAAAAATATTCCGTCGGGAGTTCCTCAAACGTCGGGAGGTATGCCATCGAATATTCCGGGAGCGCCGACTCAGGAACAAATCCAGGAAATGATTCAGAAAAATATGCCGTCGGGAATACCGCAAGGTATGATGCCACCAAGCGGTTTTCCAACTCCAACATACCCATAAACACAACTGTGCATAAGTAGATTGTTTCGATATAGGTAATACCTATACAAACGGCCCTAGGGGCCGTTTTTGTTTAGTGGGGGATATGGTATACTTTGTGTATGTAAGTGGGGAAAAGTGGATAAGTATGGGGATAACCCTCGAATCTGGGGATAACATCAAAAATATTAATGATACTCGGAGAATTTAAACATAGTCTGGATATCAAAGGCCGCTTAGCGGTCCCGGCCAAGTTCAGAGAAAAGTTAGGCGTCGGCGCCATCATTACTCGTGGTTTGGACAAATGTTTATTTATTTTCGGAGCGAACGAATGGGAAGTTCTGGTTCAGAAACTTATGAATCTTCCGCTCGCACAGGCGAATTCACGGGCTTTCGTCAGGTTGATGCTCGCGGGTGCGAGCGATGCAAAAGTGGATGCGCAAGGAAGAATATTAGTGCCGGATTATTTGAGAAAATACGCGGGTTTAAAAAAACAGGCGGTCGTGACCGGCCTCTATAACCGAATGGAGGTTTGGGACGAAGGGGAGTGGCAGGCATACAAACAGAAGACGGAAGCCTCTTCGGACGAAATCGCCGAGAAGCTGGGCGAATTGGGAATATAGAATCGGAAATTATGAACAAAACTTTAAACATCGATTCGTTATTCATGATTCATAATGCGAATCATATTTCCGTTCTTTTGAACGATGTTTTGAAAGCGCTTGATCCGCAACCCGGAGAATTTTTTATCGACGGCACGCTGGGCGCCGGCGGACACGCGAAAGCAGTATTGGAAAAAATAAAATCCCGCGGTACGCTTTTGGGACTCGATTGGGATCAAAGGAATCTGGAAGATTTCCGCCGGGAAAATCCGGAGATGAAAGGCAAGCTGATTTTAATCCACGAGAACTATGCGAACCTGCCTGAAATATTGGAGAAGCACCGGTTGGCGAAAGCCGACGGATTGCTGTTGGATTTGGGATTCTCGAGCGACCAGCTGGAACATTCCGGCCGGGGTTTCAGTTTTCTGAAGAACGAGCCGCTCGATATGCGTTACAATCCAGGCGATGAAGACCGGCCGACGGCGGCCAGTATCGTGAACGGACGGAACGAAGCGGAGCTAGCTGACATCATTTATCGGTACGGCGAAGAAAGATTATCGAGGCGGATTGCGAAAAAGATAGTCGAACGGCGGAGAGAACGGAGAATCGGAACGACGGATGAACTCGCGGAAATTATTCGAAGCGCCGTTCCCAAGAATTACGAGCGCGGCCGCATCCATCCCGCAACGAGAACTTTCCAGGCTCTTAGGATATTTGTGAACGACGAGTTGGGGAACTTGGAGAGTATTTTGAAAAACCTTCCGGAAATAATCGGAAAGGACGGTCGAATCGCGATTATATCGTTTCATTCGCTGGAAGACCGCATGGTCAAACAATGCTTTCAAAACCTCGTAAAAGAAAAAAAAGCCCGATTTATAATCAAAAAACCAACGACAGCCGGCCGGGAAGAAAGCAAAACAAACTCAAAAAGTCGCTCGGCCAAACTAAGAGCCATCGCAATCATATGACAATAATCAAACCCATCGAAGCCAAAAACAATCTCCGTTTCCTGATTTTGTTTTTCGTCGCAATATTCGCGAGTGGAATTTTCTATGTCTTGGAGTATAATTCTCTTGTAAACGCCCGTTATCAGGCGAGTTCGCTCAAAAAACAGATAGCGGATGCCACGGCGGCCAACGCGGACCTCAAAAATAATCTTTATAAAATGACGGATCCGGTTAAATTGGATTTATTGGCCAAAGAGCATCACCTGATCCTGGAACGGAAACCGCAGTATATCAACCAATACCAATGGGTGTCCGATTCCTCTTACTCACGTTAATATTCGGCGTATTGTTCGGCCTTTTGGGCTTCCATTTATACACCCTTCAAATCCAGCAAAGCGATTATTATTTCAATAAAGTTCAAGCAAGAAGCGAGGCTTTGGCGCAACTCCAGATGCGCCGAGGCCAGATTTTTTTTACGGACCGCGCCGATACCCGCATCACGGTCGCTTTCAACAAGGATTACCCGATAATCTACGGCGTGCCGAAGGAAGTGGCTGATTCAAAAAAAACCGCTGAAGCGCTCTCGCCGATTCTGAATCTTCCGGCCGAATTGCTTAAGGGATATTTGAGCGATTCTAAAAGCCTTTTTCGTATGATTGCCGAGAAGGCGACGCCCGAACAGCTCGATGTAATCGGGAAACTTAATCTTCAGGGAATATACGAAGACACCAAGCAATATCGTTTCTATCCGTTCGAAAAGCTCGGCAGCCAGATATTGGGATTTGTGGGAGTGAACAAAGATACGAACGCGCCCAAAGGGCTTTATGGCGCGGAAAAATATTATAACGATGCGCTCGCGGACGGCCGCGATATCGGGCTTACCATCGATCGTAGCCTTCAGGCCCAGGCGGAAGAAACCATCGCGAAGCTCGTCACGGAGCATGCCGCCGTGAGCGGAAATATCATTATCGAGGAGCCGCAAACAGGCAAGATTCTCGCGATGGCCAGGTATCCCAATTTCGATCCGAACGATTACAAGAATTATCCGCTTGGAGATTTTATCAACTCCGCCGTCCAACTGATCTACGAGCCCGGCTCGGTCTTTAAGCCGATTACGATGGCGGCGGGCATCGATGCCGGCATTCTGACGCCGGACACGACCTACACTGACAAAGGTTCGATTACATTGAATGGCAAAAAAATCACCAATTGGGATCATAAGACCTACGGTCCGGGCACTACGATGACGACTGTCATAGAGCGTTCCATAAACACCGGTGCAGTTTTCGCGGAACAGAAAATCGGTCGGAAGATATTTTACGAATATCTGAAAAATTTCGGTTTCGGCGCGAAGAGCGGCGTCGATTTGCCGGATGAAGTCATGGGCAGTTTGGCAAACTTGGAGCGCAAGAATGCCCAGGACATCGATTATGCCACGGCGGCCTATGGCCAGGGCACGTCCGTCACTCCGCTTCAGATGATTAATGCCTTTTCCGTTTTCGCGAACGGCGGCCTTCTGATGCGTCCCTATATCAACCAAGATTCGAAGCCTTATGTGATTCGACGGGCAGTGAGCGAAGATACGGCCCGAAAAGTGAAGGAAATGATGCATTCGGCGGCCACCAAGGGCGGTGTGGCGACTATCCCTCAGTTCAATGTCGCGGGAAAGACAGGTACGGCTTACATTCCGACGCGCGGCGGCTATCTGCCGGATGATTTTATCCATACTTTCATCGGGATGGCCCCGGCTTCGAATCCTCGATTCGTCATTCTCGTGAAATTGGAAAAGCCGGAAATTGGGAAAGAACTCGCGGCCCTGACTGTCGTGCCGGCTTTCCGGGAACTCGCCACCTTCGCCTTGAGTTATTTAAATGTCGCTCCGGATAATCTGACTCAGTCAAAATGATGATGAAAAACATTATTCTAAAAATTCTGATATGGAAACTGAGCTTGATCGCGAGGCTCACGATTAAGCGCTACAAGCCGGCCGTAATCGGCGTAACGGGCAATGTCGGCAAAACATCCGCTAAAATGGCCATTGCCGCGGCACTTTCGGGAGAACGGAGTGTTCGCGCTTCTTCCAATAATTTCAACAACGAATTGGGTCTGCCACTCAATATCATCGGTGACTGGGAAAAGACGGGCGGCGCTTTCTTCTGGCTGAAGGCCGTTCTCTTCGGTGTTTTCCAGCTTATCGTGAAAAATCCGCGGTATCCGGAAATACTCGTCCTTGAGTACGGCGTGGATAGGCCGAATGATATGAATTATCTTCTGGACATTGCCCGGGCGCAGATCGGCGTAATCACGGCGATCGGGAATGTGCCGGTGCACGTGGAATTCTTTTCGGGGCCCGACGGGGTGGCGAAAGAAAAAGCGAAACTTATCGCCCAATTACCCGCGACCGGTTTTGCGATACTGAATGCCGACGATCCGAAGGTACTTAAAATGGCGGAGGACACGCGCGGACGCGTCATCACTTACGGCATATCGGACAAAGCGGATATCAAAATAATAAATTTCAGAAACCAATTGGATGCGGAAACCGGCGAGGCTGGAATTTCTTTTAAAATCGGTTATAACGGAAACGTCGTTCCCTTCAGAATACCGGGCGTTTTGGGCAAGACCGCCGCTTATGCCTCGGCTGTGGGTATTGCCGTGGGAATGACTTTCGGCATCAATCTCGTGAAAATCGCGGATAATCTGGTGAAGGCGGAGAAACCAACCGGCCGCTTGCGGGTTTTGCGCGGGCTCAAAGGCTCGATTGTAATCGACGATACCTATAATGCCTCGCCGCTCGCGATGCGGGAGGCGCTCGAGATATTCAAAACGCTCAAAGCAAAACGCAAGATCGCCGTTCTGGGAGATATGTTAGAAATCGGAAAATATACAATGGAGGCCCACGAGGAAATCGGCGCGCTGGCCGCGAAGCGCGCGGATCTACTAATTACGGTTGGTTTGCGCGGCAAGCTCATTGCCGAGGGCGCGTTTAAAAATAGAATGGCGAAAAATTCGATATTTTCCTTCGATAATATCCACGAAGCCGGCCGATTCCTGCAGGATAAATTAAAAGCGGGAGATATCGTGCTTTTGAAAGCTTCGCAGGGAGTGCGGCTGGAAAAAGTGGTGAAGGAGATAATGGCCGAACCGCTCCGCTCCAAAGAACTTTTGGTTCGCCAAGACAAGGCGTGGCTTGAAAAGGAGGGGATTTATGAGTAAGGTATAGCCATTGGCCCTATCGTCTAGTGGTAGGACATAGCGTTCTCATCGCTAAAACCGGAGTTCAATTCTCCGTGGGGCTACACTCAAGATTGCTAAATGACGGCGAGAGGTGCGGGCGATCCTCCGTGGGGCTACATGAAAATAGGCTTTTTGTTTTCCGGGGCAAATTTTCCCCATTTGTTGTAAAATAAAGGTATGGAAGACTGCATTTTCTGCAAAATCGCCAAAGGGGAGTTGCCGGCCCATAAATTCTGGGAAGACGCGAAGCATATGGCTTTTCTTTCCATCTTTCCGAATACGGAGGGTTTTTCCGTCGTTATCACGAAAGAGCACTATTCGAGCTACGCTTTCGACTTGCCGAAAGACGCGCTTGTTGGGCTTGTTGCCGCGGCGGGGGAAGCCGCCAAGCTTTTGGATAAAGCATTCGGGGATGTAGCGCGCACCGGAATGATATTCGAGGGTTTCGGCGTAGACCACGTGCACGCGAAGCTTTTTCCGATGCACGGGACGGAGGCGGCGGATTGGAAGCCGCTCCATTCGAATGTGGACAAGTATTTCGAAAAATACGAGGGCTACATCTCGTCCCACGACTACAATCGCGCGGACGACACCCAGCTCGCCGCCTTGGCGGAAAAGATCAAAAATGCCAAGTAAACTGATGACTATCTTCCGCGAAAAAATCCTTCTTATTCTCATCGGCATCTCGACCGCGCTTTTTGCCGCCAGCCTTCTTTTGACTTTTTTCCGGCTGAACGGACTCTCTTATCCGGTTATTCTCCATTTTGACGCCTTTCGAGGCGTGGATTTCGTGGGCAATTTGGCGGATTTTTGGACCATCTGGGCGGGCGGTATCATAATCGCGGCCACGAATCTCTGGCTCGCCGTTTCGCTCTTCCATCGCGAGCGCTTTCTTTCCTATCTTTTCGTTTCGGCTAACGTGCTCATCGCGCTTCTTACGCTTATAATTACGGGAGTAGTGGCGAGCGCGAATTAACCGGGTAGTAGAAATGCGATTATATAAAATTCAAATCATAAGATATTATTTTGAAATAAATACAAATCATGGAAGGTTATCAAAGTCCCCATAAAACTATTTATTTAATCGCGATTTGCAATCGCATTTTCACTACCCGGTAAACCAATGGATACAATCACAATCGCTTTAATAGTTGTCGTCGCAATATTGCTCGGTCTTTCCTGGCTCGTTTTTTTGCTCATCAAAAAGATTAAAGAGCCTAAAGAAGATAACCAAGCTTTTTCGATGCTTTTAAATCAGATGAACGAAATGCGGAATATGGTGGACAAGAAAATGGGCGAATCGAATACTTTCGTCCAGAGCCAGCTTGGCCAGAGCGCGAAGATAATCCGAGACGTGACAGAAAAACTTGTGCGCCTAGATGAAACGAATAAGCAGGTTGTGAACTTCGCCGACCAGCTTAAAAGCCTGCAGGACATCCTCAAAAATCCGAAGCAACGCGGCATATTGGGGGAGTATTATCTTGAGACCGTTCTTAAAAACGTTCTTCCGCCCGGCTCCTATAAAATGCAGTATCCCTTCAAAGATGGAGTGATAGTGGATGCGGCGGTTTTTGTGGACAAACGGATAATTCCGATAGATTCCAAATTCAGCTTGGAAAACTACAACCGGATACTGGAAGCGCGCGAAGATTCGGAGAGAAAGAAATACGAGTCCGCCTTCATTTCCGATTTGAAAATCAGAATCGATGAAACTTCGAAATACGTTAAACCCGAAGAAAATACGATGGATTTCGCTTTTATGTTCATACCGTCGGAGGCGGTCTATTACGATTTGCTCATAAACAAGGTTGGAGCGGTGACCGACGATACGAAGAATTTGATAAATTACGCCTATCAAAAAAAAGTGGTCGTAGTTTCACCGACTTCTTTTATGGCATATCTTCAAACCGTGCTTCAGGGGCTTAAAAATCAGAAGATTTCCGAACAAGCTCAGGTTATCATCAAACAAGTGATAAACCTCGAGAAACATATCGTGAATTATGACGAATATTTCAAAAAATTGGGAAGGAATCTAGGCACGACGGTGAATATGTATAACAGCGCCAACAAGGAACTTGGAAAAATAGACAAGGATTTTCTCAAAATTACCGGCGAAACAGCGGGAATAAAGCCGATGATTTTGGAGGGTCCGGAAAACGAAAATGAGGGAAACGAGTCATAATCCTCTGGACGCGCTCCGCCAAAAACTTATTTTGGACGTCAAGTGGCGGAAACTTTTGAAACTCGCCAAGTGGTTCCGTTGTGCGCCTTTCGTCCAATTCGTGCTCGCGAGCGATTCGATGGCACTCGGCACCGTGAACAAGAATTCGGATTTCGACGTTATAATTTCCGTGCGGGAAGGGCGCATCTTCACCGCCCGGTATTTCATTAATTTTATCTTCTCCATATTGCGGGCGCGCCGGTTGAATGATGTGAAAGGGAGTAGCCCCGATAAATTCTGCTTCAGCCACTTCATTACGCCCGCGTCTTTCAAAAAATCCGGCCTGGACGATTACGGCCGGGAGATCTACCGCCATCTCGTGCCGATCTGCGGCGACGGAAAATCGATAGAGGAGTTTTTCGAAGCGAACAGGGAGCTCGGAATAAAATCGGAAACCAAGTTGGATGATTTGCGCTTTTCGGACTCCGGGCCGAACTTCATCGGAAAAACTTTTGAATTTCTTTTGGGGGGCCGGTTGGGAAATATTATCGAGAAGAAAATCGCGGAGCCCGTCGCTCGACGTCGGCTTGCCCGGTATGTGGAAAAAAAGTCCAAACGGGACCGGGTGATAATCTCGGCCCAGGAGCTCGAATTCCACTTTGACCTGAAATGATTTGCTTTTTTCCAAAAAGCGTGCTAGAGTGCCTTTGTGTGTGTGCAGAGTTTTCCCCGTCTTCAATTCCGGCGCAAGCTGGAAGCGAAGAAATCCGAGGAAAGCCTTTCCAATCCTCCCCGGCGCAAGCCGGGAGGTTTTTTGTTAGGGGTTTTATTAATAGTGAAATTGCTTTATTCTAGATGACAGGCGGGTGGATTGAGCACTCACACAACAATTAAAAAATTGGAGGTCACCGCCACCCGCCTACCTCCAAAACTCCATATATGGCTTCATTTTTATCGAAAATATTTCCCAATGCCGCTCTTTCGGGCTACCAGAAAAAGGTGGCTCTTATAAACTCGCTCGAATCCGAAATCCAAAAACTGTCCAATGAGGAGATTTTGGGAGAATCCCGGAAGCTGGGCGAAGAGGCCAGGAATGGCGCTGATTTGAACGAAATCCTGCCGCGCGCTTTTGCGCTCGTACGGGAAACGGGCAAACGAGTTTTGAATCAAAGGCATTTTGACGTCCAGCTTATAGGCGGTATGGCGCTTCACGACGGCAAAATCGCCGAGATGATGACCGGCGAGGGCAAGACGCTCGCCGCCACGCTCCCGGCCTATCTGAACGGCTTGACCGGCAAAGGCGCGCACGTCGTTACCGTGAACGACTATCTCGCGAAGCGCGACGCCGTCTGGATGGGTCAGATTTATCACGCCCTGGGACTTACCGTTTCCTGCCTGCTCCACGACGCGGCTTATCGCTATGACCCGTCATTCGAAGCCGATTCCGAAGCCGACAAGGAGCGGGATATGTTCGGCAATTTTAAAGTCGTCGAAAAATTCCTCCGGCCGATAACCAGGAAGGAGGCCTACGCCTGCGATATCACCTACGGCACAAACCATGAATTCGGCTTCGATTTCCTGCGCGATAATCTTTCGAGCAGAATGGAAGACCGCGTTCAGCGCCAATATAATTTCGTCATCATCGACGAGGTGGACAGTATTCTGATAGACGAAGCGCGCACGCCTTTGATTATCGCCGCGCCCGACACCCAAGCCAGCGAATTCTATAAAACTTTTGCCAAGGTGGCGGAAAAACTCGAACCGGAAATCGACTATATGACGGACGAAAAAATGAAAGCGGTTAACATCACCGAGTCCGGCATCGATAAAATGGAAAAAATGACGGGCATCCAGAATATCTATGCTCCCGAAAATCTGCGCCTTGTCCATTTCCTCCAGGAGAGCCTCAAGGCCAAAGCGCTCTTCAAGTTGGACCGCGATTATATCGTCCAGAACGGGGAAGTGGTTATCGTGGACGAATTCACGGGCCGGATGCTTTTCGGCCGCCGGTATTCGGGCGGCTTGCACCAAGCCATCGAAGCCAAGGAAGGCGTTCAGGTGAAAGACGAAAATCGCACCTACGCCCAGGTGACCATCCAAAATTATTTCCGCCTTTATAAAAAAATCGCCGGTATGACCGGCACAGCCCAGACCTCCGCCGAGGAGTTCCATAAGGTTTATAATCTCGATGTGATAAGCATCCCGCCCAACCGGCCGATGATCCGCGAAGATATGGCCGATATGATTTACAAAACGAAAGACGGAAAATACAAAGCAGCGGTGGAAGATATTAAAGTCCAGAGGGAAAAAGGGCGGCCGATTCTGGTCGGTACGACTTCCATCGTGAACAACGAAATAATTTCCGAATATCTGCGGAAGGCCGGCATATCCCACGAAGTCTTGAACGCCAAAAATCATGAGCGCGAGGGCGCCATTATCGCTCAAGCCGGCCGAGCCGGTTCGGTCACGGTCGCGACCAATATGGCCGGCCGCGGCGTGGACATCGTGCTGGGCGGGAATCCCTCGACTCCCGAAGAAGCCCAGAAAGTAAAGGATGCGGGCGGGCTTTATGTGATGGGCACCGAGCGGCACGAAGCGCGGCGCATAGACAACCAATTGCGCGGGCGTTCCGGCCGGCAGGGCGACCCCGGCTCCACCCAATTTTTTCTATCATTGGAAGACGATTTATTGAGAATATTCGGCGGCGACCGGATAAAGAGTTTGATGGAAACTTTGAAATATCCGGAGGATATGCCGATCCAGTCGGGCGTCGTCGCCAAGGTGGTGAACCAGGCACAGGCAAAAGTGGAGGGCGCGAACTTCGACATCCGCAAGCATCTTTTGGATTTCGACGATGTGCTTAACAAACAAAGGACAGCCATCTACGGGCGACGGAGAAAAATATTGGAAGCGGGAGAAAAGAACGAAATTTTGCCGATACTGAAAGAAACGCTGGAACATTTCGCGGCAGATTACAAAACCGGCCTGGAAAATGAAATCCAAACGAATCCCGAAAAGCGGGAGGAGTTGGAAAAGCAGATTTCGCATTTGGACGAACACTTGGCGAAGATTCCGACGGCGCTTGAACCGGAAAGAGCCGTCATTATCGGCCGGCATCTCACGCGCATAATGGATACGCTTTGGATAGACCATTTGGAAAATCTGGAACAGCTCCGCGAATCCGTGAATATCCGCGCCTACGGCCAGCACGAACCGCTTGTGGAATACCGCCGCGAGGCCCATATGCTTTATAGGCAATTCCAAAACGCCTTTGAATCACTTACTTTCAACACCATCTTCGCCATCTTCCAATTGGATTTGAATAACATCCAATCCCAATTGGAACAGAGCCAGAAACAGGCTCCGCCCCCGCCGGAACACAAAGACATCGGCCGCAACGACCCCTGCTGGTGCGGAGCGAAAAAATCGGACGGAACTCCGATAAAGTACAAACATTGCCACGGAAAAAATGCTTAATTATTATAATTTGATTACCCCGATTGGCGGCTGGACAAAGAAGGCGCCTGGCTCCGCCTGCGCGACGAAGGGGTCGGTCGGGGAATCGGTTTTTTAAAGCCGTGTTTTATAGCAACGACCGATTTTTTGGCCAGTCCGGATCTTTTACTGGTATCACGCAAACTCTTTCCTTGGTCCAGCCAATAAAGCGCAAATAATCTCTTTTCTAGAATAGCAATTTCGGTTTCCGTCAGAAATTTTTTGGCGTTTTGCTCACGCCAAAAAACAGCCCAAATCTTTTCACGGATTCCATTATTAACGATATTTCTTTTGGCGATATTGGACATATGGTGGTGTCTTTAAGTATACCACCTTGCCTCCGAAAATCCGAGGCAATATAATGACGTTGGTAATAAAAACGGCTAATGACAAGGAAAAGCATCATTATAATCGTTTCTCCGATTGTCGTAATCGGCGGGCTGTATTATTTGTTTTTTTCGGCGCCGGGGGGGAATAGCGAACCGGAAAGATTCGTGGTGCCGCTTAACGCCACCCGCTCCCAGACTATAAAATCGCTCTCCGACCAGAGATTCATAAAAACCTCGCTTGGTGTGAATATTGCCCTTCTGACGCGCGGGAAATTCGGCACGATTGCGCCGGGCGGATACAAAATATCCAAGAATCAAAATGCTTTTCAAACCGCCGGAATTTTAACCAAAGAGCCGTATATGAAATGGGCGGTGATTCCGGAAGGGGAAAGGAAGGAACAGATTGCGAACCAGCTTTCAAAGATACTCGGCTGGAACAACGAAACGAAAAATGAATTTTTGAACGGCTATATGAAAATCGGGCAGGATTATAAGGAAGGGGTTTATTTTCCCGACACTTATCTTCTGCCCAAGGACGAAACGGGGGAGGAAATCGCGCTCCGCTTCATTGCCCATTTCCAAAACAAGTTCGGCCCGCTTTATCCCCAATTCACGAAAGATAATGTCAGGTGGCCGACGGCCATAAAAATCGCCTCGCTTATCGAGCGGGAAGCGGGCAAGAACGAAGAAATGCCGCTTGTGGCGGGAATTATCTGGAACCGCCTGCTTCAGGGAATGCCTTTGGCGATAGATGCGACGATTCAATACGCGAAAGGGAATGCGGAAAATGGCTGGTGGACGCCGCTTGTAAAAGGCGATACCAAATTAGATTCCTTATATAACACATATTTTTACAAAGGCCTGCCGCCCACACCCATTTCTAATCCAGGCCTGCCGGCAATCGAGGCGGTGCTAAAACCGGAAAAAACCTCTTGCTTGTATTATCTCCACGATAATGACGGTATAATCCATTGCTCGAAGACCTATGCCGAACACCAGGCGAATATCGAAAAATATTTGAAATGAACGGCAATCTGTTTATCGTCGCGACGCCAATCGGCAATTTGAAGGACATTACTTTGCGGGCGATTGAAACGCTCAAAAGCGCCAATTTGATACTCGCCGAAGATACGCGCGTAACCAAAAAACTTCTCGACCGATTTGAAATTTCTAAACCGGTCTGGCGATACGACGAGTACGCCAATAAAATCCTTTACAATAAAATCAGCGAAATGCTTTCGGAGGGGAAGGATATCGCCCTCGTGACGGATGCCGGCACCCCCGCCATTGCCGATCCGTGTTCAAAACTCACGGCTTTCATCAGAAAAGAAATGCCGGAAACGAAGATAATCCCGATCCCGGGACCGTCGGCCATTATTACCGTGCTTTCGGCTTCCGGCTTGAACGCGGACCAATTCACATTCCTGGGATATCCGCCCCACAAGAAGGGAAGACAAACGTTTTTCAGGGAGTTGAAGGAAATTAAAGTTCGGCCGATAGTTTTTTACGAATCTCCCCACCGGGCGGAAAAAGCCTTTAAAGCTATTGAAGAAACTTTCGGAAGTGAAACGGATATAGTCGTGGGACGCGAACTTACGAAAATCCACGAGGAGATTTGGCACGGCACCGCGAAAGAAGCTCAGAACTATTTCAAAGGCGAAAAAAAGAAAGGCGAATTCGCGGTTATAATTCCATAAACGCTGATATATTAATTCTTGGTGCTATAGTTGACGATAGCACCCAAACGACGGCTGATGATTAGATTTTAATACAAATGATAAAAAGGATTTTGGATATTATTGCTTCCGTCTGCGGGCTGGTTTTTATCCTGCCTTTCACGCCGTTTATAGCCCTGGCGATTTACCTTGAAAGCGGAGCACCGGCATTCGTGAAACTGGACCGGGTAAGCGAAGGAAGAGTCATTAAGGCATATAAATTCCGGAGTATGGTCCAAAATGCCGCCAAGATGAAAGAACAATTGAGGCACCTGAATGAAAGAAAAGATGGACCGCTCTTTAAACTGAAAAACGATCCGCGGCTCACGAGAACCGGAAAATTCCTCCGAAAATTAAGATTGGATGAGTTTCCGCAATTCCTGAATGTTTTGAAAGGCGAATTGTCGCTCGTGGGCCCGCGTCCCCACGAGCCGGAAGAAATGAACCAATATCCGCCGGAATTCAAGAAACTTTATTATGCAAAAGGGGGACTGACAGGACTCTCACAGATAATGGGCGCTTCGCTTCTGCCCTTTAAAAAAGAATTGGAATACGACTTGTACTATTTGGAATACCAATCGCTTTGGCTGGATTTGAAAATACTCGCGAAAACAATTTGGATATTCTTCTCCGACCCGACGGGAGTGTAGAAAAGAATAGGAAATTCCGGAAACTTAAGATAAAATCAGGGTAATGCGTATTGCCATTACCCACGATTATTTGAACCAGTTCGGGGGAGCGGAGAGGGTACTGAAAGTGCTTTTGGAAATGTTTCCGACCGCCGACCTCTATACGCTCCTCTATGACAAAGAAAAGACCAACGGGATTTTCGAGGGCCGGGTGAAAGGCACGAGCTTTTTGGATGTGCCGAGTGTGAAGAATCGGCATCGCGCTTTCATTCCATTAATGCCCTTTGCCGCGGCTTTTTTAAGACCAAAAAAAGAATACGATATTCTAATTTCCTCCACCGCCGGTTATGGCAAGGGAATTTCCGTGAAAGCCGATTACCATATCAGTTATTGCCATAGCCCGCTCCGATATGCCTGGGAGATAGATTATCTCAAGAATCTGCCCTTTTCGCCCTGGCCGCTTTCGCACTACGTTTCGCATCCGATCGCCCGCCTGCTTCGAAATTGGGACAAAAAAGCCGCCCAAAAGGTGAATGTGTTCGTGGCAAATTCAGATTTCATCAAAAGCAAAATCAAATCATACTACGGCCGCGATGCCATCACGGTCTATCCGCCGGTCGACACTGAAACTTTCCATATCGAACCGGAAACCAAACAAAAAGATTATTATCTGATGGTCGGCCGCCTCCTGTATTACAAAGGCTTCGATCTCGGCATAACGGCTTTCAATCAATTGCGGAAACCTTTGAAGATTGTCGGACGAGGACCGGAATTGGAAAAGCTCAAAAAACTCGCTAAATCCCCCCTCATTGAATTCATAACTTCCAATCCGAACGACCGCGAACTCCGGAAAATATATAACGAAGCTAAAGCACTTATCTTTCCCCAAATCGAGGATTTCGGATTAGTGGCGGCCGAAGCCCAATCCTGCGGACTACCCGTCATCGCTTTCGACCAGGGCGGGGGACGAGAAATAGTGAAAGACAGGAAAACGGGTTTGCTTTTCAAAGAACAGTCGCCGGAGGCAATCATAAAATCCGTGAAAAATTTTGAAAATTTGCCGTTCAGCCGGGAATCAATCGCCAAATCAGCCGAACGCTTTTCAAAAGACAATTTCCGGATAAATTTCATCACGGCCGCCGCCCAATCGGGGATAAAGTTGGATTAGACATGCGCACCTTCATCGATATCCGTTCGCTCGACACGAAGCAGATGACCGGCGTGCCGGAATACGTCCGCCTGCTCACGGAACATATCCTCAAAGAAGCGCCGCAAGACGAATATGTTTTTTTCGCCAACAGTTGGGGACGACGGCTCGAGAAAACTGATCTGCTTCAGAAAGAAAGGCGGGATTGGGTGAACTTCGGCATCCCCAATCGGCTTTTTGATATCTCAAACCGCCTTCTCAATTTTCCCAAAATAGACAAGCTTATTCCCGCCGATGTCTTTTACAGCCCCCATTTCAATATCTTGTCATTCGAAAATCCCAAGAAGCACGTTTTGACCATCCACGACATTTCTTTCGTTCATTACCCGGAATTTTTTTCTCCGCGCAAAAAACTCTGGCACTGGCAGCAGAATTGGCAAAAGCAGATAAAAGAGGCCGGCAGTATAATCACGAATGCCGAATATACCCGCGATGATTTGATATCCACCTTCGAATTGGACGAGAAAAAAGTTAAAAGGATATATGCCGGCGTGGACCCAACGTATAAAAAGATTCCCAAGAACGATACGGAGCTAATCCGTTTTCGGAATGAAAAAAGCCTCACTAGGCCCTTTCTGCTCTCAATCGGCACGATTGAACCGAGAAAGAATATCACCGCCACCATCCGGGCTTTCAACATCCTGAAAAATTCCTCGGCTTTCAAAGATTTGGAGCTTATTATCGTTGGTTCTTACGGCTGGCTCTATGATAAAATTCTGAAAGAGGCCGATTGTTCGCCTTATCGCAAAAGCATCAGATTTTGGGGCAGGTCAACGCCGAAAGAGAATCACCTTCTTTATAATCTGGCTTCGGTATTTGTCTTCCCGTCGTTCCTCGAAGGCATCGGTTTTCCGCCGCTTGAAGCCCAGGCCTGCGGATTGCCCGTCGTCGCTTCCGACCGTTCGTCTTTTCCCGAAATGCTAGGGAGTTCCGCGCTTCTCGTCGACCCGTGGAAAATCGGCGAGCTGGCTCTCGCGATAGAAGGAATAATGAAAGACGGCAAATTGAGGGGGGAATTGACGGAAAAAGGAATAAGAAACGCGGCGCGCTTCCAGTGGGAAGATGCCGCGAAAGACGTAATCAAGATATTAAAAGAAAATAATGGCTAAAAAAACCGTTCCCAGAAAAAACATCGAGCCGATCGTTCTGGATATCCGGAAGCCGGATTTCAACTATGGAAGATTGAGAAATTCGGAAAAACTGAATCTAGCGAAAATGCCGCGTTCGGCTCCGCCCCGCTTTCCCGTTCTCAAAAAAATGCTTCTCGGCCTGCTTTTCGCCGGTCTTTTTTCCATCGTCGCTTTTCTTCTTGTTGTGATTTTCAATCTGAATTCCGTCAAAGCGACTTTGTCCCAAAGTGGCGGCCGAATAATCGATAATTTTAATTCATCCGCCACGGCTCTAAAGGATTTCGAGCCAGCCGTGGCCGCGGGATACCTGAAAAATAACGACAAAACGCTTGCCGACATCAATAGCTTGGCGGGCAGTGGCGCCGGACGCTCTATTTTGGAAACCATTGGAAACGCCGTGCCGATAGTGAAAAGTGCCTTTGGTTTTCTCGGCCAAGTTACGAATTTGAACCTGACATTCCTTCAAATCGCCGGTAACCTTCAAAGTCTGCAATCCAATGGCTTCAAATATTTTCAAGAGGATGGGAATAAACTCGTCGCGCTTCTCGAAGATATTCGGAAACTGGTGGCGAAGGTAAACGACGAAACCCAGAAGATAAAGAACAACACTTCCGAACTCAAAAATCTTTCGCCGTTTTTCGGCAAAATCGACGACAATATCGGCGACCAGTATCTGAAATATTCCAGCGAGCTTTATAACTGGGACAACGCGCTTCAAAACTTGATTAATCTTCTTTCGGCATCGGGTGGCCGGCATATCTTGGTCTTTTTCCAAAATCCTTCGGAAATCCGCCCGGGCGGCGGCTTCATCGGCAGTTATGCCGATATCACTGTGGAAAATGGCCAGATGAAGAATATGGATGTGCGGGATATCTATGATCCCGACGGCCAACTGGCCATCAAGATAATACCGCCGGAACAGCTCCAAACGGTCACGACCGATTGGGGAGCGCGCGACGCCAATTGGTTTTTTGATTTTCCTACTTCCGCCAAGACCATCGTGAATTTCCTCGAAATGTCCAAAATGTATTCGGAAAAGAATGTGACATTCGATGCGGCTATCGCTTTAAACATCGATATTATCGAGACTCTTCTCGGCATTACGGGGCCTATAAAACTTGCCGATTATAATCTTACGATAGACAAAGACAATCTTCTTTATGAAGTCCAGCATTCGGTTGAAGCCGGCGCGGACAAGAAAGCGGGCGAACCCAAAAAAATCTTGAAGGTGCTCGCGCCTATCCTGCTTCAGAAACTCGGCGAACTGGCTCCCGAGAAACAAAAAGAACTCTTTGATAGCGTGAAAAAACACGCCGATAAAAAAGATCTGATGGTATATGCCAAAGATCCCGGCCTCGCGGGTTTTCTCGCGGGAAGCGCGCTCGACGGCTCCGTTTACGGCCTGCCGAACGGCTTTTGGGGAAGCTATCTCGCCGTCGTGAACGCGAATATCGCGGGCGGGAAAAGCGACGCTTTTATTGCGGAAAACGTTTTCGCGAATCTGGATATGGATACGAATGGGAATGTCTTTACTAATCTGACGGTTACCCGAACCCATAATGGCGACAAGGAAGTTGACCCGTGGTGGAAAGCGACCAATAAGGATTTTATCCGGATATTCACCGAACCCGGCGCCTCGCTCGTTTCCATTTCGGGCAACGACGCAAAGCCGAAGTACCAGACGATGAATTACGCGAATTCCAACTATGTGACAAACCCGGATATCGCGGCAATCGAGAAAAGTGAAGTTCTGATAAGTAATTATAAAACTTGGTCGCGGCAGGAATCCGGCAAGAACGTTTTCGCCACCTGGCTGATGCTCCCGGCCGGCAAAAGCAAAGCGTTGAATTTGCGCTACCAAACCAAAGGCGACCCGGCCATCTTCGGGCCCGATCGTGCTTACATTTTTATTTTTGAGAGACAGGCGGGCGTCAAAAATTCACTGGATGTGACGGTGAACGCTCCTTTCAGATACTATTGGGCGGAGTCGGGGAACTCGGCATTTTCATATCACAGCGATGACCCGGACAAGAGAATAATGCTCACGCTTACCCTGAAAAAACAATCGGATGAACAATATTAGAAATTTCTGTATCATCGCCCACATTGACCATGGTAAGAGCACCCTGGCCGACCGATTTCTCGAAATCACGGGCACGGTCGAGAAGCGGAATATGCGGGCACAATATTTGGACCAGCTGGAGTTGGAACGGGAGCGGGGTATTACCATAAAAATGGCGCCCGTTCGGATGGAATATTTGGGTTATATTTTGAATCTTATCGACACGCCAGGACACTCGGATTTTGGCTATGAGGTATCACGCGCGCTTGCGGCTGTCGAGGGCGGAATACTTCTCGTGGATGCCACTCAGGGCATCCAAGCCCAAACGCTCGCCAATTTCCGAGCGGCCAAAGCTTCGGGCCTGACCGTTTTGGGCGCAATAAACAAAATAGATTTGTTCAAAAACGCAGGAGATCAAGAAACTATATCCCGCCTCCGCAAAGAAGTGGTGGAACTTATCGGCGGAAAAGAGGAGGAAATTTTCATGATATCCGGCAAGACGGGCGAAAGAGTCGAAGAAATGTTGAATGAAATTATCCGACGCGTGCCGCCGCCTCGGGAAAACAACATAAAGAATTTGAACCGCGCCCTCATCTTCGATTCATTCTACGACGACCATAAAGGCGTAATGGCTTCGGTCCGCGTCTTCGATGGCGAGATAGATCCCAATGAGAATGTCTACCTGGCCGCGCCTGACACGGTCTCCAAAATAAAAGAAGTCGGCTATTTCAAGCCGCAGATAAAAGCGGCCAAAAGCCTCAAGACTGGCGAAATCGGCTACATCGCGACCGGCATTAAGGATACCTCGCTCATAAAGATAGGGGACACGGCCATCTCCGCCGCCCATCATCCGGACAAAATAAAATCTTTTATCCTGCCGGGATACAAAGAGCCGCGTCCGGTCGTCTTTGTTTCTTTTTATCCGGAAGAAAACGACGATTACGAACTGCTGAAGAAAAGCTTGGAGAAGCTGAAATTAAGCGACTCGGCGCTCACAATCGAGCCGGATCAGAACGAAGTATTGGGCCGAGGATACAAGGTCGGATTTCTTGGCCGACTCCATTTCGAGATTACCGCCGAACGGCTAAAGCGAGAATATAAGGTAGATACCGTGAGTACTTTTCCATCGGTTATATATAAAATAAAAAACAAAGGAAATTGGCAAACAATAATTAAACCCGAAGAACTTCCGATGGAATACGAAGAAATCTGGGAACCGATGGTGAAAATAACGATTCTCGTGCCGCCGAAATATCTCCAGAGCGTTTATCCGCTCCAGGCGCGCTTCCGCTTCAGGGATATTATGACGGAAACTTTCCAAGACCAGACGGAGCTTAAGGCAATAATGCCGCTGGCCGAACTCGTGAGCGATTTCGACGACCAGTTGAAATCCGCGACTGCCGGTTTCGCTTCGTTCAGCTATGAACTGGCGGATTATGCGAAAGCAAACATCGTGAAAACGGATATTTTGGTGGCAGGGGAGATAGTGCCGGGTCTTTCACGATTTCTGCCTACGGAAACCGTCGAGAAGGAGTCGCGGCGAATGGTGATAAAACTCAAAGAAATTCTGCCTCATCAGCAATTCGCCCAGCCCATTCAAGCCCGCGTCGGAGGCAAATTCATCGCCCGCGAAGACATTCCCGCGGTAAAAAAACAACTCGGGAATTTCGGCAAGAACGGCGGCGATCGCACCCGGAAAATGAAACTCTGGGCCAAGCAGAAGAGGGGAAAGGAAAGGCTCCAGTCGCGCGCCCAAGTCCGCATCAGCCCAGCCATATTCAAAGAACTAATAAAAAAATAAATGAGATATAATTAAGAGATGACAACGGATACCTGGAGGTGGGCAATATTCGGAGCGGCAATCACTTTGATAGGCTGGGGACTTTTCCGGCTTATAGATTCGAAAGGCGAGTTGAAATCCGAAATATCAGAACTTTCCGCCAAATCGGCCGACCTTACGGAAGAAAACCGCAAGCTGGCCGACCAGATTGATTATTTCAAGAATCCGACTAATCTTTTGAACGAAGCCAAGAAACAGACGAATTATCGCCTGCCAGACGAGAAGCTGATAATCATCGTGCCCGGAACGGCGAGCAGTTCCCCGACAAGCACCGGTAAAAATTAAATACGGTGCGGGTAAGGAGAATTGAACTCCTGTATCTTGCTTGGGAAGCAAGCATATTACCACTATACTATACCCGCAATGACGTTTTTATAGTATCATATTATAGGAGCAAGTAAGTATAGAATACGGGCCTGCCCCCACACCTATGCATATCAAGAAGTTTCTTATATAATATAAATGACATAATTATGGAATTTTTTAATTTCAACCGCGGAGAAATGGAGGACGCGAAAATAACCTCGGAAACTAACACGGAGAGGGAGGTTGGTAAGCCTCCGGAAAAATCGAAAGAGGAGGCGCTTGATGAAAAAATTATTTCATTTGAATCTCTTTATGGCATAAAAAGAGAGGAACTCGAATCAATCGAAAGCTTTAACGGTCTGACCGACGGGCAAAAAGCCATTGCGCTTGAAAATTTCAGTCAATTCGGACTTAAAAAAATAACCGAGCAGGCCATAATCCGGCAAACCGAAGGAAAAGAAAAAGCAAATATATTCGGAAAAATATATCGGGGCGTTTTTGCCAATCAATATTTAAAGTACGCCGAGAAAGAAGAAACGGATATCTTCGTAAGAGGGGGATTGGAATCGCATAAAAGCATAATCGAAAAAATCTCAGAGCAGATGAAAGACAGTAAGGTTGACGCGGATATCAATCCCGACGGTTCCTTAAACATTTATTTCGCAGAACGCGATATTAAAAATTTGAATCCCAAAGAACGGGAAAAAATGAATGAATTCAACGAAGCGGCGCGAATTTTCGCGACTACGCCCGCCGAATGGCAATACAGCGGAAGAGAACAGGATAAATTTACCGGAATAAAAGAGCGTTATGAGAAATCCCTGGAAGGATATATCGGGGTAAAAAGAGCGCACTCTAAAAACGACGGGGAAGCCGCAATCAGCGCGGCGGAAACAGACCAAGCGGTTCACATGCACCAGCTTTTAAACACGGATAAAGACGTGGAAAAATATATTCGTTCCATCGCCTCGGAATCATCGATTAAAACATTCTTCCGTTCGGCGGCAAGCCAAAATATCGGATTTACTCTTTTGGGCGGCGGAATACGCTCCGCAACCGTGGCCGCATGGGGATTAATCGCCGCTCCGTTTGTCGCCGCCGGCATGGGCGCATTTTTGTCGCGAAAACGCGCTATTTTAGAACTTCAACAAGAAGCTGTTTTGGCGCGCAGTGGGAAAGAAACGAAGATAAAAAGAAAAACTAAAGGAATTAAAATTAAGGGGGTTGAATTAGGCGAAAAAGAAGTTTCGGCTCTTAATTTTGTCGACGCCAAATCCCTTACTCAAAAGATTGACAAGCTTTACTGGCAAATTGCTTCCGTTGAAGCCGACAATAATAAAAAGGATGGGGAGAGAAAAAATGAAATCGCCGAATTGCGCGAAGAACTCGCGACGCGGCTTCTCTACACCGACATAAAAATGGAAAGAGGGCTGGTAAATTACGGCTCAACTAATGACCGGCTCGCCAATCAATACGCTCTTTTGAAATCTCGAAGCATGGCGGCCGTCGAAACAATGAAAAATGAAAAAGAGGGAGATGAAAATAAAACCGAAAACATCGCCATGGAGCGCCTTGAATCGTTTTTAGAGATGAAGAATGACAAAGCCCACGCTCACGTCCGGAGAGCGGCGATGCGTGGAGCTTATATGGGCGCCGGTTTCGCTCTGCTCGGCTATGAAATCCGCGACGCGTTTTCCGGATTTTCAGGAACTAAAAATGCCGTGGAATTTTTCAAACATACTTTTAATATCGGGCACGAGACGACTGCCGCAGTCGCCGCTATGCCGGGAATAACTCCGGCGCTGGATACCACCCACATCCCGCCAATTGCCGAAAAAACAGAAATAGCAAATCAAGAAACGCCCGCGCCGGCACCGGAGGGACGCGCGCTTGCGTTCATTGAGAAAAAAGGAAGTATTTGGCAAGCGGCGCGCAATCTCGTAAACCGCCGCGCGATATCAGAAAAAGAATTTCAAGCGGCTTGGGAAAATCCCAAATCGACCGTAAAACTTCCAAATGGCGCGACTCATCATATTTCGGAGATAGGCTTATCCCATGAAGGCGACGAGGTTATATTTATGAAAGAGAAGGACGGCGTGCCGGCTCATTTTGAATTCGTAGCCGACAGCAAAAAAACCGCCGGCACCGATAAAGACCTCATGGAAGTTTTCGCTAAAAAACGCGTAAAAATTCCCAAATGGCTTGAATCTCGCATGGATGCGGAGGAGCATGCGATTCCATCATCCGATATCTATCCAATGAAACCGATGCCGCTCCATCTATATCCGACCGGCCACGTATTCGAGCCGAAGGTTAATCCCACGAGCGGATCGAAGACAAATTATCTGCCCCCAGATTTCTTAGAATTAAAACATGAGCCTCAAATACCGGAAATCGGAGCTAAGAACGCACCGCCGATTGAGCACGCTATTCCCGACAAGAGCGGCAATATTATTGAACAAATAGAACCTGGTAAAATAAAGATTGGAGAAAAAAATATGTGGGGAATTATCAAATTTAATTATAACGACTCGAATCACTCTATAAATCTGGATGAAACATATTTTAAAAATTTAAGTGGGAATGAAGTCTTGAAATACAAACATTATGAAATATTGAAAGAAAAAATAATCGCAGAACGTATGTCTACTGAAATATCCGAATCTTACAATAATATGACAGTTGATGGCTTAAGACTCAACAAATATTTAAAAGTATACGAGAGCATCTCAAAGAATCCGACTTATACCAAAGAAACTTCCCTTGTCGCCAGTTCGATAAAATTTATGATAAGAGAAATGATCAAAAAATATGGCGATGTTATTGACCCGAATATAAAATACTTCCGATATTGATTTCTAACGTCATGCTCCACTCTTGAGAATCATGAATGATTTTCAATTAATTTCAAAAAATAAGCCCGCGGGAGATCAGCCGAGGGCGATAAAGGAATTGGTTTCCGGCCTCAAAAAAGATTACAAAAACCAGACGCTTTTGGGCGTCACGGGCTCCGGTAAGACCTTCACAATTGCGAACGTGATAGCCGAAATCCAGAAGCCGACGCTCGTCATCGCCCATAACAAGACCTTGGCCGCCCAGCTTACGAACGAATTTCGCGAGCTTTTTCCGAATAACTCGGTGAACTACTTCGTTTCTTATTACGATTATTATCAGCCGGAGGCCTATATGCCTTCGTCCGACACTTATATCGAGAAGGAGGCGATGATAAACGACGAGATAGACAAGCTCCGCCACGCGGCGACGGCGGCTCTTTTGACGCGCAAAGACGTTATCGTAGTTGCTTCCGTCTCTTGCATCTACGGCCTGGGTTCGCCTAAAGCATACCGCGAAAATATTTTCCATTTGAAACCCGGCGATCGGCTGGAACGCGATGAATTCATCAAAAAGCTCGTGGAACTCCAATTCACCCGGACGAACTCCGACCTGAAGCGGGCGACCTTCCGCGTGCGGGGCGACAACTGGGAAATAATGGCGCCGGACCGCGATGTTATCTATAACTTCCAAATAAGAAACGGTGCTATCAATAAAATATACGAGGTGGAGCCGGCCAAGGGATTTCGGCCGGGCAAGACGCCGGAATTGCCGGAAATATATATCGCGCCGGCCAAGCACTTCATCACGCCGCCCGACGACCGCGACCGGGCACTCAAAGCCATCAAAGAGGAGTTGAAAAGCCAATTGAAAAAATTCGAAAAAGAAAAGAAATTTCTGGAGGCGGAGCGGATAGAACGCCGCACCAAAGCCGACATGGCGATGATGAAGGAGGTTGGGTACTGCCACGGCATCGAAAATTATTCCCGCCATCTTTCCGGACGTGACACAGGAGAGCCGCCCGCCACGCTTCTGGATTATTTCCCGAGTTCATCGAACGGCGGATTTTTGACCGTGATAGACGAATCCCACGTGACCATCCCGCAGCTGGGAGGAATGTTCGCGGGCGACGCTTCGCGCAAAAAGACGCTTATAGACTACGGCTTCCGCCTGCCTTCGGCATCCGATAATCGGCCGCTGACCTTCAAAGAATTCGAATCTCGGGTTGGCCAGACGATTTACACCTCGGCTACGCCTGCTCCTTTTGAAATAAACAAGAGCGACCCTTCGAAGCACTCAGGGCAAGGGAAAATCGTGGAGCAAATCATCCGGCCGACGGGGCTCGTGGATCCCGCGATAACCATAAAGCCGGTCAAAGGGCAGATAGACGATTTGATTGTGAGAATAAAAGACCGAATCGAAAAGAAGGAGCGCGTGCTCGTGACTACCCTCACAAAGCGGATGGCGGAAGATTTGAGCGCGTACCTGGAAGAATTGAAAATCAAAGTGAATTACCTTCACAGCGATGTGAAAACATTGGATCGCATCCGCATCCTCACCGATTTGCGGAAGGGGAAGATAGAAGTGCTCGTGGGCGTAAACCTTCTGCGGGAAGGCTTGGATTTGCCCGAGGTTTCACTCGTCGCGATTCTCGATGCCGACAAGGAGGGTTTTTTGCGAAGCGAAGTATCGCTCATTCAGACTATCGGCCGGGCGGCCAGAAATGAGAAAGGGGAGGTGCTGATGTATGCCGACAATATCACGGGCTCCATCAGGCGCGCCGTGAGCGAAACCGACCGCCGCCGGAAAATCCAGCTGGCTTACAATAAAAAACACGGCATCACGCCCAAAACTATCATCAGGGAAATTAGGGACATTCTGCCGGTCGAGGATATTCTGAATCTGGAAACGAAGATACTACCGAAATCCAAATCGGTCTTGGAAGAGCTTATGAAGCAAAAAGAGAAGGAGATGAAAGAAGCGGCGAAGAATTTGGACTTCGAACTAGCCGCCCTCCTTCGGGATGAAATTAAAATATTGAGTAAGAAGACTAAAAACCACTAGGCAACCAAAAAAGTGTGCGCTCCGGGGCGCTAGCCCAAGTCTTACCCACTTTTTCTGATTGCCTAGTGGTTTTTTTGACTTCGGTTAATCTTTATTCTAAATTGGATGTACTATCCCTAGTGAACCGAACTAGAGGCCTTTCCCCATATATGGGGAAATTCGAAGCACGAAATCCGAAATCCTAAACAAATCCCAATATTTAAGTACTGAATACTAAAACACGTTTAGAATTTTTGGATATTTGAATTTAGTATTTGTTTCGTATTTCGATATTCGGATTTAGAATTTTATATTCCAATGCAAAACAAAATTATCATCAAGGGCGCCCGCGAGCACAACCTGAAAAATATAAATTTAGAAATCCCCAGGGATAAGATGGTGGTCTTTACGGGCCTTTCCGGCTCCGGCAAATCTTCCTTAGCTTTCGATACCATCTTCGCCGAGGGCCAACGCCGATATATCGAGTCACTCTCGGCCTATGCCCGCCAGTTTTTGGGCAAATTGGACAAGCCGGACGTAGATGAAATCGAGGGCCTTTCGCCGGCTATCTCTATCGATCAGAAGCACCACTCGGCGAATCCGCGCTCCACGGTCGCAACCATTACCGAAATTTACGATTATCTGCGGGTGCTTTTTGCGCGCGCCGGCAAGCCCTATTGCCCCAAGTGCGGGAAAGAAATAAAAAAGATGACGACGGATGAGATTGTGGATGTCGCCATTCAAATCTCGAATGAAAACAAAGAAAAAGAGGGGAGAAATATGGTAATATTGGCGCCGGTCGTCCGCGGCCGGAAAGGGGAGTACTACCAGATGCTTTACGATTTTCTGAACGCCGGCTTCTCTGAAATCCGGATAGACGGCCAATTCATGAGTCTGCGCGAACGGATAGAATTATCGCGCTACAAACAGCACACGATAGACTTGGTAGTGGACCGCCTGCCGGCCGGCGTGGACTTCACCGACAAGGACAAGCGCTTGCGGCTCGCGGAAGCTATCGAATCCGCTTTGAAATACGGCCATGATGTAGTGACACTCATCACCGACAAAGAAACTTCGCTTTCGGCTCAGTACACCTGCCCCGAAGACGGCTTCTCTTTTCCGGAAATAGAGCCACGGCTCTTCTCTTTCAACAGCCCTTTCGGCGCCTGTCCGAATTGCCACGGCTTGGGCACGGAAAGCGTCTGGTCCGAAAATATCTGTCCGGTCTGCCTGGGAAAAAGATTAAAGGAAGAAAGTCTGAATGTTCTGATAGAAAACAAGAATATTTGGAACGTCACGGAATTTTCCATCGCGGATGCGCTCGCGTTTTTCTCCAAGGTTGAAGAAAAAATAAGAAAGAATAAAAACCTCGCCCAGGTGGCCGAGGTGCCGCTCCGTGAAATCAAGAACCGCCTGAAATTCATGGCCGATGTCGGTCTGGAATATCTCACGCTCGGCCGGAAGGCGGGTACGCTTTCGGGCGGAGAATCCCAACGCATCCGACTGGCATCGCAAATCGGCTCGCGCCTCGTTGGCACGCTTTATATTCTGGACGAACCGACTATTGGGTTACACCAGCGCGACAACGACAAACTCATTAAAACCCTGCATAATTTGAGGGATTTAGGGAACACCATCATAGTTGTGGAACACGACGAAGAGACTATCCGTTCGGGCGACTGGCTCGTGGACATCGGCCCGGGCGCGGGCATCCACGGCGGGTATATTGTGGCCGCAGGCCCCATTCCGGAAATAATTGCCAAGGAACCAATGTTCCCGTCCTCATCCCGAACTGCGAAGCAGGAGGTTAAGGGATGCAATCCCGCCCACGTAAGTGTGGCGGGGCCGGAAATAATCAAAGATAAGAGCCAGAATTCGCTCACACTCGAATATCTTCGCGGAAAAAGATTCATCGAGGTGCCGAAAAAGCGCCGCTCGGTGGGGAAGAATCAGGAATCCATTAAAATCAGGGGCGCGACGGAAAATAATCTCAAAAATTTGAACTTAGATATTCCACTCAAGAAATTCACGGCCGTGACCGGCGTTTCCGGCTCCGGCAAAAGCACCTTGGTCTACGATGTGCTCTACAAAACGCTTGCCAACAGATTCAACGGCGCGGCCTACAAGCCCGGCGCGCATAAGAGCATTTCGGGAACCGAGAGCATAAACCGCGTCATTAATGTCGACCAATCGCCGATCGGCCGGACGCCGCGCTCCAATCCGGCAACTTACGTAGGCGCTTGGACTTTTATCCGCGATCTCTTCGCCGCGAGCCCAGATGCGCGCGTGCGCGGATACAAGGCCGGACGCTTCAGCTTCAATGTGCGGGGCGGCCGATGCGATAACTGCGAAGGTCACGGCCTTATCGCCATCGAGATGCATTTCCTGCCGACGGTCTACGTGGAGTGCGAAATCTGCAAAGGTAAGCGCTTCAATCGCGAAACGCTGGCGGTGGATTACAACGGCAAAAATATCTACGAAGTTCTGGAAATGACCATAGAGGAATCGGTGAAATTTTTTGAAGACATTCCCTGGCTTTACGAGCGGCTGAAAATAATCGAGGAGGTCGGCTTAAGCTACATCAAGCTCGGCCAATCCGCCACGACCCTGTCCGGCGGCGAAGCGCAAAGAATCAAACTCTCGGCGGAGCTCGGCAAGCGCGACACGCACCGCACGCTCTATCTTCTGGACGAACCAACGACCGGTCTTCATTTCGCCGATGTGGACCAGCTTTTGAAAGTACTCCAGCGGCTCGTGGACAGGGGGAACACCATTGTCGTCATCGAGCACAATCTGGATGTCATTAAAACGGCCGACTGGGTAATAGACTTGGGACCGGAAGGTGGGGAAAAAGGCGGAGAGATAATCGTGGCCGGCACGCCCGAAGATATCGCACGGAAGGCCAAGAGCGCCACAGGCTCCTATCTCCGGAAAGTGCTGAAATAGATTGACACAAACCGGCGCGGAAGCATATCTTAAAAGGAGTTTCAGTTAACAAACTATTTTCCCAAACAATTCCATTTGGAGGGTTTCTTATGGGACAGCAATTCTATTATTACTTCGAGCCGGGAGACACCAACACAGACAGGTGTCTTGCGGATTTTTTAACCGAGGATTCCCGCCGGGAAAAAGCGGAAGTTCTGGAAAAATCGCACATTCGTAAAACGATGCTATTTGAAACCGCGGATTTGGAATCCATCAGAAAAATCAATGCGAGCAGAAGGCAAAATCTGATGAAATTCAAAATTTTCCGCGGCAATATCGATAAGCAAGTGATTCCGATTCCGTTCAAATTGATGGACCCTAAAGTCCGCAAAAAAATGAAGACGGCGCATACGGCCAGAAAACTTCGGCAAATACGCAACATCGGAGCCCATATGATGTACGGACCGGGAAACATCGCCCATTAGCGAAAAAAGCAATTCATAAGCCATTCTCAAAACATCGGGAATGGCTTTTTTATTTACCCATTCTATTATTATGGGCGCTACAATTGATTGTAACGCCTTAATTATCATTATTTATCTGTATAATTCTTTGGAATACGTATAGAATAATGATCAAAAGTGAAAAGGAATTTATATAAAAATCTTCCCGAGACGCCTGGAGTCTACCTTTTCAAAGACGGAAAAGGGAGATTGCTTTATGTCGGCAAGGCGGGGAATTTAAAACGGCGCGTGTCGTCTTATTTTCTGCGACCGCATGATTATCGCATCCAGAAATTGGCGAGTGAAATAAGAAAAATTGAAGTAAGAAAAACCGACACGGCCATCGAGGCGCTTATTCTGGAAGCGGAATTCATTAAAAAATACCAGCCGCCCTACAATATCCGCGAAAAAGACGACAAGAGCTTTCTTTATGTCGAGATTACCAAAGACATATTCCCCAGAGTTTTATTGGTACGAGGCAAAGAAAAGATAAAAGGCAAGAGATATGGGCCGTTTACCTCTTCTTCCCAGGCGCGCGAGGCGCTCAAAATCATCCGCCGTATCTTCCCGTTCAGCACCCACGAGACCAGCGGTCCATTGAGACGTCCTTGTTTTGATTATCAAATAGGACTTTGTCCCGGAACATGCACCGGAAACTTCAGCCGAACGGAGTATTTGGAGAATATAAAAAATCTGGAGCTTTTCTTCGAGGGAAAAAAGAAAAAAATCATCGGCAATCTCAAAAAAGACATGGCGAAGGCGAGTCGGAAAACGGAGTATGAGAAAGCCGACAAGATAAAACATCAGCTCTTCTCTTTACAGCATATTCAGGATGTGGCAGTCATCTCCGATGACAAATTCCAAAATCCAAATGCCAAATTCCAAACAAAACGAATTGAGGGTTACGATATATCGAACATATCGGGAAAATTTGCCGTAGGAAGCATGGTGGTTTTTAAAGACAATGAACCGGACAAAAACGAGTATCGGAAATTCAGGATAAAAACGGTTTTTGGGCCGAATGACACCGGAATGATAAAAGAGATTTTTACCCGCCGCTTTCGCAATTCCTGGCGCAAACCTGACTTGATTCTCATAGACGGGGGACGGGGACAGGTGAATGCCGCTCGCGAAATACTCCGCAAATTCAAACTAGGAATTCCGCTCGTCGGCTTGGCCAAGGGACTAGAAAGGAAAAGAAACGACATAATCGGGAAAATCCCCGAATTCACCGACTTGAAGACGCTTATCCGAGTCCGCGACGAGGCCCATCGCTTTGCCATTGCCTATCACAAAAAAATCAGGAAGGCAGAATTCATAGGGCATAAATCTTGAAATATAGGAATAATATCTTTTGCAAATAGACGGCCTCCGAATTCTAAAATCGTCTTCGCTTTGTCGCTATTAGCCACCCTGCTCGCCTTACGGCGGGGGTCCTGGCTCATTTCACGCGAGTCGCTCAGTGATTTTAACGAATTCTCCGGTTTTATATTCGCTCAAAATATTATTCCTATATTTCCTATTTATTCTTAAGAGCTCCGCCTGTGTTCCCGAAAACAAATCTCGGAGGCGAAAAAGCTCGGTTCCCGAGAGAATTCGAGGGATTTTTCGCCGAGAGCTTAGTGGTGCGTTCCGTCGCTGGAACGGAACGACACCCGGTGATTTAGGGAATACAGGCGGAGCGAATTATTTTATTTGCGGATATCCGAAATTTTTGATAGGATAGGTTTTCTATGCCTATGAAAACGAAAATTATCGCCACCATCGGTCCGAGCTCCGATTCATACGAAACCATCTACAAAATGATAGAGGCGGGGATGAGTATCGCCCGAATGAACTTCTCCCACTGCACCTATCCCGAGTATCTCGAGCGGAAACGGCACATTCAGAAAGCTTCGAAGAAACTCAAAAAAAGTGTGCAAATCCTCCAAGACCTTCAAGGTCCCCGAATTCGCGTGGGCGAAATGCCCAAAGAGGGATTGGAACTCAAGGAGGGGGATTTGGTGATTTTTTCCACGAATAGGAAAAAGAACGACGCGATTTTCGTGGACAACCCGTATCTCCACTTGGATATCAAGCCAGGTCATCCGATTTATCTCGCGAGCGGCGACATGGAACTCATCGTAAAAAAGAAAAAAGACTCCGAAATATACGCGGAAGTCGTGAGAGGCGGCATTCTCTATTCCCGGAAGGGCGTGAATGTTCCGCACACCAAACTCACCACGTCGGGAATTACTCGAAAGGATATAAAAGACCTGAAATTCGGCTTAAAGCAGAAAACGGATTATGTCGCCATTTCATTCGTCCAATCGGCCGAAGATATCCTAAGAGCCCGAAAAATCATCGGTAATAAGGCAAAAATCATCGCGAAGATAGAGAGTGCCCAAGCCTTGAAGAATATCGATGCCATCATCCAGGCTTCCGATGGAGTGATGATCGCACGGGGCGATTTAGGAATAGAAATACCTTATGAAAAACTTCCTTTTATCCAGAAAAATATCATCCGGCACGCGGCTTGGCACCGGAAGCCATCCATTACCGCTACCCAAATGCTGACTTCAATGATTAACCACGATCATCCGACCCGAGCCGAAGTCTCGGATATCGCGAACGCCGTTTGGGACGGCACGGATGCCGTAATGCTTTCGGATGAAACCGCTTCCGGCAAATATCCGATACGCTCCGTGAAAGCCATGGCTAAGGTGGCAAAGCAAGCCGAGGAAACGAAAAACCAAACAAACTGGCTTTAATTAAATTTTTGAAACGGTTTTGGCAAGTATCTCATCTATGGTCTCTATAAATGTACCGATTACTTACCCTGACGATTTGTTATATGACGGATCGAAAGAATCGGTGGAATTAACTCTTAAACCGCTTCTTGATTTTACCATAAAGTGTATAATCGGGGTATGAGGATTAATCGCTATCTGGCGCTCAATAAGTTCGCAAGCCGGCGCGAGGCGGACAGACTGATAGAAAAAGGACAAGTCTTAATAAACGGCAAACCCGCCGTTCTGGGTGCAATCGTGAAGGAAGATGATAAAGTAACCCTCAAATTAGGATTTAAAAAAATGGAAAGGGAGAGGGTTTATATCGCCTTCAATAAGCCCATCGGCATCGTCACGCATAGTCCGGAAAAAAACCAAAAAAGCATCGCGGATGTTTTCAAATACAAAACCCGCGTTTTCCCGATAGGCCGTCTGGATAAGGATTCCCACGGGCTCATTATTCTTACGAACGACGGGCGCGTGACCGGACGCCTGCTCGATCCGGACTCCGGCCATGAGAAGGAGTATCTCATTGAAACGAATGAACCGCTTCAAACAAATTTTTTAAGAAAAATGGCGAAAGGGGTGAGAATCGGCGATTATACAACCAAGCCTTGCCAGGTAAAATCCATCGGCTCGAAAAAGTTTCGGATTATCATTACCGAAGGCAAGAAAAGACAAATAAGGAGGATGTGCTTGGCTTTGAATCATAACGTGGCCGACCTGGAACGGATCCGGATATTGAATATTACCATCGGCAACCTTAAACCGGGTGGACATCGGCTTATTGAAGGCAAAGAACTGGAAACCCTTTTGGCAAAAATCGGCTTATGATACAATAATCCCTACAAGACAAAGAGTGATATAAGCAGGAACCGGCGCGCGTGAGGCACGTCGGTTTTTGTTTTTATAGTATAATTGTTCCAATGCCTCCGGAATTGGTTTCATTCATCGGCGAGTACGGCTATGCCGCCATCTTCCTTTTGGTTTTCCTCCAGGAAATCGGCGTACCGAATCCCGTTCCCAATGAACTGGTGCTTTTGTTTTCCGGCTATCTCGCTTCGACGGGCGTGCTTCAATTTCCGCTGGTTTTTCTATCCGCCGTTTCGGCCGATTTCATCGGCACTTCTTTGCTTTACTCCGTTTTCTATTTTTCAGGCCAATATATCCTAGACCATAAGCCGCGCTGGCTACCGATTTCGCATTCCAATATCGACAGGCTTTCCGGAAAAATATCCCGCCGGGGCCGCTGGGGAATATTCCTCGGCCGCCTCGTTCCGTATCTCCGGGGCTACGTTTCGGTGGCGGCCGGCCTTCTGCAAATAAAACCAAATGTATTTTTGACATCAGTCATCGTCTCCGCCCTGATCTGGAGCGGGGGATACGTCTTCGCGGGAAAACTGATGGGACCGTACTGGGACCGCTTCACGGATGCTATCGGCGGCATCAACATTGCCCTGCTCGCCATCATCGGAATAATCATAGCGGTATATCTTTTCCGCTATTTCAGGCAAAAACGCCACCAAATATGAAATTTTCCGTCATAATACCCGCCTATAACGAAAGTGGGCACATCGCGAACGCGATTAAGAGCATTCTTGCTCAAGATGCCGGCCGCCGGAATTTCGAAGTTATCGTCGCGGACAATAATTCAACCGATGAAACCAGCCGAGCGGCGCGCGAGGCCGGCGCCGATAAAGTCGTTTTGGAAACGGAGCAAGGAACGAACATGGCGAGAAATGCCGGATACAAGGCCTCGAAGGGCGAAATCATCGTCTTTATGGACGCTGATTGCATCGCTCCGCCCGATTGGTTGTCGAGAATCGGCCGACTGCTCGAGAATTCTTCCCTTGCGATGGTTTCGGGTCCGTATGATTACGGTTTTTCCGGAATCAGGGCTTTCTTGGATGAAATCTGGACCGGGAAGATGTTTCCCAAAGCGCCGGCACTTTTGGAATTTTTATTCGGGAAAAAAGCGGGGATTATCATCGAGGGGAATTTCGCCGCTCCGCGCGCGACCATCGAGGCGATCGGCGGCATCCCACTCATCAAATTCTGGGGCGACGGTCCGGCGATGGCCATACCGGCAAGCCGGAAAGTCGGCAAAGTTTTTTTCGATCCAACTCTGAAAATAAAAAGCTCGCCCCGAAGATTGGGGAAAAGCAATTTTATTATAACGACGTTGAAATACGCCTGGGTTTACCTCAAAACGTATTTCACCATTTAACTCTGCGGTCGGTTGAAAATATGGGGAACGATGGCTTTCAAAGCCAGCACGCCAGTTAAGGCGCCAAGAATGCCGAAGATCATATCGCCGATGGTATCCCCATTGCCCGGCTGAGCCAATTGATTGAAGGAAGGTGGAATATGATTGAGGAAACTGGCCGCGAAATTGTCCAAAATGAATTCGTACAGTTCCCAAATGACGGCAAAGAAGGCGACGGCCATCACGATAATCAGCGCATTTTTCCAAAACCGATTGTGGAGAATATTCAAATGGAGATATTTTTCCCCAATCCAGACGACAAGCATTGCCTCAAAAACGCCGCCGAAAAAATGAACCACGATGTCATAACCAAGAAAGCCCGCGTTGCATCCCAGATAATGGAAACATCGGGAATTTTCTATCAACCAGAAAGAGGAGTCGGCAAAAAATTCCGCGGCGGCGAAAAGCAGAGTGGAAAAGAAGAAAGCGATATCCAGCCTTGAAGCTTTGAAAAAATCGGGACTAAACGCCATATGCATATGGAAGAAATTATACCAATACGGATGGGATTATTCAAAGGAAAAATAAATTATCTTAGAATTGAGTTTTCCGGGAATCTTATTCGTTATAAAACTACCGCTTAAAGGTAGGGTAAATGCTATGATTAAATAATGGCCTATGTGTCTTGGAATAAAGGATTAAATAAAAAAAACCATCCTGGATTAGCAAAAATTGCCAAAGCTAGAAGCAAAAGAAATAATTTCGCACAATGGCAAAAAAACCATCCAATTAAATATGCTTCATTACATAAAAGTTCGGAGCTCGCCGAATTTTATGGAACAATGTTGGGAGATGGCTGTATAGAAAAGTTCGCTAGAACCGAAAAGTTATCCGTCAGCTTTAATTCCAAAGAAACTCAACACATTCGACATGTTAAAAAAATGATTAGTGACATATTTCTAAAGGAACCTGCGGCACAAATACGTAATTATTCTCACTGCATTAATTTAACTCTCTATCAGAAAAACTTAAGCAGTAGATTGAAATTTCCAACCGGCGAAAAACAACTCCATCCACTGGGTATTCCTCATTGGATTAGGGAAAACGAAAAATTCCTGATCAAGTGTCTGAAGGGCCTTTTTGAAACAGATGGCGATTGGGTCATCGACAAAAAATACGGTATGAATGTCATGAAATTCACCAATGTCATACCGGAACTACTTAAAGACGTTCACAAATCGTTAATAGGACTCGGGTTTACCGCCCATCTCGGTAAAAGACGGGTTACAATCAGTAGAAAATCAGAAACTAAAAAATTTGCCGAAATGATAAAATTTAGGCTATATTAGAATTATTGCGGGATCGTCTAAAGGTAGGACGTCGCTCTCTGAAAGCGAAAATTTTGGTT
>JBBTQX010000010.1:0-28982 GCA_038065455.1 Patescibacteria group bacterium
GTTCCGCACGATATCAACGGATTTCACCCCTACACCGTGCGTTCCACAGACCTCTAACACCCTCAAGTCTCATAGTTTTCCCGGCAACTCCGAAGTTAAGCCTCGGTCTTTAACCGGAAACACATGAAACCCCCTACGCACCCTTTACGCCCAATAAATCCGGATAACGCTTGGAGCCTTCGTATTACCGCGGCTGCTGGCACGAAGTTTGCAGCTCCTTATTCCTACCCTAATCAATAACTTTTTGAGGTAGAAAAGCAGTTTACGATCCGAAGACCTTCATCCTGCACGCGGCGTCGCTCGATCAGGCTTTCGCCCATTGTCGAATGTTCTTGACTGCTGCCACCCGTAGGTGTACGAGCCGTGTCTCAGTCTCGTCGTTGGGGATCGGCCTCTCAGCCCCCCTACCCGTCGTAGCCTTGGTGAGCTCTTACCTCACCAACAAGCTGATGGGACCTAGGCCGCTCTCAAAGCGTCTTGCGACTTTAGAATTGCTTCCACATCGGGAATTAGCGAACCTTTCGGATCGTTATGCCCGACTTTGAGGTACGTACCAGGGCGTTACTAACTCGTTCGCCACTATTCAATACAAAGCGCATTGAACCGTTTGACTTGCATGCCTTATCCACACCGCCAGCGTTCATCCTGGACCAGGATCAAATCCTCTAAAAAGAAGTTCCGTATGAAAAACCCTCGATCGAGTTTCTCGTACAAAACTTCCGAATAAACAGGATAACTAAAAAAATTTTCCACATTATTGCGTAAGATTATGAACTTTTCAATAAAACATTCGGTTGGGCATCCTTTTCCTTCAGCAAGATGTAATTATAAGGAGGAGTGTAAAAATGTCAACCAAGCAATAAGGATCGAGAGCGGGGCTTGCTAATCGTCTATTTCTGTGTAAAATAATACTCGTTATGAAAAAAGATCTTCATCCGCAATATTTCCCGAAATCCAAAGTGACCTGCGTTTGCGGAAATTCTTTCACCGTGGGTTCGACCGTCCCCGAGATATCCGTCGAAATCTGCTCGAAATGCCATCCTTTCTACACTGGCCGCGAACAGCTGATTGATACCGCTGGTCGCGTCGAGAAATTCCGGGCCCGCCGGGAAAAAGCTCAAGCCAAACCGAAAACAATCAAAAAAGCCAGGATTGTGAAAAATAAAAAGTAACCCATGGAACTGCAAACAAAAGCGAGAATCATATTCGGCAAAAAGACGGAAAAATTACGCAAAGCCGGAATCATCCCCGCCGAAGTTTTCGGCCGCGGCATAAAGAACGAGCATGTGAGCGTTTCCGCTAAAGAATTTTCCAAAATTTTCAAGGAAGCCGGTGAAAACACTGTCATTAATCTTGTGGACGAGAAGGGCGCGAAAACGCCGGCCATAATAAGCGATGTTTCTTTTGACCATTTAAAAAACGAAATGCTCTCCGTCGATTTCCATCATATCCGGCTCGATGAAAAAATTCAGGCAAAAGTGCCGATTGAATTCGTAGGCGAAGCTCCTGCCGTGAAAAAAGGCTTGGTTATCATCAAAGTCATGAACGAGATAGAAGTGGAGGCTTTACCGAACGAAATTCCCCACCGCTTCGAAGTGGATATCTCGGCTCTCGAAAATCCCGGCCAGGATATTTCCGTAAAGGATTTGAAACCGGTCGCAGGAGTGAAAATTCTCGCCAGTTCCGATGCGACTATCATAACGGTGGCCGAATCCAGGAAAGAGGAAGTAGTTACTCCCCCGCCCGCTCCGGCGGCGGAAGCGGCCCCGGCCGAAGCGCCGGAAACGAAGGAAAAAGCGTAACTCTAAAGTTACGCTTTCGTTTTACCAAGCAGCGGAAATGCTATGATAGATATTATGAAGCGAATTTTCCTCGGATTGGCGATTATCACCGCCTTTTTTTGGCTGGCAAGCCCGGCTGTTGGCAAGGCCCAAACAGAATCCATAAGTACCAGCACCCAAACCGAATCTGCCAGCGCTCCCGTCTCCCAATCCCAATCGGAGAGAAGCGCGCTTGAACAGCAGCTCGCCGACTTGGAAAAAGAAATTGAGACTAACCAGCAAAAAATCGACGAATACCAGAAACAGGGCAAAACCCTGACCGGCGAGATAGGTTCTTTAAACGCCAAAGTCAACAAAATCAATCTTCAAATCAAAGCGATCAATCTCCAGCTTTCCAATCTCGGCAGCCGGATAACCGATACCCAAAAAAATATAAACCGAACCGAAAACCAAATAGATAATCATAAGAATGCCATCGGGAAATCTTTAAGAATCATCTACGAATCCGACCGGGAAACCTTGGTGGGAATATTGCTCGCCAACGACAACTTCTCGGATTTTTTCGGCAATCTTAACGATATCACGCTCGTTCAAACTAATTTAAGGTCATCATTGGAAGAAATAACCAACCTCCGCCAGAATCTTCTGCAACAGAAAGAAGAGCTTTCTTCGGAAAAAACCGACGCGGAAAATCTGAAAGCAATCCAGGAGGCCCAACAAAGGAATGCGAAGGCCGTCCAAAGCCAGAAAAATACCCTTCTAAAAGAAACTAAAGGCAAAGAGTCGGTGTACCAAAAAATCGTTGCGGAGAAAAAAGCGACGGCGGCCGAAATTCGGACCCGCATCTTCGAACTTTTAGGCGGCGGCGAATTGACCTTCCAAAAGGCCTACGATTATGCCAAGCTCGCCGAAGGAGCAACGGGCGTCCGATCCGCCTTGGTTCTCGCTATTCTGGATCGGGAATCTAAGTTGGGAAAAAATGTCGGCCGGTGTTCCTATAAAAAAGCAATGCATCCGACGCGCGACATTCCCTATTTCACGACTCTGCTCGCGGCCCTCGGCATCGATTCGGATTCCCAATCAGCCTATGTATCCTGCGCTAACAGCCACGGTGCCTACGGCGGCGCGATGGGGCCGGCTCAATTCATTCCTTCCACTTGGAAGCTTTATACCAATTCAGTTTCGAAAGTCACGGGCAACAATCCCGCGAACCCTTGGAACAATTCCGACGCCTTCGCGGCCACCGCGCTCTACATGAAAGACTTGCTTGCCTCCCAAAGTTGTAAGGATTATGCCAATGCGAACAAGAATGTCGCGTCCTATCAAACACTTTCGGAAAGGTGCGCGGCGGCAAAATATTACTCCGGCGGCCGCTGGTATATCTACCGCTTCTGGTACGGCCAGCCGGTTGTAGATAAGGCCAACGATTTCCAGGAGGATATCGATACCCTGAACGGTAAATAATTTTATAATTTTTATCAGGATTCCTTCTGAAAGGCTTTTACTACGGGTTCGAAATCCCCCTCCAGAATTTTCTCTATGTTGTGCCACTTCTTGCCGATGCGGTGGTCGGTAATGCGATCGTCGGGAAAATTATACGTTCTGATTTTTTCCGAGCGGTCGCCCGAACCGATTTGATTGTTCCGAAGTTCCGATATCGAGCCCACGGATTGTTTTTGCGCCTCATCATAGAGTATCGAGCGAAGCATTTCTATCGCCTTCTCCCGATTCGCATGCTGGGAACGTTCCGCCCGGCACGATACGACGATACCCGTAGGCTTATGCAAAACCCGAACTGCGGTTTCCACCTTATTGACGTTCTGCCCGCCGGGGCCGCCTGCCCGAGAAAAGGTGAATTCCAAATCACCGTCTTTCATATCAACTGCTTTAGCCTCTACCACGGGCAATACCGCAACCGAAGCGGTTGAGGTGTGAATTCTGCCCTGTCGTTCCGTGTCCGGCACGCGCTGGACGCGATGCACGCCGGACTCGTGTTTCAGCGCGTCATAAACGCCCAAGCCGGAAACCTCGGCCACAAGAGTCTTATAACCCTTTGCGCCGGATTCCGATGCATCGAGGGTAGAAAAAACCCAACTCTTTTTCAAGGCATATTTTTGGTACATCCGCGCGAGATCGCCGGCAAAGAGCGAGGCTTCGTCGCCCCCCGTTCCGGCCCGAATCTCTAAGATTATCTTATTTATATTCTGCGATCCCATTTAGAACAATTAAACAGTATTATAAAAATAACCGCAACTAATTTCTTGTTTTTTATCTATCACAAATAGAAGCCTAGGCTTCTATTTGTGATAATAATCGGAATTTATAAAATTTATTGGAATTTATTAAATAACCTTAATTTTCTCTCCACAATCTCTTCTATTTTCGAAATCGCGTCCGGGGTGAGTTTGTAGGGCGCCACTTCGTTCGGTTTTTCCAGCAAATCTTTTTCCAATCCCTGCCGCCAAGCGGCGCGCAGTTCCGTCGAGATATGGACCATGGAAATTCCGGCATCAATCGCGGCAAGGATGTCTCCATCGGTGTTGCCGGAAGCGCCGTGAAGCACGAGCGGAATGCCGACCGATTTTTTGATTGCCCTAATTCTTTCTATATCAAGCGCCGGATCGGGTGTATTCGCATACATCCCATGAATATTCCCGACCGCGGGTGCGAGCAAATCCACGCCGGTTTCTTTCACGAACCTTGCGGCCTCTTCCGGCTTTGTGAAATCTTCCGGCTTGATTGCCGCTCCCTCCGGAATACCCTCCCTGATCTCCGAAGCGCTTCCGATATAGCCCAGTTCGCCTTCGAGGAGAATTTCTTTTTTCCAGAATCTGAAACCCCGTTTTACCAAATCTGCCGCCAGCTTCGTCTGCCTGATGTTTTCTTCAAACGAAAGTTTTTCCCCGTCAAAAAGCACTTCGTCAAAATCCAAATCCGCCGCGACTGCGGCATTTTCCAAAGAATGGGTGTGATCGGCATTCAAGAAAAGCCAGAAACCTTCTCCGTCGGCTGACGGATTACCATGTTCTTTGTTGTAGCTATCAATCAAATCCCGAACATGGTGAATACCGATAAAATCGCGCTCGCCCTCGGAAACGCCGATTACGACCGGCACCTTCAGCCTCATTGCCGCGTGCGCAATTCCCTTCAGCTGTTCCAAATTGGAAATATTAAAATGCCCGAGAGCAATCTTATTTTTCTCGGCTTCCTTTATGGCTTTTTTCAAACTTCTCATTAACTTAATTATAACTTATATCTCAAAATAACCCTGCAATAGATATTCTTTCGCGAACTTCTCCAGTTCTTCGAAGCTGAAGTATTCCGAAAAGACGCGGTTCCAGAGCGCCTCCTCGTGATGATAGAGATACTTCACCATTTCCTTTTCTTTAACGAGGCTCATCACCGTATCCACCAGATTAAAGCTCACGAGCGTATCATTCCCCACCTCATCCTTAAAATAATCGCCGACCCAATCCAATCCCGCCCAAAAACTCAAATCCACGCTCTTGCCATCCAAGGCCTCGCCGAGTTTCAGCACATCGTGTCCCGCCTTCGTCCAATGAATCGCTTCGGGATTCACATGCGGTGCGAAAAGCCGCCAATCGTTTTCATCGTCCTTGGCCAAATAGCGCTGAATCACGAGCCAGAGGGTTTTCTCACCCTCCGGAAATCGGCGGTCAGGCACATCTCCCCGCAGAAGCGAAATAATATTTTCCGAGAATGTTTCCGGAAACTCCGCGTTTTTTTTGAAAAGTTCCGAATAGAAGGGTATTTCGTGGAGATAGTGAAAAATAAGGCTGATCATTCTTAAAAGTTCGCCCGAAATTCCCAAGGCAACCGGAATGACAAAGACTACGCCCATTTCTTTCAGGTGGCTGATATTATGCTTCTTTTTCACGACGAAGGCCGAGGCCGCCTTGCCCCATTTTTCGGAAAGTGCCTGAACCACAATCTCCCGCTCTTCGAAATCAGCCGACGTGAGGCTTTCATATTGCTTGAAAAAAATGCCGTTCAGCCACTCGCTTCCTTCCACAAAACGGAGAGCGCTGTATATTTCAAAAAGGTCTTCCTTCTCCAACATTTCATCCACCGTTCCATAACCGAGATATTCCATCACTTTCTTCGGTGGCTCATTTTTCAGAAACTCGATTGCTTTCCCCCTTCGAAGAAAAAAGCCATGGTTTGTGCCCGCCACTTTCTTCATTATCTCCAGTATCCGCGTGCAATCGCCTTGGATGCAGAAAGACGGCCGGCCAAGCGCTTCAAATATAAGATGGTCATCGGCTTCAATTTTCGAGATGAGCGCGTCATAAACCTCCTTCGCTTGGGCATCTTTGGCCACGCCCAACTTCAAAAGCCGGTCGTTTATCAAAGACTCGTTCTCCGCCACAATCTTTTCCATTATGCCATCCTTGCCCGTCAGGACGGAAAGATGGCGCTCTATTTTGGCCAAAAATCCCTTGTCGGCCCGCAAAATCTTCGCGATCTTCTCGGAAGCGACTGTCATACTTTTTCCGTTCTTATTTTCAAATTATTCCACCGTGGCTTCCAAAAATCGGATATTTTGAGCGTCCCCTCGGTTGCCCCGACATGTTCCACGACCGAGGTGGCATTCGCGCTTGCGAGCCGGATGGCGTATTTTACGTCCCCGCCGGATTTAATCAGCCCGGCCGTAAAGCCCGAACCGAAAGCATCTCCCGCGCCCGTGCGGTCAACTAGTTTATTTTCCCTGAAAGCCGGCGCCCGATAGATAAGTTTGCCATCCGAAACCGTCACGCCCTTCGCTCCGTTCGTGACCGCGACAATACCGGGCATAAGCGCGTCCAGTTTTTTGAAAACTTGGCGTTCTTTGGAAAAAGGCAGGCCGGTCAAAATTGCCGCTTCTTCCTCGTTCAAAATAAGAAAAGAGATGTCTTTGAGATTTTTGAGAATTTCTTTCGGATAATGTTTCAAATGGTATCCGCTCGGATTGAAAGCCACTGAAATTTTGTTTTTCCGCGCGAAGGCGATCAGTTTCCCTAAAAATCTCGTCGATTCGCCCGAGAGCGACAAGTACCACCACTTGGCCTTGAGCCGCTTCAGATAAAAATCACTGATATTGAAAAGGCCGGAAGCGCCGTGATAGCCCAGTATCGTCCGTTCGCCGTCTTTCAAAAGCAGGACGGAATAGCCCGTCGGAAGCTCGTCTGTCTTAGTAATCAGATTGGTGTCCACGCCTTCCCCGTTCAGACGCCGGCGGATTTCCCGGCCACCCGGGTCGTCTCCCGTTTTTCCGGCGCAGGCCGTATCGAATCCGAGCCGGCTGAAAGCCACCGCGGCATTGGCCGAATTTCCGCCGATAGTGAAATAGATGCTATCCACTTCCAGCTTTTCGCCGAGCGGCAAAACAATGGCTTTCTTCGACGGTGTTTTTTTCCAAGGAATAGTTTGAAATTTCGGCGCTTCGAAAAAAGCATCCCGCTTCACCGAACCAATGGTAATAACATCAAACATCTATCAAATTATATAACAATTACCCCATGGAGTCCTGTTTTTTTACCTGAGGTGTACGAACTAAGGTAATTTAAAATTTGACTTTACGAGGTTAAACCTCGTAAGATTATAAATAATATGAAACAACCAATTTTTGCCGACAATCAAATCTATCATGTTTATAATAGGGGGGTTGAAAAACGTAATATATTTTTAGATGACCAAGATAGATTTAGATTTATTCACGATCTTTTCGAATTTAACGACGAAACTCCGGCGGCAAATATATATTATAAGTTTAATAAACTCGTTGGATTTCAATCTTACGAGGTTAAACCTCGTAAGATTGAAAGAGAACCCAGAAAAACACTCATAAACATTTTAGCTTTTTGTTTAATGCCAAATCATTTTCATTTACTTTTGCAACAGAGAAAAGAAAATGGAATTGTTAAATTTATGCAAAAGTTGGGCACTGGTTATACCATGAGCTTCAATCAAAAATATGAAAGAAGCGGTTCTCTATTTCAAGGAACTTATAAGGCGATTTTAGTTGAAAAAGACTCTCATTTTATTCATCTCCCCTATTATATTCATCTTAATTCTTTAGATATCAAATTTCCTGAATGGCGAGAAAGAGAAATTAAAAATTATAAAGAAGCGATGGATTTTTTGGAAAATTACCACTGGTCAAGTTTTCCGGATTATATCGGCAAAAAGAATTTTCCTTCAGTAACCCAAAGAAAAATCCTTTTGGAATTTTTCGGCGGTCCTGAACAATACAAAAAAGATACCATTAAATGGCTCAAAGAAATGAATTTAGAGGGAATTAAAGATTTAATTTTAGAATAACGAGATTTGGTCTTCTTACGAGGTTAAACCTCATAAGTTCTCTTCAGGACTTTTTCCACCGCTTTTTTTATGTCTTTCACACCCATTCCGTATTTCTCTATGAGTTCTTCGGGACTGCCCGATTCGCCGAAAGTGTCTTTTAATCCGATAAATTCCATCGGTACCGGCCGGTGTTTTGCGAGCAGTTCCGCCACCGCGCCGCCCAATCCGCCGTGAATTTGATGTTCCTCCACTGTCACGACTGCGGGATATTTTTCAACTAATTCTAAAATGGTTTTTTCATCCAGCGGCTTTACGGATGGGCTGTTTAAAACCACCGTGCCGATTTTCTCCTTTTCCAGTTCTTTGGCCGCGAGAAGCGCGTTATAAACCAGCGCTCCGCAGGCGATGATTACCGCTTGCGGTTTTTTCGACATCCAAAACGCTTGCGCCTTGCCGGGCGTAAACGGCGTTTCTTCCGTCGTAATCACGGGCGATTTCTCGCGGGCGAAACGCAAGTAGACCGGGCCCCAGATCTTCGCGGCCGCGACTGTCGCTTTTCTCGCTTCGAGCGCATCGCACGGCACGAAGACCTTCATATTCGGTATCACTCGCATGATTGCGATATCCTCCGTTGCCTGGTGCGTCGCGCCGTCCGGCCCCACGGAAATGCCCGCGTGATGCCCCGCAATCTTCACGTTGGAATCGTTATAGGCGATGGTGGTGCGGATCTGCTCGTAATTCCGGCCCGGAGAAAAAGTGGCGTAAGAGGCGATGAAGGGAATTTTTCCGGAAACCCCGAGACCCGCCGCGATCGTCGCCATATTCTGCTCGGCCACTCCGATTTCGAAAAACCGCTCCGGGAATTTTTTCGAAAACGCTTCGCTCCGGGTGGATTCCATGAGATCCGCGCAAAGCGCGACCACGTTTTTATCCGAATCGCCGGCCAACACTATTCCGTCACCATAGCCGTCTCGGATTGGTTTTTGTTCCACATCAGCATCAAATAACTTGGGATTTAGATGTAATTGTGGATTTAACATATTATTCATGTTCCGATTTTATCCTCCGACCCAATGTCCGCAATTCGTGAAGTGCCTTCTTCGCTTCCTCTTTATTCGGTGATTTCCCATGCCACAAATAATCGTGCTCCATAAAACTCACGCCTTTTCCCGGGATCGTATGTGCGATTATCACGGTCGGCTTTTCGTAGATGGCTTCGGCCTCCGAAACCGCGTCCGTCAAATCCTGCATATTGTGTCCGTCAACCTCCAGCACATGCCAATTAAAAGCTTCGTACTTCGCCCTCAATGATTCCAGAGGCATCACATTCTCCGTAAAGCCGTCTATCTGGATATTATTCCGGTCCACGACAGCCGTGAGACTATTCATTCTGTTCTTTCCCGCGAACATTACGGCCTCCCAATGATTCCCCTCCTGGTGTTCGCCATCCGACGTTAAACAATAAACTCTGTATTTTTTATTGTTGAGTTTCGCCGCGAGCGCCATGCCGATAGCCTGCGAAAGTCCCGAACCCAAAGGGCCAGAGGTCATTTCAATCCCCGGCAAGGCCCGGCGGTGCGGATGGCCCTGGAGGCGCGTATTCAGTTTCCGAAGCGTCATTAATTCCTCCAAGTGAAAATAGCCGGCGTAAGCTAGCGTAACATATAAAACGGGGCAGATATGGCCATTCGAGAGCACCAGCCGGTCCCGCTCCGTCCACATGGGCTTTTTCGGATCGTGGTTTAAAATATGGAAATAAAAGGCGGTAAAAATATCCGCCATCCCCAATGGCCCGGCCGAATGCCCCGAGCCCGCCTCAAGGAGCGTTTCCACCACCTTCTCGCGGATCCTGTTCGCCAGTTCTTCCAAATATTCAAGCCGTCCCTCATGGATGGGTTTCATCCTCCTAATTATAACTTATTCGCTTAAACCCGAAGGAGTTCTTGATAGGCTTTTTCCGGCGAAGTATTTTTCCAGATATAGGATACAGCCACGATCGCGTCGGCGCCAGCGTCCTTCACTTGTTCCGCGGTATCGGGATTCATCCCGCCGTCGATTATGATTTTGACATTCGGCCAAAGGCTTTTTATATATTTTATCTTGCCAACAGTACTCCGAGCGAATTCTCCGCCCGAAAATCCCAATGGAACCGCCACCAACTGGACCGAGAAGTTAAGGCTCAAATTTTCCGATTTCACGATTTCTTCGATGTTAGTGTTCGGGCCGATGCCGATAATCGTCTCCGCTCCGTAAAAATCTTTGGCAATTTTCTGAACAAGACTTAGGCTTTTTACGCCGCTCTCGAAATGCACTGCCAGCTTCTTCGCTCCGGCCTTGAGCCAGTTTTCAAAAACCGACTCCGGATGCTCCACCATTAGGTGAATTTCCGCCGAGATTTCCGGATTCTTTTTCGTGAGTTCGGCCAATTCCGCCGGATTATTCCAGGTCCTGGCCGGCGCGAAAACGCCATCCGTCACATCGATTTGAACGGCACGGACACCGAGCGTGGCCGCCGCATCCCAGTGTTTCCTGACACATTCGAAATCCGGGCAGTTTATGCCGACGATTACCTCCATCCCGTTAGAGACAAGATGTGCTTTTTAAGCACATCTGTTTATTATGCGAGTTGTCTGATTTTTCGAGTTGTCTGTAATTGTTTATTTTCATATATTCACCTTGAACGTCTCTAACGGGATCCATTATCATCTCCAATTTATATTTGTCTTCAATATAGTATTACCGGATTCATCATCCGAAACGGGCGAAATCAATTTTTCTTCCAGTCGGGAGATTTCTTCCAATCTACGTTGATGTCTTTCTTCTCCCGAAAATGGCGTTTCGAGCCAGGTTAAAACTATTTTTTTTGCCATTTCCTCATCGGCATAATTCGCGCCTAAAGAAAGAATATTGGTATCATCCTCCTTCCGGCCGTCGAAAGCCTGGTCGGGCGACGAAGCGAAGGCCGCCCGGATATGCAGGAATTTGTTCGCCACCACGCTCATTCCCGCTCCCGAACCGCAAATCAGTATCCCCCGCGCCGTTTCAAACTCCTGGCTCACCTGCTTCGCGACTTTAATCGCGAATAAGGGATAGTCGTTATTTTCATTATATTTTTCGTCGCCCATATCCACCGCGGAATAACCGCGCATTTTCAAAAAATCCTTGATTTTTTCTTTTAGGGCGAATCCTTTATGGTCCGCCCCGACGTAGATGACCATATTAAATCGGAGTTTTTCCGGAGCTGATTCTCAATCAATTAGAAATGGTGAACTGACCGCTATCTCCCCAATTGTTCGGGTAAGGCAGGTAAAATACCCTCACGGAATAATTAGAACCGTCAGCTAAGGAGGTGGGAACCCGCCAACTGTAGTTTCCGCTATTCGGAGTATCACCCGCGATAAAATCAAGATAACTCCCATTTCGATAAAGACTAAGCCTGACACTCGGAGCTATGAAGCCGGCGTTAGACCATTGGATATTATAGCTACCGCCCCTTGACCAAGTCGAAGTCGCACCGCTTGCCGGAGAACTGACGGAAAAAACCGGCGTGGAAGTTGGAGCAGGCGGGGTTGAGGTTGATGTCGGAGGGGTTGAGGTTGATGTCGGAGGGGTAGATGTGGATGTGGATATAAGTGTAGGTGTGGAAATCGGGGTTGAAATTGGTACTGGTATTGGAATCGGCGTAGGAAGTGGATTAGAATTAGGAACAGAAATAGGGGTTGAAGTGGGAACAAAATTAATAGTGGTAGGAACAGGTAATATCGGAATGGCAGTCAGCGGCTGGATAGCGCACGGACCGGATTGGTCAAGCGTTTGAATGGTCGCGTCATCCACGACACCGCTGATATCCAATCCATTTTCTCCCTGGAAACTTTTGAGGGCGGCCTGGGTGATCGTGCCGAAGAAACCGGTCGGAGAGATTTGCATATATCCCCTGCTTTTTAAGATTCCCTGTAATTTTGAAACGGCGCTACCGCGGGAGCTTCGCCGTAATCCATTCAAATCGGAAACGGAACAGGAAAAGGCAATAGCCGGAGAAGTACTTGAAACCGTAATCTGGGTTGAAACCGGAACTAGTGTCGGCAAAGTTGTCGCACTTCCTGAAATGGATTGGCTCCGTATAGCGATTAGCTGGGTTTGCAGAGTCTGGAGTTGAGCTAAGAGCGCCTGTATCTGCGCCGAGACATCGGTTGTCTGCGCCCGACCTTGAGCCGGCAAAAGGAATGAGCCGGCGAGAAATATCACTGCGACTAAAATGAATAATTTTTTCATATGTCTTTATAATACCACCCCCCTCAAAAAAACAATAGCCTTGCGAACGATGTTCTGACCGCTAAACCCCGAAATTCGCCCTGAACCAGTCTAGAAGCGTTTTAACGTCTGCCGCTCGGTTATCGGAGCCTAGAACGCCGATGAAAATAGTTCTAGACGAGCCTGGCTACTTCTAAAACGTGCTTCACGAGCGTCGAGGCGTAGCCTGCTTCGTTGTCGTACCACGAAAGCACTTTCACGAGATCGCCATCCACCACTTTGGTGAAAGATAAATCTGCAATCGCGCCGTAAAGCTCGCCCACGATATCGGACGAAACGAGTTGATCTTCCGTCGTCTTGAAAATCCCTTTCCACTTGGACGAGGCCGCCGCTTTCCTCAAAATATCGTTTACTTCCTCCGCCGAAGTTTTTCTTTTGGAAACAAACGTGATGTCGGCGATGGAACCGCAGGCGACGGGCACGCGCATCGCCATCCCGTCGAACTTCCCTTCCAATTCCTTGATTGCCCGCGTAACCGCGATGGCCGCGCCGGTCGTTGAAGGTATGATATTCTGCCCCGCCGTCCGGCCGCGCCGGAAATCCCCGCCTTTCACGGGGCCATCCACGATTGATTGCGTCGCTGTGTATCCGTGCACCGTATTCAAAACGGCTTTCTTTATTCCCGGCTCCTCGGACAATATCTGAATTAAGGGCGAAGCGGCGTTCGTCGTGCAGGAACCGTTTGAAGTGATCGGGCAGGTTTTCATTTCGCTGTCGTTTACGCCCACGAGCACCGTCCGGCCGAGTGTTCCGTCCTCGTCTTTCGCGGGCGCGGTCAATACCACCCGCTTCGCGCCGGCAGTCAAATGCGCCTTGGCTTTTTTGTACGATTCGAAAATACCCGTCGCTTCCACCACAATGTCAATTTTCAATTTCTTCCATGGCAATTTGGCCGGATCTTTTTCCTGGAGAAAGATTATTTTCTTCCCGCCAATTTTGAGATTTGATTTTTGAAATTTGATCTCTCTATCATACCGGCCGTAGACCGTGTCGTATTTCAAAAGATAAGCCAAGTTTTCAACGTCGCCTAAGTCGTTTATCGCAACGATATCCAATTTTCTTTCATTCAAGGCCTGCCTCAAAAAAAGTCTGCCGATTCTCCCGAATCCGTTTATAGCGATTTTAGTCATTGGTTTACCAGGCAGTGAAAATGCGATTGCAAGCCACCCCTGAATCGGCGATTTTCTTTGTTTTTAATGACCTTTTGCTTGTTTTCATTTTTTAATTAATATCATATTTTACGATCGCATTTCTACTGCCTGGTTTCATTATAAAGCATCAGTAAGCCGGTTGCGACTGTTTTTCTATGAGCGGTTTCGCCATAACGCTATCCCCGACTTGCGCCCTCAAGAGCTTTGCCCGGCCGACATGGAGCTCTAAAACCCTGTCCACCTCGCCCGGCGGCACATAGCTTTTCAGTTCGCTGTCGGGCGCGTTCAAATCGGCTGGCGGTTGCGCATTCTCCGTAAAGCCGATAATTTTGCCTTCCGATATCCAGACAATATCTATCGGAAATTTCATCCCTTTCATCCAGAAACCGTAAGTTCCCGGCTTTTCAAAAACGAAATACATCCCCTCGTTCAATCCGATGCTGTCCCGCCCGCTCAAACCCCTGCTCCTTTCCGCTTCGGTATTCGCGAGCTCCGCCACGATATATTGTTCGCCTATCTTGATATTCACCTTATTCGTCACCGCCTCAATTCGATTCAGATAATAAAGAGTGGTAACCGTCGCCCCGGCCGTGAAACCGACGATGAAAATGACAAGACCTAAAATTCCTTTTGTATTCGAAGAAACCATTATTTCCTATACCAGGTAGTAGAAACTCGATTTAATTTTTCGACTGTTTTTTTGTATCAGGTTTAAACATAAATTATTACTTAAAATTTTTATAATATGGATGTAACGGGACATGGCTACAATCGAGTTTTCACTACCTGGTATATAATAACCCGAAAAGTGCGATGCCGAAAGCGACGCTGACGTTCAGCGATTCCTTTCTTCCTTTCATCGGTATCTCCAATATTTTATCGGCGTTTTTGAGGATATTTTTAGGCAAACCGTTAACCTCATTCCCCACAATGACGGCAATTTTGATCTTTGATTTTTGATTTTTAAATTTGTAATATGGAATGGAATTTTTCGACTGTTCAACAGCCAGGATTTTATAGCCTTCTTTTTTCAATTTTTCCAAAAATTTTGAAATAGCCCTGGGCGAACGAACCGCTTCCCATGGCATTGTTTTTTCGGCGCCGAGCGCCACTTTCGCGATTTGCGGACGGGCTTTGCCGAAGCAGTCGAACGGCGCGGGCGTGATGCCGCAAAGATAAATTTTCGAGACCCCGGCCGCGTCCGCCGTCCTGAATATCGAGCCGACATTGTGCAAACTCCGAACATTATGGATGATAGCGACAATTTCCCTCATATCTTTATTCTAACAGAAAAATAAAAACACCTGTCAGCATACTGACTGACAGGTATTCCATCTTAAAACGCGAAAGCCGAAGGGGTGGAGGCACGAGGCCTAATATCTTTTTTGCTGTCTATCTTTATAATAACAACCGGATTTATTGTTTCTGAACCGCAATCCGGACAGGCGATAAATGTCTCCGAATTTTCTTCCATTGATCCGGAAGATAGATGGGCAAATATATCCATTGACCCTCTCTTATCGCAGAATCCACACTCATATTCCATATATTTCCCTTTCCTTATTGTAAATAAAAAGTTACTTAAAACTTAACTGTTCGCAATATAGCATATCCGACCGGAAAAGTCAAAAATGCCTTATTGTAGGAAGAAACTCGCGTCTTTCCCCATATCTCCCGACCAATAGCCGTCCGAGTAGCTGTCGCCCGCCGAGCCAAAAATGTAATTCGTGTTCGAAATCCCCGGCCCATTCATAGGCACGAGCCAATAATAAGAATTGGAATTGAGATATATCGGGCTTATAAAACTGAATTCCAAACTGCGGGCCGACGGATGGTCTTCCATCGGCCATTGGTAATTGACGTCGGTGGTCGTGGCAATCAGATTCCCCATTGAACCGTTGTTATCGGAATATATTCCGATGAAGGTATCGGTAACGCTGTAGGGGCCGGCGCCTTTACCGACAGTCATTCCGATTTTACCGGCATTCGAACCTATTTGAATAAATATCCTTTGACCCGCGCCGTTCGATGTGCCAACTATCTGGCTCGCGTCATTCTGATGGGGAAAGGGATTATAATTAGTCGGAAAATTCCAATTTTTTGCGACTGGCTGGGAAATATTTCCGAAATCATCGACGGCCCGCACGCCGATTTTATAGCCATGCGGGAAATTGACCGGAACGCTTGCCGAGAGATTTCTTCCTGTCGACTGCCATCCGGCCGGAGAAAATTCGGTTGAACTCGAATAATTGAATTCGTAGAAAATATTATTGTCGAGCGAATCAGGGTCGGTTGCCTTCGGCCAAGCCAAATTCAAAGCCGAATGAAGACTATCGAACTGGAGAGTAACATCCGCCGGAGCGAGCGGCGGCAAAGATGGCGGCGGAGCGGATTGAAAATGGTATTGGCGCTTGTCCGCCGCCGCCAGCCGGAAATTGGCATAACCGCCGATGGTCGAAGAATAATCATAGAAAGCCGCCGTAACGTAGGCACTCGGTCCGAAATCCGTTACTCCGCTCGGCACGGCAATCGGAACAATAAAATGAAAATCTTCCAAACCGGACATTCCCTGCGGATTCAAACCTCCGCCTAAAGACGAACAGTGGTCGCCTTCCGGGAGAAGTATGAATTTATTGGAAGTCACATAACCATCGCCGGAACAGCGCAGATAACTCAAAATCGCCAGATTTGAATTATCCGCCGGCGAAAATTTATTGTTTTCAATCAAATTAGCGTCTTTCGGAGCGGCGGAATTCACATACAGAAGTACTAATTTCCAATTTCCGTATGAACCCGGAATGAACGGATAATTTCCGTAATAAGCGTCTACGACATTTCCTCCCCCGCTTCGGGAATCGCGATAGAAATATAAATTCGAAAAGAAACTCGGGACGTCCGCCGAGAGATTCGCCGGCGGCGAACCCAAGCCGTCCCGGTCGAAAGCCCGCAAGAAAAAAGCATAATTCCGGCCGATTTCGTCTATGCTCCGCGAAAGACCGATAGCGGCGCTCGTCGTGGCAAAAATTTCCGAAGTGGAAGCATTTCTGATTTCATAACGGACGGAAAGCGCGTCGCCCATGGAATCAAGCGCCTCGTTCCATTTGAAGACTAATTTCATCGTGGAGGAGGAATAAGTCAGGCTCGCGCCGGTCAAATTCGGAGCCATTCTCGGTTCAGGCAAACTGCCGGAATTCTGGGGCTTGGGATTGGAACGGGTTTCAAAATCACCGGACTGGCTTCCACTACATGAATTTCCGGCAAATTCGCCCTCGCCGCTTCCGGCCGATATACAATTTCCTGTCGGTTTTGCCTTCCTTTCCAAGCTCTGACCCGCCTGGGAAATGGATGTATTCGTATAGGCCAAACCGCCCACGCCCGCTCCAATATTGTCAAAAAGATAAGCGGTGATGGCCACGCCTTCGCTCGCTCCCGAAACGTTCGGCAAGGACGCAGTTCTTAGAATATCCGCGGCAGTCCCGCTATAATTTACGGCATTATAATCATTCAACCCCACCAGTAAATATCCTTTTGCCGGAATCACCATTCTGTCTGCCGTATGTTCCGACTCGCCGAACAACGCCAGAGAATTGGTGGATGTCGAATCGCTCCGGAAATATTTGAGCGACCAGCCTGACAGATTGAGCGATTGATTCCCGTCGTTATACAATTCCACAAATTCTTTGCCGACATCCCCTCCGTCGCCCGTCGCGTGAAACAAGAGCTCGCTTACGAAAATTGTGTTGGAAAATGTCGAGGTGCCGACGGAATTGAGCGCGCTCGAAGTCGCGTTCGTATTCGTACTGGTGCTATTATTCCCGCCATTGCTCGAATTGGTGCTGGTAGCCGTACTCGTGGTATTGGTAGTTTGATTGTAATAGTAGTAATAAGTAACCGGAGGATAATAAACAATCGGGGGTAGTGTCGGCTGTTGAACGACAGGCGCTTGAACAGGCGGCGCTTGAACAGGCGGCAATTTCGGCATACTCGTCGCAGGTGGTGTCTTTAAAGACACCACCTCGGGAATAGTTTTTCTAGCCAAAGCCTTACTTTTCAAATTGGCGGTTTTGCTGATGAGGCTGTCGATTCGTTCGTTTAGCGCGTCCATTTCGCTGTTTCCCTCGCTCGTTTCAATAATTTCTTCGTCCGCTTCAACGGTTCCTTCGTCCGCTTCAACGGTTCCTTCGTCCGCTTCAACGGTTCCTTCATCCGTTTCAATATCTCCTTTTTCCGGCGACAAAATACTTTTTTCTCCGATATCCTCCGAATTAACTTCGTCCGACTGGGTGCTATTGTCAAAGATAGCACCCGAAATAGTGTCGGTTATATCGGAATTACCGGCATTGTCCGCAGATTGGAATATTCCCCTGATTGCCTCGCCGATGGAAGCAAGAAAAGATTTTTGATTTTGTTTTTTGAAATTCGGGTCATTCTTCGCCATCTCGGCTTCTTTGAAGAATAAATATACTATCCCGGCCCCGTATTGGACGGATTTGGTGGAAAGTCGGGACCAATATTGAGACATTATAGTTGGTCTATTCAAAAGTTCATCATTATTAAAAGAAAAAACTCCATTAGCTCTGACTACTGGATAATCGCCGAATTCATTATCAATTTTTATTCCATAACTTTTACCGTCACTTTCAATTCTAAAATAATCTGCTTGTGGTAAAAAATAACCACTATTGATAGTGTTTTTGCTATAAAAGTTATTATTGGAATACTTCGCCAATCCGTCAAAATACGAATTCAAATCGCTTAATTGAATCGGGGACTTCCCGTTCAATCTCCCCGGCAAACCGGAATCCTTATTATTCAGCTTGAATTTGTCCGTCCAATTCTCGTAGGGACTGTCGCCCGGATGAGGGTCGTTCCGCGTATGGTCCGGCACGCTCGCATCCTCTATCAAATGGAGGATATGCCCTAGCGCGAAAAAGGCTTTTTCTTTTTCCCCGTTTACGTAATATTCCAATGCCTTGTGCCAAGTGAAATTCGTTTCGGATGATATTCCGCTTATTTTTCCGGTTTGAGCGGCGGATAAAATAGAAGCGATAGTCGCGGGAACTTTATACTTCACGCTATTCTGATTCGTCTGATTATTCGCCCAATCCTTCGATTTTTCCCAACTTCCGAGAAGCGAGTCGTGAAAACCGACATTGTTTACCGGGTCATAGAAGTGATTCATCGGCCGGATATTGTCGTCCTCTTTCCGTGACCCGTCTATCATATAATTTCGGAAACCTTCGGGTATTTGATTGCCGAGAAAATTCTTATTATAAAAATTCACAATCTCATCCGTCAGATAGGCGTGCGTGCCGATATTGTAGGCAAAAGACTCTCTTGGGAAAGAGATAAATAAAAAAGATAAAACAAGCGAAAATAAGATAAGTCTTTCCATCGCTTTGATTAAACTAACTGCCTACATACTCTCTATTTTCCAGACGCCGGAATATTTGTTTATACGTAAATCTATATCTGTAACAAAAATTCCCTTTTTATCATATGATGAAAAAACAAAATAATCTGAACTTATAGCCGAATTGGGATCGGGTTTAGCAGAAACCGAAATATTGATTATTTCCCTTAAATCACCTTCATTATCAAATTTTATTAGAGACTTCTCCCATATTCTCCTCGTCAAATAATCCGGACTTTGCGTATTCGTATCCAGCATAAAATACTTACTCGCGAGCTCAATATCCCCCTTCTTCAGAGCATCCACAAACATCGCGAGGGTTTCTTCCGGGGTTTTGCCGCCATAGGTATCCGCTCGCATAGCGGCCTCGAATGCCTCCATTCCAGAAGTATATTTCTGCAAATTCTGCTCGAAAAGCTTATTTTGCTTGGCCTGCGGGGAAAAGTAATTTTCCCAGGTAAAGCGCGCGCCAATAGATAGAATTAGAACAACGAACCCCGCGCCGATGATAAAGAATTTATTTTTCATGAATTAAAAAACAAAAACGGAAAACAGAGCTTGCGCCCTTTGTTTTCCGTCTCAAATCAATTTAATTTTAACTGTTATCTCTCCTAAATCAACCGACTTATGCACACCCCCGAATATGGGAATAGTTAAAAATCTTTCCTGGCGGCGAAAGCAAACTGGTCGAAATATCGAATCAGGTCGGGAAACGAGCTTTTATAGAGCTTTCCGCCGTAAACGGCATCGCAGAATACCTCCCGTGCCCGCCCAATCTCCCGGCGGCGGCCAATCCAGCGCGGATCGCCTAACGTAAGGTCGAAGAGATCCAAGGCCCGTTCTACCGCTCCCCAGAACAGCTTCTCATCTTTCCCTTCCTGGCGCGAAGTTCTCAAAACCTCGCTTCCGATATTACCGAGCTGTTCGGCCAATGAGAACCGATACCATCCACCCGCCGCCAATTCTTTGTGAATAGGTGGCATATCAATCCTCTATCAATTTTTTTACTATATTCAGTATGTTTTTCCTTGTTTCTGGATTTTCCACATCCCGCGAGCGATTGCCGAGATTCGGTTTCAAATTAACCATTGAATCAAATTCAATCCATTCGTTCTCCGGCTTATTCGGATAAATATTGATACCCCAAGTGTCTTTCCGCTGGGAGCTTTCTTCTTCCGAAAGCAGGACTTCTTCATCCGTGTGAAGCTCTCCGCCGACTGCCATAATCTCCTGATTAACATCGACTACTGCTTTAACCAAATCGCCGAATTCCGCATTAGCCATTAAAATCACCTCGGATTTCTTTATCGGTTTTTTTACTATTTTAATTTCCATTTTTCTATAATACCACATTACTGGCTTTGGGAATTTTGGGGCGTGGGCGAGGAAGCGAGAATGAAATTCGCGCCTGTCCAGCCCGTTCGCGCGAGGCTCTGCCCCTTCGGAATGTCGTCCCAGTATATTTCCTCCATCTTGTTCCCATCGGAATCATAAAGCGCGACCGCATTTTTCTTATATGCCAGGGTGTTCGACGAAGTCCAGGCGATATCGAGCGCGGCGCTCCCCGCGTAGCCCGAGGCATTGCCGAGAAGCAAATACCGGCCCGGCTGGATGACTTTTCCCGAAAATAGCTTAGCGGAGACGAGCGAGCCTTCGCTCCCGGAAGAAGTTTTCTTTTTCAGAGTCCAGCCGGTCAAATCCACCGCATTTCCGCCGGCATTATACAATTCCACGAATTCGTAGTTGGCGCCGGAATCCGCGCCCGCCATTATTTCGCTCACTAATATCCGCCCGGTTTTTGAAACTGTGGTTGCGGATTGGATTTGAGGCTGGGTGCTATCTTTGAAGATAGCACCCGAATTGGAGGTGTTTGACGGAGAAATTTGAGATTGCGAAGACTGGGAAGACGTGTCGGGGTCGAGAATCGAGATGATTTCCGAAATGCGCGTTTCGAGCAGACTTAGTTTATTGTTCAAAACTTTCAAATCTTCGCTCGAGGTTTTTGAAACAATGTTCGCGGTATACACCTTCACGCCTACGGGTGTGCTTGTGATATTTTTCTTCGGCTGGGTGGTGTCTTTAAAGACACCACCCGAATTCTCGTTCCCAAACTGGGAGGTATACTTAACTACACCACCCGGTTCTCCGGACTGATCTAAAGGGATTTTATTCAGGGGGATTTCGCCGACATACACTCCGGCGGAGGGAGAAAAAGCGCGAGTCGCGAGAGAGGTTAGGTTTTTCGGCCCGACCGCGAAAACAAATATCGCCAGAACGGTAAGAGTGATAAATAAAGCCTTCACGAAAATATTATAACACTTACCTGCCCATGATTTTAGATATTTTCGATTTCAAATCCGGAAGATCTTTTCCGATTATTTCCCAAACCAATTCCGTATCGACGTCGAAATACTCGTGAGTGAGAAAATCTCTCGTACCGGCTATCTTTTTCCACGGAACATCAAGATGTTTTTCCTTAAAATCAACCGGCAGATTTTTGACGGCTTCGCCGATAATTTCCAATCTCCTAAGGACGGCGTCTTGGATTTTTAACGATGACTCGAATTGTTCCTTCGATATACCGGAAGCATATTCTTCTATTCGGACGATACTTTCCAGAATATGTTCAAGTAATACTTCCGGCTTCTTGGTCATAATACCGAAACTAGGTCTTTTTGGATAAAGGGCCTTATTCTCGGAGATAGGGAACCCGGGGTCGCTAAATCCACCTTAATCCCCAGAATTTCCTCCAATTGCAATTTTAATGCGACCAAATCAAGCAAACTTTTGCCTTTGGGCAGTTCCACCAGCAAATCTATGTCGCTTGCCGGACCCGACTCTCCCCTTGCAACCGAACCGAAAATGGAGGCTCGGATGACTCCGGCGGCCCTCAAGGTCGGTAAAATTTTCAATTTTATGGAATCAATTTTCATACGGAAATATTATACCATAAAAACGACAATCGCCAGAGCGGCGACGGAAAGAAATATGCCTTTCACGGTTTTAATTATACCACGCTGAAACGGATGAGTTCTTTTTTTATAACGGCGTCGGATACTTCGAATCCTTTCATATAAACTATATTCTCGGTGTAGTCGATGTCTTTAAAATAGGCCAGTTGGACGCGGAATATTTTTTCATTGAATTCGTTGCCGAAGATTTTTTTCGCTTTCCACGCAATCGGCGAAATGTCGCCGTATTTCTTGGCGATATAATACAAATCGACATAATCCTTCCATTTGGCGCGGCGCCCCAACGCGTATGCTTTCATTGCTGCCAATGTCAAAAGATCGGGTATTCTTACTGTGTCATCAAACAATTTTTTGAATTCAATCGGATATGGGTAATGAAAAAAGGTTATCTTGACGCTCCGCGCAATGAAGGTGAATTCCCCGGTTCTTTGCACGAGGATTTTTTCGATCTTCTCACGACGCGCGATGCGCGATTTCAAGATTAAAGTATTAAATAACGAATGTGAGAATAAATCAAAATCTATCGATCTTCTATGGCCGAGGTGAAGCGCTATAGCCGTTCCACCCACCAAACCGAATTGTTTCGAAAACCTCCTAATCGTAGATAAGAGCATTTCCTGCTCCAAGGTTAAAATTTCTTTATGCATGCGCGTGAAAATAATGCTTGAAATAGTGCACAATTTCCGGGTAATAGTTCACTCTCTTTCTGCGGGGATGGGTTTGTTTTCTGAAAATCCGAGTTGTTTTCTTGATACCCAAGATGGAAATTAGTTTTTTCACATCGTCAAAATCGCCGTAATTCAGGACACTTTCCACTACCGCCTCTTCGGAAAGCTTATCGAGATCGCGGACATACCAAAATAGATATGGGCGCTTTTTAACAAATTCATCTATTTTCATATAAGACTATTATACCACAAAAAACGACAATCGCCAGAGCGGCGACGAAAAGAAATATACCCTTCATCGGAGTAGCTTATGAAAGATTATTCAATATTTTACCAATCTTCAATTTTAAATCTGGAAAGTCTTTTTGAGTAATTTCCCAAACTGTGTCCAAATCAATAGAAAAGTATTCATGAATAACATAATCGCTATTCGGAAGTCCGACTTCCGAAGAAATATTATTTGTAAATATCGTGCGTTCCGGCCTCTAAAAATAAAACGGTTCCTTCTCTAAGAAAGATAAATTTAATCCTGTAAGACTTTGCAATAGAAAAGGCCCACACTTCTCTTTCTTTACCGTGAAGTTTATGGGTATCAAGACGCGAATCAAACGGATCCTTTCTAAAAATCTTTTCTTTTTCCTTGGCGGCTTCCTTGACGCGGGTAGGCAGTTTTTTGTAGTGGCGCTCGAATCTCGAACTCGTTCGAACTTCGCGGATGACCATACATCAATCCAAATTAGCTAAAGAACGAATCTTTATGGTTTTGCCTGATTTATATTCTTTTATTCCCTCCTCCGCAAGTTTATCTAACTTCTCCGCCTCTTTGCCAGTTAGATAATACGTGGGCGCTGATTTGGCGATAAGTTTCTCATACTCTCTCACGGGAAGAATGACTATGCCTGATTGCTTTTCTATTTTTGCCTTCTGAATAGTAATAGTATTCATATTGATACTATATCACACTCAAAAATCCCTACAAGGCCGAGTCTTCGGGCTATAGGCAGAAGTTAAAAAAGCACCGCTCCTATCTTTAGGAGCGATGAATTAAAAAGTTTTTTGAAGAGAAATACGACCGCTACAGTTAACTGTAGCACCGATGAGGTTGGAGGCTTACAAAGAGCGCAACTGTACTGTTTTTTCTTATATCTTTTTCTCATACTGCATCTTTAATTTGCGCTTAAATTCATCAAGGGTTAAAAAATTATCCCGATTTTTATTCTTAATTTCCGGAAAAACTTCTTCGACTTTTCAGGATAAGAAATTTGTCCTTTAAAAGCTATTTGAATTTCTTATAAATTTTGTCGTGGTGGTCAAAGTCGATGAAACGCAATTCGCCCTGATGAAATTCGTATACTAAAACAAAAGAACCGATGTGTAGGCGCCGACGATTTCTCAAGGTATAGCGAAGAGGCTTGCCGATGCTGGGCTCGCGGAGAATCTTATTTATCTGATCTTGAATTCTTTCGAATAAGGCTGCGTTCTTTTTATACCGGCGAAGCGCGTTCTCAAATTCATGTGAATATACAATTTTAAAGATATCGCGATGTAGCCTATCTGCCATATCAAATGGCTCTCAACCACCTCTTCATCTCTTTCGGAGAATTAAAAGAGCGGCCATTTCCTTTATCTAGCTCGCGACTAATTCTCTCCCACCTCTTTAATATCGCCGGCCGGATCAATACTTCATCAGATTGGAGAAGGCCCTTTTTAATGAATAATATTTCTTTTTCAAGCAATAGCTGGCGTTGGACAATATTTTGATACTCTCTTTTCGGTATAGTAATGGTATTCATATTTGCTATAATATCACACCCAAAAATCAGAAGTCAAAACCCCGAAAATGTTTTTATGGCCTTTTACCAAATTAATAAGCCATGGCTGGATAACTTGGTAAAATAGTTAGCTTATGAAGTCGGACTTCGTAAGATTCAATGACACAGATTGTACAATGTTACTGTAGCCAAACAAGTACCGATAGTACAAGTGCTACCACTAAACCAGCCAGTCGGATAACCAGAATCTGGAGGTCTTGCTTCTACAATGTTGAGGATAAATTTTATAAATTTTGATAAATAAAAATCATTTTTAACTAATTTTAGGGGTGTATCTATCCTTGCTATTGCACATAGGTTTGAAGCGGTAGATATATCACCACAAGTATCAAAAGTTGAACTAAAACTATAATTAATACATAAGTTATCTGGAGGTTGTTGTTGTGAAGATATTTGCGCATATACTGTAGGGCCGGTAGCGGAAGTGGTTTTCCAGCCGCCTTCTATGCTACCGTTGCTACAGTTATAATCAAAACTCCCATCGCCGCGGTTGGTATAGTAATAATTCGTCTGGCCGGGATAAGCTAGTTCAGCATTGGTCGTGGCAGGATCGGCATCGTAGCAGTCCGTACTTGTCGTCACGGGAACCTGATAGTGGGACCCTGTCCCCTGCCCATTCACAGCATTCATACGAACATAACCAGTCCAAGAAGCTGTACTAGACGTATAAATTTGAGTTCCAGAAGCATAGCCATCACCATCACCATCCCGGAAAAATGGATAAGCCTGAAGTATTTTTGCATCACCAGTAATAGAATTAGTTGGAGTGCCTAATTTACCAGTTCCTATAGTTATTTTAGTCCCAGGAGCAAAAGCAATGGTAGCTGGGCCAGTAAAAGACACTGTAAAACCATTAATAGTCGAATTCCCATCAAAAGCTTCTACTCCGGTGCCAACAGAACAATTACCAGTAAGAGCGCCGGCGCTATTATAGTTACAAACTGGGTCGGACCAAGCCAAAGTCATAGAATCCAAGCGACCCTTGGAATCTTCTACCACAAACCTAGTGTGGTAAGTTCTAGTATGAGTATCCTCCACCACCCACTCTCCCCTATAACGGTATTGAACCACACCATCCACAGCTTGAATTTTTTCTATCAAATTACCAACTAAGTTTTTATTTTCTACAACTAAATCGTTAATAACTAAAAATCCATTTTTATCTACAGAATAAGCCGATGGTTTTTCTTCTAATGTAGAAACTGGAGCCGAAGACTCCATTTTTAATTCCACCATCTTTACTGTGTTATCCGTCTCTATCTCCGCCCAAACTCGCTTTAATTCTACATCACTATTTATTGCCACCAACATCTTCTGGGTGTCTCCCACCTTAACATCTAGGGGATCAATAAAACCGGTAACAAATTTTGGAAATTTATCGGCACCGCTGACGGAGAAGGAATATTCTCCTTTGGGGATAGACCACTCCTGACCTTGAGCATTTATATAAGATACCAAGCCCAAATCAGCCACAGGAGAACTGACCGTGGAACGATATTTTATAAACGTCCAAATTCCACCCAAGCCAACTATAACTACCAAGAATCCAACTAAAACCAGGTTTTTATTATTTTTATTCATTAGTTTAAGTATATCAAATTAACCCATATTTAGGTCTATTTTTATATATTGATTCTTTTAATATGGTATGGTATAATACTATTAGAAACTAAATAACTAAATATAAACTACAGAAAGGAGGGTTGGGTTATGAAAAACTCAATCATAATGTTGATAGTAGTGGTAAGTGTGGGTTTTGCCGGTTATCCTCAATTAGTTTTTCAGAAACAGACGACCCTTGGCGGGAGTAATGATATAGCCAAGGGATTTGGAATAAATAGTTCAAATTTTCTTATTTGGGGGTGGCAAGATATAAATGTTCCGAACAAGCTTCGCACCTCAGTCAAAAGTTTGGACACAGATTTTTTAGAAAAATGGTTAGTACTAGACTCTGAAGCAACCCAGGGCTTATCTGGAGCGTTTCCATTAAATAATAAGTCAACTGTTCTTTATAGCAAAGACTTATATTCTTCCAAGGGTCGCTTACTGTTTTTGGACTCCAATGGAAAATTGCTGAAAAAAATTGAATATAATCAAGGGTTAGCGCTGGGTAAGGTGGACGGTCTAGCTTTCTGTATTTCCGATAAGGCCGAGGCCTATAACGAAAATGGAGAGTTGGTTTTCTCTTGGCCGATGGACTACAACGGCTCAACCAATGTTTCCATTCGCTCGTTAGGGGAATTTATTTGGATATCCTCTTTTGGCGCCAAAGTTTTTGTGGAAAAACGCAAAAAACTTACCGGTGAATTAATTTGGAAATACGAAACCGAAGGAGTGAAGTCATTTGGAGATTTAGATGAAGATGGTAATTTTTATATGGGATTTTCCAAATACCAAATGGATTCTCTTTGGATTCTCCAATACCAGGTGGTAAAGGTAAACTCGGAGGGGTTAGAGATTTGGCGAAAGGCCTGGCACGCTAGAAACACGCCACTAGGCAAAACTCAAACATTCTGCCAAGGACTAACTCTGAATAAAGAGAAGAACCTAGTTGTCTTAGCTGGGCAAATTCAAAAAGGGGAAAACCGAATGAATGGAGAAAGGTCCGCCTACATAGCTGGACTCGCCATGAGTACTGGAGAAATTCAATGGGATAAAACCTGGGATTACTCTGGGACTTGGGTTTCCAGCGCAGACGGAGTCTTGTTCTGGGGAAATGATCTCTTTGTGCTATCTCATAGCTACTCTAGTTCCACTGGAGCAATTCCAAATGTAATTTACTTGGAAAAGTACAAGGTGGATAAAGTTCTCTCGGTTGGAGATCCTAAACCAACACTCCCCTCCGAATTCCGTTTGGAGCAGAACTATCCGAATCCGTTCAATCCTAGGACGATGATCCGGTTTGAGATGCCGAAACAAAGCTTAGTAAGACTGGCGGTTTACGATATTCTTGGCCGGGAGGTGAAACTTCTGGTTCAGGAAATCAAATCAGCCGGCGTTTACGAAACCGATTTCGATGCCTCGGAATTGCCGAGCGGAACATACTTCTATCGCCTCCAAGTCTATGGAAGTTCAACTTCCATATTTACGGAGACGAAGAAGATGATTCTGATGAAGTAGTAATAAAACATGGGTGGTGTACTTAAGTACACCACCCATTATTTTTTGAAAATTCGGATTTATTTTAGAAGCTTGTCCAAGTTCATGCCTTCCACCTCGTCCCCTGTTCGGAGATTGCCGTCTTTCTTCGATGCGTCAAAGCGTGGGGCGGTCAAACGATATGAGATTTCGAGATTTCGAGATTTCGATGAATCGAGATTTTGAGATTTTGAGATTTCGAGATTAGACGGTTCGGCGTGAATAATTATTTTGCCGTCTTTCTTTTCATACCATGCATTGCCGTTAAAATTATGAGCTAGTAAAACGGTTATACCGTTTATCACGTTCTCCACTGAGGTTCTATAAACCTTTCCATCGTTTGAGAGATAGTCGCGGGCATCAATATTGATAGTTTGAGCAAACATCCACAAATCACTGCCCTCTTCGGCATTTTTCAAATCCAAAATCGCTTTGCCATTTTTAAGATTAACAGTTCCTGCAGTTTCTTCTTTTAATCCCGTCATACCGGCCATATAGGTAGCATATTTTTTGCCCTCTATGGTATATGGCGGGTCTACTTCATTCGCATTTACCTTGTTCACGGTAAGATTGTTCTGAATAGTGACATTTCCAGTATCAAAAATGGTCATTAAATCAGTGCCGGGATAGGTCGCGGTATCCGCGCCGAAATGGATGGCCTGACTTGATTCATTATTATCGGAATCGATGTTGAAATAAAGCTGGTCGTCGGTGTTCACCATTGCATTAATCGTGCTAGGCGTGCCGAGCTTCAATACCACCGAGCCGTTCGAGGTGCCACCGATAATCGCGGCTCCGGCAACACTAAGGGCAGTAGCAGGGGTAGTGGTACCGATGCCGACGTTGCCAGTGCCTTCAAGAGTCATTACCTGCTTTGTTCCGACCGTTCCAACAGCATCAGTGCCATAATTCCACAAGTAAAAATCAATATCATTCCCTGCTGCCGCAGTCGAATTGTGGCGTGTCTTAATTGCGTGAGCATAACTTATGCCGCCTCTGTCATATCCAAAAACAATTTGATTATTACCAAAATAAGATGAGTTGTTGCCAGCTTCCAAAAGTAAAGCCGTGTTAGTTCCACTAGTCCCACCGGTTTGATAAACATCCAACTTCGCCCCCGGACTCGTCGTCCCGATGCCGACGTTGCCTGTTCCTGTTTGTAATTGAATGACTCTTGTTCCTGTTCCATTGTCAACAAATAATTGTAAATCTCCGGATTCTTGATTTCCAATAGAAGAAACTAATCCGCTTTGTTGAATTATCATTCCATCGCTGGCAATAGAACCAGTGGTGGAGTTTATCAATTGAAAAGTCGGACTTGATGCCGCATATAAAGACAACAATCTTCCCGGACTCGTCGTCCCGATGCCGACGTTGCCTTGATTATTAATTGTCATTCTAATATTCGTATTA